>OMYO01000046.1 GCA_900315285.1 uncultured Eubacteriales bacterium | reverse complement strand
ATAAGGTTGGAATTTCAGACCAAACAGGAGAAAAAAGGCGGGATGGTCTGATGAGAGGCTGAATCGCCCCAGAAATAGGGCCAAATCGTTAGACCAAAACGGATTTTTGAGACGGATGGTCTAACTCCACGAAGATAGCGAAAGGCAACCAGGACCGGGACGCCGAACCTGGTCCTAGTTCGCTCCTTTCCCCATAATTGGAAAGCCCGGAGAGCTCTTCACGAGTTCTCCGGGCTTTCGCCTGCTGAAATTCAAGTCCTCATGGCAGAGGCTTGCAATTTTATTTTTTCAGCATGCCGAGAACTTCATCGGCACGCTTTTCAACGTTCTCAGGGGCCGGGGCGCCAATGCAGGTGCGCTGGCTGACGCAGCGCTCGAGGTTGATTGCCTCGTAAACACCGTCGTCGAACAGGTCACAGACAGCCTGATATTTCTCGAGGGGAAGGGTCTCCAGCGTGAGGCCTTCCTTAATGCAGAGGGCGACGAGTTCGCCGGTGCACTTGTAGGCGTCCCGGAACGGGAGTCCCTTGCCGACCAGGTAGTCGGCGCAGTCTGTAGCGTTGATGAAACCGGAAGCAGCGGCATGGCGCATGTTCTCGGTCTTTACGGTCATAGTCTCCACCATGGGGTTGAAGGCGGTGAGGCACATGTTGACGGTGTCAAATGCGTCGAAGATGGCCTCTTTGTCCTCCTGCATGTCCTTGTCATAGGCGAGGGGCAGACCCTTCATCATGGTGAGGAGGGTCGTGAGGTCGCCGAATACACGACCGGATTTTCCGCGGACCAGCTCGGCAATATCCGGATTCTTCTTCTGGGGCATGATGCTGGAGCCGGTGGAAAAGGCGTCATCCAGTTCCACGAATTTGAACTCCCAGGAACACCACATGATGATTTCCTCGGCGAACCGGGAGAGGTGGACCGAGATGAGGGAGAGGGCGCTGGCGAACTCAATGAAGAAGTCCCGGTCGGAGACGCCGTCCAGGGAGTTCATGCAGGGGCCGTCGAAACCCAGAGCCTTTGCGGTCATGTTGCGGTCAATGGGGTAGGTGGTGCCGGCGAGGGCGCCGGAGCCGAGGGGACACTGGCTCATCATACGGGCCTTGGCGTCATTCAGACGGCTGATGTCCCGGAGGAACATTTCAACGTAAGCCATGAGATGGTGTCCAAAGACGATGGGCTGTGCACGCTGCAGGTGGGTGTAGCCCGGCATGATGGCGTGGCTATATTCCTTTGCCATTTTGCAGAGGATCGTAATGAGCTCTTCCAGTTTGGGGATGAGCTTGTCGCACTCGGTCTTGATGACAAGGCGGTCATCCAGAGCAACTTGGTCGTTCCGGGAGCGGGAGGTGTGGAGCCGCTTTCCGGCGTCGCCGATGCGGCTGGTGAGCTCGCCCTCGACGAAGGTGTGGATGTCCTCGGCCTCAGGGTCGATGGTGAGCTTTCCGGATTCAATGTCGTCCAGAATGCCCTGGAGGCCGTTCAGGATCTTATCGGTATCCTCCTTGCTGTTGATTCCCGTGGCGCCGAGCATTGTGGCGTGGGCCATGCTGCCGGTGATGTCCTCTTTGTACATGCGGGAGTCAAAGGGGATGGAGGAGTTGAAGTCGTTGGTCTTTTTATCAATCTCTTTGGAAAATCTGCCGGTCCAAAGTTTCATTTGTTATCATCCTTTGCGCAAAAATGCGGGAGGTCATGGGATGGCCTCCCGCCGGATTCTGCAGTCGATTATTTGCTCTCCTTGTCGTCCAGCTTGTAGGCCTGGCCGGAGAGGGCCTGAGCCTTCATGGGAAGACCGAAGAGGTTGATGAAGCCGTTGGCGTCATACTGGTCGTAGATGTCGTCCTCGTCGAATGTTGCCATTTCCGGATTGTAGAGGGAGTAGGGGCTCGTGATGGAGGACTTGATGATGTTGCCCTTGTACAGCTTCAGTTTGACGGTACCGGTGGTGTGCTCCTGAGCCTTGTCGACGAAGGCGCTGAGGGCCTCACGGAGCGGGGTATACCACTGGCCGTTGTAGACGAGTTCACCGAAGGTGATGGCGAGCTCCTCTTTCTTGTGGGCGGTGTACTTGTCGAGAGTCAGGGTCTCGAGGGCGTTAAGAGCAGCGTAGAGGATGGTGCCGCCGGGGGTCTCATAGACGCCGCGGCTCTTCATGCCGACAAGACGGTTCTCGACGATGTCGAGGAGGCCGATGCCGTTCTCGCCGCCAATCTTGTTGAGGGCGAGGACGATGTCCTTCTGGCTCATCTTCTCACCGTTGAGAGCGACCGGGATGGCCTTCTCAAAGTCAATGGTGACGTAGGTGGGCTCGTCAGGGGCGTCGATGGGGGAGACGCCGAGCTCGAGGAAGCCGGGCTCCTCATATTTCGGCTCGTTGGCCGGATCCTCAAGGTCAAGGCCCTCATGGGACAGATGCCAGAGGTTCTTGTCCTTGGAGTAGTTGGTCTCACGGTTGATGCGGAGCGGGATGTCGTGGGCCTCGGCGTAGTCGATTTCCTCGTCACGGGACTTGAGGTCCCACTCACGCCACGGGGCGATGATGGCCATGTTCGGAGCAAATGCCTTGATGGTCAGCTCGAAACGGACCTGGTCGTTGCCCTTGCCGGTGCAGCCGTGGCAGATGGCGTCTGCGCCCTCGGCCTCGGCGATTTCTACGAGGCGCTTGGCAATGAGCGGACGGGCGTGGGATGTGCCGAGCAGATACTGCTCATATTTGGCGCCGGCCTTGACGCAGGGGATGATGAAGTCCTCGACATACTCGTCGGTGAGGTCCTCAATGTAGAGCTTGGAAGCGCCGGTCTTGAGAGCTTTCTCCTCGAGACCGTCGAGCTCGGTGCCCTGTCCCACGTCAGCGGAGACGGCGATAACTTCACAGTTGTTGTAGTTCTCCTTCAGCCACGGAATGATGATGGATGTGTCCAGTCCGCCGGAATAGGCGAGAACTACTTTTTTGATTTTGGATTTATCAATTGCCATGATGTTTTTCCTCCTGAATTTCAGCTTGACAATATTATATGGGATGCTATGCATCGTGTCAACAAGAAAATGCATAAAAATTCAAACATTTTTGAATATCTCGAATTTTTATGCATAATATCCACTCGCGCCTGCATATTTCCCGGGCGATTCAGCCCTGCAATGCGACGGGGTTCTGTGTTATAATAATACATAATTTTTAATGGAAATCCACAGATCAGGAAGAGGACCAGTCCTATGGAAAAACAGGAGACCCGGGACGAGCTCATCATTGGGCGCAACCCGGTCATGGAGGCTTTGAAAACCGGCCGCAGCATAGACGCACTGTTTGTCTCCAAAGGGGAGAAGCAGGGTTCCATCGGCAAAATTCTTGCCATGGCTCGCAGCAGCGGCATCCCAGTCAAAGAAGTGGACGGAAAAAAGCTGGACTACATGTGCGGGAACGCCCATCACCAGGGTGTCATTGCCCGGGTGGCAGCGCACAGCTACGCCAGCGTCCAGGACATTTTTGACCGGGCTGCGGAAAAGGACGAGCCTCCTTTTATTATTGTATGTGACGAAATCGAGGATCCGCACAATCTCGGTGCCATCATCCGGAGTGCCGAGTGTGCCGGTGCCCACGGGGTCATTATCCCGAAGCGGCGGAGTGCGGAACTTACTTATACAGTGGCCAAGACGGCGGCCGGAGCACTGGAATATATGCCGGTGGCGCGGGTCACGAATTTGGCCAAGACGCTGGACGAGCTCAAAGAGCGCGGCGTCTGGGTCTACGGCACAGACATGGAAGGCCAGACCTGGTGTGGCACAGACCTGAAGGGCCCGGTGGCATTAGTTATCGGCTCGGAGGGCAAGGGCATGGGACGACTTGTCCAGGAGAAATGTGACTTTGTGCTCTCGCTTCCGCTGCGCGGGGAAATCAACTCCCTGAACGCATCGGTGGCAGCGGGCATCATGATGTTTGAGGTGGCCCGGCAGCGGCTGGGGCTCGAATCGGTCTGAGGAGGTGTCAGGGTGAGCGAGAAGAACAACGAGAAGAAGGACGACAAGACCTATCACCAGATCTCCCTGGCGGAAAACACGCCGGAGCTCTTCGGAGACGCCGCCGAGGAGGAGGCCGCCGCTGCACGGAAGAGTTTCCTGGTGGATGAGGGAGCCGGTGAATCGCCCAAAAAGGACGAGGACAACTCCTGGAAGGAAATCCACAACGAGTTTGCCGCCGAGGTGGAGCGCTTTGCCCAGGAGGCGGAGGACTTCGCCCAAAAGGTGACGGACTACGTCAACAATCCCGACGTCAGCAGCGGTATGCAGAAGAAAAAAGAGGCCCCGGTCTCCCCGGATACCGTGGAAATCTGGCAGCCGGAGCAAAAAAAGAAATGGGGCCGGAAGGCCAAACAGCCGGCGGAGCCGGTGGCAGAGGAGCCGGAGACAGAGCCGGAGGTTATCCCGGAGCCGGAACCGGAACCAGAACTGGAATCGGAGCCGCTGCCCCTTGCACCGAAGGCATCCTGGCATCGCCGCCTCCAGACACCGGTTCTCGGTGGAGACGTCGTGGCGGCCGCCTTTGATATCCCGCTCGGGGACCCGGACGAGGAAAATGCGGAGAGCGCTGCATATCTGTCGGACCGGGAAAAACCCAAGTACTCGTTCAACGACGAGCCCACTTCGGATTTGAGCCCGCTGGATGAGCTCCATCTGGATGCGGACAATCTGGACGAATATCTCAATATGGAGCACCCGGAGCTGGACGCCTTGAAGAAAGGTGCCGAGAATCTGGAGGAGGCTGATGCTGTCGACGGCGACACCGCCATCTTGCCGGACTTCCACGACATGGAAGAACTGCAGGAGAAGAAAGAGGAGCCAATGCCTATCGAGCCTCTGGCGGAAGAGCCGGAAGCGAATGCGCCCAGGGAGGAAGCTCCGGAAGTGGTGCCTGCCCCCACCGCGAAAAAGGAGAAAAAGTCCTTTAGCGAGCGGATGAAGAGCTCCTGGAAAAACTTCGCCGACTTCATGCTTGGCCGCGGAGACGACGACGAGTGGGACGGCGAGGAGCCGGCCGCAGTTGCAACGGAGAACCCCGAGGAGGAACCGCCAGAGGAGCTGCAGGAACCTGCTGTAGAGCCTGCTACCGAAGAGCCTGTTGTGGAAGAACCGGTGACGGATGAAACTGCTGAGCCTGAGGCCGCCGAGCCGGAAATTACAGAGCCGGAGACAGAAGAGCCGGCAGAGGCAGAGGAGAACAACGAACCCGCCGCAGTGGCGCAGGAGACTGTGGGCCTTCCGCCCATTCGGAATGAAAATATAGACCACCAGTTCCATCAGGACAAGGTGGTAAATCCCAACCCCTATGAAATTGAGGAGACCTACAACAGCTTTAAGACTACGGTGCTGAAGAATGTGGACACCTCGGAGGAGCCCACCATGGATTTGGCGGAGGCCCAGAAAGTGCGGGAGGACACAAAGTTCGACCATACGTTTGAGCTGAACAAGGCGACTCCCATTGTCGCTGCAGACGCAAAGCTGAGCCATTTGGACCGCACCATCATTGCGGCCGGAGATGTGAAGCCCATCGCCCACCACGAGAGCGAGGAAATAGACGGGCAGATCCGCCTGGACGGCTTCGACAGCGAGGGCCAGGTGCCGGAGCAGGTCGACGACGACGAGGTGGCTGAAGATCTCCGCAGAAAGCGCAGCGAGCGCGTGCGGGACTTCAAACTGGAGCGTCCGGAGGAAGTAGAGGAGAAGAGCGAGGAATCGGAAGAGACAGAAAGTGAATCGCCCAAGCCGATATACCGCGAGGACGACATCTCCGACTACTTCACCGAGGAATATGAAAGACCGGAGGACCGCCGCGGTCTCATCAAGGATCTGGATCACGTCAGCAAGCGCCAGAATGCGTTCACGGTCATCCAGGGACTTCTGGCTCTGGCGGGGCTTATTCTCGGCATCTTTGTCGCACTGGCCCAGGGAAATCTGGATGCCATTGGCGGAAGCGCGGCCTCTGGCGGGGTCATCTCGCTCTTCATGCTAGCCGCATCCGCGGGACTTGGGTATAAGACCATGCGCAAGGGCTTCCTTGGCATTATCCATAAGAAGATCAATTCGGCCAGCGGCATAGTGGTGCTGTATGTGGTTGTTGCCATAGAGACCATTGTTATGATGGCCGCAGGCGGTTCGGCCGACGCCGCCAGCCTGTATACCGGAGCGGCGTGTCTCGCCATGTTCCTGGACTCGCTCTCCCACAGCCAGTCGCTGAAGAGGGCCATCGGGGACTTCAAGTTCCTGGTCAGTGGCACATCGCTCCACAGCACGAAGGTCGTGGAGGAGCCGGATGACGCCATGACCATTGGAAAGGGCATGCTCGGCGAGGATCCCATCATCTCCTATCAGTCAGAGACCGAGGTCCCGGAGGGTGTCATGGAGGACACCTTTGCCGACGACCCGACGGACGAGAACAGCCGGCTGCCGTTCTTTATCACCGTCATCGGCTCTGTTCTCATTGCTGCAGTTTACGCCATCGTGGTCCGCAGCGCCGTATCGGGCATGAACGTTCTGGCATCTGTATTTGCCATGGCCGTTCCCGCTTTTGCCCTGTTGGCTGGAAACTTCGGCCTCAACTATGAGGACAAGCGGTTCAGCAAGAAAAACGCGGTCATCCTTGGCCACCGTGCGGTAAACAAGAGTGCAAGCGTCGACTCCTTTGCTCTGAACAGCACGGACCTGTTTGGCAAAGGTGCCTGCAACATTGCGGGAATCAAGACATTTGGCGACATGAAGATCGATGATGCCATCCTCTACGCCGGTGCACTGGTCATCCAGTCCGGCGGGCCGCTCGCCGATGTGTTCCACAAGACCATACTCGGCAAGAAGGAACTGCTGCCTCCTATTGAGGATCTCATCTACGAGGAGCGCCTCGGTCTCTCCGCCTGGAACCACAACCGGAGAATCCTGTTTGGAAACCGGGAATTCATGGTGAACCACAACATTGAGCTCCCGGACGAGAAAATCGAGAGTGACCATGTTGCCCAGGGCAGAAAGATCTGCTATCTCGCCATCAGCGGGAAAGCTGCTGCCATGTTTGTTCTCCAGTACCGTGCAAGCCGTCGCATCCGCAAGTGCCTGAAGCATATGGATCGTGCAGGTATCACGGTCCTGGTGCGCAACACCGACTGCAATGTCACCGAGGACATGCTCAGCAAGAAGTTCCGCATCCCGGCTGCCGCCGTCAAGGTCATCAGCCCCATGTCCGGAGACCTGCTGAAGAAATATCAGGATGGGGAAGAGGGGACCGTGGCCGAGAATATCGGCCTGCTCCACAACGGAAATCCCACCGCCGCCATGGACTCTCTCTATGAGGCGCGGCGTCTGTATGACGGCATCTCCGTAAACAAGACGCTCTCCATGGCGTCATCCATCACCGCTCTGGTGGTTGGAATCATCATTGCCGCGGCCACAGCGACCGGGTTCCTGAGTGACCCCTTTGTCATGCTGTTCCAGGTGGTATGGACGCTCATTGCTGTGGGTATTGCCTGGTACCGGGCAAAACAAAACTTCAAGAGACGGTAATCAGCAAATAAAAAATATGGCCTTCCAGGGCGGAGCGTTCCGCCTGGGAGGCCATTTCTGCTTGAATTTTCAAGGGGAGTCCATTGGAGGGACAAGGGGTGAATCGCCCACAATACAGGGCTCACGCCTGGGTCAGAACCCACTTGATGCCCTTTGCCGTGCGCCCGCTGTGGTCTTTGTAGTGATTCCCCTTATTCAGCTCAAACACCGAGGGAATGCCCTTTGACTGGTAGTACCGCGCCAGTTCCTCTGAGTTGTCCTGAACTGTGCAGAGATATTTGTTCCGCGTCCTGCACTCCCGGTCACCGAGGGAGAAATACATGCAGTCCGGAACCCGGCAGAGCTCATGGCTCTCCGCATACTCCACAAAGTCCGGGAACCACAGAGACCCGGACACCGAGGCAATCCGTGCAAACATGTCTGTGTGGTAGGCCGCATAGACGGCGAAGAGACCGGAGAGGGAGTAGCCGGCGAGGACCCGGTAGGAGGGCTTGTGCGACAGGCTGTTCTCCACATCCGGGACAATCTCATTCACAAGGCGCTCCAGATATTTGTCCGCGCCGCCGGTGCAGGGCGTGTCGCCGGGCATGATGGGAGGAATGGCCCAGGGGGACATCTCGTCATCCCAGACGATGTCGCCGATAATGGCCAGCGTGAAGGGCGGACAGCCCGCGGCCTTGCAGACGGAATACAGATCCTTCCACCGCTTCATGAAAGAGTTCACGTAGACGATGGGGGCCTGCTCGGTGTCGGCGGGAAAAATTTCTATTTCCTTTTCGGCGCTATTGATGTTATAACTCATGTGGAAACTCCTTTATCCAGGCTGGAGGTTATTGCTATGAAGAATACAGTTTATTCCTGCTTCCGGGAGGTCGTGGAACGGCAGCCGGACCATCTCGCTGTGAAGGACCCGGAGCGGGAAGTGACCTATGCGGAGCTGGACCGGCTCTCCGGCGCCATTGCCGAGTACCTGCCGGAGGACGAGCCCATGGTGGGAATTGTCATGGACCACAGTGTCGAGATGGTGGCAGCAATCCTCGCTGTTCTGCGCAACGGGAAGTGCTATGTGCCGGCAGAACCCACGTTCCCCAACCGCCGTGTGGCATATATGATGGAGGAGAGCGGGGTCAAGCATGTCCTGACGCCGCCCAAATATTTTGGAAAATTTGAGGGCGTGGAGCTGCTGGAACTCTCCCAGGGCCTGCCGATCCCGGAGGTCGGTTCTCCGCTTGCGGACCAGTCCAAACCGGAAGACCGTGCCTATATATTATACACTTCCGGTTCCACCGGGAAACCCAAAGGTGTCACAGTCCTCAATAGAAATGTGACCCACTATGTGCGGGCATTCCAGAATGAGTTCCACCCGGGCCCGGAGGACCGCATGCTGCAGTTCTCGGTGTGCTCCTTTGATATCTTCGTCGAGGAGGTCTTCACGACGCTGCTGTCCGGCGCCGCGCTCATCATCCCCTCGGAGGAGGACAAGGACTCGGTGCGGTCGCTCATGAAGTTCGTGCGGGAGAATGAGGTGACGGAGATCAGCGGTTTCCCCTATCTTCTGGCGGACCTGAACCACCTCCACCATATTCCCGACTCCCTCCGCCTTCTCATCAGCGGAGGCGATGTACTCCGTGCTTCCTATGTAAACAATCTTCTTGATAAAGTGGAGGTCTATAATACCTACGGTCCTTCGGAGACCACAGTCTGTGCCTCCTATTACCATTGCAACACGGGGATCCCGCTGGAAGACGGGACATACCCCGTGGGGAAACCGGTGCTGGGTTCTGATATCCGGATATTGGACGAAGAGGGGAAAGAACTTCCCGTCGGAGAAGTCGGCGAACTCTGCATTTACGGCGACGGTGTCTCGGCAGGATATATCGGAGACCGGAAGCTGGAAAACCAGGCCTTTGTCCCGCAGCCGGACGGCACGGTCATGTACCGGAGCGGCGACCTCGGCTACCTGCTCCCGGATGGAAATATAGCTTTCCTGCATAGGAAGGATACCCAGGTCATGATCCTCGGAAAACGCGTCGAGGTGTCCGAGGTCGAGACGGTCTTAAACAACTGCGAAGGGGTCAAACAGGCAGTGGTGCGCTCCTACATCGATGAGCAGGGCCTCAACTATATTGTCGGATACATTGTCCCTGAGGAGGGGACGAAGATCCGCAGCTCTGCCATCCGTCGGGAGATGTCACAGTATCTCACCCCGTTTATGATACCGGAATATCTCATCCGCATGGAGGAGATTCCACTGAATGAAAACGGCAAGCCGGACCGCAGCCGGCTGCCCATAGTACTGAAAGTAGGCGATCACCATTGAGTATCATCGTTGAGAAAATGGGACTGGAGGACATCGACGAGCTCATCCGCTGGCGGATGACAGTTCTCCGCGAGGTCTTCTCCATCCCCGAGGACGAGGACACCACGGCGCTGGAGGCCGAAAACCGCCGCTACTATGAGCGGCAGCTCGAGGCCGATGCCCACACCGCCGTCATTGCCCGCGAAAACGGCGAGACGGCCCTCGGCTGCGGCGGTATATGCTACTACCAGGAGATGCCCTCCCCTGACAACCCCAACGGCCTCTGTGCCTACCTCATGAATATCTACGTCGTCCCGGGCCGCCGCCACGAGGGCATTGCCCAGGATATTGTGAGCCGCCTCATTGCCGACGCCCGGACCCGCGGCGTGACGAAGATCTATCTGGAGACCTCCGAGGACGGCCGCAAGCTGTACCACGACCTTGGGTTCCGCCCTATGGAGGACTATTTGAAGTGGGAACCGCTGAAATAATATTTGCGGGGGCGATGCAGCTGTTGCTGGTGTCGCTGCCGCTTCAGTAAACCTAACCTCTCTGGCAGGCGATGGTCTGAATTCCGCCCCTTCTGCCGGCTCATCTGGTCGGCATTTCAGGCTGATCTTACCATAGAATTCGGTCTAAGATTGAAATTCTTGTGCCGGCGTACTGAACTTCAGTCTAAGCCCTCCATTTTGATATGTACCCTCTTTTCTGGACACCCAGCAAGGAGGGATTTTTTTGCGCTACAGCTATGAATTTAAAAAGCATTGTGTCGAATTGTATCAACAAG
>OMYO01000036.1 GCA_900315285.1 uncultured Eubacteriales bacterium | reverse complement strand
AAAATGCTTATCTTTTGGTCTTTGGTTCGGAATAGTGTAGTGCTGGCGGTCTATCTATTGTTTTCGGTTGCTTGCTTCTTTACCGTACATGAGCATTCGGATAAGAGAGGAAATGAAATGAGAAACGAATTCAATTCGCAGCTCAAGGAGCTGCATCAGGAGATCTATCAGATGGGCGCCCTGTGCGAGGAGGCCATTTCCACCGCAGTCAAGGCCTTCGTGAACCGTGACCAGGAGCTCTCCATCCGCACAGCGCAAATAGAGTCCAAGATAGACCGTAAGAATCAGGACATTGAGAACCTCTGCCTGCGGCTTCTGCTGCTCCAAACCCCCATCGCTTCGGATCTCCGCCATGTCTCCACCGCCCTGCACATCATCAATGATATGGAGCGTATTGGCGATCAGGCGGCCGACATAGCCGAGCTCGCCCCCTTCATCACCAGCGAGCCCGCCAATATTGAGAAGTCCATAAACTCTATGGGTGAGGACGTCGTGTCCATGGTCAGCGGCGCCGTCGACGCCTTTCTTGACCGCGACGTCAAGCACGCAGAGCTCATCATCCAGGATGACGATACCGTGGACTCCTGGTTCAGCCTCATCCGCAAGGATCTCATCCAGGAGATCATCAAGCCCAATGTCACGGAGAAGGAGAGCGAGACCTTCGTAAACCTCCTCATGATTGACAAGTATCTGGAGCGCATAGGCGACCACACCGTCAACATTGCCGAGTGGGTCCGCTGGTCCGAGGAGGGCAAGCTGTTCCAGAGCCACGAATAAGTTCTCCCTTTTCCAAATAGGATATAATTTCGATGCCCGCCGGGTCCCCTGTGTTTTGGGGAGCCGGCGAGTGTCGTTTTTTTTGGGGGGATTAGGGCTGATGAGTGGAATTGTGGCCGGTGAGTGAAATTGGGGCTAGTGGGCAGAATTAACTGCTTCTTGGAAAATTTTGAAGGTTTGCAGTTAACATTTTGGGTATCGGAGAAGGTGGATTAACTGCACTATTATTTTTATTGATGAAATGCAGTTAAGTACCTTCCTTTTCAGCAGATATATTAACTGCATTCAGGATATTTTGGGAAGGTTGCAGTTAACTATTGGCTCGCCAGAACAGCTGAATTAACTGCACTTTTACTTTTATTGATTATATACAGTTAAGTTCTTTCCATTCTGGCGGGCAATTTAACTGCACTCTGGAAATTTGGTAAAGTTTGCAGTTAACCACTGGATGGCTGGGTGGGGCGAATTAACTGCACTTTTTCTGTCTTTGAGGGTTTGCAGTTAATTGCCACACTTATCTAAGTGGATCATTAACTGCATTTTCCTAATAATAATAAGGTTGCAGTTAACATCATCCTTATTCTACCGATTCACTTAACTGCTTTTTGGGAAAAGCACAGAAATCACAGTTAATAAAGGGCAAAAACAAGCGGGCACCGAGCCACAGCTCAGCACCCGCAAAGTTTTATGAAATTTTCTCCGGTTTCCAGGCGAGGCCGAGAATGGAGGCGAGCATCAGGATTGCTGCTGCAATAATGGAGCCGGACTCGCCGGTTTCCGGGTTGGCGATGGAGCCCTCTCTGGTACTGCCTGCACCATTTTCACCACCAGCCTGAGTTGTGGCGGCATCGACAAAAGGTGCTGGCACAATTGCAGACTCTTCTTGGACATCCGGAACGGACTCTGCCGGTGCGGGGTTCTCCCCTGCCGCACTCGTTTCCGTGGTGAGGACCGGCGGCGGGGTCTCCGTGCTTCCGACGAGACGCTGATGGATGCGAGCCGCTGATGCGCCAAAGAGGGCACCGAGCAGCGTGCCGGGGATCTGGAATAGAGTGTGGCCGAGGATGGAGCCGAGAAGTGAATCGCCCAGGGTTCCGGTGACAAGTCCGAGGAAGCCGTTTGCCGCTGCAAGCGCCGTGCTGAGCAGGAACGATCCCGCAATGGCATCCGCGATGGAGCCCATTACTTTCCCGAGAGTCCACCCGGCAGCAGTGTTAAGTGCCGAGCCGAGAAGCGTGTCGGTCGTGGTGCCCAGGAGCCGCCCTGCCAGACTGCCGAGCAAGCCACCGAGGATGGTATGGTTCACAATTCCAAGGACCTTGCCGAGAAGGCCGCCGAGGGATGCCTGTACCGCAGCCTCTTTGGCAGCGGACGAGCCGATAATGGCGAGGCCCGCGAGGATGCGGAAAAGGATGGCATCAAGAAGAGTGCCGGCGAGGGCGCCGGAAGCGGTGTCAACCAGTGCGCCGAAAAGGTGACCGCGGAGGCTGCCTTTCAACAGGCCAGCGAGGATACCGAGGATGGCATCCGTTGCGGTGCCGGCAAGACCGAGAAGAACAGCGCCGGATATCATTCTGGGCAGCATTTGGCCGACGGCAAGAAGCGCTGCCATTCCGATACCGGTGGCAAGTCCTGCAAAGAGTCCGATGAGACGGCCGAGGACAGCTCCGGTCAGGGTGTCCAGAATGGAGCCGGTCAGCTGCAGGAGCATGGCAGGAACTGCCACGGGGACCGTGGCGAGGAATCGCCCGGCGATGTACCCCACGGTGGCACCAATGAGGGCCTCCACCGTCATGCCGAAGAAAGCACCGGCGGTGGCGCCGAGGGCGCCGCAGACAGCGGCGCCGTTAAAAGCGCCAACGACAAACCAGATTGGGGCGCAGATGACCGCCCAGATAAAGTAGCCGACCACGGCACCGATGGGTGCCAGAAGCCAGGAGGTGAAGCTCGGGATACCGAGCAGTGCGCCGGTCAGGAAGCCGACGACGGCACCGATCCCGCCGCCGAGGGTAGCGCCGCCGAAGGCGCCAAGGGGCGGACCGACGACCGCGCCGGAGGCGCGACCGATGGTGCGGCCAATCAGGAAGCCGGCCGGCGCCATGGGAAGTCCGAGGAGGAGTCCCAGGGCGGCGCCGGCTTCCGCGGTGAGAATGCCGATGATCCGGGCGGGAATCTGCATGGCGGACGAGAGCAGCTTGTCCGCCGGAAAAAACAGGAGGCCGGCAAGGGCGCCCAGTTTGTCACCGGCCTCGGCGCCCGCCGTGGTGTTCAGAGCAACTGCAAGTGCAGACGGCAGGGCCGCCTTCATGAGGCCTGTGGCGGTGCCAGCAACGAGGCCGGTGCCTGTGCCAATCAAGTTCCCCGGGAGGAGCAGAACGGCCTTGCCGGCCTCCAGAGGGGCCTGCAGCAGGGCAGACACCGCACCGTTCACATGCTTAAAGGGCAAATACATGGCACCTCTGCGCGCACCCTGCAGCAGGCCCGTGGCACCGCCGGCCAACGTGGCCAGCGGTCTGCCCGCCACAAGTTTCGGTGCGGATTTGACGGCGCCCAGGAGCGAGCCGTTCAGGGCACCGATCAGTTGTCCAGTAAGGCCCGGAAGCCGGTCCTGGACGCCTCTGGCCGCACCGCTGAGCACTCCAGCCGTCCGACCGAGCCGGGAGCCCATTCGGTCTCCCGGCAGCAGCAGTGCGCCCAACGGGCCGCCTGTGGCGGCACCCGCAAGGGCGCCCCCGAGGCCGCCGACGCTGTCGCCGGGCAGGATGGCCTGCCCGGCCAGCGCTCCTGCGGGCCCACCGGTCACCATTCCCCTCACTGCTGACAGCGAAGAGTGGATCCACTTTCCAGGAAAGGCCAACGCTCCTGTTGCGCCTCCGGTCAGGCCACCGGCAATACCGCTCCCCAGAGAGGAGAGTCCGGCATCCAGTGCAGACCTTGCCGGCACATTGCCTGCAGGCACGCGGAGTGTGATGTTGGCATTTTCCAGAAGCTTGGGCAGCTTTGCCGACAGCCGCCCATTGCCCGTCACGGGCAGCCCCTTGCTCACCACAGTTGGCAACACATCATCTGCACCGACAAATAGTTTGGGCAGTCTGCCGGTTCCCAACAGGTCGCCCGCCGAAGGCAAGACGGCTCCGGCCCTTTTCAGGGCCTTGGGCAAGCTGCCGCTGCCCGCCGAAGGCAGCGCGGCTCCCACCTTTTTTATTACTCTGGGGAAGCTATCACCGCCCGACGTCGGCAATACGGCACCAATATTCCGTGCAGAAGGTGTCGGCAGCTGTGGAACCAGACCGACTCCCTTAATGAGCCTCGCCAGTCCACCGCTCGTCGGCAAGCCGACCGGTGCGGTCTGAATAATTTTTCTATTTGGCAGCAACTGCGAAAGGCTCGTCCGGTCCGCTGCAAATGTCGGCACCGCCGACAACAGCAATAGGACGAACAGGGCTGCAGCCGCTGCAAACATTCTTTTCTTCTTCATTGAAAGTCATCCCATTCTCCGGTCCCTTTTCCGCCTCTCCCCTTGCGGGTCAGAACGAGGGCAGTGGCGGCAGCCACCGCTGCCGCGGCCACCAGGACCGGTATCCAGTATTTCTTCTTATTTTTCTTTTTTCTCTCAGTGTGTGCCACAGAGGTCTCCTCCGGGAAAACCTCCCAGGTCTCCGGCTCCGAGACGGTTTCCGATGCCTCTGAAATGGTCTCCATGACGGTGGAGTACAGGGACTCCCCGTACTGAAGAGCGGAGCTTTCCACCGCATCCCAGCGTGTCACAGGCATATCAGGGGCACGTGCCCTGTTCTCCCTCTGCCGCCTTGGTGCCTTTCGAGATGTCACTACACGACGGCGGGGACGCGATGGACTCCTTCTATAACCTCTGCGGCTTCCCAATTTGGACTGTTTTCCGCTTCGGGCAACCGCAGAGGAAAAGGAGGAATGAATACCCGTGCTGCGCACCGTTGTGCGGGGCTCCCGGTAGAACCGGAAGTGCCCGCCGTTCAGCTGCAGCACTATGTCATCATCCGGGCCGAGGGCCTGGACTGGCATACAGAGCAGCAGGCTGAGGAGGACTGCGCCCGCGACAGCCTGCAGAATATAGGAAAAGTGCCGGAACCCGCGAGATTTTCTGTGGGGGTTACGAGATGCTGTCGGACAAAGCTTGCTGTTTCTGGAGTTGTTCTGCGGCAAGGGCACGCCGCGGGCGGCGGGTCCGGCACCTTTCAGCAAAATTCGACGCGGTTGGCGTTGATGGAAAAATGGGTCCTCTTCTTCCCCTCCGCGTCCTTGTATGACTCGTTGTTAAACGAGCCCTGGACCAGGACCTTGGACCCCTTTTTCAGGTAGTCTCCCGCAAACTCCGCCTGTTTGTTCCAGCAGGCCACATCGTAGAACTCGCCGTTCTCCCGGTCACTGTCGTTGTTGGCAATGCGGAGTTTCGTGAGTTTGATGTGCTGGTCCCCGACTTCCTTTTTCTCCGGGTCCGCCGTGAGGCGCCCGGTGAGCACAATGTTTTTCATGGAAGGACACTCCTTATCTTTTCTGTCTCCGGAAGACTGCCCCCATGATACCCCCCGCTCCCCGGCACTTCTATAGGTCGGGAATGAAAGGTATCTCTGGCGGAATGAACGGTTCGAATCTTAGAGCAGATTTCGCCGAAACAAAAAGTGAATCGCCCCAGAAAAGCAAAAAAAGCCCCGCCGCACGCGATTTCCACATGCAGCGGGGTTTCCCTTAAGCGGGATTTTTCTTATTTCATGAGCTCGCAAATGTCGTTGGAGAACTCGATGGGATCCTCCAGCGGGAGTCCCTCAATGAGTTCGGCCTGTCCGTACAGGAGCTTGGTATACGTCTTGATGGTCTCCTTGTCGTCCGCAATGTAGAGCTGACGGAGCTTGGAGAACATGGGGTGCTCGGTGTTGACCTCCAGGACCTTCTGGGCATGGACGCGGTTGGAGGGGTCCTGCTGGGTCATGAAGACCTTCTCCATCTCTATGGAGATGGGGCCCTCGGTGGAGAAGCAGACCGGATAGGACTTCAGGCGGGAGCTGGCCTTGACGGCGACGACCTTGTCGCCCAGATCCTCCTTCATGAGATCGAAGAGGTCCTTGTTCTCCTCGTCGGCCTTTTTGAGGTTCTCCTTGTCCTCTTCGGTCTCGAGGCCCAGATCGTCATCGGTGATGGAGCGGAACTCCTTCTCGCCGTAGGTCTGCAGCGTCTTGATGGAGAACTCATCGACCTCATCGGTCAGATAGAAGATCTCATAGCCCTTCTCAAGGACGCGCTCGGCCTGAGGCAGCTTGGCGATGGACTCTGGGGAGGAACCGCAGCCGTAGTAGATATATTTCTGGTCCGGTGCCATGCGATCCACGTATTCGTCCAGTGTCGTGTACTTGCCCTCCTTCGAGGAGCGGTAGATGAGGAGATCCTGCAGGAGGTCCTTGTGCATACCGTAGTCGCTGTAGACACCAAATTTGATCTGGGTGCCGAACTCGCCCCAGAACTTTTCATAGGTGTCACGCTGTGTACGGAGCATCTTGAGGAGTTCGCTCTTGATACGTTTCTCCAGATGAGATTCAATGACCTTCAGCTGGCTGTCCTGCTGAAGCATTTCACGGGAGATATTGAGGTTCAGGTCCTCAGAGTCTACAAGTCCGCGGACAAAGCTGAAGTAGTCCGGCAGCAGGTCCTTGCAGTTGTCCATGATGAGGACGCCGCTGGCATAGAGCCGCAGGCCCTTCTCATAGGACTTGCTGTAATAGTTGATGGGGGCTCTTCCCGGAATAAAGAGAAGTGCGGTGTAGGTGGCAACACCCTCGGTGGAGGAGCGGATGATCCAGCACGGGTCCGTGTAGTCATAGAAGTTCTCTTTATAGAACTCGTTGTACTCCTCGTCCTTTACCTCGCGGCGCTGTTTCTTCCAGATGGGAGCCATGGTGTTGAGGGTCTTCTCCTCGGTGATCTCCTCGAGCTCCGGCTCCTTGCCCTCCTCGACATTGGCGTCTTCCTTCGGCTTCTGCTCCGTGACCATCATCTTGATGGGGTAGCGGATATAGTCGGAGTACTTCTTTACCAGAGAACTCAACATGTAAGTCTCAAGATACTGGCTGTACTCCTCGTCGCCGTTGTCATCTTTCATGTAGAGGGTGATCTCCGTACCGTGGTCATCCTTCACGCATGGAGAGAGCGTGTAGCCATCGGCGCCCTCGGAAGTCCACTCATAGGCCTCGTCGGAGCCATAGGCCTTCGATTTTACGACGACCTTCTTTGCCACCATAAAGGCGGAATAGAAACCGACACCGAACTGTCCAATGATGTCGATGTCCTTGTCTTTCTTGGGGGCGTCTTCGTCGTCAGCAGGTGAATCGCCCGTATCCTCGGTGGCTTCCTCCGTGGCCTCCTCTGAAGCGGTCCCATCATCCTGGAACTCCTCTTTGAACAGGCGGGAACCAGACTTGGCAATGGTACCCAGGTTCTTGTCGAGTTCATCCTTGGTCATGCCGATACCGTTGTCCCGAATGGTCAGGGTGCCGGCCTCTTTGTCGGGCTCCAGCCAGATGACGAAGTCCGAACGGCTCAATCCACTGATGCCGTCCTGGAGCGTCTTGAAGTAGAGCTTGTCTTCGGCATCACTGGCGTTGGAGATGAGCTCACGGAGGAAGATCTCCTTGTTCGTATAGATGGAGTTGATCATCATGTCCAGCAGCCGTTTCGACTCGGCCTTGAACTGTTTTTTATACATGGAAAAGCACCTCTGTGTCAGTTACAGTAAATTTAGCACTCTTTTCTCTAGAGTGCTAACCCAGTAACTATTATAACGCGCCTGCCGCTTATTTCAACCCCTATTTTCTGGTGATTCGGACAATAGGGCATGACATGCAAAAAGGGCCGCGCCAAACCGGCACAGCCCTGAATTGCAACTATTTTATTTCGTCTCATACCCCAGCGCGAACGCCTTCTCATTGAGCTCCACAAACTTGGGCGGGACCGTGGTCTTAATGGTCTCCTCCCAGATTTCCCGGTCAATGTCGGTGTTTTTCGCCAGCACGCCGATGAGGGCCACGTTGACCGCCTTGGGCGATCCAGCCTCCAGCGCGAGCCGAAGAGCATCCACCCGCTGCACTTTCGCACCGGCGGCCTCCACACGGTCGAGGACCTTTTCCGGATACTTGGCGGCGCCGGTGATGACCGGCATGGGGTCCATTTTCTGGGTATTGCAGACAATGGTACCGTCCTTCTTCAGATAGGGCAACCAGCGGGCCGCCTCCAGCTGTTCGAAGCTCAGGATGATGTCGGCCTCTCCCTTCTCAATGATGGGCGATGCAACCTTGTCACCGTACCGGACATAGGTCACGACGGAGCCACCGCGCTGCGACATGCCGTGGACCTCGGAAATTTTAACGTCATAGCCCTTTGCGAGGAGGGCGCGGCCGAGCAGACGGGATGCGAGCAGCGTGCCCTGTCCGCCGACACCGACGATGAGAATACTTTTCGTCATAATTATTTCCCCTCCTGGATGGCATCAAATTTGCAGAGCGGCTGGCACATTCCACAGCCGGTGCACTGCGTGAAGTCGATGTAGGACTTGCCGTCCCGGAAGCTGATGGCCGGACAGCCGATGCGGACACAGGCCTTGCAGCCGATGCACTTGTCCGACTCCACATGGTACGGGGGATTCTTCTTGACTTCCTTCAGCAGGATGCAGGGCCGGCGGGAGATAATGAGCGACGGGGCATCCACCTCAAGCTCATCCTTGATGGCTTTTCTGGTTCCGGCAATGTCATACGGGTCCACGACAAGAACGCGCTCAAAGCCACAGGCATGGGCCAGAGCCTCAAGGTCAACGGCGGCGGTTGGGTCGCCATTGATGCGCTTTCCAGTGGTGGGGTTCTGCTGATGGCCGGTCATGCCGGTGATGCTGTTGTCCAGCACGATGATCTTCGAGTTGGACTGGTTATAGGCGGCGTTGATCATTCCGGTGATGCCGGAGTGGATGAATGTGGAGTCGCCGATGACGGCAACGGACTTCTTGGCCTCGTCCGGGCGGATCTTGTTGTGGCCGTGGAGAGCGGAGACGGAGGCGCCCATGCAGATCGTCGTGTCGATCTGGTTCAGGGGAGCCAGGGCACCGAGGGTGTAGCAGCCGATGTCGCCGCTGATATAGAGATTCAGAGGTTTGATGGCACTGAACAGGCCGCGGTGCGGACATCCTGCACAGAGTGCCGGCGGACGCGGCGGAATATCCATATCCACAGTGAGGTGCTCTTTCTCCTCCCCGAGGATGACCTTGCTGATGAGGGCCTGGGTGTACTCGCCGAGCATGGTGAAGGCCTCTTTGCCAATGCAGTCAATGCCCATGGCACGGACATGCTCTTCAATGAACGGGTCGAGCTCCTCTACAATATACAGCTTGTCGACATTCTCTGCGAACTCTTTGATGAGTTTGTCCGGCAGCGGATAGACGCAGCCGAGCTTCAGGTAAGAGGCCTTGTCTCCCAGGGCCTCCTTGGCATACTGATACGAGATACCGGCGGCAATGACGCCGATTTTCTTGTCGTTGTATTCAATACGGTTCACCGGAGCGGTGTTGGCCCACTCGGCCTCCGCCTTCTGACGGTCCTCCACGACGACATGGCGCTTTATGGCGCAGGCCGGGAGCATGGCATACTTCTGGAAGTCCTTCTCATAGTCCTTGACCGGGACTTCCTCCCGCTCCCCGCACTCGACGATGCTGGAGGAGTGGGCAATACGGGTGGTCTCCCGCAGGATGACCGGGGTGTCAAATTTCTCGGAGAGCTCAAAGGCGAGCTTCGTGAACTCCTTGCAGTCCGTGGAGTCGGCGGGCTCGAGCATAAGGATTTTGGCCGCCTTGGCATAGTGGCGGGAGTCCTGCTCGTTCTGGGACGAGAACATGCCAGGGTCGTCGGCGACGCAGATAACAAGGCCACCGTTCACACCGGTATAGGACACGGTGAACATGGGGTCAGCAGCTACGTTGAGGCCAACATGTTTCTGGGCGGAGAATGCACGTCCACCGGCGATGGAGGCTCCGATGGAAGTCTCAAGCGCCACTTTCTCATTGGGTGCCCATTCACACCACATTTCGTCGTGCTTTACGGCGAACTCGGTGATCTCCGTGCTGGGTGTACCGGGATAACTGGATACGAGCCGGCAGCCGGCCTCGTAGAGGCCCTGGGCAATGGCCTCGTTTCCAAGCAAAAGTTTCTTCATAGAATTCACTCCTGAACCTGTTTGGCGACGAGGTTGTCGCCGCAGTACATCTGTCTGAGTTTTGGTTTCTCTATTTTACCGGTGGGGTTCCGGGGAACGTCGGCAAATATGATCTTGCGCGGACGCTTGTAGCGCGGAAGGCCAAGGCAGAACTGGTTGACCTGATCCTCGGTGAGCGTGAAGCCCTCCTTGACGGAGATGACCGCCGTGGCAATTTCTCCCAGACGCTCATCCGGCAGGCCGATAACGGCCACATCCTTTATGGCGTCGTTCCCACGGAGGAAGTCCTCAATTTGAACCGGGTACAGGTTTTCACCGCCGGTGATGATGACGTCCTTCTTACGGTCGACGATCCAGTAGAAACCGTCTTTATCCTGAAGGCCCATGTCACCTGTATGGAGCCATCCGTTGATGAGGGTCTCCTCAGTAGCCTTCTTGTCCTTGTAGTAGCACTTCATGACTCCGGGGCCGCGGACACAGATTTCACCGACGGTGTCGGGCTCTGTGATATCGTTGTCCTCGGGGTCCGCCAGGCGTACCTCCCAGCCGTAGCCGGGGATGCCGATGGCGCCGGCATGGTTCTCATTCCCAATGCCGAGATGGATACAGCCGGGCCCGATGGACTCGGACAGCCCGTAGTTTGTGTCATATTCCTGGTTCGGGAATTTTTTGAGCCAGCGCTGGATGAGGCTGTGGGGAACAGGCTGTGCGCCGATGTGCATGAGTCTCCACTGATCAAAGTTGTAGTCACTGAAGTTGAGCTGCTTGCGGTCAATGTAGTCCAAGATGTCCTGGGCCCACGGCACCAGCAGCCAGACGATAGTACATTTTTCCTCGGAGACCGCCTTCAGGATGACGTTCGGTTTTACGCCCTTGAGGAGAACGGCCTTTCCGCCGGATACCAGAGAGCCGAACCAGTGCATTTTTGCACCGGTGTGATACAGAGGCGGGATACATAGGAACACGTCTTCCTTCGTCTGCCCATGGTGTTTCTGCTCGACAACAGCCGCATGGTTCAGGCTGCGATGGGCGTGCAGAATAGCCTTTGGGAAGCCCGTTGTACCCGAGGAATAATAGATGGCAGCGTCATCATCCTCGGTGAGTTTCACATTGGGTTTTTCTGTGGAACAGTACTTGATGAGGCGGTTCATGCTGTCCGCAAAGTTCGGGCAGTCCTCCCCCACATAGAACAGATGCTCCACGTCCGGAATGCGGTCCAGAATATTCTCGACACGGCCGGTGAACTCCGGTCCGAAGACGAGCATGGAGACATCCGCCTTGTCGAGACAGTACTTGATTTCCTCGGAGTCGTAGCGGTAGTTCATGGGCACGACGATGGCGCCGGTCTTCAGGATGCCAAAGTAGATGGGCAGCCACTCAATGCTGTTCATGAGCAGGATGGCCACCTTCTGGCCCTTCTTGATGCCCCGGGTGAACAGGAGATTTGCCACCTGATTGGCCATGCGGTCAAATTCCCCCCAGGTGATCTCCCTCCGGAACTCCTTGCCCGGCTCCGGCTGGACAAGGGCATAATCCTTCCAGGTGATGCGGCTGCTCTCGTCATAGCTCGGGTTGATTTCCACCAGAGCGGTGTCGTCCGGCCACTCCCGGGCGTTGCGCTCCAGATAATCCGTAATGATCAAAAATAACACCTATTTTCTTTGCAATATCTCTCCTATTTTAGTACATTTGCTGGGAAACTGTAAAGACCGGAACAGGAAAAGAATCACGCAAACGAGATTTGAGGGGAACTCATACCTTCTTCCCCAAAAAGGGCTATGTGGTATGAGTTGGCCTTATTGCAACTCATACCAAATGTCCTAAAAAGCTTCCCAGAATATGAGTCTGAGCGAAATCGGGATGGTCGGGCTCATACCAAATGGTTTCAAAGGCTTACCATGGTATGAGTCTGAGCAAAATCAAGATGGTCGGACTCATACCTAAGGGTATTAAGATCATCCCAGAGTATGAGTTGTTTCAAAATAGCACAGACTTGTCTCATACCTGGCAGTTAATAAATCGTAGTTTGGTATGAGTTGCTTCTACTGCTGTCCCCACTTACACCACATGCCCTAAATATTGAAAAACGGTGGTAAAAGGCCACCCTATTCCGCCAAATATATACTACATAATGCAGCTATATGTACTATATATTCCTATCTCAGCCTCAGCATTGCGCCGTGGAGGCCAGGAATTAAACCGAAAAAAGTTGGAAAATACCACCTTTCTGCCAATATTATGGCGTATGTAGGTATATTCGGAGAAAAATACCCGTAGGGGGTATTTCTTGTCACAGCCCGAGCAAAAAACAAGAGCCGTATCACTACCCAGTGATACGGCCCCTAATAGCTGAATATTAAAATCCGAAGAAGTCGTCCCAGTCGTCAAACCCCAGTCCAAAGTCTTTGAACGGGTCAAAACCGCTGTGGCTGTCTTCTCCGTCGAAAGTACTGCTCTTCGCAGCGCCCTCCTAGTCGAAGTGATCCCGGAATTTTCCAAAGCGGGATTTCTTCTTGCTGCCGGAAGTCTTCTCCCCTGAGCCGTCGTTGGCGGGACGGTTGATGTACTCCTTATCGAACTCTTTCAGAAGTTCCTTCTGGTGGTCGGTGACCTTCTTCGGGACATCGACGATGACGGTCACATACTCGTCGCCCTTCATGGTGCTGTGCTCAGGCTTGATGCCGCGCTCACGGAGACGGAACTTGGCGCCTGGCTGCGTGCCAGCGGGCATGTGGTATTTGACTTTGCCGTCCAGCGTGGGGACATAGACTTCATCGCCCAATACGGCCTGGGAATAGGTGACCCGGACACTGGTGTAGACATTGTACCCGTCGCGGGTGAAGATGTCATGTGGATGGACCGTGGTGCCCACCAGGAGATCACCCGGACGTCCGCCGTTCGGGCCCTGGTTTCCGGCGCCCTTCACAGAGAAGACCTGGTTGTTGTCGATGCCGGCGGGAATATGAATCTTCTCGCTGACATTCTTACGGATCATGCCGAGGCCTTTGCAGCGGGTGCATGGATCCTTGATAATGGTTCCGCGGCCATGGCACTGCGGGCACTCCTTCGTGGTCTGGTAAAGGCCAAAGGCGGTACGCTGCTGTTCCATGACGGTTCCGGAGCCGTGGCACTGCGGGCAGGTCTCCGGGGAGCCGGAATGGCAGCCGGAGCCATGACAGACGTCACAATTCATGATGCGCGGGAACGTAATGGTCTTGTCGCAGCCCTTGGCGGCCTCCTCAAACGTGAGGGTAATGCGGGTCTCTATGTCACTGCCCGGCCGGGGTGCGTTCGGGTCGGCACGGCGCTGCTGGCCGCCGCCAAATCCGCCGAAACCGCCGCCGAAGATGCTGGAGAAGATGTCGCCGATGTCGCCGAAGTCGGAGGCGTTGAAGCCGCCGCCGAAGCCGCCGGCCCCTGCGTTGGGGTCGAAGGCGGCGTGGCCGAAACGGTCATACTTGGACTTCTTGTCCGGGTCACTCAAGACCTCATAGGCCTCGTTGACCTCTTTGAACTTTGCCTCGGCTTCGGGGCTGTTCGGGTTCAGGTCAGGGTGATACTTCTTGGCCAGCTTGCGGTATGCTTTTTTGATCTCGTCTTCGGATGCGCTCTTGTCGACACCGAGGACTTCATAGTAGTCGCGTTTTTCTGCCAAGGATAGGACCTCTCTTATTCTCGAATGAAATTTTTCTCAATTATTATATCGCCTTAGTCAACGTCGGTGAAATTGACATCGTCGGCATCGTCAGAGCCGGTGCTGCCGGTGCTGTCGGTATTACCGCCTGCGGCAGCATTCGGGTCAAATCCGGATGCGTCGGCGCCGCCCTGCGGGTTAGCCTGCTGATAGAGCTTGGCGGAGACATCGTAGAAGACCTTCTGGAGATCATCCTGCTTTGCCTTGATGTCGTCAATGTTGTCGCCCTTCAGGGACTCCTTCAGAGCATCGACCTTGCTCTGGAGATTGGACTTGTCGTCAGCGGAGAGCTTGTCGCCGCTCTCACTGATGACCTGCTCAGCCTGGAATGCCATCTGCTCTGCGGCATTCTTGGCGTCGACGGCCTCACGGCGTTTCTTATCCTCATCGGCATACTTGGCAGCGTCATTGACGGCCTTATCGATGTCCTCCTTGGACATGTTGGAGGAAGCGGTGATGGAGATGGACTGCTCTTTGCCGGTACCAAGATCCTTAGCGGATACATGGACGATACCGTTTGCGTCGATGTCGAACGTTACCTCGATCTGCGGAGTTCCGCGGCGGGCCGGGAGGATTCCGTCGAGGTGGAAGACACCGAGGGATTTGTTATCTTTTGCGAACTCACGCTCACCCTGGAGAACGTTGATCTCAACGGAGGTCTGGTTGTCGGCCGCCGTGGAGAAGATCTGGCTCTTCTTGGTGGGGATGGTGGTGTTTCTGTCGATGATCTTGGTGCAGACGCCGCCGAGGGTCTCAATGCCGAGGGACAGCGGGGTGACATCGAGGAGGAGAAGTCCTTCGACGTCGCCGCCGAGGACACCGCCCTGGATGGCAGCACCAATAGCTACGCACTCATCCGGGTTAACGCCCTTGAAGGGCTCCTTGTTGAGATACTTCTTGACAGCTTCCTGGACAGCCGGGATTCTGGAAGAACCGCCGACCATGAGGACCTTGTTGATGTCGGCGGACTTGAGACCGGCATCGGAGAGTACCCGACGAACCGGGCCCATGGTGGCCTCGACGAGGTCAGAGGTCAGCTCGTTGAATTTGGCACGGGAGAGAGTGGCCTCGAGATGTTTCGGGCCAGTGGCATCGGCGGTGATGAACGGAAGGCTGATGTTGGAGGTCGTGACGCCGGAGAGCTCGATCTTAGCCTTCTCAGCGGCCTCTTTCAGTCTCTGCATGGCCATCTTGTCGCCGCGGAGGTCAATGCCCTCCTTCTGCTTGAAGTCATCGGCGAGCCAGTCGATGATGCGCTGGTCGAAGTCGTCGCCGCCGAGGTGGTTGTTACCGGCAGTGGCGAGAACTTCCTGTACGCCGTCGCCCATCTCAATGAGGGAGACATCGAAGGTACCGCCGCCAAGGTCGTAGACCATGACTTTCTGGTCCTGCTCTTTGTCGACGCCATAGGAGAGGGCTGCGGCAGTCGGCTCGTTGATGATACGTTTTACGTCCAGTCCGGCGATCTTACCGGCATCCTTTGTGGCCTGGCGCTGTGCGTCGGTGAAGTATGCGGGAACTGTGATGACAGCCTCAGTTACAGGCTCGCCAAGATAGGCCTCTGCGTCGGTCTTCAGCTTCTGAAGGATCATGGCAGAGATCTCCTGGGGAGTGTAGGCCTTGCCGTCGATGTTTACTTTGTAGTCGGAGCCCATCTTTCTCTTGATGGAAGAGATGGTCCGGTCCGGGTTGGTGATGGCCTGGCGCTTTGCCACCTGGCCTACCATACGCTCACCGTCTTTGCCGAATGCAACAACGGACGGGGTCGTCCGGGCGCCTTCTGCGTTGGCAATAACTGTGGGCTCGCCGCCCTCGATAACGGCGATGCAGGAGTTTGTGGTTCCAAGGTCGATTCCTACGATTTTACTCATGATATATTCCTCCGTCGTAATAAGACTTAATTTTGATTTATGCTGCGCTTACAAGGTTTAATCTATAAGCTAATTGGCGACCTGCACCATTGCGTGTCGAATGACGCGGTCTCCAAGTTTGTAGCCCTTCTGGAATACGTTGACAATTTCGTTCTCGCCCTTCTCCGGGTCATCTATATGCATGACCGCGTTGTGGATGTTGGGGTCGAACGTCTCGCCGGGCTCGCCAAAGGTCTCAAGCCCCGCCTTGTCGAAGATGTCCTGGACCTGTTTGTAGATCATTTCCACTCCCTTGCGGAAGTCCTCCGGCGTGGTATCCTCGTTTTCAAAGGCCCGCTCGAAGTTGTCCAGGATGGGGAAGAGGTCGGAGTAGGCGTCCGCCGTGGCGTTGCCGTAGATCTTCTTCTTCTCCTCCGCCGTGCGTTTGCGGTAGTTGTCATACTCTGCATAGAGGCGCATGTAGCGGTCGTTGAGGTCGGCAACCTGGTGCCGGAGTTTCTCCTCCGTCTCGGAGATCTCATCCAGGGCTTTCTTCTCCCCGGCCTCCTCCTCGGAAGCTTCTTCCGCTCCGGCGGTGTTCTCCTCTGCCGCAGCCGCTTCGGCCTCTTTGCTCTCCGTCTCTTTGGCCTCGGCCTCAGGGGCGGTGTCTTTTTTATTCTCGGTATCCATCGTTCGACGAATCCTCCTCGTATACCTCCGACAGGACTCGGCTGACCACGTCGGAGAGATATTTGATGCTGGGAATCAGTTTGGAATAGTCCATTCGGGTCGGCCCTATGATTCCAATAGCGCCGCTGGCGCCGTCGCCGATCCGGTATTTGGAAATGATGGTGGTGGAGTTCTGCAGCTCGTGGAACCGGTTCTCTGTGCCGATTCGCACGGTGATGTCTCCTTCTCCGGACGGAGCGTCCGACAGGAGCATTTCCAGCGGCCCCTGCTCGTGCAGGAAGTTCAGCAGCTCGGTGACGTTGCCCTCATAGTCTTTATAACCCAAGAGGCGGGACTGTCCCTCCACCGTTATGGTGGCCTGCGATGCACTCTCCACCAGGTCTCCGACCGTGGTGAGAAGCGGCATCATGGTGAATGCCTGAACTCCCAGGGATGCCACCAGCGTCTGGATGAAGATGGTGGTGATCTCCTTCAGCGGCTTTCCGATGAACTCCCGGCCGACAATGTCCCGGAAGGACTGGATGATGTCGTCCGTGATTTCCGTATCCATGCGGCAGGCCTTGCTCTTCAGGATGCCGGTGGATGTCAGGAGCACAACGACACAGGTGCGGGAACTGACCGGTGCCATTCGGATATTCCGGATGCTGGCGTTCTCGTCGGCGGGTGTCGTGGCCATGGCTGCGAAGTTTGTGAGTTCTCCGAGGGCCTCGCCCACCTTTTCCAGCAGGATCTCCGGATCTCCAGACCGGGTGTCGACCCCGGCCTCGATCCTTCTCCGGTCCCCCTCCCCGAGCTCCTCGGGCTTCATGAGGTTGTCCACATAGTAGCGGTAACCCTTCTCCGTGGGGATGCGCCCGGCCGAGGTATGGGGCTGATAGATGAGGTCCAGCTTGGTGAGAGCCGCCATATCATTTCGAATGGTTGCGGACGAGACCGATATGCTGAGTTTGCTGAGCAGTGTCTTGGAGCCCACCGGTTCACCAGTGGCAATGTACTGTTCCACAATGGCACCCAGAATTTTTTCTCTGCGTGTCGATAACATATCCTCGCCGCCTCTGCAATTTGATTTTAGCACTCAATTTGTCCGAGTGCTAATTGCATATATAATGTACCACCCGTCTGAAATATTGTCAACGAAATTCAAAAAAATTTTTCACTCTTTTTTCCGGAGTGCTAAATTTTGTCGGTTTTTCGCATAGGTGCGCCATTTCACCGGGGCATTCTGCGGCTCCCGAACACGAGTTCATCCTCGCCGATCCGCAGGATATCCCCCGGTTCCAGCCGTTCCGGCCGCCAGAGCCGCACCTTTTTCCCGTTGCACCGGGTCCCGCTGCGGGAGTGCAGATCCTCCACATAGTACCCGCCCCGCTGGAAACTGATTCGTGCGTGTTCGCCGTCGGCAAAAGAGTTGCAGCGCAGGAGGATATCGGCCCGCTCCGGGTCAGTGCCGATGGTGAGGGCCCGACGGCCAAGGGGGAACTCCTGGCCCGTGGAACGCAGCACCAGGGCGTAGGCGTCATCCGGGGTCCGGTAGGCCGCGAGGTCTGGCAGTTCACGGGTATCCTCGCCGGACAGGAAGTCACGGACCCGGGTGAGGACGCCGTCCTGGGGCGGATCGGGTACGGGCGATGGAGTTTCCGCATAGGACGACGGGCCCTCGAGCCGTTTTGCCACGCCCTCCAGCGTGAACTCCGGGGAGTTCACATAGGCGAGCAGCGAGAGGATCTCGCTGCTCGGCGGCGTGGCGGGAGTCACGGCGGCAGCGGCGAGGGACCGGAACAGGTCCCTCGCCGGCTGGGAATAACGGGCCGACCCGGAGACGGGCAGGCAGAGGAGCTGGATGGCATGCTTTTCGGGAGAGAAATAGAGGTATTGGATGTTGAGGAGGAGCTCGGAGATGGGAATCATGCTGGTGCGGGCACTGCGTATGGCGTCGAAGAGAGAGCGCATTATTGCAAAGGGTGAATCGCCCCCTTGAAGTGCCTCCTCTACAGGAACCAGAGAGGCGGTCGGGAGTCGCAGGATGCTCCCTCCCTCCTCCATGCCGATCGGCTGCACCTCGGGCGGGCAGCAGCTTCGGAGCATATTTATGGTAAACGAGTCCAGCTGTTCGCCGGGCTCCCGCTCATAGACCAGGACGTTCCGATTGGACTTTTCAGTGGAAAACATAGGCGACCTCCTTATATATAGTATTAAAACTATATCGAAAATCCGGTCCAGCGGGAACGAAATGGAACGAACGGCGCGTATTTTGGAATGAACGGCAGTAAATCGACCGCCGTTTCGCATTGACGTTGTCATGGTAACGAGGACATTGCTATGATATCCCCTGTGACGGATTCTCCAGGTGCGACGCCGGTGACGGAATAGGAGAATCATGGAATCTATTCAGACAGGAATCCTCACAGCAGATCCCAGTATGAGGAGATTCCTGAACGAGACCATCTATGCCTACGGCAGACGCCGGCAGGTGGACATCCAGTGCCGGAACGCGGACTCCCTCCACGCGCTCCAGGAGCCGGGCCCGCGCTGTGACCTGCTGTTTCTGGACGACGGCGTGGAGAGCCGCTCGCCCCTGGAGAATGCGCGGGTACTGCGGAGCCGTAAAATCGAGACACCGCTCGTGCTGCTCTCCCGCTCCCCAGATGGCGTCTTCGACTCCTTCGAGGTGGACACATACCGCTACCTCGTAAAACCCATCTCCCAGACCGCCGTCTTCGAGTCTCTGGACGGCATCCGAAAGCGCATGGTGGCAGACCGGGTCATCCTCGCCCGGGTGGGGACCAGCTACCACGCCTTCCGCTCCGACGAGATCTTCCTCGTGGAGGCCAGCGGCAAGGACTGCCTCATCCACACCGGCGGAGGGAGCTACCACGTGGCCAACTCCTATGCAGAGACCACCGGGCAGCTGCCGGCGGAATATTTTTTCACTGTGCACCGCTCCTACACGGTGAACATGGAACGGGTCCGCTCGTTTGACACCGGTTCCATCACGCTGGACAATGACCTGAAGTGTCCACTGAGTCGGCGGCGCAAGACCGACTTCTACCGGACCTACTCCCGCTTTGTCCGGCAGCATACGGCCCCATGAGTCGGAATGCACGCGGGCGGCAGCGCTCCTCTTTTTCCAATGGGGCGCTGTCGCCCGTTGTCATTTCCCGGTCCATTGTGTAGAATTGAGATATTCCACAGACGGGAGACGTTTCTATGTCCAACAAAGTCCAGGGCCGCACCATTTCCTCGGCCCGCAAGCTCACCACGGTGGCCATCATGTCGGCCCTTGCCACCGTGCTCATGTATCTGGAGTTCCCGGTGCCTCTGGTACCCGCCTTCATTAAGCTTGACTTCTCTGAGCTGCCAGCCCTGCTCACCTCATTTGCCCTCGGCCCCTGGTACGGCGTACTGGTCTGCCTGGTGAAGAACCTGCTCCACATGCCGGCCAGCTCCTCGGCCTTCATCGGCGAGCTGTCCAACTTCCTGCTGGGCACGCTGTTCGTACTGCCCGCCGGCTACATCTACCAGCATAAGCGTTCCAAGAAGAACGCCCTGCTCGGTTCCCTCGTGGGTGCCCTCTGCATGACCGCACTGAGCTTTTTCACGAACAATTACATCGTCTACCCGTTCTACGCCAAGGCGTTCATGCCGGAGCAGGCCATCCTCTCCGCCTATCAGGCCATCCTGCCCGGCGTCAAGAACCTTGCCCAGGCCATTCTGATCTTCAATGTCCCGTTCACGTTTGTGAAGGGTATGCTCGACGTTCTTCTCACGTTTTTGCTCTACAAAAGGATCTCGCCGCTTATCCTCGGTGAATCGCGCCCGAAAAAGAAGGACAAAAAGCACACGGGCTGAAGACGCTGTGGCCAGGCCGCAACAAAGCCGCAAATCTGTCGGCGGTATTTTTCTTGACAAAGCCATGGCAGGACGCTATCATTAGTGTCACCATTTGAATATTTCTTATCCAGAGTGACGTAAGGGAACAGGCCCATTGACGTCCGGCAACCTGCTTTTGTAAGGTGCCAATTCCTGCGGTATACACGCCGAAAGATAAGTAGCGTTAAACGCCTTTCGGTTTTCCGAAAGGCGTTACTTTTTTGGAAGGAGCAACCAGATATGAACCATTTCTTTACCTCGGAGTCGGTCACAAAGGGACATCCCGACAAGGTCTGCGACCAGATCTCCGATGCCATACTTGACGAGATCATCCGCCAGGACCCCCAGGGCCGCGTGGCCTGCGAGACCACCTGCACCACCGGCCAGGTCATGATCATGGGCGAGATCAGCACCTCCGCCTATGTGGATATTCCGAAGATTGCCCGTGAGACCATCAACGAGATCGGCTACAACGACCCGTCCATCGGCTTCACCGGCGACAGCTGCGCCGTGCTCACCGCCATCGACGAGCAGTCCGCCGACATTGCCCTCGGCGTCGACCACTCCGAGGAGAACAAGGCCGGCAACGAGGACCCCTATGAGCTCAACGGCGCCGGCGACCAGGGCATGATGTTCGGCTACGCCATCAACGAGACCCCGGAGCTCATGCCCCTGCCCATCTCCCTGGCTCACAAACTCGCAAAGAAACTCACTGACGTCCGCGAGGATGGCACCCTGCCCTACCTCCGCCCAGACGGAAAGTCCCAGGTTACCGTGGAGTACGATGAGGATAACAAGCCGGTGCGCGTCGACGCCGTCGTCATCTCGACACAGCACGCTCCGGATGTGACCCTGGACCAGATCCGCAGCGACATCAAGAAGTATGTCATCACCCCCACCATCCCGGCTGAGCTTCTGGATGAGAAAACTAAGTTCTATATCAACCCCACCGGCCGCTTTGTCATCGGTGGTCCCGCCGGCGACTCCGGTCTCACCGGCCGCAAGATCATCGTCGACACCTACGGCGGCGCCTGCGGCCACGGTGGAGGATGCTTCTCCGGCAAGGACCCGACAAAGGTCGACCGCTCCGCCTCCTACGCTGCCCGCTGGGTGGCCAAGAACATCGTCGCCGCCGGCCTCGCCGACCGCTGCGAAGTGGAGCTCTCCTACGCCATCGGCGTCGCAACGCCCATCAGCGTCTATGTGAACACCTTCGGCACCGAGAAGGTCGACATTGCAAAAATCAACGCCGCCGTCTCCAAGGTCTTTGACCTCCGCCCGTCAGCCATCATCGACGAGCTCGACCTTCGCCGCCCCATCTACAAACAGACAGCCGCCTACGGCCATATGGGCCGTGAGGACCTGGATGTCCCGTGGGAGAAGACGGATAAGGTTGACGCGCTGCTGGCCGCGGTCAAATAAGCTTTCATTATTTAAGGGAGTGCCCGGGTGGGCACTCCTTTTTTTGTTTGATATTGGGCGATGGAGCCCTCTTGTTATGCGCGGGGTAGTGGTTTGATGTGGCTGGCTGCACCTGGGGTGCCGGTGGCAATCCAGATTTATACATTCCAACCGATTTTGGGACTCATTGTATGAGAAAAATCGCCATGCTTCGCGAAAATCTCATACAGTGACACCGAATTCAACGATCAATGTATGAGCCAACTCATACAACCCAAGTCCAATTCGATGATCTTGTATGAGATACATTGTTTTCAATGGAAAATATCTCATACAGAATCGTCGATTTTGAAGGTGAGTGTACTATGTTTTTCGATTTGAAGACGATTTTTCTCATACATGACCGATAAAATAAGGCACGAGTGTATGATGTTTCCCGGTGGGCCCCGATTTTTCACATACAGAATTTCCCAGGCAAGGGGGGCATGTATAACTCGCTTGCCCGGGCGGGGGCGATTCAGTCTGATGTTACCAGATTAGAGTTTCTCCACTGAATTCGAGCTCCCGTAAGGCTTTCCCGAGTGGGCGCTTCAGTTTGTTTCTCTAAATTTTTCATCCAAATCTGAACTTTCCAACCCTTCCGGTCTGAATTTCAGTCAAACCAACCTTATTTGATATGTACCCTCTTTTCTGGACACCCAGCAAGGAGGGATTTTTTTGCGCTACAGCTATGAATTTAAAAAGCATTGTGTCGAATTGTATCAACAAG
>OMYO01000045.1 GCA_900315285.1 uncultured Eubacteriales bacterium | reverse complement strand
GTGGGGCTTTTGGGCATGTGCGGTCCTAGTTTGAGGTCGTTTCTGGAGGCTAGGAGCGAGAAAACTAGGACCGCTGTGGGGATTTATAGCATGCGCGGTCCTAGTTGCAATTCGTGCCGATGGCCACTTAGACCTTTTTCTCATTTTTTGGCGATATAGTCTGATAATTCCGACCACTTTCGGTTGATTTTCGAGGATTTGTTAGACCAAACGCCTTTAAAATTTTAATATGGTCTGGAAATTAAACCGAATAAGGTTGGAAATTCAGACCAAATAAGAAAATAAAGGTGGAATGATCTAACGGAGAGGCGAATCGCCCCAATAATAGGGCCAAATCGTCAGACCAAAGAGAAGAAAAAAGGTGGAATGGTCTAACAGGCGAAAGTAATCTTCGTATGATTTGACCGCACACGGTCCTCCCCTTCCCCACCGGGCAACAGCGCACCAAAAAAGTGGCATGTCCGCCCGGACTTGCCCGGCAAAACATACCACTTTAAAGTATCTATTCTGAGATAACTATTTCTTCCCCCGAATATCCTCCGTCAGCTTCCGGCCCGTGGGGGTGCCGGCGAGGCCGCCGACGCCGGTCTCGCGGAGATCGGCGATGATGGACGAGCCCACCTCGCCCATGGCGTCGATGACCTCATCGCAGGGGATGCGGGATGTGAGGCCCGACAGAGCCATGTTGGCACAGGCGACGGCGTTCAAGGCGCCGACGACATTGCGCTTGACGCATGGGACCTCGACAAGGCCGGCTATGGGGTCGCAGACGAGGCCCATGAGGTTTGTGAGGGCCATGGCAGCGGCGTGGGCGCACTGTTCTGGAGAGCCGCCCTGGAGGTCCACGAGGGCTGCGGCGGCCATGGCGGAGGCAGAGCCGATTTCGGCCTGGCAGCCGCCGGCGGCGCCGGCAACGGTGGCACGGGTGGCAATGACCTCGCCGAAGGCGCCGGCAATGAAGAGGGCGCGCACAGCGGTCTCGCGGTCAATGGTGCCGTCGTTCAGCAGCGGGAGAAGGACGGCGGGAATGACACCACAGCTGCCGGCTGTTGGCGCCGCCACAATCCGCTTCATGCAGGCATTGGACTCTGCGGTCTTCAGGGCCTCGGCGGTGACGGCGTGCAGGTAAGGGCTGCCCAGTAAGAGGCCGCTATCCACGGCTCTGCTGTAGGTGGCGGCCTGGCCGCCAGAGAGGCCGGATTCGGAGCGGTCGGAGCCGACGTAGGAGGCGCTGGCGTCAATCATGACCTCGAGGGCGGCGTCCATGTTGTCGAAGACGGCATCGCGCGTGGTGGCATCCTGCTCCGCCTCGTCGCGGATGATGAGTTCGGAGAACCGGTCGCCTTCTTCAAGGTGAGAAGCGGCTTCGAGAAGCTCTGCTACAGATTGAAAGGCCATTATTGGTTCCCTCCTTCATCCAAGTTCAGTACCGTGACTTTGAGGACGTCCGGGAGGGCCTGAATGCTGACCCGGAGCTCATCGGGGATGGGTTGATCCGTCTCAAGGACCATGACGGCATAGCCGCCGCGCTCGCTGCGGTACAGCTGCATGCTGGCAATATTGATGCGTTTCAGGGAGAGCAGAGCGGTGACGGCGGCGACATGGCCGGGGACATCCTCGTTGTGGACGATGAGGGTGTTCTCCTCGCCGCTGAAGTCGGTGGTAATGCCGTCAATTTCCAGGATGCGGATCTGGCCGCCGCCGATGGAGGCGCCGACGACCTCCAGCTCCCGCCCGCCATCGCCGACAAGCTCCAGCTTGGCGGTGTTGGGGTGCGCATTTCTCATTTCGCCGGTGGCAAAGGAGACCTCCATGCCCTCTTCCCTGGCCATCTCCAGACTTTGGGCGATTCGCAGGTCGTCCTGCCCCATACCCATGAGTCCGGCCACCAGGGCACGATCCGTACCGTGGCCGCGGCCGGTGGCGGCAAAACTGCCGTAGAGAGTAATGGCTGCCTTGACCGGTCGCTCCCCCAGAAGTTTCCGGGAGATATTGCCGATCCGTACGGCACCGGCCGTGTGGCTGGAGGACGGTCCGACCATGATTGGTCCAATGACGTCAAAAATTCGCATAAGCACCTCAGTCAGTCTAAAAAACAGAATGAATTTTTATATTTTCTAACGATTTCCACCTGGGAAATTGGAGTTTTGCGAACGGTTTTGCGATGGAGTAGGTTATTTGGAAAAAACAAGCAAATCGCCCATGACTTGTAACAATTATTGTCAAAGAATATCCGCTTGGCGAAAAAAAGACACAAAAAGATTGTTAAATTCGTGTCATTTTGTTGATTTCGGACCTGGCAATCATTATAATATTGCGTGTTACAGAAAAATTATAACCTTTAGGAGGGTTAAACAATGGCACGTGTATACAATTTCTCTGCCGGTCCGTCCATGCTTCCGGAGAGTGTTCTTGAAAAAGCTGCCGATCAGATGCTGGACTACGAGGGCACCGGGGAGTCCGTAATGGAAATGTCCCACCGCTCCAAGGAGTTCCAGGCCATCATCGACAAAGCTGAGGCAGACCTCCGTGAGCTCATGGAAATTCCGGACAACTACAAGGTCCTGTTCCTCCAGGGAGGCGCTTCCACCCAGTTTGCCGCCATTGCCCTGAACTTCATGAACAAGAACCACAAGGCAGACTATATTGTTACCGGTAACTGGTCCAAGAAGGCCATGCAGGAGGCATCCCGCTACGGTGACGTAAAGGTCGTCGCCTCTTCCGCGGACAAGAACTTCTCCTATGTTCCGGACTGGGACTACAATGAGTTCCGTGACGACGCTGACTACCTCTACTTCTGCATGAATGAGACCGTTCACGGAAACATCATCCGTGACATCCCGGATGTCGACGTACCTATTATAGCAGATATTTCCTCCTGCTTCCTCAGTGAGCCCATAGACGTCTCCAAATTTGCTATGCTCTATGGCGGCGCCCAGAAGAATGTCGCCCCTGCCGGTCTCACCATCTGCATCATCCGTGAGGACATGCTCGGCAATGCCGCCGACATCTGCCCCACTATGCTGAACTATGAGACTATGGCCGCCAAGGGCTCCATGTACAACACTCCTCCCTGCTGGTGCATCTATATTGCCGGCCTCGTATTCCAGTGGCTCAAGAAGATGGGCGGTCTGCCCGAAATGCAGCGCCGCAACCAGGCCAAGGCAAAACTCCTCTATGACGCACTGGACGAGTCCAAAATGTTCAACGCTACCGTACGCCCGAAGGACCGCTCCATGATGAACGCCCCGTTCGTCACCGACTCCGACGAGCTCAACAAGAAGTTCATCGCCGGCTGCACCGAGAACGGTCTCATCAACATCAAGGGCCACCGCTCCGTCGGCGGCATGCGCGCCTCCATCTACAACGCCATGCCCATTGAGGGTGTCGAGAAACTCGTCGCCTACATGAAGGAATTCGAGAAAGAGAACACGAAATAAGGAGAACAAAATGTATCAGGTACTGACTCTGAATAAGATCTCCCCCGCCGGCCTCAGCCAGCTGGACCCGGAGAAATATACCCACGGGGACAACGTGGAAAACCCGGACGCTGTCATCGTACGCAGCGCCAAAATGCACGACATGGAGCTTCCCGAGAGCCTTCTCGCCATTGCGCGGGCCGGTGCCGGCACCAACAACATCCCCGTTGACAAGTGCACGGACAAGGGCATCGTCGTCTTCAACACCCCGGGTGCCAACGCCAACGCCGTCAAGGAGCTCGTCATCTGCGGTCTGTTCCTCGCCTCCCGGAAGATCATCCCGGGCATTGACTTCGCCAACTCCCTGAAGGGAACCGGTGACGACTACGGCAAACAGGTCGAGAAGGGCAAATCCGCCTTTAAGGGACCGGAAATCCAGGGCAAGAAGCTCGGTGTCATCGGCCTCGGTGCCATCGGCGTTCAGGTCGCCAACGCGGCCAAGGGCCTCGGCATGGAAGTATACGGCTATGACCCGTATCTCTCCGTGGACGCCGCCTGGAACCTCTCCAGCACCATCCACCACGCCGCAAAAATTGATGAGATCTTCGCCAACTGTGACTACATCACCGTCCACGTCCCGCTCAACGACCAGACAAAGGACACCATCAACGCCGAGTCCATCGACAAGATGAAGGACGGCGTCCGCATCCTGAACTTCGCCCGCGGCGGCCTCGTCAACACCGAGGACATGATTGCCGCCCTCGGCAAGGGCAAGGTTGCCTCCTACATTACCGACTTCGCAGAGGATGAACTCCTCGGCGTTCCCGGCGTTGTCGCCATGCCGCATCTCGGCGCCTCCACCCCGGAGTCCGAGGACAACTGTGCGCACATGGCCGCCTTTGAGCTCGCCAACTATCTGGAGTCCGGCAACATCCGCAACTCGGTCAACCTGCCGAATGCGGAAATGCCCTGCAACGCAGCGCATCGCCTGACTATCATCCATAAGAATGTCCCGAACGTCCTGAACAAGGTCACCGGCCTCTTCACCGACGCCAACATCAGTGACTTCATGAACCGCTCCAAGGGCGACATCGCCTACACCATCCTCGACATTGACACCGACATCTCGGAAGAGCTTATCGACTCCGTCAAAGCACTGGACGGCGTAGTTCGCGTCCGCCTCATCAAGTAAAAGCGCAAATCAATCAAACAAAGAGCGACAGGTTTCGCCGGCGGAAGTGCCGGGAGCCTGTCGCTTTTCTTGTTATATCCAATTGTGAATCGCCCAAAAGAATCAGACCTTGGCGAGCACCTCGCCCAGGGAGATCATGACGGGCATGGTAATGAGCGAGAGCAGCGTGGAGACCGAGACCATCTCCGAGCCGAGCTCCGGGTTCTTGTCGTACTTCGTGGCGAACATAACAGCCTTGGCGGCCACCGGAGAGCAGGAGCCAATGGTAATGGCGACGAACACAGTGGGGTCCACATGGAATGGGATCATGACGGCCATAGTAAGGAGCGGCACGGCAATGAGCCGCAGCGCAATGGAGAGATACTGCTTCGGGTTTTTCGTCAGGTCCTTCCACTTCATGCTGCCCAGATAGTAGCCGATGATGAACATGGGCACGGGTACATTCAGGCCGGCGATGTACTCAATGGGCGCCTCCACAACCTCCGGAAAGCGGAACTGGGTCAGGAACAGGATGAGACCGAGCAGCATTCCAATGATGCCCGGGTTCAAAATGAGTTTCCGCAGTGTGATCTTCTCCTCCCCCGCGCTCATGGTCTTGAGCCCGTAAGTCCAGAGGATGACGTTGAAGACCGCAATAAACATGGCGCCGTAGAACACGCCGTCCGGGCCGAGGATTGCCTGTTGGATGGGCAATGTCATGAAGCCGCAGTTGCCGAAGATGACACCGAAGCGAAGGATGAGCTCCGTGGCCCGGTCCTTGTCGTGGATGACGAGGTGGGCCAGCAAAATTGCCAGAAAGTGGCTGGCGAAGGCCGCTATGGTGGCAACAATGAGCCCTTTGGTCAGCGCCGGATCCTTGTCCCGCTGGAACGACACCATCATAAGGCACGGGGTGACAAAGTAGAGGACAATGTTGTTCATGCCCTTTACCACCGTCTCATTCAAGAAGCCGGCTTTTTTGGAGATGATGCCGACCCCGATCAGGATGAAAAGAATGATGATCTGGTGCCCTACGGTGAGCATTGTGCTGAACAAGTGTGACCACGACCTCTAAAAAAATTCAGGCTCTAGTGTAGCATAAATCGGCACGATGCACTAGTAATTTTTTGGTGCTTATACTATAATGAACTAAAGTAATACTTGAAATTGGCACAGGCAGGGAGGATGAATTATGAAGAACAAACACACGAAACTGGTGGTGCTGCTTCTTGCATTTGCCATGATTTTCGTTCTCAGCGGCTGCACAAAGGGCTTCCTCATTGACGGCTGGGACCGGGAGGCAAAGGGTGTCCACTACGGACCGGGCTTTAGCGCAGGCACGGTCGTCGACCAGCAGGCCGCGGCAAACGCCAACGTCATCATCAACAGCGACGGTTCTGCCGGCGTTCCGAATTATTCCCTGAAAGGGCCGGACGCCAATGGCTACGTCTACAGCGTTGACGGCTCCATCAATTCGGCCATGACCACGACGCAGGCTGTATTTGCACACTAAGCGTAAAAAATTGACAGGTTCGCCTTTGGGCGGACCTGTTTTTTTGTTGTTTGGGCGTGGGCGATGCAGCTCTGTTTTGTGAGAGTGATGCAGCTTTCTTATAAAAATTTGGTCAAATTAACTGCCTTTAGTTTTTATTAGAGGATTTGCAGTTAAGTTGACACTGCCCGGACGACTATCTTTAACTGCAAATGGGCATTCTCTTGTTTTTTGCAGTTAATAAATTGCCGCCGAGGTTGGCAAATTAACTGCATTCTCTCTTCTATTTGATATTTGCAGTTAAGTTGACGCTACTCCGGCGGCCTACTTTAACTGCACTAAGCCAAGTTATTAAGGTTTGCAGTTAATTCCCTCTCCCACGGGCAAGCTGATTAACTGCATTCCCCTTATCTTTAGAAGGTTGCAGTTAATTTCCTGCCGCCGGGGTGGATGAATTAACTGCATCCTCTTCTCAATTAAGGCTTTGCAGTTAAATTGACGCTACCCGAGCGGCTGCCCTTAACTGCACCAATACAATATATTAAGGTTTGCAGTTAATTCCCTCTCCCACGGGCAAGCTGATTAACTGCATTCCCCTTATCTTTAGAAGGTTGCAGTTAATTTTCTGCCGCCGGGGTGGATAAATTAACTGCATCCTCTCCCCTATTAGACTTTTGCAGTTAAATTGCCACCACATCGGTGACCGCCCGTAACTGCACTGAGCCAATTTGGTATGGTTTGCAGTTAATTCCACCTTCCCGGACCCAAAAGTCTACTGCATCGCCCACACCACACGAGAAATTCCCCTATAACTCCAATAACCAAAAAGGCACGCGGTCTCCCGCATGCCTCTTTTTTATTCATACCGATGGTCGATGACCCGCTTTGTCTTCTTCGTGCTCCGGGGCAGGGCACCCTTGCTCACAATGGAGACCACCGGGGTCATGTTGATACGGGACTTGAACTTGCGGGTGATCTCCTCACGGAGAGCACCGTCGTCCGCGTCATCCTCCTTCTCTACGAGGAGCGTCATGACGTCCTTGTTGTTCATGCGGTCCAGGACGACCTGGTACTCGCTGGAGGCGCCGTCGACGATGCCGAGAACCTCCTCGATCTGGTTCGGGAAGATGTTGACGCCGTGGACCTTGATCATGTCGTCGGAGCGGCCAAGGATGGTGTCAATGCGCGGGTAGTGGCTGCCGCAGGCGCACTCGCCGGGGATGATGCGGGACAGGTCGTGAGTCCGGAAGCGGATAAGCGGGGCGCCCTCCTTGACCAGGGTCGTGAGGACGATTTCGCCGGTCTCGCCGTCGGGCAGGACCTCACCGGTCTTCGGGTCAACGATTTCAATATAGAGGAAGTCGTCCCAGATATGCATGCCGTTGTGCTCCGGGCAGTCAATGCCAATGCCGGGGCCATAGCACTCCGTGAGGCCGTAGATGTCATAGGAGTCAATGCGGAGCTCATGGTTGATGCGGCGGCGCATTTTGTCACTCCAGCGCTCGGAACCGATGATGCCCTTACGGAGGGCGATCTTGTCGATGAGGCCGCGGCGGTCGATCTCCTCGGCCAGCAGCAGCGCATAGCTGGATGTGGCGCCAATGACCGTGGACTGGATGTCCACCATGAACTGGAGCTGTTTCTCCGTGTTGCCGGGGCCCATGGGGACTGCCATGGCACCCAGTTTCTCCGCACCCAGCTGGAACCCGATGCCGGCGGTCCAGAGACCATAGCCGGGCGTGATTTGGATGCGGTCCTTGTTCGTTATGCCGGCCATCTCATAGCAGCGGGCAAACTGTGTGGACCAGTCATCCACGTCCTTCTGGGTATAGGGGATGATGACCGGGGTGCCGGTGGTGCCCGATGACGAGTGGATGCGGACGATTTCCTCCTCCGGGACCACAGAGAGCCCCAGCGGGTAGGCGTCCCGCAGGTCCGCCTTCTCGGAGAACGGGAGTTTCTCGAAGTCCTCCTGGCTGCGGATGCCCTCAATGTCAAAGCCCTTGAGCTTCTCCTTGTAGAAGCAGCCGTCGACCCGGTTGATGCGGTGCAGCTGATCCTTGATTTGCTGCAGCTGCAGGTCTGTCATCTTCATATGATCTCCTCCTGTTCCGCTCCCAGATGGAGGGCGGTCAAGTTCATTTGCTGGAATTTCTCCGGAAGCCGTGTCCGGATGGCGCGCTCGAGTTCGTCAAGGGTCAGTGCCAGCTTGCCGCTCCGGACCGCTGCGCCGAGCATAATGGTGTTCAGCACCTTGGGGGACCCCACTTTGCGGCAGAGCGTGGCGGCGTCCACAAGAATGACGTCGTCGGAGGCCTGCTGCAGATAGGAAAGCGTCTTCTCCCCTTCATAATTCCCCATGCCGAGCGATGCAGTGACCGGCACCACAGACTGCCTGCACACGACAATAGCCCCGTCCGGCTTCAGGTATGGCAGGCACCGCTGTGCCTCACCGGGTTCAAAGCCCAAAATGAGGTCGGCCTGACCAGTGCTGATCATGGGAGAATGGACTTCGTCGCCAATTCGGACATGACTCACAACGGAGCCGCCCCGCTGGGACATACCAATGGTCTCGGCGCTGCGGGCCATGAGACCCCGGTCCATGGCGGAGAGAGCAATGAGCTTGGATGCCAGGACAATGCCCTGGCCGCCGACGCCGCAGATCAAAATATTGTTGTTCATGCGTCTGCACCTCCTGTCACATGGATGGCATCCACCGGGCAGAGGTAAGTGCAGAGCCCGCAGGCGGTACAGAGACCCGGGTCGATGCGGGCCTTTCCGTCATCCAGAAAGATGGCGGGACATCCGATTTCGCGAATGCAGCGGGAACAGCCAATACAGGTCCCGCGATTTACTTCGCAGACCTCATCCGGCTTCTTCACAATGGCCGCACACGGGTGCTTAAAGATGATGGCCTTTACACCCGGTTTCTCCGAGACCGTCTTTACTGTCTCAACTGCCTTATCCAAGTCCATGGGGTCCACTGTGATTACGGTCTCAACACCGCAGCCCTGCAGGACTTTGGTCATGTCAACGGGATTGACCCGCTCCCCCATCATAGTGACGCCGGTGCCCGGATGGGGCTGGTGTCCAGTCATGGCAGTGGTGGAGTTGTCGAGAATGCAGACGGTGAGTTCCGCCTGGTTATAGACCGCATTGATAACGCCGGTAATGCCGCTGGCGAAAAATGTCGAGTCGCCAATGAAAGCAAAATACTTCTTGTCTGGCTCCGCGTGATAAAGGCCCTGTGCCTGGGTTATATCAGCACCCATGCAGAGGCAGGTGTCCACCATGTTGAGCGGTGCTGCGTTTCCAAGAGTGTAGCAGCCGATGTCTCCGGTGAAAACAGCCTTCTTACCCTTCATAGCCTGTTTGACCGCATAGAACGAAGAGCGGTGGGAACAGCCTGCGCACAGGACCGGAGGACGAACCGGAAGATCTGGTGCCGGGGCCAGTTCCTGATCTGGCAGTGCCGCACTCCCCTCTGGTACAGTGAGGAGACAACCGTCGGCCTCCTGCCCCAGAAAACGGTGGAGTGCTGCGGCAACGAGCTCCGCGGTATTCTCACCCGAGGCGGGAATATGCCCGGAGTATTTTCCATACACTTTAGTAGAGAGGCCGTTACGGCCAATGGTGCGGAACAGCTGATCCTCAAGATACGGATCAAGCTCCTCGACAGCGAGGACCTCCGTGAGGCCATCTAAGAAGTCCAGAACGAGGGGTTCCGGGAAAGGATATGCTGTGCCAACCTTGAGGACCTTGACGTCCTCGTAGCCGTTCAGGGCTTCCATAACATATTCATAGCTGATACTGCTAGTGATAATACCCTTGGTACCTTTTCCCTGCAGTCGATTAAACGGACTTCCCGAGTACTCCTTGGCAAGTCCCGGTAGACGCTCCTCAAATATCGCCTTGTGGCTACGGTTGGAGAGCTTGGGGAAGATGACCCAGCGGCCCGGGTCCCGGACAAAGCCGGTGTCCTCCCGCAGCGCGCCCCGCTCCGCAATGTCGACAACACCACAGCCGTGGTCCACACGGGTGACCGGACGGACAATGACAGGGATGTGATACCGCTCCGACAGCGAAAACGCCTCGGTGACCATGGCATAGGCCTCCTCCGGAGAGCTCGGATCCAGTACCGGAATCTTGGAATACTGGCCGAAGGTCCGGGTGTCCTGCTCCGTCTGACTCGAGATGGGGCCCGGGTCGTCGGCGACAATGAGCACCATGCCGCCCTCAACGCCCACATACGAGAGGGACATGAGCGGGTCCGTGGCCACATTCAGGCCAACCTGTTTCATGGTGACCATGCTGCGCTGCCCGGCAAATGATGCGCCGGCAGCAACTTCCATAGCCGCTTTTTCGTTATCCGACCACTCCACATGGATGTCACCGGGATTGTTCTTGGCCACGGTTTCCAGCACCTCGGTGGAGGGGGTTCCAGGGTAACCGGCCACACAGCGGACACCGGCCGCCACCGCGGCCAGGCCCATGGCCTCGTTCCCCATTACAAACTGTTTTGACATTTCTCAGAACGTCCTTTCCTGAGACTTTTTCGAATATACATTGTTATTATAACGCATTAGAGGGGTAAATCGCGAATGAGAGACAAAAAAGTACGGGCTCCTTCGAAAAGGAACCCGCAATGAGGCACTTCATTATTTATTTGTGTACTCCACACAGGTGACTGTGCCCTTGGCGCCGCTCCAGCCAATGTAGAACGTCTTATAGAACGTCTTACCGGACTCCTTGTAGGTGTAGCGCATACGACTGTGGGATGTGAAGTCGCCCTTGGCGTACTCCGGCATAGAGGACTCCGAGAGCTTCACGACCTTGGCGCGCCCATAGGCGTCACCAATTTTGGAGTAGTTGCTTCCGATATTGATTCCGCGATTTGCCTTGGTGCAATAATCACTGGGCTCCACAAAATAGTAGAACGCGTCTCCCCCCTCGAGGACCCGGGGCACGAAATTCTTATAGTTTTTGACCTCCCGTCCGCCGTAGGAAAAGTCACTGCGGCTCAAGGGGTTGGCCGCCAGTGCCACGACCGCAGTCATGGACAGCACAACGGAGAGACTGAGAAGCAGAGAAAGCAGTTTTTTCAAGGGATCTCCTCCTTTTCTGCAAAATTTCCTCTATTATACAGCGCGTATCCTTTGTTGTCTAACAAAAGCGATTTCTGTATAATAGAATTCTACATCTTTGGGAGGTGGCAGTTCTATGCGAATTGAAAACGGTCTGGTATTCCGGGAGGACGGCCAGTTCATGGAGCGGACAGTACGTATCCGCGGCGGCCGCTTCTCTGCCTTCTGCGAAGACACCGACCTATATGATGCCCGAAACTGCTACGTCATCCCCGGCCTCGTGGATCTGCACCTGCACGGCGCTCTGAATGCTGACTGCTCGGACGCCTCCGTGGACTCCCTCAGCACCGTTGCCCAGTATGAGGCGTACCATGGAATTACCTCCTTTGTGCCGACAACCATGACCCTCCCAGCTGACCAGCTCCGCAACATTGCGCGCTCCATCAAACAGTACTGTGCGGAGGACCACAATGGTGCCTCGGTTCTCGGCTACCGCCTCGAGGGCCCGTTCCTCTCCAAGGAGAAATGCGGTTCCCAGGAGACCTCGGCGCTTATTCCGCCGGATATTGACCTCCTCCGGGAACTGGACGAGCTGTCCGGCAATCAGCTGCGCATCTGTGACCTCGCGCCGGAGCTCCCGGGCTCGCTGCCATTTATCGACGCGGTGCCAGACAGGATCCGGGTGTCCATCGCCCACACTGCATGCACCTATGACACGGCCCGCGCTGCCATGGACCACGGCGCACACCACCTGACCCACATGTACAACGCCATGGCCCCATTCCAGCACCGGGAGCCTGGCCCCATCGGAGCCGCCAGCGACGACCCGGACTGCACCGTTGAGCTCATTGCCGACGGCATACACAACCATCCGAGCATGGTTCGCAACGCCTTTCGTATTTTCGGAGCAAAGCGTATCTGCCTTATCAGTGACAGTATGGAGGCCACCGGCATGCCGGACGGGAAATACTCCCTCGGCGGACACGACGTCTTCGTCAAAGGCAAGCTGGCGCAGCTCGCGTCCGGCGCCATTGCCGCCAGTGTCACGAACCTCTACGACTGCATGGTGACAGCGGTGCGGGAAATGGGAATTCCTCTGGAGGACGTTGTTCTCGCCTCCACTCTGACCCCGGCTCGTTATCTGGGCGTTCAGCACGAGGTGGGAAGCATTTCCCTCGGAAAGCAGGCTGACGTGCTCATTGTGGACAGAGACACGCTGGAGCTGCGTGCGGTCATCTGCCGCGGGCGGATGATTCGGAATTGAAAAAATAATTTGAGGATGCATTGCCTTGTGGGCGATGCATCCTCTTTTTGTATTTAGGTAAAACCACTCGCTAGGCGAGTGGTTCCGGATATGTTTTACATTTGAACAGAAAAAATCCTCCTGCTACACTTTGAATGCGGTC
>OMYO01000044.1 GCA_900315285.1 uncultured Eubacteriales bacterium | reverse complement strand
GGGAAAACTAGGACCGCCAGCAGCCAAAAGCCGGATCGCGGTCCTAGTTTCAGAGCTCGGAATGGATGTTGCACCGGGAAAACTAGGACCGCCAGCAACTAAAAGCCGGGTCGCGGTCCTAGTTTTCGAGCCCGGAAGGGATGCTGCACCGGGAAAACTAGGACCACATGGCTCGAATTCCTGGATGTGGTCCTAGTTTTGGAGCTCGGAAGGGCCGTTGCACCGAGAAAACTAGGACCACATGGCTCGAATTCCTGGATGCGGTCCTAGTTTTGGAGCTCGGAAGGGCGTCTGCACCGGGAAAACTAGGACCACATGGCTCGAATTCCTGGATGTGGTCCTAGTTTCAGCGCTTCGGCGGGCACCTGCGCCGGGAAAACTAGGACCGCAAGTACCCAAAAGCCGGGTCGCGGTCCTAGTTATAGAGCCCGGAAAGGATGCTGCACCGGGAAAACTAGGACCGCCAGTACCCAAAAGCCGGGTCGCGGTCCTAGTTTTAGAGCCCGGAAGGGATACTGCGCCGGGAAAACTAGGACCGCCAGCAACCAAAAGCCGGGTCGCGGTCCTTGTTTCAGAGCTCGGAATGGACGTTGCACCGGGAGGGAAAACTAGGACCGCCAGCAGCCAAAAGCCGGATCGCGGTCCTAGTTTCAGAGCTCGGAATGGATGTTGCACCGGGAAAACTAGGACCGCCAGCAACCAAAAGCCGGGTCGCGGTCCTAGTTTTCGAGCCCGGAAGGGATGCTGCACCGGGAAAACTAGGACCGCCAGTACCCAAAAGCCGGGTCGTGGTCCTAGTTTCGGCGCCCAGAAGGGTAGAAGCAACAGGAAAACTAGGACCACTCGAGCTCAGAATCCGGGTTGCTCTCCGACCGCCCCTCCATCGCCTACAAAAAACGAAAAAAGAGCTGTACCGCCCATGGCTTTCGCCACCTCGATACAGCCCTTATTCTTATTCGGAATCGTTCTGTCGTGCAACGCGCTCCTTAAAGGGTTTCCGTGCAAACAGGAGCGGGATGAGTGCGATCAAAATGCAGATACCTCCTGCCAGGAAGATATTGCCGTTGGGAATGTATTCCATGCGTCCGCTCTCCAGGTCTCGGAACATCTCGCCACTGGTCTTCAGGACGCCCTGGCTCAGGAGGGCGCCGCCGATCATGGGGATGAGGACGAAGAACAGGATCCAGATGCCCTCAAACTGCCCGCGGCTGTCTTTCGGGAACAGCTGCTTGGCCCAGACGCGGGCCATCTGCAGAAATGCCACGTAGCCAATGCCGAGGACGAATATGCTGACGAGCAGATACCAGTTCCAGATGGTGTCCGTGGAGACCGAGGACGGCTTCAGCGGGACGATCATGAGCAGGCCGGCCGCGCAGGCGAGGATGCTGAAGATACCCACCTCAAAATGCCGGTTGCGGTTGATGAGTGCCGCCACGGGGATGCTCACGAGCATGGCCACAATGAGCGGAATGGCTTGGATGAGGCCCATCTGCGATGGACTGAATCCCATGTAATAGATGAGATAATTTCCCATATAGGCGTAGCAGCCGTTCCAGCCAATGGCGAAGAACATCATGGAGAACAGGAGCGCCACGAGCTCATGCTGTTTGAAGAACTCCTTGAAGTTAAAGACACTGGCGAACTGATGCCAGAATGAGCCGCGTACCGATGGCTCTATGTCGTCCCGCTTGTCCATGGTGAACAGGGTCATGATACCGAACAGGATGACCATGCCGCCGATAACAATGAACAGTCGCATATAGTTGTCATGGCTGCCCACCAGATAGCCGCCGATGACGGTTCCGAGCAGTGTGCCCATGACGGGTTGGGTCGCCAATGCTGCGCCAACTTGTCCCCGGTTCCCGTCGTGCATGATGTCGTTGGTCCAGGCGTTGAAACAGGAGTCGTTGGCCATGGAGCCGAAGAAGCTCATGATGGTGTCCGCCAGAACAACGCTGACGGCGGCCAGCCCGAACAGGTCCTTGGGGATGAACTCTGTGAGGCCGAACGCAATGGTGAAGATGCCCCATAGGATGTAACCGATGCCGATGAATTTTCTGCGGTTGCCTGTGCGGTCCGACCAGGTTCCAAAGAAGAATGTGGAGAACGTGGTGGCGGCCGCGCTGCAGATGAGCATGCCGGTTATAATGGACGGATCTTTGCCGATCTTGGCGTACACGAATGTGTTGAACCACTGGTTTTCCAGGTTCCAGCAGAACTGTCCCGCCAGGCCCAGGCACCAGAGCAGGATCCACATCCGCGCACCGTCCGTCCGCTTACTTTCTTTCATGTTTCCTCCTTTCCGCAGACGATTCCGTCTTTCCAATTTTATTATAGACATTTTGTGTTAAACTGGAAAGGAACATCCATGCAGGAGGAACCATGTTATGAAGAAAATTACAGGCGCACTGCTCGCCCTTATTCTTGCCCTGACGCTCTGCACGCCGGCGCTGGCCGCCACACTGCCGTATCAGGGCGTCCGTATCAGCAACGCCAGTGGGGATGAGACATTCTCAGACTGGGGCGGTCAGGCCGGGGACCAGACCGGAGCCGAGTGGCGTGTCATTCCCTGGTATGATCGGCCGTGGAGTGTTGTGCTCCGGCATCCGGATCCGAGGGTGCGGGAACTCATGGCACAGCTCACGGAAGAAGCTGCCTATAACGAGAATATCGGCTACAACTACATGAAGCGCACGACGTTCTGGGAACAGCTGAAGAAAGTGGGTTACCGCCCACAGAACATCAAAGTTCCCTGTGACGCCGACTGCTCGGCCGGAGTCGCTGGCTGCGCCAAGGCCATTGGCTACCTGATTGGCGACAAGAAGCTGCAGGCGCTCGACCCGGACCTCCACACCCGGGACCAGACCGAGAAGATGGAGGCCGCCGGCTTCCAGGTCATCAAGGACCCTGCGGTGGTGAATCACACGGAAAAATTAAAGAGGGGCGATGTACTTCTTCTCCCCTGGCACCACACCGCCACGGTCCTGGACGACGGGGACCGCTTTGCCCCCACCATTGATGTCAAACCAATCCTCGAGGGCCGCGTCTACTTTGACACCGTCAAAGTCCGTACCGGTCCGGGAGACAACTATCCGAATCTCGCCGCATGGCCCCGCGTGCAGCGTGGGACCTATGTGGACGTAATGGAGATCGTCCCTGGAGAGGGAGACCATTACTGGTACAAGTGCCGAATCGCCGGCAACGCCATAGGATATTTGCCCATGGCGAAGGTGCGGGATGCCTACAGCAATGACCACCCGAAACTGGATTACTGAGGAGGGAAACCCATGAAACTTGCGGTAACCGAGGAACAGGCTGTAGACCGCTTCCGCGAAATGCTGAAGATAAAGACCGTATGGCCCCGGGATGGAGAGCCGGACTATGATGAATTCCGTAATTTTGTCCCGACGCTGCGGAAGCAGTACCCGAAGGCCATGGAGGTTCTCTCCTATACGCCCATAAACGAGTATGGCATCCTGCTGAAGTGGGACGGCAAAAAGCCAGAAGAGAAGCCCGTCATCCTCATGGGGCACTATGACGTGGTGGCTGTGGATGGACAGGACTGGACCTATCCGCCGTTTGAGGCCGAAATCCACGACGACTGCATTTATTCCCGCGGCACGACAGACAACAAGTGCCTTATCTGCGCCTTTCTGGAGGCGGTGGAGGCTCTGCTCGCTGACGGATTTTCCCCGGAGCGGGACATCTACTATTGGGCCACCAACAACGAGGAGACCGGCGGGGACTCCACACCGGCGGCGGTCAAGTGGTTCCAGGACCACAATATTGATATGTGGTTTGTGCTCGATGAGGGCGGCGCCATCGTCGATGAACCTGCTTTGGGCATTAAGCACAACATAGCCACAGTGGGCGTGTCCGAGCGCGGTAACTGCGACGCAGTGGTCGTGAGCCACGGTGAGGCCGGTCATGCGAGCACACCGTCGAAGAACGACGCAACGGTGAAGCTGATAAAGGCCGTGAATCGCGTATTGAAACATCCATTCAAGCCCCGCTTCCTGAAGGAGCCGCAGATTATGCTCCAGACTATCGTGTCCTACGGCCCGAAGTACATGCAGCTTGTCTTTAACAACCTGTGGCTGTTTGGCCCGCTGATCAAGCAGGTCCTGGCCGCGGGCAAGGAGACCAACTCCATGGTCCGTACGACCATGGGACTCACGAAGCTGCAGGGGAGCAACGCCATCAACATCATCCCGGACACGGCGACGGCCAGCTTCAGCTGCCGCGTTCTCCCGGGCGATTCAGTGGATGGTGTCCTCGAACACATGCGCAAATCCATCGGCAAGAAGTTAGGCGAGACGGTTGAGGTCAAACTGGAATATGGCTTTGAGCCCTCGCCCATCTCGGACTACCACTCCGACGCATGGCAGCTCATTGAGAAGACTATCAAGGACGTGTACCCGGACACCGGTGTCACACCGTACATCATGAGCGGATGCTCTGACTGCAAGCACTTCGCCAAGGTTACGAAGAATGCGTATCGCTTCTACGGGTTCCTGCTGCCGGGCGACTGCCGTTCCCGCATGCACGGGGCGGACGAGTATATTCCCATCAAGTCGTATTTGGATGGCGTGCAGTTTTATATCCATTTGATGGAGTCGATACACTAAAAGATAATAGAAATAGAGAGACCCTCCGCAAATTGTTTTGCGGAGGTTTTTTTAAGTGGGCTTATTTCATGAGAATTCTTTTGTAGAGGCCGATGCTCTATATGGCATTGTACATTTCGAGACGCAGATGGGGAAATGTGTAATATAATGTTACACATGGGAAGAATCTGTCCGAGCGGGAGAGGGTGCGACTGTGCCGGAACGTACAAAAAACATGATATTACAGGCTTTTAATGACCTGGCAAAGCATCGGGAATTTGAAAATATCACGGTGGCTGATATCTGCCGGGAGGCACAGATAACCCGCTCCACATTCTACCGATACTTTCAGGACAAGTATGAAGTCATGACCTATAATTTTGAGCGCTTGTTCCTCCAGCTTGTCCATGACCCGGATATTCATTCTTTTGAGGAGTACTTTGTAAGAATCTATACCCTCGCCAGAGAAGAACTCGCCCCGGTTTGGAAAACTCTTGAGGTCAACGGGCCGAACACAATAAAAGACTATGTTTACACTATTAGCTGTGGAATTATGGATCTCAATGAAGGTAAGGATTTCGGAATTCTGACAAAGGAAGAGACCTTTCAAGTGGATCTCGTTGCCACCGGCCTCGCCAATGTCCTGCAGAAATGGGTCACCGGGGAGTACGATATGACAGTAGAGGAAATTGCTCACGCCACAGTAGCCATGTACCCGGAAAATTTCAAAAAGCATTTTATCCGGGAGGACTGGGTGGAGAGTAACTAGTATATACAATGGAATTATAAGAGAAAGGCACTCAAGTTATACCAAATGCCTTAATAATGAAAAAAGGGTGGTAAAATGCCACCCTATTATCTTGAAATAATATTACAATTTCAAATAATATGTATTATATATTTCCGTCATAGACTCGGCACTGAATCGCAGAGGCTAGAAATTAAACTAAAAAGAGTCGAAAAATACCAATTTTCTGCCACTAATATGGCGAAGGTGGGTATGAGTGGAAAATAATACCCATAGGGGGTATTCCCCCATTCCGACTAGACAGATCAAAGGGACCGTATACTATTTAGTGTACGGCCCTTATTTTTCTGTTGCAAAACCCAAAACGCCGTACTATAATGTAGAAAAACAAGTAATCCTACTTAAAATATAGGAAATGGAGAAAAACCATTATGAAACTTACGGTAGCAGGAACATCGAAAGAGTATCCGAACGGTCTTACCATAGCTCAGCTCATTGAGGCAGAGAAAGTCGAGACGCCGGACTACGTCAGCGTGTCCGTCAATGACGAATTTGCAAAGAATGCGGAGTTCGCCACGACGGAGCTCCACGACGGCGACAACGTGGAATTCCTCTATTTCATGGGAGGTGGCTGCTGATATGGGCCTTACCAATGAACAGATAGAGCGCTATTCGCGCCACATCATATTAAAAGAGGTCGGCGTCAAGGGCCAGAAAAAGATCCTGGACGGCAAGGTGCTCATTATTGGAGCGGGCGGCTTGGGATCCCCGGCGGCTCTGTATCTTGCTGCGGCCGGCGTTGGCACCATCGGCATTATTGATGCCGACAATGTGGACCTTTCCAACCTGCAGCGGCAGGTAGTCCACACGACGGCCGACATTGGAAAGCCCAAGGTTGACTCGGCCGCAGAGACTATGCGGGCCATCAATCCGGACGTCAACGTCGTCACCTACCACGACTATCTCATGGCGGACAATGTCATGGATATCATCAAGGACTACGACTTTATTCTCGACGGCACCGACAACTTCCCTGCGAAGTTCCTCATCAACGACGCCTGCGTTCTTGGGAAGAAGCCGTTCTGTCACGCCGGCATCCTCCGCTTCAAGGGGCAGCTCATGACCTATGTTCCCGGAGAGGGCCCGTGTTATCGCTGCGTATTCAAGGACCCGCCGCCAAAGGATGCGGTCCCGACGTGTAAGCAGGCCGGTGTCATCGGCGCCATGGGCGGCGTCATTGGAAGTCTGCAGGCCATGGAGGCTGTGAAATTCCTGACCGGTTCCGGCGAACTTCTCACCGGCCATCTTCTGACCTACGATGCCTTGACCAACAACTTCCGCAAGATCAAACTTCCGGACCACGTCCCGGACTGTAAGGTCTGTGGTGACCACCCGACCATCACAAAACCCATCGACTATGAGCAGGCGGTCTGCTCGCTGAAAGAGCAGAAGAAATCATGATCACACTGCCAAAGTCAGAGTATGAAAAAATTTTGGGGGAGGCCCAGCTCCGCGCGCCGGACGAAGCGTGCGGGCTCATCGGCGGAAGAGTGTTAGATGACGGCAAAGAGGTCGTCAAGGCCTACATTCTGACAAACATCGACCACTCGCCGGAGCACTTCTCCCTGGACCCGAAGGAGCAGCTGCAGGCTGTGAAGGACATGCGTGCGCAGGGGCTTGTGCCCCTCGGCAACTGGCATTCTCATCCGGCCACTCCATCGCGCCCATCCGAAGAGGATAAACGGCTGGCCTACGACAGCAAGGCCAGCTATCTGATCCTGTCCCTGCAGGACAGCAGCACACCGGTGCTCCACTCGTTCCACATCGAGGGGACCGACAGCACCCGGGAGGAGCTGCGAATCATTTAGAAAGGAAAGAACCATGAAGACGATCACACCGGAAGAATTTGACAAGCTGGACTTCAGCAATTACACCCTGCTGGACCTGAGGGAGCCGGATGAACTCATTGTCAGCGGCATCCCCGGGGCCATCAATATCCCGTTCGGCGAGGTGGCATCCCGCCTGGACGAGGTCCCGACAGACAAACCGGTGGTAGTCTATTGTCGCGTCGGCGACTGGAGCGAGCAGGTCGGTGAAATCCTTGAGGATAGGGACTATGAGGTTTTGAACCTGGAGGGCGGATACAAGGCCTATCGCAAATATAAAGAGGGCGGCTCGACGGAGGCACCCGCCGCTGAATCGCCCAAGAAAAAGGAACCCATTTATCTGGACGCCAAGGGACTCAAGTGCCCCGGCCCCATCGTCAAGGTGGCCGACACCCTGCGTACCCTCGACCCGGGCGATTCCGTCTACGTCGAAGCCACCGAAGACGCCTTTGCCTCCGACATCGCCGTCTGGGCAGACCGCACCGGCAATAAACTGCTGGACCTGAAGGTCGAACCGGACGTCATTAAGGCCACCGTCCAGAAGGGCGATGCACCGGCTGCTACGTCGGGCACCATTGCACCGCGAGAACACGAAAAGACACTTGTCGTCTTCAGCGGCGATCTGGACAAGGTCATTGCCTCCCTCATCATTGCCAACGGCGCTGCCGCTATGGGCCAGCCGGTCACAGTGTTCTTCACATTCTGGGGCCTCAACGTCCTGCGCCGCCCCGAAAAAGTCCACGTGAAAAAGGACATCATCGGCAAGATGTTTGGCGCCATGATGCCCCGCGGCACGACGAAGATGGGCCTCTCCCGCATGAACATGGGCGGCCTCGGCGCCAAGATGATCCGCTGGGTCATGAAGAAGAACGGCATTGAATCTGCAGAGCAGCTGCTCCAGGACGCCGTGGACCACGGCGTGCGTCTCGTCGCGTGCCAAATGTCCATGGACATCATGGGCATTAAGAAAGAAGAGCTCATCGACGGCGTGGAGCTGGGCGGTGTCGCCACCATGCTGGGCTCTGCTGAGAAGTCGGATCTGACATATTTTATCTGATATATATTTTCCTTACCATGGGAAGGGGCCGTGCCGGGAGGTGCGGTCCCTTCCTTTTGTGTGCGGGCAGCGGAAACTAGGACCACAGGAGCTGAAAAGCGGGGGTGTGGTCCTAGTTTTGGAGCTCCGGAGGGCTGCTGCGCTGGGAAAACTAGGACCACCAGAGCTGAAAAGCGGGGGTGTGGTCCTAGTTTCTGAACTCCGGAGGGCCGTTGCGCTGGGAAAACTAGGACCACAGGAGCTGAAAAGCAGGGTTGTGGTCCTAGTTTTGGAGCTTCAGAGGCCCATTGCCCTGAGAAAACTAGGACCACTGGGGCTGAAAAGCGGGGGCGTGGTCCTAGTTTTGGAGCTTCAGAGGCCCATTGCCACGAGAAAACTAGGACCACCAGGGCTGAAAAGCGGGGGCGTGGTCCTAGTTTTCGAGCACGCGGGAAGTGGAAGGAAGAAGAAACTAGGACCGGAAAGGTGTGAGTGAGTGTTCCGATCCTAGCCGGCACTATTGCTTATACCTTTTCTTATTTTTTCGGCGATTTAGTCTGACAATTCCGACCACTTTCGGTTGATTTTCCGCCGGAAGTTAGACCAAACGGCCCGTGAATCCTGATTCAGTCTAAAAAACAAACCGAATAAGGTTGAAATTTCAGACCAAATAAGAAAAATCAGGTCGGATGGTCTAAGGGAGGGCTGAATCGCCCCAGAAAAGGGGGCAAATCGTCAGACCAAATTGGATTTTTTCGAAGGAATGGTCTAAGAGCCTACCCAATACAATTCACAGCGCCCAGCCCTGCGTATGATAAAAGAAAAGGACACGCCACAGGGCGTGTCCCAATTAAGGTTGCTATATTATTGTTTGCCACTGTTGGCCTGCTCCTTCAGGACGGAGCCGCGATCCAGTGTCACATTGAGGCAAGACTTCAAGAGGTCCACGCACTCGTCGGGCGGAGGACAGTTCTTGTCCTTGATCCAGTTCTCGAGGGCGCTGATGAAGGCGTTGGTGAAGAAGTCCGCCTGGAAGTCGATGTTCTTGTCGTCTCCCAGAATGCCCTGGATGTCGTCGTGGATGAGGGGATGGAGGAGACTTCGGAAATGATCCGCGAACGAGTTCTGACCGTTGAATTCCAGCACTTTGCTGTAAAATTCACGGTTGTCATAGAAGTATTGAACGGTGTCATGGACACTGTCCCAAGCGTTGGTATAATCTGTCTCCACGTATTTTTTTACAAATTCCGTGTCGAAGATCCAGTTGACGAGGTCGTATTTGTCCCGGAAGTGGTAGTAGAAACTGGTCCGGTTCATTTCGCAGCGGTCACAGATCTTTCCGACAGTGATTTTGCTGTAGGGCAGTTCCCCCGCAAGCTCCTTCAGAGCGGCGGCGAAGGCCCGTTTTGTAATCATAGAATCTGCCATAATATTCCTCCACAGAGTTCAGTTTAGCAGAAAATTCACAGAGGTTCAACAATAAAAAAAAATTGTCAGAAACGATTGACAGGGTGTAAATACGATCTATAATTTAGGTATGAACATATGAGCAATTATTCATACGAATAAATTCACACCAATAAGGGGGGACCATCTTGAAACTGGAAGGGGAAAACAAATCAAAGCTGATCCGCATTATCATTTCTGCGGTTCTGTTTGTGGTTCTTGTCGTCATTCAGCATACGGTCGACGTCAATCACTGGCTTATGCTGGGTCTCTATGTGGTTCCATATCTTATCTCCGGCTATGACATTTTGCTGGAGGCCGGCGAGAAAATTATCCACGGTGAGCTGCTGGACGAGGACTTCCTTATGGCGGTGGCCTCCATTGGTGCCTTCGCCATCGGCGAGTTCCCGGAGGCTGTGGCAGTCATGCTGCTCTACCAAGTTGGTGAGCTGTTTGAGGATGTCGCCGAGGATCGAAGCCGGGACAATATCAGCGAGCTCATGGATATTCGCCCGGACACAGTAAATGTGGAGAAGGACGGAAAGCTGGTGTCGGTTGACCCGGCAACGCTCCCCGTTGGAAGTATCATTGTTGTCCAGCCCGGCGAAAAGGTGCCGCTGGACGGCGTTGTTGTCGAGGGCAGTTCGAGCCTCAACACCAGTGCGCTGACCGGTGAGTCCCTCCCAAGGGATGTCTCCGAAGGGGACGACATTATATCCGGCTGCATCAACGGTGACGGTGTCCTAAGGATCCGCACGACAAAAGATTTCGGCGAATCCACTGCCAGCAAAATTCTTGAGCTTGTGGAGAATGCCAGCGAGCACAAGGCACCGGCGGAGAACTTCATCACGAAGTTTGCTCGAATCTATACCCCGGTGGTCGTTGCCGCCGCTGTGCTGGTAGCCATTCTTCCGCCCATCATCCGGCAGTTTGGCATGCACACCGCACCCATGTGGACGGACTGGATCTCCCGCGCGCTGACCTTCCTTGTCATCAGCTGCCCGTGCGCCATTGTCATCAGTGTCCCACTGAGTTTCTTTGGTGGAATTGGCGGCGCTTCGAGCCAAGGCATTCTCATCAAAGGTGCCAACTACATGGAGACGCTCTCTAAAATTCGAGAGGTGGTCTTCGACAAGACCGGTACCATTACGAAGGGCAACTTCGCCGTCACAGGTGTTCACCATTGCCCCATAGAGGACAAGAAACTGCTGGAACTGGCCGCGCATGCGGAGAGCTACTCGACGCACCCCATCAGCAAAAGCATCCAGGCCGCCTATGGCGAGGAGATAGACAACTCCCGCGTCAGCAACGTCCAGGAGATCAGTGGCAAGGGCGTTGTCGCGAAGGTGGACGACCAGTCAATCGCCGTGGGAAATATAAAACTCATGAACTACCTCGGTGTTGCGGGTGCGGAGGAGTGCAGCAGTATAGGCACCATTGTCCATGTTGCCATTGACGGCATATACGCCGGCCACATGGTCATTGCGGACGAGCTCAAGCCCCATGCGAAGGAGGCCATTGCCGAACTGAAAAAGATGGGCGTGAAGCGGACCTACATGCTGACCGGAGACGGGGCAAAGGTGGCCGACTCCATTGCGAAAGAGGCGGGCGTCGACGAGGTCCACGCAGAACTGCTTCCGGCTCAGAAAGTGGAAATTGTCGAGGACATCCTGAAAAGAAAGAACCCGGGCGATTCACTTGCTTTCATCGGCGACGGCGTCAACGACGCCCCAGTCCTCACCCGCTCGGACATCGGCATAGCCATGGGCGGCCTCGGGAGCGATGCCGCCATAGAAGCCGCCGACGTCGTCCTCATGGACGACGACCCCCTGAAAATTTCCAAGGCCATCCGCATTGCCCGCAAGTGTCTGACTATTGTGAAGAGCAATATCATCTTTGCACTGGCCGTCAAACTAGCGTGCCTCGTGCTCGGCGGCCTCGGCATTGCCAACATGTGGATCGCCATATTTGCCGACGTCGGCGTCATGATCCTCTGCGTGCTGAACGCGACGCGGTGCCTTCACACGAAGAATATTTAATATTTGCACATACACCATGTGTGCCACGCGCGGTTGGGCGAAACGCCTGCTGTGCGTGGCACTTCTTGCCGCCCAACTTGCGGGTGTGATACAATTAATTGATATGAACAACGAAATGAATAACATTGCGCCGTCCCCGAACCAGCAGATCCCCGACCAGCCGGAGCTCGAGGCCCTGGCGGACCTCTTCAAGGTCTTCGGGGACGCCACGCGTATCCACATCTTATTTATCCTCTCCGAGAGAGGGGAGGCCAACGTCACGGAACTCACGGAGTTCCTTGGCGTCACGCAGTCTGCCGTTTCGCATCAGCTGCAGCTCCTGAAACAGAATAAACTGGTCACCGCGCGGCGGGATGGCAAGTCCGTCATCTACTCGCTGGCCGACGAACATGTAAACTCCATCATTGCCACGGGAAGAGAACATATCGAGGAGGATCCGGTTTGAGCACTCTGAGTATTGTCATGATCGTCTTCTGGGCCATGGAGGCCATTGTGCTCTTCTGCCTCGTCCGCTCAGACCGCCGTGCCCGGGACAAACGCTCCTTGGGCTGGCACGCCGCATCTTCGGCAATCATCTTGGCCTTGTTCTGACCATCCTCTCCAGCCCCGCGTCCATGGCTCCGGCTATCCTGACCGTGGGCCTGTTTTTTACGGGCATTTACAACTTCTTCCGATACCAGTACCGCCTGGTGCCGCGGGAGAATGTGCGGGCGCGGCGCGTGGACCTGGCCCTGTTTGGCTGGGCCGGCCCCATTGGCCAGGTCCTCTACTTCGCCGCCTTTTTGGACGACAACGGACGCACCGGCGGCGGGCTGGACTGGTGGACGGCACTGCTACTGCTTGTGCCCGCCGCCGTCCTGTACCTTGTCCGGCGCCGCACGCAGACGCCGCGCCCCAAGTTCCGCAAGCCCTACGACTTCTTCGTCCCTCTGTTCGAGGTGGTCTACAGCTTCGCCTTCGCCATGAGCATGTCTTTCACCATCCTGCTCCTGACCATCCGCCCGCTGTTCGGCTGCTTCCTGCTGCTCGGCTGCGCCCTCTCGCTCTACGCCCTCATTGCCCGATACATGCGGCGCGCGGCATGTCCCGGCTTCCGCACCCGCGGCAGCTTCGAGCACAGCAACGTGGCCTGGTACCTGTCCCAAATGATACTGGCCACCGGCATTTTTGTGCTGAGTGGGAACGCATAATATTTACGAATTCGGATCGCGGCGGTGCCGCGGTCCTTTTTGCTTATTGGGGGCGGGGCTCGAACTTTCCCCCTATTTCTGGGGCGATGGAGCCTCTTTTTCAGACCGTTCCACCTTTAACATAGGCTCATTTAACTGCATTCTCTATGAAAGGAAGTAAAAGCAGTTAATCTCCTCACCCAACAGGGTCGAAATTAACTGCAAAGTTTCAAATAAAAGGGAAAAGCAGTTAATTGCTCTTACCTATCGGTGGAATAATTAACTGCACTCTTCATTAAAAAAGAGAAAAGCAGTTAATTCTCCCACCTAAAAGGACTGGAATTAACTGCAAAGTTCCAAATAATGGGGAAGAGCAGTTAATTACCTTCACCTTATCAAGCCACAAATAACTGCTTTTGCTGTAAAAAGAGGGAACAGCAGTTAAGTGCTCTTACCT
>OMYO01000043.1 GCA_900315285.1 uncultured Eubacteriales bacterium | reverse complement strand
GGAACTATTCGAGGAATTTTTAAACCAAATATATCAATCCGACCCAAAGATGAAACTTAATTCGTATCAGTGTTCAAGTTGAACTTGCAATTTACCAAAATTAAAAATGTGTATGACTCAAAAAAATAAAGTCATACACATTCAATATAAATTGCAATTGTGTCCTATCGGCGGGCGGGCAGACCCGAAGAAAATGTGAAAGGTTTCGTCTTCCCTTGGCGCTCAACCCGAAGAAAATGTGAAAGGTTTCGTCTTTCCCCGGCGCTCGACCCGAAGAAAATGTGAAAGGTTTCGTCTTCCCTCGGCGCTCGACCCGAAGATAATGCGAAAACTTTCGCCTCACCGAACCTCACCCACGCACACATCTCCCTCAACGCCCACAATCTTCACCGCCACGATCTCGTTCTTCCGCGGCGCATCGGAGCGGAACTCGACCGGCGTGTAGTTCTCCGTGTAGCCCGTGACGACGCCGTCCTTGTACTGCTCGCACAGGACATGCAGCGTGCGGCCGACCTGGCGGTGCAGGAACTCCTGGCGGATCTCCTCGGCGGCGGCCAGCATGCGATGGCTGCGCTCGGTCTTCACGGCCTTCGGGACCTGTTCCATTTTGGCGGCCAGGGTGCCCTCGCGCGGGGAGTAGGGGAAGACGTGGATTTTCTCGAAGGCCATGCGGCGGGCAAAGTCGAGGGACTGCTGGAAGTCGGATTCGGTCTCGTGGGGGAATCCCACCATGATATCGGTTGTAATGGCGGCGTCGGGGAAGGCGCTGCGGAGCTTCGCACAGGTGGCGGCGTATTCGTCCGTGTTGTAGTGGCGATGCATGTTCTTTAATGTCTTGTCACATCCTGCCTGCAGCGACATATGGAACTGCGGACAGAAGTTTGGAAGCTTAGAGAGGCGGTCTATGGCATCGTCTGTAATGTTGTCGTACTCCAGGGATCCAATGCGGACGCGGTCGAAGCCGATACTACATGCGAGCTCTATGGGGTCCACGAACGAGCGGCCGATGTCGAGACCGTAGCAGGTCAGGTTGATTCCCACCAGGACGACTTCACGGAAGCCCGCCGCGCGGATGCGCTTGAGCTCCGCCTCAATACTTTCCATGGAGCGGGAGCGGGAGCGGCCGCGGGCGGTGGGGATGATGCAGTAGGAGCAGTAGCGGTTGCATCCGTCCTGAATCTTGACGACGGCGCGCGTCCTGTCGGAGAAGTTGTCAATGCCGGCGTCGTCGAAGTCCTCGGTGCGATGGTCGTAGGTCTCTACATCGAAGATACGGCTGCCTGCACTGGAGGTGGCCTTCCCGACGCGCGCTTCTACGTCCTGCAGGATCTTCTTATGGTCCCGGTTGCCGACGACGATGTCGGCGGCCTCGAGGTCCATGGCGCGGGTCGGGAAGGCCTGGGGCATGCAGCCCGTCAGCACGACGACGGCGCCGGGCACGCTGCGCTTGAAGCGGCGGACGGCCTGGCGGGTCTTCTGGTCACTGACGGACGTGACGGTACAGGAGTTCACGACGATAGCCTGGCAGCCCTCCGGGCTGTCGCTGATGGTCCAGCCGGCGGCCCGGAACATCTCCTTCATGGACTCCGTATCGTACTGATTCACTTTGCATCCGAGGGAATAGAAATAAATTTTCATAGCACTTTATTATAATCACTGTGGCGGGCCGACGCAATCCCGTTTCGTTGACATACGCTTTAGCGGAATGGTATATTAAAGTTGATTGTAAATTCGCTCTGGGAGGTCTCGGCCATGTCTGAAACAAACACCTATCCGCTCATCCTTGTTCCCGGACTTTTGGGGTATGGGGAGCAGCAGAAACTCTTGAACCGCTGCCTTCCGTATTTTGGCATGACGGCCGGTAGCGCCGTCCATATTGCCGAGAGCGCCGGAATCTCCGCCCACACGGCGTCGTTCCAGCCACTCTCCGGTATATGGGAGCGCACCTGTGAGCTCTTCGCCCAGATCAGCGGCGGCACCGTGGACTACGGCGCCGACTACTCCCTGCGCCATAACATTGCCCGCTACGGCAAGTCCTACAATGGCTTCCTGCCGAACTTCGAGCAGGGCAGCCGAAAGATCATTCTTGTGGCCCATGGTTTCGGAGCGCCGGTGGCAAGACTGCTGACGTACCTGTTGGCCAATGGATCGCCCAAGGAAAAAGGGCAGGGCTATGACTACTCCCCGCTGTTCGAGGGAGGACATGGCGACGCTGTCCATGCGGTTGTCACTATTGCGGGCAATAACGACGGCACGACTCTGTTCCAGGGGCTGGACTACTATGTCCCGGACTGGAAAAAGGGCATTGTCTCCACACTTATCCGTTCCACAGCCAAGACCACCGGCAAGACGGTGGAGGAGGCCACAGAGGACTATCTGAGTGCCACCGAGGGCAACGTCTTCTACGAGGCAGGCCTGGACGGCATGGCCGCCTTCAACGCTCAAATGGAGCCCAATCCGGACACCTACTATCTTGCTTTCACCGGTGAGGTCACCGAGGATTATACATCGCGCATTAAGGAGAAAATTCCGGACAAGGTGGCCAGCCTGCTGGATATTGACAAAGGCGGTCCCCGCAGCCCGTTTGCCGGGCGTCTGCACGAGGCCGTGACCATTCAGGACGTCTATCTGCCCGGAAAGAAGGCGGGAGTCCTTGCACCGACGTCGGCTTTCCTGTGCTTCTTCCAGAACCATCTGCCGGAGAATCCCATCGTCGGAGCAGAGGCCAAACCCAACGATGGTCTTATCAACACAAACACCTCTCTGGCCCCGTCCACGGAGCCGGTCACCGGGTTCTCCTCCGTGGAGAAATGCTACCCCGGCAAGTGGTACCAAATGCCCATTGAGGATCGGAACCATATGAGCTTCCTTGGCCTCTTTGAGAAGCCGGACCACTACCGCACCGAGGTGCAGAAATTCCTCCGCCTCGTGGAGGGTCTGGAGAGCTTCTAATAAAAAACAAATATGCAGTACGCCTGACCGGGAACTTCCCGCCCCGGTCGGGCCTTTGTGAATATTGAAAACATGCGGTTTTCATGGTAAAATAAAAGAACCGTTTTTTAGCTAAATTTCACGGGAAATCCTGAAAAAAGAAAAAACCATTTTTTCATTTCCTGTCTTTATATTACCCTCAGGGAGAGGAGAGAATACAATTTGGAATTTGACAGAGACTTTTCCGTTGTCAGTCCACAAATTACCGAGCTTTCCAAGCTCTCCATTGAGAACGGCACCATTGACCCTTCTCTCTATACAAAATATAACGTAAAACGCGGTCTCCGTGACTCCGACGGCAAGGGCGTCCTGACCGGCCTCACCGAGCTCTCGGAAATCTGGGGTCACCAGGAAGTGGACGGCAAGCGCGTCGAGTGCGAGGGCATTCTGCGCTACCGCGGATATGACGTCAAGGAAATCATCGCCGGAACGGCGGACAGCGGCAACTACTGCTACGAAGAGGTCGTCTACCTGCTCCTGTTCGGCAAGCTCCCGAACAAAGAGGAGTTCGAGGAGTTCAAGAACCTGCTGGCCGGCTACCGCGCCCTCCCGGTTCACTTCGTCCGGGACATCATCATGAAAGCCCCCAGCAAGGACATGATGAACACCTTGGCCCGCAGCGTCCTCACGCTCTACTCCTACGACCGTGACGCGGACAACACCTCCGTGGACAATGTCCTCCGGCAGTGCCTTGAGCTCATAGCCCTGTTCCCGCAGCTGTCGGTCTACGGCTATCAGACCTACAAATACTACCACGACGGAGACTCGTTCTTCATCCATCCGCCCCAGGACGACTACTCCACGGCGGAAAACATTCTCCACATGCTGCGTCTGGACGGAGACTTCAGCCCCTTGGAGGCCAAGGTTCTGGACGCCGCCCTCGTCATCCACGCAGAGCACGGCGGTGGTAACAACTCCACGTTCACGACCCACGTCGTAACCTCCACCGGCACGGACACCTACTCGGCCATTGCTGCAGCACTCGGCTCCCTGAAGGGATTCCGCCACGGCGGCGCCAACATCCGCGTTGTCCACATGATGGACGACATCAAGGAGCATGTCATTGACTGGGAGGACGACGACGAAATCTCCGCCTATCTCAACAAGATCCTCTACAAGGAGGCCTTCGACAAGAGCGGTCTCATCTACGGCATAGGCCACGCCATCTACACGAAGTCGGACCCCCGTGCCCAAATCCTGCACTCGCTCACAAAGCAGCTGTCCCAGGAGAAGGACCTCGACGAGGAGTTCGCCCTCTACGAGCGCATTGAGCGCCTGGCCCCCGGCCTCGTCGCCAAGAAGACGCACGCCACCAAGACGCTCTGCGCCAACGTGGACTTCTACAGCGGCTTCGCCTACCGCATGCTGGACCTCCCCACCGAGCTCTACACGCCCATCTTCGCCATTGCGCGAATTGCCGGCTGGAGCGCCCATCGCATGGAGGAAATCATCAACCACGGCAAAATCATCCGCCCGGCCTATTTGGCTGTGGGCGCGCCGCGGGAGTATATCAAAATGGAAGACCGGAAGTAAGCGGTCGGAAAATAGAGTGCGTTGCTGGACCCTTGTGGGAACGGCGGCGCATTTTTGTTGTGTGGGGGCGATTGACTTCATGTTTTCACCGCATTACCAATTTTTCCCCAATGCAGCTGACGGCTTGGGTTGGCGCTGAACACTGTGTAGCGCAGAGGGCTGGGAACGGTAGGACACAATCGCAATTTTTTATCAATGTGTATGAGATTTTATTTTTCCCTCATACACATCATTGATTTTTTTGATTTGTGTCTTATGCAACCTTATTGATTTGATAAAATTCTGGCCTATTTGATAGGACACATTTGGCTTTTTTCGGGGTTGTGTCCTATGCAGACCCGTGAATCGCCCCAAAATCATAGGACACAATGGGGAATTTTGGCGATTGTGTCCTATGGATTTTTAAAAACTCATACACATTTTAAAAAAAGGAGGGTTGTGTCTTACTCTATCGACCCTAAATAGGTACGGCGTCCCAACAATCCCAGACCCCGCCGCCCCCACCAAAACACCAAAAAACCGCACTGCCGGGCCAACCCCGACAGTGCGGTCAAATTTTATTATCTTTTAGAACCCTTCTTCGCCCGCGAACTCGGTCTCACCCGTGTCGGAGCCGCTGCCGCCCACCGGGTTGCCCCATACCTGGAGCGTGACGGTGGTGCCGCGATCATACTGCCGGCCGGGCGTCAAGTCCGCCGATGCCACGGTGCCGGACGTGTTGCCGCCCGGATTCAGCTTCGTGACGATTTGGACGTTGAAGCCGAGCTGTTCGAGTGTGGCGCGGGCCTGCTCCGAGGTCTGGCCGTTTACGCCGACCATGGTAATTTGGTCGGAGCCGCGGGAGACAGTCAGCGTAATGGTGGTACCCTTCGGGACCTGCCGATAGGCGCTGACGCTCTGGGCAATGATGGTGCCCTCCTCGCCGGAGCTGCTGTCTACATATTTTGTGACAATGTTGAAGTTGCTGAGGACGTCGGACCCGAGGTCGTCGAACTGCTGGCCGACGAACTGAGGTACCATGACCATGCCGTCCTGCATGGACTCGGTGGTGGCATCTCCAATGCGGGAGTTGCGTCCGGCGCCGCCGCCGAATACGCCGAAGAACAGGATGAGGAAGATGAGCAGGGCAGCGAGAACGACGATGGCTACGGTGAGGAGCACCGTCTTTGCGCTGCTGGAACTGCTGGAGCGCTTGGGGCGAGCCTGCTGTGAGGACTGCGACTGCGCCGAACGTGCCTGGGCAGCCTGACGGGCCTGTGCCTGCCGCGCCGCCTGTTCCTGTTCTGCAGCGGCGGCTCTGCGCGCCTCTTCTTCTGTCTCCTGGTGCGGAATATTGAACCGCATATTGTTCTGCCCGGCACCGGGGATTCCGCCGATGACCTGGGTATCATCCAAATTATTTTTCTCCGGCTGGGAGAAGCGCTCGCGCTTGCGGGCCTTTTCCTCCTCCTCATATTCGCTGGCGAACTCGGCCACCTGGGATGAGGAGAGCTCGGCTCGGAAGCGGTCAATGCTGCGCGTGCGGTCCTCGGGGAGAACCTGCAGGGCGTTAACGAGGCCGTTGATGACGTAGTCCGGAAGCTGTTCGGCAAACTTGGCCGGAATCATCATCTGGTCGTCCTTCATGCGGACCATGGCGTCGATGGGTGCCTTGCCGATGAGGGCGCGGTACAGCACCGCAGCAAATGAGTAGATGTCTGTCCACGGGCCTGCAGCCGACTGGACGCCGAGCAGCTCGACGGGGGAGTACCCCGGGAAGACCTCGGTCGTGAGGCCGCCGTTTACCGTGCGGCACTCGGGGATGCTGAAACCGGCAATGCGGATTTTGTGATCCGGATAAACGTACAGCGTGTCCGGCGAAATTTCGCGATGGATAATACCCGACGAATGCAACGTGGCCAGCGTGGAGAGCACGGGCATGAACATGACCCGGGCGGTCTCCCAGTTTATGTAGCCATTCTTGGTGGAGAGGAGGTAGTCCCGCAGGGACTGGGCGCCCTCCACGTGCTCCGAGATGGCATAGGCGGTGTTGTTCTCCTCAAGAATGGTGTTGACCGAGATGAGGGCGGACAGGCCGCGCATTTTGACGAGCTTGCTCCAGAGGTCCATGAAGCTGCCGAGAAGCGCCGTGTACTCGGCCTCGTGGCCAGGCGCGACGACGAGGTCATTGGAGTCCTGGCTGCGGCGTGTCATGGAGTCCGGCAGAAATTCCCGGATGGTGACCGGGGTCATTTCCACTGTGTCATATCCAATATAGGTGGTACCGTCTCCGTTGGAAGTCTGAACTGCACCCACCAGGTAGCGCTTTCCGATCATGGTGCGCATGGGCAGATGCGGAGGCAACTGCAGGGAGTCGTTGTGGAAGTGGCAGTGCGGGCACTGTTCCGAAGTTCCAATTTCCTTCATGCAGTTCATGCACAGATTTTCATACGACATGAATTCACCTCATTTTGCGAAAGATGTTGTGATTACACATGTACATTATATAACGATATGCTGTCAAATTGAAATTTACAATTCAATGACAACGGTATCAGAATGCGACATTATACGGGGCATGGGCGATTCAGGGGCTGATATGGGGCGATGGAGTGGTAAATCGCCCATTAGAGTCCAAAAAAGTGGACACCGAGAACAAACGGCGAACATTTGTGTTGACTTCCAAAATTCGGTCGGTATAATAGTAGGTGAAGAGAAAAACAAATGTTCCCTTAAATAAATGTTCGCCTGGAGGAATTCTTATGACACTCGGTTTTACAATTCGAATCGTTTTTGAAGTACTCGCTGTCGCCGCCCTCATTGTCGGTTTCCTGTATGAAGACCGCGTTATCGCCTTTGAGGACCGCATCCTTGAGAAGTTCCGCTCGGGCAGAAAAGACGAGACCAGCCGCCGCACCGCTGCGCCGGCGTCCGCGTCCTCTAAGGCTGCCCACCGTACCACGTCCGCCAAGGACAAGGCCAGCCAGGTTCGTGCCGCCCAGCGCCACGCCCAAGCTGCCGGTCAGCGCCGCGCCAATGAGGCAGAGCGCCGTGCCCGCGAGGCCGCCTACTGCAGAAATCAGGCCGCTGGCATGCGTGCCCGCGCCGCCGTCGAGGAAAAGGGTCGTGTACCGCTCAAGAGAGTGGATGACCGCAGAAATCGCCATGTAGCATAAGAGTAAGCCCATGCTCTTGTGTCTGCATATATCCTGACCGGCCCCAGGCCGGCCCAGAAACCGTATCCGGAGGCTAGTTGCCGGGTGCGGTTCTTTTTTTGCGTCTAATGCTGGGAGAGTGGGAAAAGGGAGATAGAATTTGGAATAAGGGAAGATAGGGGGAAGGGAAAAGGGGAAATGAAGCAGATAAGGGAAATAAGGAGAAATTAGAAATTTCAATCAGAAAAGAGGGGCTGGCGGGCGCCCAAAATATAAGATATTATTTTGAAATTCGGGCCGGCGGCGCCCCTTAACTGCAAAATTGAATATAGATAAGGTTTGCAGTTAATGTCGTACCGAAGTTTTAGGGGGAATTAACTGCACCCTCCTTAATTCTGGAATATTGCAGTTAACTTTCTTTCCCAGCACGGGCTCATTAACTGCATCCCACCAATTCTAATAGGTTTGCAGTTAAATCTGAGCCTGCCGAAAGTTCTCACTTAACTGCAGTCATCCTTATTTATTGATTTTGCAGTTAAATCCTCCCTTTCTCATCGAGCCACCTTAACTGCAACTCGCCAAGTTTATAAGGTTTGCAGTTAACCCCGCCTCATTTAGGCTGCCTGGTTAACTGCACTTTCCCTAATATCGAAATTATGCAGTTAATTTCCTCCAGATCCACCTGACTGGCTTAACTGCTTTTTGGAAATTTGAAGGAGCTTGCAGTTAAATTCAAGCCCGCTAGGCTAGAAAAGAGGAAAAACACCGCAGCCGCGCCCAAGTCTGCTGCAAATTCCCAACAAAAAACCGCAGACTTCCAACAGAAGTCTGCGGTACAATACACAATGTTCCGTTTTGAATGCGGCTTACAGCTCGTCCGCATCCTCCGGGTTCTCCCAGTTGTGCCAGACGGCCTGGACGTCCTCGTCCTCGTCGAACATGTCGATCATGTTGGACATGTTCTTAAGGTCGCCCTCTTCGGTGAGCTTGACGTAGGTGCTCGGGACGTACTCGACGTCGGCGTTGACGAAGGTGTAGCCCTTTTCCTCGAGGGCGTCACGGACGGTGCCGAGGTCGTTGGGCTCGGTGCGGATTTCGAAGACGGTGTCGTCCTCAGTGAGGAAGTCGACGGCGCCGGCGTCAATGGCGGCCTCCATGAGGGTGTCCTCGTCGACGTCTTCCTTCTCAATGGCAATGACGCCGTAGCGCTCGAACATGAAGGAGACGCAGCCGCTCTGGCCCATGTTTCCGCCGTACTTGTCGAAGTAGTGGCGGACGGCGCCGGCGGTGCGGTTCCGGTTGTCTGTGAGGGTCTCTACGATGATGGCAATGCCGTTGGGGCCATAGCCCTCGTAGACAATGGACTCGTAGCTGTCGGCCTCGGAGTTGCCGGCGGCCTTCTTGATGGCACGATCAATATTGTCATTCGGGATATTGGCTGCTTTGGCCTTCGCAATAACGTCCTTCAGCTTGGAGTTGGAAGAGGGATCAGGACCTCCCTGCTTTACGGCAACAGCGAGCTCACGGCCGATTTTTGTGAAAACTTTGGCGCGGGCACCATCGGTCTTTTCCTTTTTCCGCTTGATGGTGCTCCATTTGGAATGTCCTGACATAGGTTATTGCCTCCCAAAAATAATAGTAGCTCAAATATTATATATACTTTTAATTGCTTTGTCCATGGTAAATTATGGCGAACAGTTCCCGGAGGCGGGAGAGCTCCCCGTTTAAGTAGAGGTAGCCGAACAGCGCCTCAAAACCGGTGGCGGCGTGGTAGCTGGCCACGGTCATGTTCTTGGGGGTGTGGTTCGTGTGGGCGTTCCTGCCGCGGCGGTATATTTCGGCCTCTTTCTCGGTGAGCTCTGAGGCTATGACCTCGGCCGCCGCCTGCTGGGCGTTGGCGTTGACGTAGCGAACCTTTTCCTGGTGGAGCTGGCCGGTGGGGCGGTTGCCCTCGCAGACGAGGGCTTCGCGGACGAAGAGCTCGTAGACGCAATCGCCAATGAAGGCGAGGTCCAGGGGGCTCAGTAGGTTGGGGTCCACGTCGGCGGAGAGAAAACGGTCCATGGGTTCCTCCTTTGTGTGCATCGCCCCAGTCATGAGACGTACTCGAATTCCATGTCGTAGATGCTGACGGTGTCGCCGTCCTGAATGCCGCGGTCGCGGAGCGCTTGGTCTATGCCGCTGGTCTGCAGCAGATGCTGCAGGTACTGCAGGGAGGAGTAGTCGTCGAAGTCCGTGCGCTGCAGGATGGGCACGAGCCACTTGGCCTCCACGAAGAAGATGCCGTCCTCCTCGCGGATGGTGAAGCCGGAGTCCTGCTTCTTCTCGAGAATGACCTGCTCCGGAATGTCGTGGCCCTCGTAGTGCTTGATGGGCGGGAGCGTGGAGAGCATGTTCCACGTGGCGTTGATGAGCTCCCGGGTGCCCTCTTTGATGGGGGCGCAGATGCTGAAGTACTGCAGGCCTTTGTTTTCAATGTAGGAGCGGAAGCGGTCAATCTGTTCATCGCTCGCCATGTCAATTTTATTGCCGGCGACAATTTGGGGCAGTTTGGCCATTTCCGGGTTGTACTTGGCGAGCTCGGCGTTCAGGGTCTCGAAGTCCTCAATGGGGTCACGACCCTCGGAACCGGCAACGTCGACAATGTGGATGAGCATGCGGCAACGCTCCACGTGGCGGAGGAACTCGTGGCCGAGGCCGATGCCGTCCGCGGCGCCCTCAATGAGGCCGGGAATATCCGCCATGACGAAGGAGTTGCCCTCGCCCATGTTGACGACGCCCAGCACGGGGATGATGGTGGTGAAGTGGTAGTCGCCGATGATGGGCTTGGCCTCACTGCAGACGGAGATGAGGGAGGACTTGCCCACGTTGGGGTAGCCCAACAGGCCGACGTCGGCCAGAAGCTTCAGCTCCAGCTGCAGGTCCCACTCCTCGCCGGGCATGCCGTTCTTGGCGAAGCGGGGCGTCTGACGGGTGGGGGTGGCGAAATGCCGGTTGCCCCAGCCACCCTTGCCGCCGCGGGCGGCGACGTAGTCCTGCTCGTCGGAGAGGTCGGCCAGAATAGTGCCGGTCTCGGCCTCCTTGATGATGGTGCCCTTGGGGACGCCGATGACGAGGTCCTGGCCCTTCTTGCCGTTCTTGTTGCTGCCCTGGCCAGGCTGGCCGTTCTGGGCCTTGTACTTGCGCTTGTAGCGGAAGTCGGAGAGCGTGGAGAGCGAGGGGTCCACGCGGAAGATGATATTGCCGCCGTGGCCGCCATCTCCGCCGTCGGGGCCGCCACTGGCCACATATTTTTCCCGGTGGAACGCCACGGCGCCGTTGCCGCCGTCCCCGGCCTTGACTGTTATTTTCGCAATGTCCACAAACATGTTCGGTTCCTCCGTGGTCCGTTGTTCCAAAAGTTGTCCATTAATATAGTATAGTAGGCCGCCCTTGTCAATGCAGGCGGGCGGAAAAAAGCCGCTGACGGGAATCAGCGGCGGAAATTCGAAATGGGTTTATTGGGCTTTCTCTGCTTTTTTGGCGATTCGCTTATTCTTATGATTTTCGAACGCCTTCTTGACCGTCAGGAAGTTGAGGTCAAAAACCGTGGAGACAATGACCACATAGGGAGCAGATTTCCGAACCACGCTACTGTCCAGCACCTTGGCGGCAATACCGGAGACCTTGTCGTCCTTGCTGTTTGCCAGGTCCACGACACTGTCCATGACCTTGTCCACCATTTCTGCGTAGAGGGAGAAGCCCTTCTTCCCCAGTTCTGCGGCCTTTCCGGCGGCGGTGTTCAGGGTATCCTTTGAAAATGCCATTGTCGTTCCTCCGTTCCCCAAAGGGCAAAAATCAAACAACCTTATTATATTTCGAAAGAAATATACTGTCAATTTCCGAATTGACAGCCATGGGGCACTGTGCTACGCTTACGATAATTTGACACGATGATTGGAAAACGAAAGGAAAAACCCATGAAAATCGTAATGCCCGAACGTGACACCCTGACCCGCGGCGACGTGGACACCAGCCCCTTTGAGGAGTTTGGCGATGTAGTGGTTGTGGACCACACGGACCTGGATGCCATCAAGAGCGAGCTCCAGGACGCCGACGCCCTCATTGTCAACAAGTTGAACGTCACCGCAGACCTGCTGCAGGGCGCCGAGAAGCTCCGCTACATTGGCGAGTGTGCCACTGGGTTTAACAATATTGATATCGACTATTGCCGGGAGCACGGCATTGTTGTCACGAATGCTCCGGCCTATTCCACGGACGCAGTGGCCCAGCATGTGTTCGCTCTGCTGCTGGAGTATTATTCCAAAGTCCATGACTATAACAACTATGTGCAGCACGGGGACTGGATCCGCTCTCCCATTTTCTCCGGCTTCGTGTACGACGCGCGAGAGCTGTCCGGTAAGACATTCGGAGTCGTTGGGTATGGACGTATTGGGAAAAAAGTGGGGCGAATCGCCGACGCATTTGGAATGAAGGTGCTGGCCTACTCGCGAACCCAGTGTGAGGGCCTCCAGGAAGGGGAGAACAGGTCGGAAAATGGTGTGAAGTTTGTCCCCTTTACATCACTGCTGGAGGAGTCGGATATCGTCTCCATCCATTGCCCCCTGAACCCGCAGTCTGATGGGCTTTTCTCGGATGAGACGTTCGCCAGCATGAAGGAGGGCGCGTTCCTCATCAACACGGCAAGGGGCCCCATCGTGGACGAACAGGCGCTGGCCAACGCCCTGCAGAGCGGCAAGCTGTGCGGCGCCGCGCTCGATGTCCTGGAAACCGAGCCCATGTCCGAGGACTGCCCGCTTTTGGGCGTCCCCAACTGCATCATCACGCCCCATGTGGCCTGGGCGCCGCTGGAGACCCGGCAGCGTCTCGTGGACATCTGCGTTGACAACCTGGCCGCCTTCGTGCGCGGGGAGCCGAAAAACGTCGTAACCGCGTGACTGGCGCGAATTGACAAAAGAATATGGCTTTGCTAAAATAGCAAAGTCACGTGGAGAGGTATCGAAGTGGTCATAACGGGGCTGACTCGAAATCAGTTTGGGAGCAATCCCACGCGGGTTCGAATCCCGCTCTCTCCGCCAATAGAATCCCCATAGCCAGGTTTGGCTGTGGGGGTTCTTTTTTGTTTTGGGGCGATTCAGTTTGTTTATAGCGCCGGCATCTGGGGTGTCCATTACCTACACCCTTAGAAAATATGGGAGGGCGTAGGTAAGCCGCTCCTAAAGTGCCCCAATAATTACCTACGACCTCACAAAAAAGGGAAGGTCGTAGGTAAACCCCATTTAAATTGTATATATATTAGGCCCATGCCAGTTGACACTCCGTCTTCTGGTATGGGCCATTAATATTAGATTTTAGCCAAATAGTTCTGAATGGGAACCTGCACGATAAAGGACTAAGACAAGAATGTCATCCTTTATTTCATAAACTAAAATCCAATCAGGTTCAATGTGACATTCCCTAGTCCCTTTGTATTTCCCAGATAGATCATGATCGCGATATTTGGCTTCCAAAGTACCTCCGTCTGCAAGGAGGTCGATTACCTCAAATAATGCTTCTAAATTTTTGTTTTGCCTCTTTGCTAGTTTCAAATCTCTCTTGAACTGGCTGGTGAACTTGATTTCATATCTCATAAATCCAGGGCTTTTTTCAAATCTTCAATACTTGTGTAGCCAATGACATTCTTATCGGAAGCAATCTTCCTGCCTTCTTCAATGGCAGCGGCAGTGACGCTATTCGGCGTATCCAGTTTGAGCTCAAATGGAATGCCATTCTCCCTGATAGTAGTTCTGAGAAAGACATTGATGGCAGTAGACATATTCATTCCAAGTTCAGAGAAGATTTGCTCTGCCTGATCTTTTACATCTTTGTCCATTCGAATATTTAAGTTGGTTGTTCCAGCCATATAGATTCCTCCTTATCTATAAAATAATCGATGACTTAAGAAATGTCAATACGTTGTCATTACAATGCACGAAAGTAAGTCCCGTCCTGCTTCATATCACTTAATTTAAAGGCCCATGCCAGTAGACACTTGGTCTTCCGGCATGGGTCTTTTTGCATTTCTGCGCACTATGAACAAACAATTAATTATACAAAATTGTTATTTTGTATAAACTTTACAACAATTTAACGGACGTAATGCCCACTAAGTTGACCTCATCGGCCTTCCCACCGTCTCCTGCGCTATGGGTTATCTCTATTTTAGAGGAAAACCGGTCATATTCAAGCAAAACCGTTTCATTAACTTGACTACTTTGATTAATTTTGGGGCAAAATAACAATTTTGCGACATGATAATGACTGAATTTGACCGTTTTTGACCGCTTCTCTTGGGCGATTCACTTTTCTAACCGGAGATCCGGATTTCTTATCCTTAATGAACCTAATACCTTATTTAACCTTACTGTTCGAGGCAATTTTTCATCGTTCCTCTTTTTTGATTGGAAAATGCTTCTCAGATCTGGATAGGAAATGCAGCTTCTCCCGCTAGAGGAGAGCATCGTCAGAACATGTCCCTGTGGGGGCATCTGCATCAGCTGTTTGTTTGAGGACCGTCCATTCATTTCCAAGACTCCATATGGTCCCGCCTTTGGCGCCTCTTCCCAGGGAAAATTCATCTCTGGCTGTCAATTTCCGGGGCAGGGCGGACGCCATAGACAATCAGCCAACAGACCCTGGTGCAGATGCACCCGCAGGGGTGGCGGGAACTCCTGATCTGGTTTCCGTTTATTAAATCAAAAGCAACAGATACGGCGGGAAGTTTTCGCTTCCGGCCCAACGGTATTTTAACTCCTCTGACAAGAAGACCAAGCAGGGTTGAAAAAGTAACCGGTGACCGGGAAACAAGCGAATGGTCTTGACTTCTGTATCTGTTCTTTAAATTTCTTGATCAAGAAAGGAAGTAAAACGAAAAATGGAGAAAACAAAAGTAAGCAAGAGGCTTATTAGCTTCGTACTTGCTCTGACGATGCTCTTCACAGTTTGCACTGCGGCAATCAGCACATCTGCTGGACCTGTTACTAGACTGGTAAATAACTTGGTATTACCGAAGCATGATGCCAAGCTTAAAAATGCTGCTAACAGAACACTAGATCTTGCACTGATAAATGGTACTCTTCTCTTTAATGCCATTCCGAGCAAAGCCAGAGATTTTGCTGTCGCAGACGCTGTCCTGACAGCAAAAGACTTAGCAGATGTTGGGGCTGATATTGGAATTATCAATTTAGATGCTCTCCTCGGCACGTCTGCACTTGTTGATGAGGGCAAAGAGAAAGTTCTGATAGGTGTAGACCATCTTATTGCTGGAACTGCACTGAATGTCAGCCTTTTGCACAAAGCAATTGCATTTGGTATCATCCCGGATACTGATGTTATACGCCCGATTGATTTTGGACGCAATGGAATCTTCAACGATCTTGCAGACCTTGTTTTTGAGGATACTCCTCTTGTAACTCTCGGTGCAGCTAATATTGCTGTTAGCCTTCTTCCGGCACATCATCCGCTGCCGTTTGTATGGCTCCCGATTGCTCATGGACTGATTCCAATTCACCAGATTAATCATTTTGTTTTTGGTGCAATCACTCTCCTTAATGGATCTATCCTTGGCGGAGTTGATCTCTTTAGACTTGCCGGCCATACTCTTTTTGCAATGACTCCTATTAGTGATGCTGTGTTCTTCGGCGCTAATGCACTTGCAATTGGCCATAAAGTATTTGGTGTAATTCCAGATCATCTGAAAGAACTCACTGGTCTTAACTCCATCATTCTTGGAGATACTCTTCTTGCACTGAATGCCATTCAGCTTGTAAATGAGCCGCTTGTTGCAAAGGCTTATGCAGACCTTAAGTCTTTTGAGCGCAAAGCAGCCGCTCTCCTTGGTACTGGTGCTGCAATCTATGCTGGCCATGTAATTGATAACCTGATTTGGAACATCCCGACGCAGGCTGCTGCTGCTGTAGGTACTGGTCTTGCTCTTGGCGCTGCTGGTCTTGCTGCTGCTAACGCTGTTGCTGGTACTGGCCTTGCTCTTGGTACCGCTGCTGTTGCTACCCCGGCTGTTGCCGCTGTTGCTGCTGTTCCGGCTCTTGGCCTTGGTGCTGCTGGTCTCGGCGCTGCTGCCCTCGCTGGCACCACCGCTGTTGTAGGCACCGGCCTTGCTCTTGGCGCTGCCGCTCTTGGCACCGCTGCTGCTCTTGGCGCTGCCGCTCTCGGCACTGCTGCTGTTGGCACTGCACTTGTCGCTTCCAACCTCCTTGGTAAGGACAGCGACTCCGACAAGAAGACTGAGACCGCCGCTCCGGTAGCCACCAATCCGGTTGCTTCCGTAGTTGAGAAGGTCACTGAGTCTGTCCCGACTGCTACCACCAATGCTGCAACTGACAACGTTGCCAGCACTGACGGCCCCATCGAGGACTAATCTTTACGACAACTGAATTGCTTTGTTCCTGATGGGCAATGCTTGGTCATCGCACAGAATCCTACCCATAGGAACATCACTTGTAATGGAACGGAGACTCGAGGAAACTCGGGTCTCTGTTCTTATATAGAAAAAGCCCATGCCATCTGACACTCCGTCACCCGGCATGGGCTTTCTCACATTTATAAGCAATATATACAAGAAACTAATTATACAAAATCTGTATTTTGTATAATTTCAACAACAATTTACCGAACGTAACGACCGCCAAGTCGACTTTCAAGGCCTCTCCGGCGATTCCCTCGGTACGGGTTACTTATATTCTAGAGGAAAAACCTTCATATTCAAGCAGAAATCGTTCATTAAATGACCGTTTTTGATTAATTTTGGGGCAAAATACAGATTTTGCGACATGATTTTGACCGTTTTTGACTGTTTCCCTTGGGCGATTCACCACTCTAACCGGAGAAGCTGCATTTCGTTCCGGATTTCTTATCCTTAATGAACCTAATACCTTATTTAACCTTACTGTTCGAGGCAATTTTTCATCGTTCCT
>OMYO01000040.1 GCA_900315285.1 uncultured Eubacteriales bacterium | reverse complement strand
TAGGCATATTGTTGAGTGTGGTTGATTTTCATTATACCTGAAGGATCGAGCCATTGGCTCTTTTTGTTTTTGAATTTACACCATTATACGGACGTAATCCGCTACCTTCGCCGCGTCAGACCATCCGCCCAAAAATTTCCCTTTTGGTCTAACGATTTGGCCTTCTATCTGGGGCGATTCGCTTCTGCGTTAGACCATTCCACCTTTTTTCTCTCATTTGGTCTGAAATTCCAACCTTATTCGGTTTAATTTTCAGACCATATTGGAATTTAAGAGGCGTTTGGTCTAACGGAAGGCCGGAAATAAACCGAAAGTAGTTGGATTTGTTAGACTAAATCGCCAAAAAAAGAGAAAAGGTCTAACCGGTTGCCGCCAGGAACTGGAACTAGGACTGAATGACGGCTCACCCCGCCCGCAGTCCTAAGCGCCGCTGGCCGCCAGCCGCCACCCAGGGCGGCCACATCCAACCAACAGCTCTCACCACGCGGCGCCCCCTCATTGAACACCACTCCACTTTTTGTTAAACTGAAATCAGCAAATATTTTGGAGGATACACGGATATGTTGGGAGCAATTCTCGGGGACATCATCGGGTCCCCGTATGAGGCACAGCAGAACAATATTCACAGCACGGACTTCCCGCTGTTCACGGATAAGTCGCAGTTTACAGATGACACCGTCATGACGGCGGCCGTCGGCCTCGGACTTATGGATTCCTGGGGCATGGACGACGAGGGAGTCAAGGAGTCGCTGGCCATGAACATGCGGTCGCTGGGGCGGAGTTACCCGGCGCGCGGCTACGGCGGGCACTTCCAGGCGTGGATCCTAGTGAACGGCGCGCCGCCCTATGGAAGCTTCGGGAATGGAAGCGCCATGAGGGTATCTGCTGCAGGTTGGCTCTACAGGACGCTAGACGAGACGCTGCATGCGGCGGAGCTCACGGCGGTAGTCACGCACAATCACCCGGAGGGAATCAAAGGCGCCAAGGCCATTGCGGCGGCCATCTTTCTGGCACGGGCAAGGTGCGAGAAGCAGGATATCCGTAACTATCTCATGCGGGAATTCAAGTATGATCTGACGACGTCGGTGAAGGAGTATCGCAAGAGCGCGAAGTACAGCGTGACGTGTCAAGATACGGTGCCCATGGCGCTGGCCGCGTTCTTTGAGGGCAGCGGGTTTGTGGACACCATCCGCAAGGCCGTCTCCATGGGCGGGGACAGTGACACTATAGCGGCCATGGCCGGCAGCATTGCCGAGGCGTACTATGGAATTCCCGAGAATTTGGAGAAAGAGGCGTACAGACGGCTGGATGACCGGCTGGGCAAGATTGTCGCCCAGTTCCACAGCTTCTACTATCAGAACTCCGGGAGGCCGGAGGACGGATGGCAGGCTGCGGTCTATTACAATCCGGACAACGATATTACCGATATGGCAGGGCTGGAGCAGGCCATTACCGCGTTCTATCAGACAGACGGCCAAAAACCGCCGAAGCCCGACGCTGTCTTCGATGAGCTCCTTGAGCTCATGAATGAGAACGCCAATATCCTCATTCCGGTCCGCCAGCCGAGCCGCGACCTGAGTAGGGAGAAGAGGAGCGGCGGCGTGGAGGTCCAGTGCATCGCCGACAATGATGGGAATATCATGATGCCGCTCTTCACGAGTCAGAAGAATCTGGGGGCGCGCAACGAGTACGTCCTGACCACCGACATTGACGGCTACTTCCAGAGCCTGCTGGGCTCCGAGGGCATTTATGGCATTATCATCAACCCGTTCGGGGAGAATTTCGTGCTGACGCGGGACGTGGTGCGCTACCTCGTGGAGAAGCAGGAGACCATCCGTGACCAGGTGGAAAAGCAGGCCATGAAGGATCAGGCGGCTGCCTACGGGAAAGAAGAGAAGAAGAATGTCCTGAGCGTGGGCAAGCAGGTGGATCCGGATGCATCCCGGGAGGATGTGCCGGAGGATTTCGTGCCCGACGAGGGTGAACCGGAATTTCGTGGCTGATAAATTTTGAACAATTAAATTGACGGCGTGTGTTGCGGAATCCCCGCGATGCAGTCGTCTTTTTTATACAAAAAATCCACAAATTACACATTGGTAAAATAAGAACTTCTGTACAGGCCTCCAAATTGATAAAATATTATCAAACGGTCTTGATAAAGTTAATTCACTGCGTTAGAGTATTAACGAAGTCGGGAATATGACTTTTGCAAATGCATTGTACATGGAGGTAAGTTTTATGAGTGAGCCAAAGATCGACATGACGATCGTAGACAGTGTCGAAAAACTCGAGGTGCGCCTGAAGGAAGTCAAGGCCGCCCAGGAGGAGTTTTCACACTTCACGCAGGAGCAGGTCGACAAGATCTTTAAGGCTGCGGCCATTGCGGCCAACAGCGCCCGGATTCCGCTGGCACAGATGGCGGTCGAGGAGACCGGCATGGGTGTCATGGAAGACAAGGTCATTAAGAACAACTATGCTGCAGAGTATATCTACAATAAATATAAGAACACCAAGACCTGCGGCGTCATTGAGCAGGACGACTCCTTCGGTGTGAAGAAGATCGCCGAGCCCATCGGTGTCATTGCCGCCGTCATTCCGACGACGAACCCCACCTCCACCGCCATCTTCAAGACGCTCGTCGCCCTGAAGACCCGCAACGGTATCATCATCAGCCCGCATCCCCGTGCCAAGAAGTGCACCATTGCGGCTGCTAAGATCGTTCTGGACGCCGCGGTTGCAGCCGGTGCCCCGAAGAACATCATCTCCTGGGTCGACAAACCGAGCCTCGACATGACCCAGCTCCTCATGAGTGACTGCGACATCATCCTCGCCACCGGCGGCCCCGGAATGGTCAAGGCCGCATACTCCAGCGGCAAGCCAGCTCTTGGCGTCGGCCCCGGAAACACCCCGGCTGTCATCGACAAGTCCGCTGATATCCTCGTCGCCGTCAACTCCATCATCCATTCCAAGACGTTTGATAACGGTATGATCTGCGCCTCCGAGCAGTCCGTTGTTGTCCACAAGGACATCTACAAGGACGTGAAGAAAGAGTTCCAGAGACGCGGCTGCTATTTCCTCAACGAGGACGAGAAGAAGAAGGTCCGCAAGACCATCATCATCAACGGCGCCCTGAACGCCAAGATCGTCGGTCAGAAGGCCGCTACCATTGCCGCCCTTGCCGGCGTCACCGTTCCGGAGACTACGAAGGTCCTCATCGGTGAGGTCGACACCACAGACTTCTCCGAAGAGTTTGCCCACGAGAAACTCTCTCCGGTCCTTGCCATGTACAAGGCCGACAGCATTGAGGACGCCTTCGACAAGGCTGAGGCCCTCATCGTCGGCGGCGGCTACGGCCACACCTCTTCGCTCTATGTCGATGAGGTCAACCACAGAGAGATCATCGACGAGTTCCAGGAGCGCATGCGCACCTGCCGTATCCTCGTCAACACCCCGTCTTCCCAGGGCGGCATTGGTGACCTCTACAACTTCAAACTCGCTCCGTCGCTCACCCTCGGCTGCGGTTCCTGGGGCGGCAACTCCGTCTCGGAGAACGTAGGTGTTCATCACCTTCTGAACATTAAGACCGTCGCTGAGAGGAGAGAGAATATGCTTTGGTTCCGGGCACCTGAGAAGACTTATATTAAGAAAGGCTGCCTGCCGGTCGCTCTCGATGAGCTCGGCGCAGTCATGCACAAGAAGAAAGCGTTCATCGTCACCGATACGTTCCTGTATGCCAACGGCTACACCGCCGGCATTGAGAAGAAGCTCGAGGAGATGAACATCAAGTTCACCACGTTCTCCAACGTCGAGCCGGATCCGAAGCTCAAGAACGCCGTCCAGGGCGCCGAGCTCATGAAGGCCTTCGAGCCGGACGTCATTATCGCCGTCGGCGGCGGTTCCGCAATGGACGCTGCAAAGATCATGTGGGTACTCTATGAGCACCCGGAGGCAGACTTCCACGACATGGCCATGCGTTACATGGACATCCGGAAGAGAGTCTACACATTCCCGAAGATGGGCGAGAAGGCCTACTTCATTGCCGTTCCGACTTCCGCCGGTACCGGTTCCGAGGTCACCCCGTTCGCCGTCATCACCGACGAGAGCGACGGCGTCAAGTATCCGCTTGCCGACTACCAGCTCATGCCGAACATGGCCATTGTCGATGCCGACATGATGATGAATGCCCCGAAGGGCCTGACCTCTTCCTCGGGTATTGACGCGGTTTCCCACTGCCTTGAGGCACTCGCCTCCATCATGGCAACCCCGTACACCGACGGTCTTGCCATTGAGTCCCTTAAGCTGATTTTCAAATATCTCCCGAGAGCTTACCACGACGGCCCGAATGATCCGGAGGCCCGCGAGGCAATGGCCAACGCCGCCACCATGGCCGGTATGGCATTCGCCAACGCCTTCCTCGGTGTCATGCACTCCTGTGCCCACAAACTCGGCGCGTTCCACCACATTCCGCACGGCGTCGCCAATGCCCTCATGATGGACCAGGTCCTCTACTTCAACGCCGCCGAGGTCCCGCCGAAAATGGGTACGTTCTCCCAGTATAAGTACCCGAACACTCTCCACAAGTATGCCGAGGTCGCCAAGGCTCTCGACTGCAAGGGCAAGAATGACGAGGAACTCCTCGATGCCCTCGTCGCCAAGATTGACGCCCTCAAGGAAGAAATCGGCATTAAGCCCTCCATTAAGGACTACATTCCGGATGAGGCAGCCTTCATGGATACCCTCGACGAGATGAGCCTCTGCGCCTTCGACGACCAGTGCACCGGCGCCAACCCGCGTTACCCGCTCGTCTCCGAGATCAAGCAGCTGTACCTCAACGCTTACTACGGAAAAAACACCAAGGCAGACCGTGTCTGATAGAGTCAGGGAGGAAATATAATGGATACCAGTAAATTCACAGTTCTCGCAGAGCGGGAAAAGAAGACCATCTATGTGGAGGGGGACAAGCGGATCAAGGTCTTTGACTCCGACTTCTCCAAGAAGGACGTCCTGAACGAGGCCTACAACCAGGCCTGCGTCGAGGAGACCGGCCTTCCTATTCCGAAGGTCCTCGAGGTTTGCAAAATCAATGGCAAGTGGGCCATTGTCACCGAGTACATTGAGGGCACGACCCTCACGGACCTCATGAACGAGCACCCGGAGAATATGGACGACTACATGAACGAGTTCGTCGATCTCCAGCTCAAGGTCCTCTCCAAGAAGTGCCCTGGCCTCCGCAAGATCAAGGACAAAATGCAGGCCAAGATCAGCCAGACCGACCTGGACTACGCCACCCGCTACGAGCTCCACACCCGTCTGGACGCCATGCCGAAGCACTTCTACCTGTGCCATGGCGACTTCAACCCGTCCAACGTCATCGTGACCCCGAACGGCGCCAAGTACATCATCGACTGGTCCCACGCCACTCAGGGCAACCGCTCCGCTGACGCAGCCCGCACCTACCTGCTGTTCGCCCTGACCGGTTTCCGCCTCTCCGGCGACAAGGATCTGGCCGACAAGTACCTCGACCTGTTCGTCACGAAGAGCGAACTCCCGAAGGCCAACATCCAGCGCTGGATTCCCATCGTCGCCGCCTCCCAGTCCGTCAAGGGCAACCCGGAGGAGAAGGACCTGCTCCTGAAGTGGGCCAACGTCGTCGACTACGAATAAACCGTTACTTACTCCATGATAAAGAGGGGCACCCCGGGGCCGTGAGGCTCTGGGGTGCTCTTGTGCAATATGCCGAAAACGCATTTTGCTGTTTTTGCCGCCAAAAATTCCAACGAACTCGTTGGAATTTTTTTGCCTGAAAATAGGGGCGGATGATGGCCGGGTGCCTGCAGTGGCCTTGTTTGGGACCCACGTCGGCGAATTTTGGGCGATTCAGCCCCGGTCCTATACATCTCACTCGATTCTTAGCCTCAATGTATGAGAAAAATCGTCATGATTCGCGAAAACATAATACACTGGTGCCAAATTCAACGATCAATGTATGAGCTGGCTCATACACTACGAGCCATATTCGAGGGCATTGTATGAGACGCACTGTGTCCAATGAAAAATTTCTCATACAGAAATCTCGATATGGAGGGGCGATGTACTATGTTTTTCGATTTGATGACGATTTTTCTCATACAGGATCGATGAAAAGGGCCCCGAGTGTATTATGTTTTCCGTCGGACCGATTTTTTTCTCATACATAACAGCTGGAAGGAGCAGGCAATGTATAGCTCCCTCGCCCAGGCCGGAGCGATTCAGACCGGATTCGCCATCTGGCCAATTTTAGACCGAATTGGCTGCTTCGCGGCCCCTCCAGCGGTGGTCGATTCAGTTTTTTCGCAGCTAATTTTCATCCACGACCGAACTTCTCAACCCTTTAGGTCCTATTTTCAGTAAAACCAACCTTATTTTCCGTTCACGGTCCGAAAAATATTAGGACCAAAAAGGGGGAATTTATTGGCTATGACTGAAGTTAAGTCTGGCGGAGCAATTTGTTCGGTCGGGGTCCGAAGTCTGTGGTAAGGTCAGACTGAATCGCCCGCCGAATGCGCCGCCGGAGGGGCAGAAATTCGGACCGGAGCAGCTGTGAGAAGATAGTTTTTCTGAAATGCTCCAGAGAAAAAACATTTGCCACAAAGTCGCCGTCAATTCCTTGCAATAAGGATTTCAATTCTTAGAAAGGATGAAATAGACATGACGACCAATCGAAAATCAAATCGAATCGTGGCTACTGTTATGGCAATTCTCATGGCAGTCTGCTGCTTTGTACCGGGAATTTCGGCATTTGCAAAATCTACAGGGCATGGACAGACAGGTGACCTGTCGGATATCTTTGATGGCAGTTACAATAGCGCTGCCTCCGAATATTTCGGCAACATTGCGACCACAAATACGGAGAACCCGACTACCGATGTCAATAAATTCAATAATCCCACTGCGTATCGCGGGGTTATGAAAGACGTACAGGCCTTCCTCGCCGGCGCCCCGAAATATGGCAGCGACTACGACAAGGAGAAGTATGTCTTCTCCAAAATTTCCACCACCTGCAACTACAAGACCAATAATTTTGGCAGCAGCGGCGATGCGGGCGCAGTACAAGCAATCCTCTACAATCATGGCGGCGACATAAACAATATTGCTCGTGGATTTAAATATTTCTGCAACATGCTTGGCCTGAAATGCTGGGTCGTCTATGGCAAGCTGGGCGCCGGTGACTTCGCATGGGACATTGTTCAGCTGAATGGAAAACGCTATGTGACAAACATTGGTGGTTCAATCAGCGGCGACATGAGCAGCGATGCCAAACCTTTGGTAACACCAATCTATTCTCATATGAATATGCCCAAGCGACAGGCAGAGCGCTGGGGTTTCGCTGAAAACGATTACAGCAAACAGTACATTACGGACTGGTCTGACTGCATCTATGACGACCAGGACTACTTCAAGAAAAATAAGCTATATTTCACTTCCTATGATTCGTTTAAAGCGGCACTCCCGGGCTTGATCGCCAAGAGAAACAATGAGGGAGACCCAGTCGTCCGTGTGGAATTTCCCAAGAATGACCAGGGCGATGCACTGGCGAAATATGCCGATCAGCAGCTCTTTGCCCACGGCGACATTGACGAAGTGGTTGCAAAAGCAAACACCATGACCTCTTATCCGGTTCACGTCTACACCAGCTATGGCCATGACTTAAACTTCCTGTCATTCCCAATTTCGAGCAGCCACGTGCCGGTTGTCTAATGTTTTAGTAACTAATTTCCCTGTGCCGAAACCGCATCCTGCTGTTTACGACGCGAAAAATTCCAACGAACTCGTTATAACGAATTCGTTGGAATTTTTTTTGAAAAAACACGAAGCTACGTGGGCGATTCAGTTTTTACCCAACCAGCCACTTATACTTCGCCACACTATACAGCGGCACCAGCGGCAGCACGATCGGCGTCTTCTTCACATACGCCTGATACTCCGGGTCGTCGCCATAGTTGCGGTTCTGCCGCAGCTCCAGCCGGCGGGCGCCGCCGAACATGATGTAGACAATGCCGACGTAGCCGATGATGGCAGCAATCCACTGTGCACCGTGAATTGCGGTGATGCCGCCGACAAAGACGCCGGTCCACATCAGGATTTCGCCGAGGTAGTTCGGGCATCGCACGACGCGGAAGACGCCGGTGTCGACGAACCGGTGGGGGTTCTTTTTCTTCGCCTTATTCTTCTGATAATCTGCGGTGGACTCCAGGATGAGGCCGCAGGCGCTGATGATCAGGCCAGTAATGAGAGCGGCATTCGTCGAAATTCCGTTCTCCAGCCGATACATGACCGGGCTCGCCTCGCAGACATAGAGGAGGGCACAGGAAATCCAGATGGCGAACTTGGCGCCCAGGGAGACCGTTGAGCCGTCCTTAATTTCCTTCTTCATAGACGCGTTATAGTTCTTTGACCGCATCTCCCGGTAGGTGAGAAACCCGCCGAGCCGGCATCCATAGATGATGAGCAGGGCACAGGCCAAGATGGTGCCCACGTCCAGGGTGTTGCGGTACATGATGAGCATAGCGACACCGATGGCCGCAATGGAAAATCCATACCCGATGGAGATGAACCACACATACTTTTTGAAGCCGATTGCCGACACGACAAGTGCCACGGCCAGAAGAATCAGAAATGAAATCATATGTAATCTTCTTTCCTATTATTCTCCGTGGAGGCGGAGTACCTGAAAACATAATACCATCATTTTTGTATAGCCGTCCACAATCTCCTATGCTACAATCTAGTTAGCAAATACTAACTAATTGACCGGAGGTGCTCTATGAAACCCGACTACAAAAACTGGATGCCGAAAGGCATGCTGATTTCGATCCTTGCAGGTGCAGCGGCTGCGCTGGTATTGTTCGTGCTGGCCGTTGTTGGAGTCATGAGTGAATCGCCCACCGCGAGACTTGTCCTGTCCATTGTCTTTGGGGTGCTGACGCTCGGCATGTTTTTCTTCTCTGTCCTTGGTATTTCCTGGTACCGCGCCTTTGATTACAACGGCAAGCGGCAGATGTCCCGGCAGATCATCGAGGGGGTTGCCGACCATGTGAAACTCCCCGACGGCGGCCGCGGCCTCGATGTGGGCTGCGGGAGCGGCGCCCTGACCATTGCCTGTGCCAAGCGAAACCCGAATGCGTCCATGCTGGGCGTGGATCGATGGGGCAAGGAGTATGCGTCCTTCAACAAACCGCTCTGCGAAAACAATGCGAAGGCGGAGGGCGTGACGAATGTCTCCTTCCAGCCGGGCGATGCACTGCACCTTGACTTCCCCGACGGCACGTTCGACGCAGTGACCAGCAACTACGTCTACCACAACATTGCCGGCCAGAACAAGCAGGACCTGCTCCTCGAGACCCTGCGCGTCCTGAAGAAGGGCGGCACATTCGCCATCCACGACATCATGTCCGCACCTCGCTACGGAGATATGGACGTATTCGTCAAGCGCCTGAAGGACATGGGCTACGAAAAAGTGGAGCTCATTGATACGTCGAAGGTCTTCATGTCGCCGAGGGAGGCGAAGTGGCTGGGGCTGGCGGGGTCGACGCTGTTGGTGGGAATCAAATAAATAATTTTCTTCAGACGTTCAGCATCGTGAGAGATCCCTCCGGACGGTATGTAAGCGCAATGGCACACATCTCCTCCGGCGTCTCCTTCATGCCCCTGGATAGCCAGAAAAGCAGATTGTTATAGATTCCCCCGATAATGTAGGACACTTCGTACTGCTTGCCTATGGATGCATTCTTTCGGTATTCTTCAAAATGGAACCCCTCCTCCAGAACCGGGAGAAGAAGAGAGGCGCACCCCGCCTTATAGATGAGAAGCAGTTCGTCTTTGTGCGCGTAATACACCTGAAAAATGATTCGTAAGTATTCCTGAAAATCCGGCTCTCCACAGGAATGGTATTCTCTCATGAACTCTGCGTTTAATGCCCGCAGGTATCGCTCCAGGATTTCCTCTTTGGAGTGAAAATGGCGGTAATACGTGGTGCGATCCACGCCGGCTTTTTCCGTGATTTCACCAATTTTGATCTTGTCGTAGGATTTCTCCCTCATCAGAAGAAGGAGCGCCTCGACCATATAGTCCATCATGGTATCGCCCGTCTCATTTTTTCTTCTCATGAAAACCACAATTCCTCTCGTTTGTTGCAGATAAGGCACAGGTCATTGAAAGCAACATTTGTTGCTATTATAATGAGACCAGATCAGAGAAAAGTCAACAGTGCCTTAGAGCACGAGAGGAGTCTCATCATGAAGGAAATCAGAAAAGACCTGTATCAGTTTTCCGTATATATTCCGCCAATGGATTTTACGATCCATCAATACCTGTATGCGGCGGACCCGGCCATTCTCTTTGCTGCAGGTACCGTGCAGCAGGCAAAAAGCATTCTCCCGGATATACAGAAAATCCTCGGCGACAGACCGCTGAAATATATCTTTGTCTCCCACATGGAGTCCGATGAAGCCGGCGGCGTCGAGATCTTCCGTCAGGCATACCCAGAATTGACCGTTCTCTGCGGCCAGCTGGCTGCCCGGGAACTGCCGGGATACGGCTATCAGGGCTCCATTCAGGCAGAGAAAGGCGGGGATACGCTACAGGATGGAGACCTGAATCTCCGTTTCCTCTCCTATCCTGCAGAGGTGCACCTGCAGAACGGCCTGCTCTGCCTGGAGGAGAACAGCGGAATATTCTATTCCTCGGATCTGCTTCTCAAGTTTGGAAATGGCGTTGGCCAGACGATTCCGGGGAACTGGAACGAGGAAGTGCAGACAATTGGGCCGGACAGAGTCGTGGATGAAAAGAAACGGAATAAATTGAAGGAAGAGCTGCTGGCACTGAGCCCGTCTTTTGCGGCGGTTGGGCATGGGTACTGCATGAAGCTGCAGTGAAGAATTAAATATTTTTATTTTGTGGGCGATTCACCTTGCGCGAGCGGGGGAGTCGTCCTTTTTTTCGTACTTTTACTGGTGTAAATGCGAAAAGTTTCGTGGGGATTATTGTATAATGGGGGCAGACAACCCTGAGAGGATGAAGCAATATGATTATTTATGACGGCCAAAAAAGCGATTTCATGAGAAGTGTGGAGAGAGATACTATTGCCCAGCAAATTTCCGATACCATCATGAAAAAGATGGGCCGTCATACTCCGGATAATGAGTTTCGCTCCTGGGTAAATTCTTTGGGGAAAATGTATATGGTCATGAACGACCCAGAAATTCCAGATGATGCAGGAATCGCCATTGAATATAACATTCCGCAAACGGCAAAGAGAGTCGATTTTATGATTTCCGGATACGGCCAGGATCAGACACCGGGAATGGTTATTGTGGAACTCAAGCAGTGGGAATCTTTGAAGAAGGTGGAACAATCGGATGCCCTGGTGGAAACTTATACCGGCGGTGCGGTTCGCAAAGTAGTTCATCCATCCTATCAGGCGTGGTCTTATTCGCAGTTTATTGCGGACTTTAATACTGCTATTCAAGATGAAAATATTGGATTGCATCCCTGTGCCTATCTTCATAATTATCAGCGGCATGATGAGGATCCCTTGGATGATGAGCAGTACGACATGTATACTAGTGAGGCACCTGCATTTACCTTTGGTCAGGTGGATCAACTGCAAAAATTCATCAAAAAATATATCCGAAAAGGAGATCAAAAGAAAATCCTCTATGAGATGGATAATGGAAAACTCCGACCGTCCAAGAGCCTGCAGAATGCAATTGTCTCCATGATTAAGGGAAATAAGGAGTTTATTCTGATTGATGAGCAGCAGGTGGCCTATGAAGAGGTTTTGAGAATCTCCAACCAGTGTCAAAGAGATCACAAGAAGCGGACTATTATTTGCAAAGGAGGACCGGGAACCGGGAAGAGCGTGATAGCTATTCGTCTCCTTGCAGAACTGACCAGACGGGGACAAGTTGTGCAATATGTCTCTAAAAATAGTGCTCCGAGAACTGTATATGCGGCTAAATTAAAGGGAAATGTCCGTAAGAGCAGCGTGGATAATATGTTTAAAGGCTCCGGAAGTTATGTTGATACGGAGAAAAATATGATCAACACGTTGCTAGTGGATGAGGCACATCGACTGAATGAAAAATCGGGCATGTATCACAACCAAGGGGAAAACCAAATAAAGGAAATCATCCATGCTTCTATGTGCTCTGTGTTCTTTATTGATGAGAATCAGAGAGTAACATTGAATGATATTGGCTCTGTTGATGAAATCCGCAAATGGGCTGAACTTGAAAAATCTAATGTGACAGAGATGGAATTGATCTCCCAATTTCGCTGCAATGGCTCAGATGGATATCTGGCATGGCTGGACAATGTTCTGCAAATACGATCCACAGCCAATTATGATTTAGATGGAGTAGATTTTGACTTTCAGATCTGTGATACGCCAGAGGAACTGAGAGAACGGATATTCGAAAAGAATAAAGCCGCAAATCGGGCTAGAATTCTTGCCGGTTACTGTTGGGAGTGGCCAACTAAAGAACGCGGAAATACCGATTACCATGATATCCAAATCGGTGATTTTGGAATTAGCTGGAATTTGGATAATGGGCAGGCATTCGCAATTAGCCCAGACTCAGTTCATGAAGCAGGATGTATCCATACTACTCAAGGGTTAGAATTCGATTATGTTGGGGTCATTATTGGTGATGATCTTCGATATGAAGAAGGGAAAGTGGTTACTGATTTTACAAAACGTGCGAGGTCAGATCAGTCCATTCGAGGTCTGAAAAAGCTGGCAAAGAGTTCACCAGAAGAGGCACAGAACCGAGCCGATGAAATTATCAAGAATACATATCGCACCCTGATGACTCGTGGTATGAAAGGATGCTATATTTATTGTACTGACTCTGGCCTGCAGGATTACTTCTGCAGAAGTAAGAAAACGGCATTTTGAAGAAACAATCACTGAATCGCCCACCCCAGGAAAACCAAACTTGCTATTGAGGTACTGCACAAATGGAAATATCAATGCTCGGGACAGGAAACGCTCTGGTAACGGAGTGCTACAATACCTGCTTTGTGATTGATGACGGCGGGAAATATTTCATGGTAGACGGGGGAGGCGGGAACACCGTCCTTCGTCAGTTGAAAAGGGCCGGCTTTGATTGGATGGATATGCGTGAGATTTTCGTTACTCACAAGCATATCGACCATTTGATGGGAATCGTGTGGATGGTGCGGATGATCTGCCAGTTCATGAACCACGGAGAATATAAAGGCGAAGCCAATATCTATGCGCATGACGAAGTCATTGCACTTTTGCGTGACATGGCAGAGAAGCTGCTTTTACCAAAGGAAACGAGGCTCATTGATGACCGGCTGCATTTTGTCACGGTATCGGACGGTGAGGAGCGGATCATAAATGACCGCAAGGTTACATTCTTTGACATTCAGTCTACCAAAGCAAAACAGTTTGGTTTCTGCATGGAACTTGACGGCGGTGAAAAGCTGACATGCTGCGGAGATGAGCCCTATAATCCCTGCGAAGAAAAATATGCAAGAGACAGCAAGTGGCTATTGCACGAGGCGTTTTGCCTTTACTCTCAGGCCGACATCTTTGACCCGTATGAAAAACATCACTCCACGGTGAAGGATGCCTGCGAGTTGGCGGAAAAATTAGGCGTAGAGAATCTGCTTCTGTATCATACGGAGGACAGGAATCTTTCAAGAAGGAAGGAACTGTACTCTGCAGAGGGCAAGCAATACTATTCGGGTAAGTTGTGGATACCGGATGATTTGGAAAGAATAAGTTTAACTAGCAAGTAAATCGCCCACAAAAAGAGAACGCATATACCGGGTGAGAGGTGTTTCAAATGAATAATATTGAATCTCTATGTCTCAGCGAGTCTTCGGTTGACCCATACCAAATCGCCTGCCGCCTCATGGCCGAGAGGGAAATTCCCATGCACGGCCCCATCCACCACTACCTGGACGGGGCGGCTTTTCTGACGGCGCTGCACAATGCGGGTATGGACTTTGACCTGCCCAGTGCGCTGGACGAGCTGGAGCGCCGGGCGGAGAAGATGCCGGGTGCAACCTGCGGCATGTGGGGCGTGTGCGGATCAGCGGCATCGTTGGGCGCGGCGCTTGCGGTCATTCATGGCACCGGCCCGCTGTCGGACAACGACTTTTATAAAGATAATCTGCGATTGACCTCTCAAATATTAGCGAGAGAGGCCGAAATCGGCGGCCCCAGATGCTGCAAGCGAAATGCCTTTACAGCACTCCTCGTCGGCATTGACTTCGTCCGCGACACCTATGGCGTGAAATTGGAGAAAAGCCCGGTGGTATGCGGTTTTCATGGGAATAATGCGCAGTGCTTGGAGGGGCGCTGTCCCTATTTTAGAGAGTAGGATAATGCTGTTGGGGCAAGGTGAATCCCTTTTTGGTGAGAATTGGATAACGACTCATACCAGAAGGCCCAAAACGGGGAGAGTGGTATGAATTTGTTCAGCCCCGTACTTTCCCGCCCCTAATCAAATAAAACTTAAGAGCCCCAAGGTCTCCAGCCTTGGATCTCCCCTTGACAAAAATATCTAATTAGATATAATTAGGCACAAAGACACATCTAGCTAGATGTTTTAGAAGGAGGATTCGCCATGAGCAATAGCGAGAATAAGATTATCATTACAAATTTCACAGATCCTGTCTGCACCTGGTGCTGGGGAACAGAGCCAATCTTTCGAAAATTGGAGACCCACTTTCCGGGAAAGGTGGAATTTCGCTTTGTGATGGGTGGATTGGTTAAGGATGCCCACGAGATGATGGATCCCGCCAATGGAATCGGCAGCACAGACTTGACCCAATTCAACCGACAGGTGGCAGCCCATTGGAAAGAGGCCAGCGCACGTCATGGCATGCCGGTGGATGCGGAAAATTTTGACCTGTTCGACGAAGAACACAGGTCCACCTATCCACAGAACATTGCATATAAAGCCGCACAGATGTCGAATCCGGATAAGGCGGATCTGTTTCTCTACAATATGCGTGTTGCTGCTGCTGCAGAGGCGAGAAAGATCAGTCATGAAGATGTATTGGTTTCCATTGCATCTGAAAGTGGTCTGGATGTTGAATCTTTTCTTACCCATTTTAAGGATGGCTCTGCAGAAAAGGCCTTTCATGGCGATATGTGGCTGATTTCCGGGGTCGGAGCGCATGGATTTCCGACTTTTCTTATCAAATACAACAGTTCCCAATACATGCTTCGTGGGTACAATAGATATGAGACGTTCGTTGCTGTCATCAACTCCGCGACACAGGGCTCTGTAAAGCCGGTTGATGTAGAGGCGACACAAGAGAATCTTAGTATGCTTATGGAGAAGCATCCGAGGATGGCGGCAGAAGAGATTCGGCAGGCATTTGATTTTGGGACCGTCGAGCAGGTCAAAGACTTCCTTGCCCCCATGGTCGAAGCAGGTCAATTGGAAATTCAGAATGCAGGAAACGGCTGGTTTGCAAAGCGCATCTCCCAGGGAATGACCTGCGATCTGACAGCCGGAATCTGCCAGTAATAAGGAGAACATGCCATGTCAACAACAGAGGAAAAAATCTTAATTGGTGTCAGCCGCTTGCGAAATCTGATGTTTCGCGAAATGGAGACACACTTCCGTGAATATGGCCTTACTAGTGCACAATTTTCCGTGCTTGAGGCTCTGTATTCCAAAGGTCAACTCACGGTGGGAGAAATTCAGGAAGCTATACTTGGGACACCCGGAAATGTCCCTGTTATTGTGAATAACCTTGTAAAGGCAGGCTATGTCACAAAAAATCGTGATGAAAAGGACCGAAGGGTATCTCGGATAACGCTTTCCAAGGAGGGAAAGGACTTGATGGAGAGCATGTATCCGCAGCCGCATCAGTCCTGGCTGGAAGAAATTCTGGCTCCTTTGACCAAAGAGGAAAGAAAAGAGCTGGCAGCCATGCTTATCAAAAGCTATCAGAGTATTCGCAGGGTACAGAGGTCTTGATTTTACCGCAGGCACTCCGCCAGCACCCTCGCCGCCTCTGCAATTTCGCCCTCCGGCACTGCGGACGGCGTCAGAATCAGGTGGATGGTCCCGTCTTCCACGGAATCCACCTGGACAGCGAGGCCGGCCTCCCGGAACCGCTCGGGTTTGCCGGTAAATGGAACTGCCAGGAAAATCTGCAACCCGTTTTCACCGACAGTGAATGTCCCCGGGCAGGAACAGTTTTTGAGTTCCTGACACATGGTGTGGACTTTGGCGGTGTAGCGGCGGCGGATCTTTCTTATTTGCGCTGCAATGTGTCCATCGCGCAAATATCCGCACAATGCCATTTGCTCCGTCTTGCTGGCGGTCTGGGCGAACCACTCGCGATGCTCCCGGAACGCCTGTGCAAGCTGCGGCGTCAGCACCATGAACGAAATTCGAATGCCGGGAGTCAGCACGTTGGCGAACGAGCTCAGGTACACGATGTTGTCCTCGCTGGCCAGGGTGTAGAGCGCCGGCGTCGGGTGGCTTGCGTAGAGGAAGTCGTTGTCGAAGTCATCTTCAATGACGAGGCTGCCGTGGGCGGCACTGTAGGCAATGAGCTCCATTCGGCGCTTTATGGGCATGACCTTGCCGTATCGCGTCATATGGGAGGGGGAGACGTAGATGATGTCCGCGTCCTTGTCCTTCGTATGGCTCTCAAACCCGTGGCTCACGAAGGTCTGGATGGCCTGCTGGAAACTCTGGTCGGGGAACGAGACCGTGCCCGGATGGGGGAGCAGCATGCAGAGAATGTTCATGAGGGACTGCACGCCGGCGCCCACCACAATGCGGTCGGGCGAAGTGATGACGTTGCGCTTGTCCCGAATGTAGTCGGCAATGGCCTCACGCAGATCCAGTTCGCCCTGCTCCTCGGAGTAGGAACAGAGGCGGTCCTCCTGACGAAGGGCGCTGTTTATATAGCGGTGCCAGAGGTGGATGTCAAAGCTGTCAGGGTCGGCATCGCCGCTCTTGAGATCGAAGCGGAGCGGGGGATGAGGGGAGTCTGGGCGATTCACCTGCGGGTCCATCGCCGACTTCTCCACATACGACACGAAGAACCCCCGTTTTGGCGCAGGCAGGATGTACCCCTCCGCCTGCAGGGCGAAGAAAGCATTCTCCACCGTCGTTGTGCTGACCTGAAAGAGTTCGGCCGCGCGGCGGATGGAGGGGAGGCGATCCCCGTTTTTCAGCTCGCCGGAGCGGATCCGGTCGCGGAAGTATTCATAGAGGGTGAGGTATTTTTTCATGGGGACTCCTTGAGTTGTTGCGCCCTGCGGGGCGGCAGCGGCGCAGGGTGGCCACTGGGGAATGAGGGTGAAACTGTATACTATAAATTGAACAATTTTGACCATTTCTTTCAATACACAAACAGTATATACTCTGGTGCATAAAGTTTCAACGAAAGAAAGAAGGGGTCTCTCATGGCTCGCAAAGGAAAATATCAGGTGAACCCCACAACGGTCAAAATTGTCCAGGCTGCGCTGTTCACCGCCATCATCTTCGTCTTCACCATGTTCGTCAAGGTGCCGGTGGGCATTGGCTACATCCATCTGGGCGATGCATTTCTCTACCTCTACGCCTGCATGGGCGGCGGCTGGTACGCCCTCCTCGCCGGAGCCCTCGGCGAGGGTCTCGCTGACCTGGCCGGCGGCTTCGCCATCTACGCCCCGGCGACCATCATCATCAAGCCCCTTGTGGCGCTGCCCTTCGTCCTTCTCTCCCGCCGGGAGCCAAAGATTCTGAACCTGAAGACCGGCCTCACCAACATCCTGGCGGCTGTCATCTCCACAGTCGGCTACTTCTTTGCCAACTGGGTCATCTTTGCCCAGTCCGACGCTGCCACTTCGTTCAAGTCCGCCCTCGTCGCCGCCCCTGGCACGCTGATCCAGGCAGCCGGCAGCACGGTCGTGTTCTTTGTGGCCGCATTCGCGCTGGATAAGGTCCATATGAAGGACAGAATGCTTTCGTACACCGGGCGTCCGGCGCCGAAGAAGGCCAATTGAATTTGTCACTCATGATTGGGGTCGTCTGCAGTTGCGGGCGGCCCTGTTTTTATTGGGGGCGATGCAGTTTTTGAATAAGAAATGAGACTTTTTGTGGGCGCATTAACTGCAAATATAAAAATTTGGTAAATTGCAAGTTCAACTTGAACACTGATACGAATTAAGTTTCATCTTTGGGTCGGATTGATATATTTGGTTTAAAAATTCCTCGAATAGTTCC
>OMYO01000024.1 GCA_900315285.1 uncultured Eubacteriales bacterium | reverse complement strand
CCGCAAATTTTCGGGAGATTGCAGTTAAATTCCCCCTACCCGGGCCGCCCACTTAACTGCATTCTTCCAAAAGAAAGAGGGTTGCAGTTAATTTCCGCTACACTTCCTCTGCCGACTTAACTGCTTTTTGCCAAGTTAAGAAGGGTCGCAGTTAATTTCGTGCCCGAAGGGCCGAACTTTATTCTATTTGTAAGCTTATTGAGTGCTTTTCGGTGAAACTGGAACCACATCTATCAATTTAACCATGTGCGGTCCTAGTGTTAATAACCATCCAAATGGAAACTAGGACCGCGGATGGTGTTTTGGCACTATGCGGTCCTAGTCATTCAATTGCGCCCAATGCAAAACTAGGACCGCGGTTGGCCTTTTTGCCCCTCGCGGTCCTAGTTTTCCAAATTTCCCGAAACCAGACTAGGACCGCAGCCGGCCTTTTTGCCCCTCGCGGTCCTAGTTTCTCAAATTTCCCGAAACCAGACTAGGACCGCGGTCGGCCTTTTTGCCTTTCGCGGTCCTAGTTTTCCACGATTTACCCGAAAACTACCCGGAATTCCGCCACAACGCGTTATTCCATTAACCCCGGCACCCCCAACGCCGAATGCACCACGGCGGTGGCCATTTCGGCGTAGCGAGGGGCCGGCTCCTTCATGTCCACTATACAGATGACGGGGATGCCGGCATTAAATGCTGCGTGGATGCCGTTTTCGGAGTCCTCGAGGACGAGTGAATCGCCCGCCGGGATGCCGCCTGCCTGTTCGAGACAGCGGTAGTGGACCTCGGGGTCCGGTTTCGAGCGGGTCACCATGTCGCCGCCGACAATGAAGTCAAAGTAGTCGGCGAGGCCGGCAAGTTCCAGGTAAGTGCGTACCGTGTTGACGCGGGTCGAAGAGGCGACGCACATCCGCACACCCCGATTCCGGAAAAATGACAGCAGCTCCGGAATGCCCTCCTTTACCGGAGGACCGTTTTCCAGAATGCGCTGGTGGGCGAGCACGGCGGACTCCCGGGCAATGGTCTCCGCCGGGTAGTCCGGGCCGTGGATTTCCCGCAGGATGCGAAAAAACGTGTCGCCCGCCGTGCCCACAGTCTTCATGTAGTCCGAAAAGTTCTGCTCGTACCCGTAGCGGGCCATGACCTCGGTGTTAGCCTCGTACATGTTCCGCTCCGTGTCAAACAGGATGCCATCCATATCAAAGATGGCGAGCTTCGGGAGATGCATGGGTTTAGTCGTCGACAGCGGCCATGAGGTTGATCATTTCCACGGCGCCGCAGCCGCAGTCGTAGCCCTTATTTCCAGCCTTTGTGCCGGCGCGCTGGACAGCCTGCTCCACGTTGTCCGTGGTCAGGATACCGAACATGGTCGGGACGCCGGACTGGAGCTCTACCTGGGCAATACCCTTGGAGACTTCGTTGCAGACGTAGTCATAGTGGGAGGTCTCTCCGCGGATGACGGCGCCAAGGCAGATGACGGCGTCATACTTGCCGGACTCGGCCATCTTCTTGGCGACGACCGGAATTTCAAAGCAGCCCGGGACCCAGGCGAGGGTGATATTGTCGTCGTCCACACCGTGGCGAACCAGGGCGTCCTGTGCGCCGGAGATGAGTTTGGAGACGATGAACTCATTGAATCGCGCGGCGACGATGGCAATCTTGGCGTCTTTTTTTCCTACTACATTTCCTTCGAGTACTCTCATGGCTCATTCTCCTTCTTTTTCATAGTGGGTCATGTGGCCCATTTTCTCCTGCTTCGTGAGGAGGTATTTTTCGTCGTATTTCTCAGCGGGGATCTCAATGGGGACGCGCTCCTCAATGGTGATGCCATAGGCATCCAGGCCGCTGATCTTCTTCGGGTTGTTCGTGAGGAGGCGGAGGCGCTTCGCTCCGAGGTCACGGAGAATCTGTGCGCCGACGCCGTAGTCGCGGAGATCCGGCGGGAAGCCCAGCATGACGTTGGCCTCGACGGTGTCGTAGCCCTGCTCCTGCAGCTCATAGGCCTTGAGCTTGTTGAGGAGTCCAATGCCCCGTCCCTCCTGGCGGAGGTAGACGATGACGCCGCGGCCCTCTTCGGCCACCTGGCGCATGGCCTGGTGGAGCTGGTCGCCGCAGTCGCAGCGGGCGCTGCCGAACACGTCGCCGGTCAGGCACTCGGAGTGGACGCGGCAGAGAACCGGCTCGCCGTTGTCGACGTCGCCCATGACGAGGGCAACGTGGTGGTCATTGTTGACGATGTTACGGTAGCCGATGATCTTGAAGTTGCCATACTTTGTCGGAAGCTTGGCGTCGGCCTCGCGGCGGACGATGGCCTCGTTGAGAAGGCGATAGCGGATGAGGTCGGCAATGGTGATGCAGGTAATGCCCCACTTCTCGGCGTTCTCGAGGAGTTCGGTCGTACGCATCATGGTGCCGTCGTCCCGCATGATCTCACAGCAGAGGCCCACTTCTTTGAGGCCGGCTGCCCGGAGAAGATCCACGGTGGCCTCCGTGTGGCCGCCGCGCTCCAGGACGCCGCCGTCTCTGGCCTGCAGCGGGAACATATGTCCCGGCCGGCGGAAGTCGTGGGGCATGGCGCCCTCCTCGACGGTCTTGCGGGCGGTGATGCCACGCTCCACAGCAGAAATGCCAGTGGTCGTGCTGACGTGGTCAATGGAGACCGTAAATGCGGTGCAGTGGTTGTCGGTGTTGGCCGCCACCATCTGCTCCAGATTCAGCTTCTCACAGTACTCCTTGCTCATGGGCATGCAGATGAGGCCCTTGGCGTGGGTCGCCATGAAGTTCACGTTCTCGGTGGTGGCGAACTCGGCGGCGCAGATGAGGTCGCCCTCGTTCTCGCGGTCCGGGTCGTCGGTGCAGAGGATGAGCTTTCCGTTCTTCAGATCCTCCAGTGCCTGTTCAATGGTGCCAAATTTGTTGGCCATGGATGGTTCCTCCCTTTATGAATAAAACTTACAAATATTTTCTTGTGGTCTGGGCGATTCAGAATCCGTTCGCAATGAGGGACTCCATGGTGAGCCCCGACGTCTTCTCGTCCTTTTCCGCCGGAGCGTCTCCGCCCTTCAGGAATTTTTCCACATATTTTCCAATAACGTCGTTCTCCAGGTTCACCGGGGTCCCGACCCGCTTGGAGGCCAGGTTGGTGACAGCCCTGGTATGGGGAATGAGCGAAACTTTAAAGCAGCGGTCGTCCACATAGGCCACGGTGAGGCTTATGCCATCTATGGCGATGGATCCTTTCTCCACAATATAGCGGAGCACTTGCGGCTCTGCTTTAATAGTGAACCACACGGCGTTGTCGTCCTCTTCTATGGCAGAGACGGTGCCGACGCCGTCGATGTGTCCGGAGACGATGTGACCACCGAATCGCCCATTGAGGGGCATGGCCCGCTCCAAATTCACAGGACTGCCCGGCCGTAGCACACCGAGGTCACTGCGCGAGAGCGACTCGTTCATGACGTCCGCAGTAAAGTATCTGCTCCCCATGGAGGTGACCGTGAGGCAGACACCGTTGGTCATGATACTGTCGCCAATCTTGGTGTCCTCCAGCACGGTGCTGCACCCTATGGTCAGCACACATTTCTTGCTGCCGGTGGTCATGCCCTGTAGCGTGCCCACCTCTTCCACAAGTCCGGTAAACATTTACTGCACCTCCTGCTGCGGCAGATATCCGGTGACGCATAGGTCGTCACCAAAGCGCTGCACGGCTATGTCCTGCAGTTGCGGGACCTCTGCCATGTTCGCAGCGCCCTCTCCCATGATGGGCGATTTAGCCTCTGCCCCGCCAATAAGTTTCGGTCCTACAAAAGCAACGACCTTCTGCACAATGCCCGCCTTTAGGGCCGATGCATTCAGCGTGCCGCCGCCCTCCAGAAGGATGCCGTCGAGCTCCCGCTCCTCGGCGAGGAACGTCATAAGTTTCTTTAAGTCCACACTGCCGTGGCCGCACGGCGCCACCTCGACGCCGGCCTCTTCGAGTGCCGCCTGCCGCGCCTGTCCCTCTTCGGTGGCCAGTGCGTCAAACGTGCAGACGTCGATGACGGGGATGTCACGCGCCGTCTTCACCAGCTTCGAGTCAAGCGGCAGCCTGAGGTTCGAGTCGCAGATGATGCGGACCGGGTCGACGCCCTCCTCTATGCGGCAGTTCAGCATGGGGTCGTCGGCAAGGACCGTTCCAATGCCGGCCATAATGCCGGAGTACTTCTTGCGGAGCTCATGCACATACCGCCGGGATTCCTCCCCCGTGATCCACTGGGAGTCCCCCGACGCGCAGGCAATCTTCCCGTCCAGCGACATGGCATACTTCATAACCACAAAAGGCGTCTTCGTGCTCATGTAGTGGAAGAAGACCTCGGCCAGCTTGTGGCACTCGTCTTCACACACACCGGTGTGAACCTCCACACCGCCGTCTCGAAGAATCTGCGCCCCTTTTCCGGCCACAAGCGGATTGACGTCCATGGCGCCAATGTAGACCCGTCGGATCTTCTTCTCCAGAATGATCTCCGTGCAGGGCGGAGTCCGACCATAGTGGCAGCAGGGCTCCAGCGTCACATACAGGTCGGCCCCCGCAGGGTCTTCCTTGCACCGCAGCAGCGCGTTGCGCTCGGCGTGGTACTCGCCGATATGCTCGTGGCACGCCTCGCTGATGACGCGCCCGTCCTTGACGACCACGCACCCCACGAGGGGGTTCGGGGACACGTGTCCCTCACCCCGCTTGGCGAGTTCTATGGCCCGCCGCATATAATCCTCCGGCGTCATTACTTCCTGCCCTCTTTCCAACGACAAATCTTTCGGGCAAAAAAAAGCACCCGAAGCAGAACGCTTCAGGTGAATTTCGCAAAGATGGGAGCTGTTTTCGCAAACAGCTGATATCTTCTCTCATCCAGACTCTACTGTCGGTACCGGAATTTCACCGGTTCATGCTGAAGCTCGCGGACTTTACCGCCGGTCGGGAAACGCTCCCTGCCCTGAAGACAATAAAATTGTAACACTGAGATTAGCGGGCGTCAACTACAGAGAGTGAATCGCCCAAGAAAATTAGAGGTGGCCCCGGCTGTCTCCGTCGTCCCACAAGACGATGTGGCCCTCTTCCCGGGTCTTGTTCATGTCGATGAGGCGCTGGTTGCTGGAGCCCCGGAACCGCAGTGCAGCCTGCTTTTTCTCCTGAACGAAACGGCCGTCCACGAGTACGTCGATGAGCGACAGCATTTCGTCTGTCACCTCACAGTGCGGGTGACGCCCCTCCACGGTCAGCTCCTCGTCCAGCGTGTAGCCGGAGAATGCCCAGATATCCTTGTCCGGGTACCGTTCCCGGACCGTGCGGAGAAACGGCAGCAGTTCCCGCTGGTTCTCCGGCTCAAACGGGTCCCCGCCCAGCAGTGTGAGTCCCCGGACCTGTTTCCGCTCCAGCTCGTGGAAGATGATATTCTCCGCCTCTTCATCGAAAGGGCGGCCGTACTGGAAGTCCCAGGTCTCCTGCTGGAAGCAGTGGGGGCAGTGGTTGCGGCATCCGCTCACGAAGAGCGATACCCGGACCCCCGGCCCGTCGGCAATATCAAAGGTCTTAATATTTCCGTAGTTCATTTCCAAACCTCATTTCGGAGGAAATTTGTGATGCTGTCGCCAATTTTGCAGTAAGTCCACGCCTTCATGTGCAGATTGTCCACCGTATTCATACTGCTGTTCTCCTCCGTCAGGTAACTGTAGTCCTTCGGGTCATAGAGATACACACTCAGATACTTCGACTTGTTCCACTCCTTGGCCTCTTTGACAATGGCGTTCTCATAGTCCTGATACGTAAAGCCCTTGCTGTTCTTTCTCTTATACTTGCTCACAGGGTGCACCGGGTCAGTATAGTTCTTGTCGCTGAAGAACATGCCGGTGCAGACGACCTTGATGGGCTTCTTCCCGTCCGCGATTCGCTTCTGGCTCGCCTTCCGAATGGTCTGCATCATAGTACTATAGGCGCCGTAGAACGTACTGGTGTCCATGTTGCCAAAGCTGCCCAGGGAGACACCACGGCTGTAGTCGTTGGCGCCGCCCTCTATGACAATAATATCATAGTCCTGCAGAGAATACTTCGCCTCCGGCATGGGACTGCTCTGCGGCTTGTTCGGGGTCTTGCCCGATGCCAGGTTCAGCGTCTCATCCCGGTAGATGGAATACGACCCCTTTCGAATGCCCACTGTGGCCCCGCCGATTCCGGCATTGTAGACATAGGCACCGGTGTTCTGGGCGACCCGGGTCGGATAGGAAGCCGAGTAACCAATGGTCTTCGGGTATGGCTCCCCGTAGGTCAGGCTGTCCCCGAGGAACAGGATGCGGCTCTTTCTGTGGTTCCGTGTCCCGACATAGAGGGACCCGTCTCTGGCGCTTACGATGTCACCGTCCCTCGCCTGGACCGTGTAGTAGTTGGAGCTGGCAGGGATAGAGGCGCTCTGGGTCTGTCCGCTGCCGGCGGTCACCGTAGTGGCCTTGGCCCACGTCACGCCTCCGTTCTTCACGTTGCCGTAGAAGAGATCATACTGTTTGGCATTGGCCACAGTCTTCCAAGTGATATTGGCCTTTTTATCCTTCACAGAGATTTTCAGCACTGTGGGCGTCTGCAGAGAGTAGAAGCCACTCTCCTTGTAGCCGCTGGTCTGGGTGACGTTTCCGTCACTGTCCAGCTGCACCGCTGCCACAGTGTAGACCATGGGGTTCTTCGTCGGATCCACATAGTAGCGCTCCTTGTCTTTGAACAGCTTGCGCTCGTTCTCCGTGCTGAAGGAGTTGTGGTAGATGTCGTCAAAAGTCGTGGCCGTGGTGGTCACAATGAGGCGATACTGCCCACCCGTCCCATATTTCCGGTAAATTTGGTAGGCGTCTGCCCCCTCGATTTCGTCCCACCGCAGCTCGGCGCGGGTATTCTTTATGGTCACATTCACGCACGGCTGATCCATGGATGCATTCCCCCAGGGCAAAATTCCGGCCGCATAGACAGGCGGCGCGGCGAACGTCAGGCACAGCAGCAGTGCCAGTGTCACAGTGAGGATTTTCCTCATTCCAATGCGCGATTTACTTTTCGGTTGATTCAAGGACATTTGCAAGATAACACCTGATTGTGAAAAATTTCTTTCTATTATAAGTGATATTTCCTGTTTTGATAACCATTATAGGTGCTATAATTAAAACATTCTGTAAATATTTAAAAGGGGTAATACCAAATGACCACATTCTTACTGGGACTTGTCCTGCTCCTCGGGGGCGGCGCTCTCTACGGCAAGTTCTGTGAGCATGTCTTCCGTCCGGACGAGCGTAAGACCCCCGCCTTTGAGAAGGCGGACGGTGTCGACTACGTCCCCATGAAGACCTGGAAAAACAGTCTGATCAACCTTCTGAACATTGCGGGCACCGGCCCCATCCTGGGACCCATCCAGGGCATCCTCTTCGGGCCCATCGCCTTCATTACCATTCCTATCGGCAACATCCTCGGCGGTGCCATGCACGACTACTTCTGCGGCATGATCTGCACCCGTGACGGAGGCTCCCAAATGCCGGAGATGATCGGTAAATACACCAACAAAGGTGTCGTCGCCGTATACCGCGTCTTCCTCTGCATCCTTCTTCTCCTGGTCGGCGCCGTCTTCGTCTACACCCCCGGCGACATTGCAGCCACACAGCTGTTCCACTTCAGCGGTGACGCCCACGCCACCTCCACCTGGATCATCTACGCTGTCATCTTCGCCTATTATCTTATTGCCACGGTCTTCCCCATCGACAAAATCATCGGCCGCATCTACCCCATCTTCGGCGGCATCCTTCTCTTCTCCACCATTGGCATCTTTATCATGACCCTGGTCAAAGGCCTTCCCATCACCAACGTATGGGACAGCTGGAACACCGCCACCTTCGCATACGGTGACTACTTCCACGCCGCCGGCCAGTTCTCCGGCTTCGGCCACTTTGTCCCGATCTTCTTTGTAACCGTCTCCTGCGGAATCCTCTCCGGTTTCCACAGCACCCAGACGGCCCTCATCTCCCGCACCATGAAGAGCGAGAAGAACGGCCGCATGTGCTTCTACAACATGATGATCCTTGAGGGATTCATCGCAATGGTATGGGCAGCCGTCACCATGGGCATGATCGCCATTACTGCCAAACACGGCGGCATCTCCATGGGCTGGAACCCGGACGGCACCCTCGGCTACTTCGCCAACATCAACGGCACCATCCAGGCCATTGCACCGACCTCCGTCGTCGGCGTCGTCTGCCGCTACTGCCTTGGCTCTGTCGGCAGTATCATTGCCCTTCTCGGCATCATCATCCTGCCCATCACCTCCGGCGACACCGCACTCCGCGCCCTGCGCCTCACGGTCTCTGAGTCCTTCCACATCAAGCAGGACAAGGGCTGGCAGCGCATTGCCCTCGCCGTTCCCATGTTCGTCCTTGCCGCCCTCATCCTTGTCTGGGCCAAGTTCGACAGCAACGGCTTCCAGGTTCTCTGGAACTACTTTGCATGGTCCAATCAGACCCTGGCTCTGTTCGCACTTCCGTGCATTGCCATCTACCTGGGCCGCAACAAGCGCATCCAATACATCTGGATGCCGCTCCTCCCGGCGTTCTTCTACGCCTTGGTCTGCAGCACCTGGATCTGCCAGGCTAAGATCGGCTTCCACATGGGCTGGACCGCCTCCTACATCGTCGGCTTCACCTTTGCCACCCTGTACTGTGCGCTCATCATCTACCAGTCCTTCAAGGGCCGCAAGAACTCCATGCTGCAGCCCGGAACCCCGGTACCGCAGGAATAAAGGAAATCAAAATCTGAATTTTGTTGGCGTTTGGCGGGGCCTCGCGTGGTGCGGGGTCCTGCTTTTTCTATCCACACCAGCATGGTTTCTTTTCCATATGGGCGATTCACTTGTTTTTCCAGCGTGGCCAGATGGCCCTCCAATAGGACCCCCAGCGAGCCCTCAGTGGGGCAGCTGCCCTCTAGCTTCCCACAGTGGGGCAATTCATACCAATCCATGATTTTCACACAGCTTGGTATGAGACAACTCAATCTTATGGGCAAACAGCTCATACTACCAGGCGTTTTTCATGCCACCAGGTATGAATTCGGTCAAAAGCAACTCATACCTAACAAGAAAATTCATATAGCAAAGTATGAGATTGATCCTGTCCACTCAAGCCAAACTCATACTATACTTCCCTTTTCGCGAGAAAAGGTATGAGACTGATTTTGTCCAATCAAATCAAACTCATACTATACTTCTCCTTTCTCATGAAAAGGTATGAGATTGGTTGTGGTCTATCAAAATTAATTCATACTTGATAATAATAATTCTGGCTTTAGGTATGAATTGCCTCTAAAGCCCATCTTCTAAGCTCAGACAAAATTCTCCCGAGCATACCAAGGCAAGACAAGAAAAGAAAACGGACTGTACCGCAATGGCAAACCGCCATTCTGATACAGTCCTGTTTCTATTTGTGATGCTATATTTTGGGCAATTTTACCGCCTTACAGGTGCAGCACACGCTCCTTGATTTCCTGCGTACGGCCCTGGTTCCAGAACTGGGTCCCAATGTAGCCGCAGGTACGTCTGGCCACGTTGAGCTTATTCTGGTCACGGTTGCCGCAGTTCGGGCAGACCCAAACGAGCTTGCCGTCCTCTTCGACAATCTGGATTTCTCCGTCGTAGCCGCAGACCTGGCAGTAGTCACTCTTGGTGTTGAGCTCGGCATACATGATGTTGTTGTAGATGAACTTCATGACCTCGAGGACTGCGTCAATGTTGTCCTGCATGTCCGGAACCTCCACATAGGAGATGGCTCCGCCGGGGCTCAGCTTCTGGAACTTGGACTCCAATGCGAGCTTGTCAAAGGCATTGATTTCCTCAGTGACATGGACATGATAGGAGTTTGTGATGTAGTTCTTGTCGGTGACGCCCGGAATGACACCCCAGCGTTTCTGGAGGCACTTGGCGAATTTATAGGTGGTGGACTCCAGCGGCGTGCCGTAGATGGAGTAGTCAATATTCTCAGCTGCTTTCCACTTCTGGCAAGCATAGTTCAGGGCCTGCATGACCTCAAGGCCAAACTTCTCGCCCTCCGGCTCCGTAAGTTTCAGACCGGTTACCTCGTAAACGCACTCCCAGAGACCGGCATAGCCGAGGGAGATGGTGGAGTAGCCGCCGAAGAGGAGCTTGTCAATGGGCTCGCCTTTTTCAAGACGGGCAAGAGCGCCGTGCTGCCAGAGAATGGGAGCGGCGTCGGAAAGGGTACCGAGGAGACGCTCATGGCGGCAGCGGAGTGCTCTGTGGCAGAGCTCCAGACGCTCGTCAAGAACTTCCCAGAACCGTTTGATCTTCTCCTCCGGAGTGGCCTTCGGATGGCTCTCAACGGCGGTGCAGGCAACGTCAACCAGGTTGATGGTGACAACGCCCTGATTAAAGCGGCCATAGTACTGCGGCTTGCCCTCGTCATTCACATATGGAGTGAGGAAGGAGCGGCAGCCCATGCAGGTGTAGCAATGGCCATCGCCATTTTTGTCGACTTTGAGGTCCAGCATGACCTTCTCGGAGATATAGTCCGGAACCATACGTTTAGCCGTGCACTTGGCGGCAAGCTTGGTGAGGTACCAGTACTTGGAGTCCTCCGTGACATTATCCTCTTCCAGAACATAGATGAGTTTCGGGAACGCCGGGGTAATCCATACGCCCTTCTCATTCTTGACACCCTGGAAGCGCTGACGGAGAACCTCTTCGATGATGATGGCGAGGTCTTTCTTCTCCTGCTCGTTCTGGGCCTCGTTCAGATACATGAAGACCGTGACAAACGGAGCCTGTCCGTTAGTGGTAAGCAGGGTGACAACCTGGTACTGGATGGTCTGGACGCCACGCTGCACCTCGTCACGGACGCGTTTCTCGACCACTTCGTGGATTTGCTCGTCTGTGGCCTGGATGCCGAACTGATCCATTTCGGCACGAACTTGACGGATGATCTTGTCCCGGGAGACCTGGACAAACGGTGCCAGGTGGGCAAGGGAGATGGACTGACCGCCATACTGGTTGGAAGCGACCTGGGCAATGATCTGTGTTGCAATGTTGCAGGCGGTAGAGAAGGAATGAGGACGCTCAATCATGGTGCCGGAGATAACCGTTCCGTTCTCCAGCATATCCTTCAGATTGACAAGGCAGCAGTTATGCATGTGCTGTGCGAAGTAATCCGAGTCATGGAAGTGGATGATGCCCTCACGATGGGCTTTCACGATGTCCTCAGGAAGGAGAACGCGCTCCGTGAGGTCACGGCTGACCTCGCCGGCCATGTAGTCTCTCTGGACGCTGTTGACCGTGGGGTTCTTGTTGGAGTTCTCCTGCTTTGCCTCCTCGTTGTTGCACTCGATAAGGCTGATGATTTTATCGTCGGTAGTGTTGCTCTGCCGAGCAAGATTTCTCTTGTAACGGTAGGTGATGTAACGCTTGGCGACCTCATAGGCCCCATGTTTCATGATCTGGTCCTCGACCAGTTCCTGAATTTCCTCAACGCTGAGGGCACGGCTTACCTCGGCACACTGCTCCATAACATTGAGCGAAATGGCCTTGATATCCGCATTGGTGAGTTTGTCCCTGTCGTCCACGACCGCATTGGCCTTGGCGACAGCGTTGTAAATTTTGTCGATGTCAAAAGTGACTTCTTGTCCGGAACGCTTGATGATTTTCATTGCCCTTTTCTCCTTTTCCTGAATACAATTGCCATTCTACACAAGATATTGTTATTCGTCAAGAACAGAGCCGCTACATTTGGGAAAGAGGAGAAAATGCCGGGAAGGCGCAGTACTCTGCGGTTTTTCGGCCTTTTGTGAAAAGTTATCGAACACAAGTTGTAGTAAATTTTTATGAGCAGCGGCACACCATGTTGTGGATTGCTCTACAATATCTGTCAATTCTGTTCGCTATTTTCGCACCGTTTCAGATGGGCACGAAATGTGATGCGGCGGGTGGTGTCCAGACCGTCAAACCGGATGCGGTAAAAGGAGTGGTCATTATCCACTTCCAGAATGGTGCCCTCGCCGAAGACATTGTGTTCCACCCGGTCACCGGCACGAAATGGTTCATCTATGCCAGCACCCACAAAGTACCGCTCCGTCCATGCCACATATTGACGGGTCTCCTCGATGAGTTCCTCGGAAGGCGGTGCAGTGAAGTGGAGAAGATTCTGATCAATATCCAGCAGAAAACGGCTGGGGTACCGGGAAGAGCCGTCAAAGTTTCTGCCGCCGCCCTCCGTCAGGCAGAGCATATGCTTTGCACGGGTCATTGCCACAAAGGCCAGGCGGCGCTCCTCCTCCATGGACTGGCGGGTGCGGACCTTACGGGACGGAAAAATTCCCTCATTCATTCCGCAGAGAAAGACTACAGGGAACTCGAGGCCTTTGGCGGCATGGACCGTCATCATTTTTACCCGGTCTCCACTCTGGTCCCGGTCGGCACCGGAGTAGAGGGCAAGATGGGAGAGGTAACTCTCCAGCGTCGTCTCCTCGCCGCAGGTGGTCTCATACTCATAGATGGACTGCTTTAGTTCTGCCAGGTTGTCCAGGCGTTCCTGGCTGCCCTCCGTCCGCATCATCCTCTCGTAGCCGCTGTCATTCAAGACGGCAGAGAGGAGCTCTGAGACCGGCATTTCCGGTCCAGTGGCGGAGTAGTGTTCCACGAGACGAACCAGGTCTGCCCCTCCAGTTCCCCGAATAAGAGGATTTTCCAAATTCTGTTCCAGCGCCTCATAGAGGGAGCAAGCATGTTCCTCAGAGAAAGCGGAAAGATAGTTCATTCTGCGCTCCCCGATGTTGCGCTTCGGGACGTTGGCCACACGGCGGAAAGACAGGTCGTCCTGAAAACAGATGAGCCGGAGGTAGGCGATGGCGTCCCGAATTTCCATACGCTCAAAGAACTGGACCCCACTGTAGATACGGTATGGTATTTTGGCGCGGAGCAGTGCCTCCTCTATGGAACGGGTCATATAGTGGGCGCGGTAGAGAATGGTCATGTCACCGTACTCTGCCCCTTGGTTATGGAGAGATGCAATTTTTTCTGCGACCCACTGTGCCTCCTTGTCGGATGTTTCTGCAAGATGACACAGAACAGGTTGTCCGGAGGGAAGAACCGGTTCCAGATCTTTAGGGATGCGCTGGGTATTGGCACGGATGAGGGAATTTGCCACGGCCAAAATCTGCGGAGTAGACCGATAGTTCTGGTTCATAAATATGGTCTTCGTTCCGGGGAAATGCTGAGGAAAGTCCAGCAGGTAGCCCACCCGTGCGCCGCGCCAGGTATAGATGGTCTGGTCCGGGTCTCCAACAATAAAAAGGTTTCCGTGGTACTTGCAGAGCACCTCCATGAGGCGGTACTGGAGGTCGTCAATGTCCTGGAACTCGTCGATCATGATATATTCCAGCCGATCCTGCCATTTCCGGCAGATATCCTCATTCTCCTCAAAGAGATACAGCGTAAATTTGATGAGGTCGTTGTAGTCCAGCCCGAAACACTTTTTCTGCTGGTAGAGGTAACCATAGAACAGGATGTCACGGACGTCCGTTGCCTCATCATATTTCTGCTTCAGGGTGTCCAGAGACATGGTGATGAGGTCCCGGTAATATTCGGGCTCGTCTTTACACTTTCTCATTTCAAAGAGGTCCCGTGCCCTGGCGAACGTCATGTCCCGCAGTGTGATGCCCCGCTCCTCATAGATGATTTTCAGCATTTCGTCTATGTCGGCGTTGTCCAGCACCAGGAAACTTTTCGGGTACTGAAGGGCATGGATGTCCTCCTGCAGTACAGTGACGCAGAAACCGTGAAACGTGTTAATGTAGCCCGTGTCACTGTCTCCGGTCAGGTTGTGGATGCGCTGCCGCATTTCATTGGCCGACTTGTTGGTAAAAGTGACACAGAGGATGTTGCCAGGGAGAATGCCGATCTCATTGACAAGATAGGCAAAACGGCGCGCCAGTGCCCGGGTCTTGCCGGACCCCGCTCCGGCGATGACGCGGACATACCCCTCCGTCGTCGTCACAGCCTCCCGCTGTGCCGCATTGAGACCTTCCAGAATATTCTCCACGAGTCGTCCGCTCCTCCCTGGTGATTTCAGAACATTTGTTCGTGAGAAAATCATAGCATACATCGTGCAAAAAGGGAAGACGAAAAAAGGCACCCGAAGGGTGCCCCGAAGATTTTTCTTATAATAGATTTTCATCATAGATGGCGCGTTGACCGCCGACATATTTGGGTCGGTTGCGCGCACAGATCAGAACGGCATTGCCAATTTTCGACAGGCTGATACGCAGCGGCACAACGACAGGATGGATATGCATACCGATAAGCGTTGCACCAATGTCCATTCCAGCAAGTGCTTTCTGCTGCAGGCTCTCCACAAGAACAGGATCCTTAAAGTGCTGATAGGCGACCGTGCCAAAGGCGCCCCCTGCATGGTTCGGCTGGGGAATTGCGTTCACCTGTTCGAGCCCATATTGTTTCATTGCCTTGCGTTCCACCACAAGTGCGCGATTCAGGTGTTCACAGCACTGCGCTGCCAACAACACGCCCTTCTCCTGAAGCACACCATATATACCGTCAAAAAGAGCCTCTGCAACGTCGACATTTGTATGGGTACCGATTTTATCTCCAAGCACTTCGCTGCTGGAGCAGCCCACGACAAAGAGGTCTCCTGCCTCCAGCTTTCCTGCTGTGCAGACCTCCTCGGCAGCCTGGGCCGCCTGTTTCCGAATTTCATCTAATTGTACAGACACAGCTCATTCCTCCTTTATCAAGGGTGTCTTCCCAAACCATTGTAACACCGTTCATACCAAAATAAATACCGTTCATTCCCGACCCGGATACCGTTCATTCCTTTTTTCATACCTTTCGTTCCAAACCCCTTTTCAGGCGGAAAAGAAATGGCTAGGATGGTCTCAAACCAAAGGAGGTAAAAAACATGTTCAGCAAACGACTGAAATATCTGAGAAAGATGAACGGCATGACCCAGAAGGAACTGGCGGAGGAGTTGGGGCTCACCCTGCGCACCATCCAGAACTATGAGCTCGGTGCCAGCTTGCCGCGCAGCAAAGCCACGGTGGCCCGCATTTCGGAGTTCTTCGACGTGCCGGTGTCCTCCCTCTTTGAGGCGGATGACTTTTATGTCCTCGAGGCGGAAAAGAAAAGCGGCAAGGAGGCCGGTTCAGAAATGCGCGTCCTGCTGTCTGACATGAGTGCCCTCTTCGCCGGCGGAAAGCTCACGGACGAGGACAAGGATATGGTCATGAAGACAATAAATGACCTCTACTGGGAAAAGGGGACGCGGAGAAGATGCTGACGGCAGAAGCCATAAAAAAATCCGCCGACAGTCTCCGGGAGAGTCATATGTCGGGGGCAGACGGTGCTGACCCCCTTGCCATTGCAAAAGACTTAGACATACAGATATTCTTCCGGGACATCGGCAGTTTAAAGGGCTTATATTACATTCCTGATAACAGTCCCCGCATTATTCTCTCCTCGTCTCTGGGGGACAACCAGACTGCTATTGTGTGTGCACATGAGTTGGGACACCATATGTTGCACCGCGAGTTCGCACATCATATTTTGTTCCCTGAGTATGACCTGTTTCACACTCAGGTCAAGTGGGAAATTGAGGCCAATCAATTTGCCGCCTATCTTCTCATACCGGACCAGCTTCTGGAGGACTCTCTGGCGGAAATTCCCGACGCAGGCCTCAGTCTGGAGGAGCTTGCATTCCGCTGCAGCACAACACCACAGCTCCTAGCCATTCGGCTCGGCGTGTCCGAGCGCCCCGTGGTGTTCCCAGACGGCTCTGTCCGAAACCTGTCATAACATACGGTGAAGGAAAGACTGCAGACGTTCCGTCTGCGGATCCTCAATGAGCTGTTTTGCCGGGCCCTGCTCCACAATGACGCCGCCGTCCATGAAAATGATCTCATCGGCCACATCACGGGCAAAGCTCATTTCATGAGTGACAATGACCATGGTCATATGCTGCTCTGCCAGACCGCGGATGACCTTCAGGACCTCCTGCGTGAGCTCGGGATCCAGAGCAGAAGTGGGCTCATCAAAGAACAGAATCTTCGGGTCCATAGCCAGAGCACGGGCAATGGCCACGCGCTGCTGCTGTCCGCCGGACAGTTGGCTCGGATAATAATTTTCCTTACCGGAGAGCCCCATAGTGGCAAGCAGCTGCAGTGCCCGCTCCTCGGCTTTCTCTTTTGAGACACCGGCAACATGGACGGGGGCCTCGGTAATATTCCGCATTACAGTGAAATGTGGGAACAGGTTGTAGTCCTGAAATACCAGTCCGAAGAAAGAGCGAATCTTCTTCAGCTGCTGCTTATCCGCCCGGACCGCTTCCCCGTTCACCATATGAATGAGCGGTTCACCGTCATAATAGATGTCACCCGCGTCTGCCTGCTCCAGTGTGGTGGCACAGCGCAGCATAGTGGACTTTCCAGAGCCGGAGGGGCCAATGACCGCAATGACCTGGCCCTCCTCCACCTGGAGGTTAATATCTTTCAGCACATTAAGTGAGCCGAAGCTTTTTTGGAGATGGTTAATTTCAAGCAGTGCCATAATGCCCTCCTCAGCTTCTCTGTTTGGACCCGGTGTGGTCCATCTTCTTCTCTATCTGTTCCATGACAAGTGCCACCAGCCAGTTGAAAACGTAGTAGAAAATTGCAGCCGCCAGATAAGGCATGAAAGAAGCCTGCTGAGAGGCAATCTGTTTGGCCAAAGTGAACATTTCTGTCACAGCAATGGCGTAAGCAAGGGAGGTGTCCTTGACCAGTGTAATGATCTCATTGGTAACGGACGGAAGTATGGACTTGAAGACCTGGGGCAGAATAATTCGGAAGAACGTCTGGCTCTTGGTGAAGCCCAGAAGCTGGGCCGCCTCATACTGGCCCGGGTCAATGGACTCAATGCCGCCGCGGAATATCTCGGCGAAATAGGCCGCATAGTTAATGACAAAAGCAATAATGACCGCCGGAAAGCGGTAGCCCGCTGAAATCTGCGTATTAAACAGAAGATACGGCCCGAAATAGACGACAATGAGCTGCAGCATGAGAGGCGTGCCACGCATAATGGAAATGTAGACTTTCACAATGCCCCGGACCACCGGGTTCTTTGCCATCCGTCCTCTGGCAACCAGAAGACCAAGCGGAAGGGCAAGTACGAGAGTCAGCGCAAATATTTCCAGCGTGGTGAGCATGCCCATGCCGAGCTGCTGCATCATGGTTCCCCAGTTCATGCCCTGTTCTCCCCCTTTATTATTACCATATTGGAAAGACGCCACTTCTTTGCAATCTTTTGGAAAGTGCCGTCTGCCATCATCTCATCCAGTGTTTCCTGGACCTCATCACGGAGTTTCGTATTTCCCAGTTTGAAGGCAACCGCATACTGTTCCGAGGCAAGACTCTGCTTGAGAATTCGGTATGTGGGGTTTCTGCGGTGGAACCGCTTCTTTCTCTGGTTGGCACGGCGCGTCATGATCTGGTAATCTGCCACACCAATGTCCATGGCAATGGCGTCCACAGCACCGGAGTCCAGGTTAAGGAAGCAGGTGTTATAGTCGTTTTCCACATCCAGTCCGGAGAATGTGTCGGCCAGGTCTTTGCGCTCGTGAACCAAAGCCGACTCCGCTGAGGACTCCGTCTGGACTGCAACCAGTTTGCCGGCAAGGTCCTTCAGCGTGTGGATGTCACTGTTTCCCCGTACCACAATGGCCTGGGTATTGTCGGCATAGGGGTCTGAGAAAGTATATTTCCCTTCTCTGCCATTTACTGTGAAACCGTTCCAAATGCAGTCAATGGTGCCCGAGGAGAGCTCCATGTCCTTGGAGTCCCAGTCAATGGGCTGCGCCACAAAATGCCAGCCCCTCCGTCGGCAGACTTCCTTAGCAAGGTCAAGGTCAAAGCCCACATAGTTTCCATTGTCATCAATGAAGCCATAGGGCGGGAACCCAGCGTCAAAGCCCACAATGAAGTCATTGCCGGCCTGTCTCTTTGGCGCTGTACCAGCGTTCTCCGTTCCCTTACCGCATCCGGAAAGAGAGAGAATCCCCAGGAGAAGAGCCGCCGCGCAGAGCAGTGATATCCATTTTTTCATAGAACCTCTCCCCGCATTACTCAATGGAAAAATTTTAACATATCACTTTACTGAAGTAAAGGAAACAGGCCGTCTCCGGAGGGTTATCCTCCAAAGACGGCCAGTAAGTTGCGCTATTCTTTTTCAGTTTTCAGACAAGGTGCAGAATGTGCACGGAAATGCTGAAATAGATGAGAAGGGAAACGGTGTCCACAATTGTGGTAATGAGCGGGCTCGCCATAATGGCCGGGTCCAGTTTCAGCTGGTTGGCAAGGATTGGCAAAAGTGAGCCAATCAGCTTTGCAAAGAGAATGACCAGCACCATGACAAGGCTGATAACCAGGGAGACACCCATGGGAATTTTGTCAATGAACAAGAGCTTGATCAGGTTGACACCCGCCAGTGTAATACCAATGAAGAACGCCACCCGGAGCTCTTTCCAAATGACACGGAATGAGTCTCGGAACTCCACGTCTCCCACGCTTATGGCACGGATAACGGAACTGCCGGACTGAGAACCTGCATTTCCTCCAATGTCCATGATAAGGGGAATGTAGGCAATAAGCGCCGTGCAAATGGCCAGCGCCGAACGGTAATGGTTGATAATGACACTGGTGAATGACGCGAGGATCATGAGGACAAGCAGCCATGGCATACGTTTAATATAAGTGGACCAGACACCGGTCTTCAGATACGGCTTGTCCGAAGGGGAAATGGCCGCCATCTTTTCAATGTCCTCTGTGGCCTCTTCTTCCAGGATATCTACAACATCATCAACTGTGACAATACCCACAAGGCGGTTTTCCTTGTCAACCACCGGAACCGAGAGCAAGTCATAATGCTTTACCACGTTGGCGACCTCTTCCTGGTCGTCCAGTGTGTGCACGGAGATAAGCTGCTTGTCGTCATCCATAAGATCATGGATTCGTTTCTCCGGGCTGCTGAACAACAGGTCGGAGAGTTCAATGGACCCCACCAGATGACGGCTGCTGTCAATAACATAAGCCGTATAGACGGTGACTTTGTCTTTACCGGTACTGCGTATTTTCTCAATGGCAAGTCCCACGGTACTGGTGTCATGGAGGGATATCATTTCGTCGGTCATAATGCTGCCGGCGGAGTCCTCCGGATAATTCAGGAACTTGTTGATGGTCTTCCTCGTCTCCGAGCTGGCATTGCTCAGGACTCGGGCCACCACGTTGGCCGGGACCTCCTCCAGGAAGTCGACGGCGTCATCCGTAAACAGGTCGTCGACAAGTTTACCGACCTCTTTGTCGGTAATGGAGTTTACGACCTTCTCCTGGGCGTCGGAGTCCAGGAAAGAAAAGACCTCGGCGGACATGTCCTTCGGCAGAATGCGGAAGACTTTGCCGACCTGCTCCGGGTCGTCCAGACGCTGCAGGAAGTCTGCCACGTCTGCCTCATTAATGCGTGCCAGCTCATACCGGAGCTGCATTAGCTTACCCTCTTGCAGGAGTTTCCCGAGGATATCATAATAAACTTCTTCCATAAAAAAAGCCTCCTGTCTCACACAGCGAGACAGAGGGCACATTAAAGTTTACTTTTCGGAAAAATGGAAACCCGGGAAACGGAAAAAGCTCTCGGGCAGCTTTCGCCAGAGAGTTCCACGCCGTGAGACCGGTTCAAAAAGCAAAATTTAAGGTGTCCCGCTCGTGTGCTGTTTTGTTTTCAATTGCCAGACATAAGTGGTCAGGAACATGCAGATTACTGCCGTCACCGCTATCCAAGCGAGCCACCTCCTTTTTTGATGTCGCACAAATTTTAACGCGAAACCCGCCGCCCCGTCAACCAAAAAAAGCAAATTGACCGCCGCCCCGGAGGAGCAGCGGTCTGAGGCCGGAAAAAGCGGCCAGAAATCACAGGATTATTTGCTCTCGGCGAGCATTTCCTTCGCCACCTGGCCAAGGCGCTTGACGCCTTCCACAATGTCCTCATCCGTGGGTGTGGAGAAGTTCACACGGACGTAGGGTGTGGTGCCCGCAGTGTCGGTCAGAAAAGCGGTTCCGGGAACCACAGCGACCTTTTTTTCCACGGCACGCTTGCAGAATTCCAGCATGTCTATGCGGTCGTCCAGACGGCACCAGATAAAGAGACCGCCTTCGGGCCGAACGTAAGTTACGGCGTCACCCAGTTCAGAGTCAATGCAGTCACACATGAGGTTGAGCTTTTTGCGGTAGATAGCCTGGTTGTTGCTGAGGTGCTCTTCCAGGTTGTACTCACAGAGCCAGCGGTAGACGAGCATCTGGTTGAACATGGCGGTATGGACATCTTCGGTCTGTTTGCCAACCGTCATCTTCGCAAGGATTTCCTTGGGACCAACAGCATATCCGACTCGAATGCCGGGGCTAATGATTTTGGAGAATGTTCCGGCATAGACAACACGGCCCTCGGTGTCAAGGGTCTTAATAGCCGGGACGTCGTCGCCGGCAACGCGGATGGTGCCATAGGGGTTGTCCTCCAGAACAATGATGTCGTACTGGCAGGCCAGCTCATAAACTTTCTTCCGCTTCTCCCAGCTCATGGTGACTCCACCGGGGTTCTGGAAGTTGGGAATGGTGTAGAGGAACTTGATGCGGTGGTCCGTGTCGTTTTTCAAGGTCTCTTCCAGTGCATTGGTGTCAATGCCGTCTGCCTCAATGGGAACGCCGGCAAGACTACAGTTGTAGGAGCGGAAGCAGTTGAGGGAGCCGATAAAAGACGGGTCCTCGCATGCAATAACGTCACCCTCATTGCAGAGGGACTTTGTAAGGAGCTCCATGACCTGAGTGGCACCACTGGTTACAATAAGAGAGTCATTATCGGTTCCAATGTGGTTGCGCTCCTTCATGATTTCGGTGAGCTTTTCCACCAGAGGAGCATACCCTTCGGTAATTCCATACTGGAGTGCAGTAATAGGCTGTTCGTCAAAAATTTCCGCGGAGACCTTCCGAATGGCGTCAACGGGGAAGGACTCCGGTGCCGGGTTTCCGGCGGCAAAAGAGATGACCTCCGGGTCGGATGTGGACTTCAGAATTTCCCGCACAGCGGAGGGCTTGAGACCGGCAATTCGGTCGGAGAACTTGTATTCCATAGTGGCTCCTCTTTCCAATTACATAAATATGCAATAAATTTTATCACACAGGGGCTATGTTTTCAATAATCCCGGCCGGGTGGCCGGCTTTTTCCCGTGCCCGTGCACACCATCGTAGATTAGCGAATTTTTAACAAATTTCTTTTTGACATATTACAGGGTACAGGTTATAATGAAACCACTCTAGCGTACCGATTGATTATTAGAAAAAGGAGTTTATTCTATGTCACTCGTCACCTCAAAAGAAATGTTCGAGGAGGCCTACAATGGCGGATATGCCATTGGTGCTTTCAATGTCAATAACATGGAAATCGTTCAGGGCATCCTCCAGGGCTGCGTGAATCAGAAAGCTCCCGTCATTCTGCAGACCTCCAAAGGTGCCATCAAGTATGCCGGGTTCAACTACCTGACCAGCATGGTGGAGGCAGGCATCCGCAACGCCGAAGAAGCCGGTGTGGACATTCCGGTCGTCCTTCATCTCGACCACGGCCCGGACTTTGAGACCGCCAAAGAGTGCGTCGACAACGGTTTTACCTCGGTTATGATCGACCAGTCCTCCAAGCCCTTCGAGGAAAACATCGCCGTCACAAAGCAGGTCGTTGAGTACGCCCACGACCACGGTGTTGTCGTAGAGGCCGAGCTCGGTACCCTCAGCGGCGTTGAGGACGACGTCAATGTCTCCGACGAAATGGCCCAGTTCACGAATCCCGACGAGGTCGAGGAGTTTGTCGGCCGCACCGGCGTTGACTCTCTGGCCATCGCCATCGGCACCAGCCACGGCGCCTATAAATATAAGCCCGGCCAGAAACCGCAGCTCCGCTTTGACGTTCTGGAAGAGGTCTCCAAGCGCCTCCCCGGCTTCCCCATCGTCCTTCACGGTGCCTCCTCGGTACCCCAGGACCTTGTCAAGGTCATCAATGAGCACGGCGGAAAAATGCCCGACGCCATCGGCATCCCGGAGGACATGCTCCGCAAGGCCGCTTCCATGGCTGTCTGCAAAATCAACATCGACTCGGATCTCCGCATTGCCATGACTGCGGCTGTCCGCAAACACTTTGATGAGAATCCGGGCCACTTCGACCCGCGCCAGTATCTCGGCGACGGCCGTGCCGCGGTTCAGGCTCTCGTTGAGCATAAAATCGTCGACGTTCTCGGCTGCAACGGTAAGGCATAAGAGGATTCGTAAATCGCCCATACATAATAAAAAACACCCTACAGTGACTTCGGTTACTGCAGGGTGTTTTTTTGCAAAAGAAAAGGCGCACCCGAAACGGATGCGCCAAAAAAATCAAACTATTAAAGGAACAGCATGCCAAACAGAGCCCAGAGGGTAATTTCCATGGCGATGATAACGTCGGAGACGTCTGTGCCGGACTCCCGACTGAGTTTCGGGCGGCTGGCGCCGGCCACGATCATGGCAGAGTGCATGAGGCGGACGGTCTTCGAGTATTTCGGCACAAGGCCACGATACATTTCATGGCGGGACAGGTAGGTGTCCACATCAATAATGTCTTTTCCAATATCCTCAATGTCCTGGGGAAGCAGGGCTGCAAGGGCAAGCATGGGGCTCTGGTAGCCGCGGCCGTAGCGATAACCTTTTTCCTTCAGGTAGTTGTAGAGGTCATGGTAACGCTGGCAGCTGGACTCCGCGTCAGAGCCGTTCATAGCGAGAACACGGCAGAGGCAGTGAAAGCTCTGGGGGTCTATGCAAGTCTCGGGCTTCAGATATTGGACGCACGCCTTCGTGTCCTGGATGACCTTCTGGGTGTCCTTTCCGGACTTTGCTATGAGGAGGGAGAACAGGATATCTCCGCCGGAGTTGAGAATTCGATTTTTTTCCTTCAGAGTCTCATAGATGATGGAGGCCTTCTGCGCCATGGGTTCCCAGAGGGTGTCGTCCTTCTCGTCGGAGAGAATGATGCAGGCCAGAGGGATATAGTCCGGGACAGGCGGGAAATGCCGGCGGATAATGACACGGGCCTGCTGCAGGTCCTTAAGTTTCTGTTTCGGGTCGTCGCTGAGGGCGAGGGCCGTGACGATCATAAGGGCGGAAATGCCGCTGAAGTCGGAGAAAAAGCCCTCCTCTTTGATGAGGAAGGATTCGCATTTTTTGAGACGAAGAACGTCCGGTTCCATTTCATGCTCCGCGAAGAGCTCAGAGCAGATGGGCCGGGCATACATATTTTGAAGAGGTTCGGCGCGGGCAATATTACGCTGGGCGCGCACGAAATTGCGGCAATGCAGTTGCAGAGTTTGATTCATAAAATCTCCGGGAAGGCTCCAATCCTTATTAATCCTTATTATAAAAAGAAATATCTGTTATCTATTATATTAACGTGATTGGGGTACGAGGTCAACCGGAAGGGTCTTGTTCCTACATTTAGCACTCTAATTAAATGAGTGCTAAATATTAACAATTTGTTCATACATTTTAGAATAGAAGGGCTATAATGAGAATTGCCGAAAGGGAAAAGAACCCTGGAAGGCACTTCCCCCGATCCAGCAGGGTCCCGAATTTCAAATCACTTTCATCTGGAGGTTGTTAGTATGTTGAGAAATTGGTTAACTGTTATGGATCCCTTTGAAGAGATGCAGAAAAACTTCTTCGACGCCCCGTTCTTTGCCGACGACAGTCTCGCCGCCTTTGGAACCGATATCACAGACGAGGGCGACAGCTACCAGCTGACCGCCGATCTCCCCGGCTTCCAGAAAGAGGACGTCAGTGTCAAAGTCAATGACAACGTCGTCACCATTCAGGCCGAGAGACACAATGACATTGAGGACTCCGAGAAGAAGGACAAATATCTCCGTCAGGAGCGTTCTTATGGTCTCTACAAGAGGTCCTTCACTATGAGCAGCGACGTCGATCGCACAAAGATCAGCGCAAAGTATGACAACGGCATTCTGACTGTCACGCTTCCGAAGAAGGCAGAGAATGAACTGCCGGCCGCCGATGTTGTTGTCGAATAAAAATTGTACTCAATCATTTTAGCAGATTAATTAAATGACTGCTAAATGTTAACATTATATTCACACTCTTCCCAGGGATAAGGCTATAATGGGTATTGTCAGAAGGAAAATGAGTACAGCCGCTGACATAACCCTCCGAATTCCGCTGCCTGGTTCGAGCATCCCCACATTTAAGGCAGCATCCTTTTAACAACTACTTACTTTTCTATAAACTTGGAGGAATCACTATGAGTACCTGGCTTACTTCTTACAACCCGTTTGACGCAATGGACAACTTCGAGAAGAACTTCTTCAATGACCCGTTCTTCACCGGAAATGGAAACCGCCCCATCGCCTTCGGCACGGATATCACCGACGAGGGTGACAGCTACCAGCTGACCGCGGATCTCCCCGGCTTCAAGAAGGAGGACATCCACGTCGGAGTGGACAAGAATGTGGTCTCCGTCACCGCGGAGAGACATTCCGAGGCGGAGAACAGCGACAAGCGCGACAAGTTCATCCGCAAAGAGCGCAGCTACGGCTCTTATAAGCGTTCCTTCACCATCGGCGAGAACGTCGACACCTCTGCCATCCGCGCCGCCTATGACAACGGCGTCCTGACCCTCACCCTTCCGAAGAAGGTCGAGGAAGAGCAGAAGACCTTCGACATTGTCGTCGAATAATTCCCTTTTGATATCTCCTATCCCTTTTTCTCCTTTCACTGATTGTTAACCGAAAAGGCCGGGGCCCCACGGGCTCCGGCCTCTTTCGGTCTTCCAATATTTTTCAGTCTTACGGGAAAGCTCGGCGATTCAGGATTTTCCCATGAAATTTACCCAAAGCATAGAAAAGCATAAAAGAACAGAGCGGAAAACCTTTCCGCTCTGTTCTTTCCCCTATTTGAATTCTCCTATTGAATTCACCTGCAGCGAACAGTCATATCCACAAACCGTACAATTGCTGCATGTATAATAATAGCGCATTTTTACAATTTATACACTATTAAAAACTTACAAAAATAGTGTCAATTTTTTTACATTACTTTCTGCAGAGCAATGACGACCACTGCCACAATGACCGCAATGGTGAGAAGGATCGTGACGATCTGCTCCACCCGCATGGTCCTGTGGAGGATTCCCTTCTTCCGCTCCCCTTCGGTCTGCTCATTTTTCGGCTTTCTGCTCACGATGTTTCCCTCCGAATCATAATCTGAAGGCGGTTCCACCGAATAGCGGCCGCCATACCTTCCCCATCGTATCACATTTTCCCCATGCTTTCCACAGAGCAAAACCCGCACTGGAAATAAGTCCCAGTGCGGGTCAATTTTTCTTTTTCTCAGTCCTCGAACCAGCTGACCGCGTAGTCTGCAATCGGCTTAACCAGATTCTTCATGGCACAGCCACTGGTATTAATGCAGAGGTCGTAATTATTCCGGTCTCCCCACTGTTCGCCGGATACCAGTTCAAAGTACGCGGCTCGAATGGAGTCAATGCGCTTCATGGTGCGGATGATCTGCTTGTCCGTACTGTTAGCATACTTCTCCTGGGTGGCGCGGATGTTGTCGAGTTTAGTCTGCGTGTCCGCATAGATAAAGAGACGAAGCGGATGCTCATCACCCAAAATGGCGCCGCCGCTGCGGCCGATGATGACACAGTTCTCATTCTTCTCGGCAATTTGAAGAAGCACCTGGCGCTGCGCCCGAAGGACATCCACCGAGCGCCTGTCCATACCGGTATAGTTCTCAAAGGGCATCTGCAGGAACGTAGCCTTGTTCTCCTCGGAGAGCTTCATGACCTCCTCCTCGGAGAGGTTCACCTGTTTGGCAATTTCCTGGATGATCTCCTTGTCATAGTACTTGTACCCCAGCGTTTCCGCCAGCGCGCGGCCAATGGTGCGGCCCCCGCTCCCAAACTCACGACTGATTGTGATGATATTCATACCTCAACCTCCTGTTATAGCGTATTCTCCGAGATAATTATACCATTCGGCAGGGTTATGGTGTAGCCATTGAGGTCTATGGTGCCGTTGTTTTTCAGGGAATTTCTCCTGCATTTTTTGGGCGATGCACGTAAGATCCACGCTCGCACCGTTCTCCCCGACCCGGCCCCAGCCGGGGAGCGCATTATAAAAATGCCGAGCCCGCGAAGAGCAGGCTCAGCAAGATGGCAATGATTTTTTTCATAGGAATCCTTCCTTTCTGTACTGCTCAAGTACAGTATAAGAAGTCTCCCTAAAATAGAGATTAAAAGAGATCAAAAATCGTAGCGGAGGATCTCAGCGTTGGGGACCCCGAAGGCCGCATACTCCTCGTTGGTCATGTCGTAGAAATAGGATTGAACAACACGGGATATTCCGTTATGGGCGGCAATGAGATAGACCCGCTCCGGGTCAGCGATGATTTCGTCCAATACTGAATAAATGCGGTGGCACAGCTTCAGCATGGTCTCCCCGTCTCCATAGGAGTTGATGAAGTCCTGCTTGGCACGGGCAAACTCTGCCCCGTCCCGGGCCGTGCCCTCATATTTTCCAAAGTTCTGCTCTGTGAGGCGAGGCTCGGCGCGAAGCGGAATTCCGTTGATTTCCGCAATATGTTTCGCTGTGTCATAGGCCCGGCTGAGGGGAGAGCTCAAGATCTGGTCTATGTGCAGACCCTCGTCCCGGATTTTCTCCGCCGTGGCAATAGCCTGCTGATGTCCGAGCTCTGTGAGCGGGCTCTCCGTGGAGCCACAGATTTTATTCTCCACATTCCAGACAGTCTGGCCGTGGCGGACGAAGTAGAGATGACCCATAAGGCGGCCTCACATGCTGATGATGCCAAAGGCATTGAGAACCGAGCTTGCGAAGATAATGGCGAGGCCAATGGGGCAGAGATAGTTAACATTGAAGTTATAGATTTTCTTCCGCTTGAACTTGGAGGCAAGCTCAATCTCCTCATCCATTTTCTTGACCGTGACAAAGTGGAAGACCAGAATGCAGGTGAAGAAAGCGCCAAAGGGCATCATGATGGAGTTGGTAATAAAGTCCAGGAAGTCGAGAATCTGGAATCCGCCGATGGTGAAGTCAGACCAAATGCTGTAGCCAAAGACGCAGCAGGTTCCAATGACTGCAGCATAGATAGCAAAGATAAGTGTGGACTTCAGGCGGCTCCAATGCAGTTCATCCTGAAGGGTGGCGACACAGGTCTCCGCAAGAGAGATGGCACTAGTCAGTGCAGCAAAGAGAACCAGCAGAAAGAATACAATGCCAGCAGCCATACCGAGTCCCATGCTGTTGAAGACCTTCGGGAGGGTGACAAACATGAGAGACGGGCCGGACTGGAGGACCTTCGGGTCTCCGCCGGAGAAGGCAAAAATGGCCGGAATGATCATGAGGCCGGCAAGGATGGCAATGAGTGTGTCGAAAATTTCAATCTGGCCGACAGACTGATCCACATCCATTGAGTCGTCGGTATAGGATCCATAGGTGATCATGATACCCATGGCAATGGACAGGGAGTAGAACAGCTGCCCCAGTGCCGAAGCGACGGTCATCATGGAGAACTCATGGAAGTTCGGAACAAACAGATACTTCAGACCAACGGATGCGCCCGGGCGGGTGCAGGAGTAGATAGATACCACAATGGCAAGCACAATGAGGGCAGGCATCATCATCTTGGAAAAGCGCTCAACGCCTTTCTGTACACCGAGAAGAATAATGGCCAGCGTCAGCACCAGAAATACAATAAAGTAGATTTCCGGCTGGGCAGTTTTACCGATAAAGCCGCCAAAATAGTCATCGTTTGCCATGACCTTGACGCTGTTCCTACAGTATTCAATGAAATATTTTGTGATCCAGCCGCCGATAACACAGTAATACGGGCAAATGAGGAACGGCACAAGGGCATTCACCCAGCCGCCGACTCCAGCAAAAACCTTGCTGCCGGTGCTGTGCGACCGCCTTGCCGTCAGGTCCTTATAGGCCCCGATGGGACTCTTCTTCGACATCCGTCCTATCATGGTCTCCGATACGAGCAGAGTATAGCCGAACGTCGCCACGAGAATGAGATAGACGAGCAGGAAAATGCCTCCGCCGTACTTTGCGCAGAGGTAAGGGAACCGCCAGATATTTCCAAGTCCGACGGCAGACGCAGCGGCGGCCATGACGTAGCCTATTTTTCCGGTAAAACCGCCGGAGGCCTCCGCAGAGGATTTCGCTTTTGTAGCCAAAATTCAGAACCCCTTTTTATTAAAATCAACTATAAACAGTAGAATTGTATCATTTCCCCGCCTCCATGAAAAGGGAAAAATGAGCCGTTACGTACGACAAAAAGGGGAGAGGCGTAAAGCCTCTCCCTCTTTTTAATCCTCTACTTTTCGAAGTACGATTTGGTATGCCCTATACTCCCCCGGCTCATAGGGCACCGGATAGCCCACATTTCGCAGGCCATCTGCCGGGTAGACGTGGCCGTTCCGTTCAGAGCGGTAGAAAGCCCCAGGTTCCAGCCCGCGGACTCGAATATACTGGTTTGGCATATTGCAGAATGTCTCCGTGGTCACAATATTGAGCAGTGCGATGGAGCGATCCCGTGAGACAAAGAGCCATGCCGTGGCAGGGTCCTTTGCCGGGTCGGAGAGGCGGTAATAGCGCCCCTCGCGGATGAGCGGCTCAAATTCCCGGAAGAAGGCAATCTGCTCCTGAATGGTCTGCCGATCCTCGTCACTCAATGTGGCAGGATCCAGTTCAAAACCGAAGCTTCCGGACATGGCCACCGTTCCCCGGACATCCAGGGAGGTAATCCGCCCGTTCTGTTCATTGGGCACGGCGGACACATGGGCACCCACCACAGAGATGGGATATCCGAAGGAAGTACCGTACTGGATTTTCAGCCGGTCCACCGCGTCGGTGTTGTCACTGCCCCAGATTTGGGGAGTGTAGTAGAGCATGCCGGCATCGAATCGCCCGCCGCCTCCGCTGCAGCCCTCAATAAGCAGGTCGGGATACCGCTCCCGCAGACGTTCCAGGAAAGAGTAGAGACCCAGAATATAGTTATAGAGCACGGTGCCCTGATGCTGCGCGGCATGGGACCAGACATCGGCAATGCTCCGGTTGAAGTCCCACTTGATATAGTCGATACCCATGTCGAGAACCTTGCAGACGTCGGAGAAAATTTGATCCACGACGTCGGGCCGTGAGAAGTCCAAAACAAGTTGATACCGGCTTCGGATGGGCCGCCGGTCCTCCGATGCCAGAGCCCAGTCGGGATGCGCCCGGAACAGGTCGCTGTCCTCGCTGACCATCTCCGGCTCAAACCAGATGCCAAACTTCAGCCCCAGGTCGTGTACATCGGCGATGAGAGCAGGGAGACTTCCCCGCAGCTTCTCCTCATTTACCTGCCAGTCTCCGAGGCCTGTGGTGTCGTCATTCCGGTTGCCGAACCATCCGTCATCCATAACGAGCAGGTCGACACCGAGATCCTTCGCCTGACGTGCCATGTCGCGGATGGTATTGCCGTCAAAATCAAAGTAGCAGCCCTCCCAGCTGTTGAGAAGTACCGGGTGAGCAAGAGAACTGCTGCGGCGACAGATGTGGAGCCGTACGCAGTCCATGAGGTTCTGGGAGAGGACCTCCAGTCCATCGCCACTGAAAGAGAGGATGGTCTCAGGAACTGCGAAGGTCTCCCCCGGGCCCAGAGGGTAACGGAATTTCGACTCAGCAAGGCCCATCTGGAGGCGCACCTGGTCGAACTGATCCTTCTCCACCGATGCCTGGAACGAGCCGCTGTAGACGAACTCCATGGCATAACACTCGCCGGTGTCCTCTGTGGTGTTGTGGTCCGCCAGGATGACCAGCGGATTGTACTGGTGGGAAGAGGCGCCGCGCCGGCTCAGAATGCGGAATTCCCCGTGGTCCACCGGGGTGCGCTGGAGGTTGCGCTCCATGCCATATCGCCCACAGAAGGTGAGGACGTCGTAGTCCCCCGTGAGGAAGTCCAGGTCCGCCGAGAGCACCTTGGTCAGGGTCAGCGTGTGGTCGCCGGTATTGCGAATAATTGCAGCCCGGGTGATGATGTCCAGCTCCGGGAGGACTCCATAGAGGAGGTCCACTTCAAGACCGGAGACATGGTCTTTCAAGTGCACGGTGAGCGTCTGCGATTCACTCTCGGAAGCGTGCATCGCCGGCAAACCCGGAAGCCCATATTTCCCGTCGGAGATTTCATGGGAGACATAGCGGAGATCACACCCCTCAAAGCCATTGTCCTCTTCCACGGTCAGAGCGGTTGCCCGGAAGTCGCCGGTTCCCGAGGTGGGGTACTCCTGCGGCAGGGAGTCCAGCGAAAACGTACGGTCTTTCCCTGCGTCCCAGGGATTCCCCGAAAAGCCGCGGTCCCGCCAGATAAGGAGATACTCCATGGTTCCCATTGCCCGCTTCCCATAGTAGAGATGGAGCAGTGCACCATGCGGGTCCACCATCATCTGGTAGGTCGTCTTCTCCGTATGGAGCGTGAGAAAGGTACGGTCTTCTGTTTTTGTGCATTCAATGGACATGGAAGGCACCTCCCGGCTGGCTGTTATTTTTCTCATAATACCATAAATAGAAAAAAAGAAAACCGCTCAGGCTTTGCCTGAGCGGTTTTTGAATATGTCGGCACCGCCTTATCTTCCCGGGAGGCTGCCCTCCAAGTATTTTCAGCGCGGATGAGCTTAACTGCCGTGTTCGGAATGGGAACGGGTGGACCCTC
>OMYO01000048.1 GCA_900315285.1 uncultured Eubacteriales bacterium | reverse complement strand
CGCCATATGATTATCGAAGAAAATACGATTTGGAGAAGGCGAAACTGCAGGTAGCATAAATTAGTGGGTTTTTAGACTGCAAAAATATTGACATCTCCAGTACCTCCAGCAAGTTGATAGTCCTTATGGGCATGAGTGGTAACCGGAATAATGATTAAAAGCAGCAGTACAACTACAGCAATAATACTATCAATAACAATCCACTTATTCATTTTGTACTTATTTACCTTCTTTTTTACGGTCTCAACCGTTTCTGAAATAGGGTTCTCTTGGGGTACAACCTCTTCTGTGGAAACAGTTTCCTCTGATAATGGATTTCCACAATTGGGACAAAACTTTGTATCCTCTGTAACTTCTTTTCCGCATTTTGGGCAGTAACTCATTAGCAGAATCTCCTTCCTATATATTATCTCGTACACAATAAAAGACCAAAATAATAAATATTAGTTCATCACTTCTCCGACTGCATGTGTTCCAGTTGTAGTTATTCTTGGTTCACAACTCTGGGAGAACAACAAACTAGGACCGAAGCACCACTTCACCTGTGCCTCGGTCCTACTCTCATCAATATTCAATTTTACATTGCAGCTCTATGCCTCAGAACACTTCCGCAATATTCCCCGCTCCGTTCGAGAGGTTGAATTTCAGCGTCTTCTGCACGCCGTTTTCAAGGAACGTGACCTCCATTTCGTCAGGCCAAGTGCGCTCAACGCTAAGAATCTTGTAGGTCTTCGGGGCATAGATGTGTTTGAGCCAGTTCCGCTGCTGCTCGTTGTAGGTGCTCGCATCGTCGGACATGAAGAGGATCTCGCCGGTCATGTCGTTGATTTTGGCGAGGAGCATTTTCTGTTCGTCGGTGTATTGGACGCCATCGCGCAGGTAGAAGACGTCGGTATCGTTGAGGAAGGCGCGGCCGTTCAGGAAGCGGCGGTAAAGGGAATTCAGCATGCCGTTGCGAGTGGATGGGATCTCGTTCGTGATCTTCATCTTGTTTAGGATGTCGCCTTCGAAGTTGGCGTTCTCGTCGGGGCCAATGCGGCAGGCGTCGAAGACACCCATGGCGGAACCGATGGGTACGCCGCATCCGAGAATGACTTTATCGCCACAGATTTCCCGCAGGAAGTTGACGCTGTCGGACATGATCTCGCCGCGGGTCTTGCCGTTTCTCGGATGAATGCTCTCAGCGTACAGGAAGTCCAGTTTGACCATGTCGTAGCCCCAATCGTTCAGGACGGTGTCAAACTGCTGTCGCAGGTATTCGCGAACCTCCGGATTGTAGATATCCAGGACGAATGCAACGCCCCAGCCGCCGTTGCCGATGACGAGTTTTCCGTTGTCATCGCGCACGAGCCAGTCCGGATGCTCCCGGACGACCTTCGAGGTACTCTGGGCGACAAGCGGGGCAAGCCAGATTCCCGCCTGATACCCCTTTGCGTGAATTTTATCTGCCAGATATTTCATGCCATGGGGGAATTTGGGATTATCTGCCGTCCAGTCACCGACAGCGGCTTCAAAGCCGTCATCAATCTGGAAAATGGAGACCTGATCCTTGGCAAAATCCAGAGCATTCAGGTCATTTAGAATGTCGTCCTCCGTGATATTTCTCTGGCGGTTATACCAAGAGGTGTAGCCTCTCATCCGTTTCAGTTTCGGCTTCTGGAATTTCATGGAACGGAAGAAGTAGTCGTCGAAGACCTTATCATAGTCCCCGTTCTCATGGAAAATGTCGAATACCACGTACTTCTGACCAGCGTGGAGAGAGAGACCGTCGATGTCTTTTGCAATGGTGAATCGCCCACTGCCCATGTCAACGTCGAACAGCGTAAAGCCGTTTCTCTCTGAACGGGAGCCGTAGAAGTCGATGGTGTTGGAACCCGCGTGCCGGAAATACGTCATGGTCCAGGAATGGAAGTTGTTCTGGTCGCCATACTTGGCAAAGTCGTAGTCGCTGATATTGGCGGCAAACTGCCAGGTCATGTTCGTGATTTTCGCGGCGGGAATGACCGGATCCGTCTTGTCGCCCAGCTTGTGCTCCAGGGCCGGGGCCCAGGACTGGTAGCCGTTGGAGAAGAAGCGGTCGTTCTCGTCGAAGTCGCGGTAGGTCGTCATGGAGAGCGACTTCATGGTGATGTCCCGCTTTGGGGTCAGGACAGCCTCCATTCCGTCCAGATCAGAGGTCACGTCGACATCAAAGGCCTCGTTGTCCAGTGACGTCGTCTTCTTCTCCTCCGTGCCATCTAGGTAGCTTGCGGCGAAGGCGAAGGACGTAGCAGGCTCCCTTTCCACGGCCGGAACCGTCACCGAAGAAAGCATTCCGCATAGGAAAACTGCGGCGAGCAAAGTCGCCAAAATCTTGTGGATATTTTTCATTTTTCTCCCCTCTTTCGCTTTTATTGTACACGTGCACGGAAAATAGCGATGTAAAATCTATGTAAAATTATCCCTGCAGTTCCCGCACCGCCTGCTCCCCCGGGCTGGACTTTACGTCCTGCCAATTCGGGTTGTTCTTCATCTCTGCGCTGTCACCAAAGAAGGCCTTCCCCGCCTCCTGCTCATTTTTCAGATAATACATAAACCAAGCAGTCATGTAGCCATCCGCATACCGCGCCAGGTCGCCATGATCCTTATTCTTCAGACGACCCATAACCTTAGGAACGTCATCTGGAATGGCATCATAGTTTTCCTTCATTCCCCACAGCGGGCAGATGCCCTGACCCTCATGGGGCGTAATATCTTCCGCAGTGCCAGCGTCAAACATGCCGGTGCCCGCCACCATGATGCATGGGATTTTCACCTTCGTCATGTCATAGCTCCACTCCGGGCCAAAGACATCATCCTGCCCCCAGTACGGAGAGGTCGGGCTGGCAACCCACATACAGGTATAGCGGCCGCCATTGGGCTGTTTTGTGACTGCATTGATGGTTCCAACGCCGCCCTGGGAGTGCCCGCCGACCCCGATATGGTCGGTATCAATCTTTTGGTAGAAAATACTGCTTGGATCCTCATTCTGCGCAAGCATGAAGTCCAGCGTCGCTGCCGTGGACTTTCCTGTCCGGGAATTCTCATCCTCATTTCCCGCGACGATGAAGCCCCAGGACGCCAGATGCTTCAAGACCTCCCGGTATTTTGAGACAGGGTATCCGGTCCCATTCACCATGATGACCAGCGGGTAAGACGCAGCTCTCTCCTGCATATCCGCCGGGTACCAGACCTCGTAGTCCTTCCACACGGTATTCCCCGCTTCATATTTGGCTTGGGCGATCTGCTTTTCTCCCATCTGCGTATACTTCTTTTCAATATCACCACCGGGAGTGGCCAACTCATAATAGTGGGAGTTCCTGTACTGTTCGACTAGCGAGAGCACCTGTCCCCCGGCATAGCAGGGCACAGAGGCCAAGGTGGCAGTAGTAAGCATTACAAAAAACAGAAAAAAGGAAACCAGTCTCTTTTTCATTTACTATCCTCCGAGAACTTTATGATAATATCATTGTAGCATGACCCCATTATCTTTCACACACCTGTAGGAGATCACTATGAAAATTGAGCATGTGGCAATGTACGTAAACGACTTGGAAGCAGCGAAAAACTTCTTCGTCAAATATCTTGGCGGCCACTCCAGCGACGGCTATCACAATACGACAACCGACTTTCGTTCCTACTTTATCTCCTTCGACGACGGCGCCAGACTGGAGATCATGAACCGGCCGGGCATGGATGACGCGGCTAAATCGCCCATGAGAACGGGATTCATCCATGTTGCCTTCTCGGTTGGCAGTAAGGAGAAAGTCGACGAGCTGACACAGCAGCTGAGAGCGGATGGATATGAGGTCACGAGCGGGCCGCGCACCACCGGCGACGGATACTATGAGAGCTGCGTCGTGGGAATTGAGGGAAACCAGATTGAGCTGACCGTCTGATAACGGAGAGTTCTCCGCGCTTTTTTCATCAACTTTTCATTTTTGTTTAAGACTCAATTAAGATATCCCCTGTAAAATGCACCTTGAAGCAAGATAGTCTACCTCAACCTGTTAGTCTAAATAACATGTTAAGGCCTATCCCTTTACCCAATACCGTGTAATATCTCTGGACGTAGATCCTGCGCCCGGCGTTGTGATTTGCGCCCTCTGATGTTACATGGACTAACAGAAAGGATTCAACATGGCAACGAATATTCCAAAGAATTACGGCGGAAAAGAACAGAAAAACCATATTTTCAACTGGGGCACCGAGGACGGCCGCTTCTACCACGCAAACGGCAACTACTACGCCTTTGCCCGTCCCCCGAAGCCCGAGGGAATTGAGGACAAGAAGGCCATCGTCGTCGGCGCCGGCATTGCCGGTCTTGCAGCGGCCTGCTTCCTGGTCCGGGATGCCCAGATGCCCGGCGAGAACATCACCATCATGGAGCTGCGCTCCGTATCCGGCGGCTCCTGCGACGGCAAAAATCTCCCCGGTCTCGGCTACGTCATCTCCGGCGGCCGCGAGATGGATGACCACTTCGAGTGCTTCTGGGATCTCTTCCACAGCATCCCCTCCATTGATGACCCGAATGAGTCCGTCCTCAGCGCCTACTATCGCCTGAACAATGAGGATCCCAGCTACTCCAACTGCCGCGTCATTGAGAAACAGGGCCAGGACGCCCACACCGACAAGAAATTCGGTCTCTCGGACAAGGCGCTCATGGACATCATGAAGCTGACTGTCACCCGCGACGACGCCCTCTACGGCAAGGCCATCAAGGACATCTGGGGCGATGAAATCCTCGGTTCGAATTTCTGGACCTACTTCCGCACCATGTTCGCCTTCAAGGACGAGCACAGCGCCCTGGAAGTCAAGCGTTACATGCAGCGCTATATCCACCACGTTGAAGGGTTCCCGGATCTGTCCGCGCTGCGGTTCTGCAAATATAACAATTATGAATCGCTCATCCTCCCCATGGAGAACTATCTGAAGGAGCGCGGCGTCAAATTCATGTACCACAGTGTCGTGGACAACGTCCTCTTCGAGAAAAAGAACGGTGAGAAGACCGCCAAGACCATCCTGTGGCATGAGAACGGCAAGACCGAGACGAAGCAGATTGACATTGATAAGAACACCCTTGTCTTCTTCACCAACGGCTCCAACACTACGAACCTGAAGCTCGGCGACATGGACACCGTTCCGGAGTTTGACACCACCGTCAAGGGCTCCTGGAAGACCTGGCAGAACATAGCCAAACAGGACCCGGACTTCGGCCACCCGGATGAGTTCCTGAAGGAACCGGAGCTCACCTACTGGGAGTCCGCCACCCTCACGACTCTGGACAACCGGATCCTCCCCTACATTCAGAAGATCACCGGCCGCGACCCCAGAGACGGCAAGGCTGTCACCGGCGGCATCTGCACCATCCGCGATTCGGGATGGCTCATGAGTTTCACCATCAACCGCCAGCGCCACTTCCGCGAGCAGGATGAGCAGAAGAACACCGTCGTCTGGATCTACGGGCTCTACCCGAGCCGCACCGGCAACTACATCAAGAAACCCATGCGCGACTGCAACGGCAAGGAAATCGCCGCCGAGTGGCTCTACCACATTGGCGTCCCGGAGGAGCTCATTCCGGAGCTCTCCTCCAAGAAGTGCGTCAACTGTATTCCCTGCATGATGCCCCGTGTTGACACCTACTTCATCTGCCGCCACGAGGGCGACCGTCCCCGCGTCGTACCGCATGGCGTCACCAACTTCGCCTTCCTCGGCAACCACGCCGAAGTGGATCGCGACACCTGCTTCACCACCGAGATGTCCATCCGCACCGCCATGGAAGGCGTCTACGCCCTCTGCAACGTCGACCGCGCCGTCCCGGAGGTCTACGGCTCCATCTACGATATCCGCTGGCTCCTCAACTCCGCCATCGTCCTGCGCGACTACCGCCCGCTCAACGACTTCAAGCTCCCCGTTCCCAAGGTCCTGGAAAAGCCCGTCGCCCTTCTCCAGAAACCGATCATGAACAAGATCTTGAAGAAGTTGAACGAGACCGACCTCGGCGTGCTGCTGAAGCGGCTGAAGGTGTTTGATTTTGGAAATCTAAAATAAAAAATTGGGGCTGTACCACTGATTAGGTGGTGCAGCTCCTTTTTTTGAGGGGGCTAAGGGGGCGTTAGACCATCCGCCTCAAAATCTCCATTTTGGTCTAACAATTCCGTCCTATTTCTGGGGCGATTCAGCTCCTCGTCAGACCATTTTGCTTTTTTTTCCCGTTTGGTCTAAAATTCCAACCTTATTCGGTTTATTTTTCAGACCAAATCGAGATTTAAGGGCCGTTTGGTCTAACTTTCTTCGAAAATTAAACCGAAAGCGGTCGGAATCGTCAGACTAAACCGCCGAAAACATGAGAAAAGGTCTAACTGGCTGCTGGCTGGAACCTGGGACTAGGACCGCGGGCGCTCGAAAGCGTTGGGCGGTCCTAGTTTCTGTGCTTCGGAAGGCTGCTGCAACGAGCAAACTAGGACCACATGTGCCCAAAAGCCGGGGCGTGGTCCTAGTTTTTGAGCTTCGGTGAGCAGTTGCATCGAGCAAACTAGGACCACATGTGCCCAAAAGCCGGGGCGTGGTCCTAGTTTCAGCGCTCCGGAAGGCTGCTGCGCCCGGAAAACTAGGACCACATGTGCCCAAAAGCCGGGGCGCGGTCCTAGTTTCTGCGCTCCGGAAGGCTGCTGCGCCCGGAAAACTAGGACCACATGTGCCCAAAAGCCGGGGCGTGGTCCTAGTTTTTGGGCTTCGGAGGGCTGCTGCGCCGGGAAAACTAGGACCACAAGCGCCCAAAAGCCGGGTCGTGGTCCTAGTTTTTGGGCTTCGGAGGGCTGCTGCGCCGGGAAAACTAGGACCACAAGCGCCCAAAAGCCGGGTCGTGGTCCTAGTTTCCGCGCTCTGAAAGGCAGCTGCACCGAGAAAACTAGGACCGCAAGTGCTCAAAAGCCGGGTCGTGGTCCTAGTTTCCGCGCTTCGGAGAGCGACTGCACCGAGAAAACTAGGACCACATGGCTCGAATTTCTGGATGCGGTCCTAGTTTCAGCGCTCTGAAGGGCGGCTGCGCCGAGAAAACTAGGACCGGATTGTCTGAAAGCCGGGTCGCGGTCCTAGTTTCTGCGCTCCGGAGGGTAGCTGCGTCGGAAAACTAGGACCACAAGCGCCCAAATCCGGCTTGCGGTCCTAGTTTTCGCACCAGGAAGACAACTGCATCGCCCACACAATGAAAAAGGGCTGTACCACAATGATACAGCCCAATATTTTTCAGCCAATCTTCGCCCTGTGCCCGGCGACGCTGCAGCCATTCGGCCCGCACTCGCCGGTATCCGCGCTTGCCGCGGCAGTCCGCCGAGCTCCGTTCACCAGAGCCATAAGCTCCCCCTTCGGGACGGCGCCCACAGTGCCGTTCACCGCCTTGCCGTCATTGAAGACGACGACCGTGGGAATGCTTGCAATGCCAAACATAGCCGCCAGCTCCGGCTCCTCATCCACATTGACCTTGCCGACTTTGATGTCGGGGTTCTCCTCGGCTATTTCGGAGACAGTGGGGCCGAGCATGCGGCACGGGCCGCACCAGGATGCCCAGAAGTCCACAAGGACCGGCACGTTGGAATTTAATACTTCGTTCTGAAAATTATCTTTCGTAATTCTGATCTCTGACATGGGAGATGCCTCGCTTTCTGTTACATATCGGGCCTGCTGCCCGTTGATCTCTGTTTGCAAGGCTATCGTACCAAGAAATCAAAATGCTTTCTGTGACAAGGTCACATTCACTCCAAAAGATTTTCCAGGCCGTCCACATCCAGCAACTCAATGCACCCGCGGCCAACCTTGAGCAGGCCTTCTTTTTCCATCTTCTTCAGCATGCGGGTGACCACTTCGCGGGAGGAACTGATTTGGCGGGCGAGTTTGTCCTGGGTGAGGGAAATGTGTGAATCGCCCGTCCGGGCAAATTCATCTAATAGGCCTGTGGCGATTCGCTGGTCCATACGTAAGAAAAGAATCTGTTGCATTGCCCACATGGCATCCGAAAACCTCTGGGCCGTCAGCTCATAGATGTAGCTGTGCAGATAGATATTTTCCTTCTCCATCTTGGAGATGACTATTGCCGGAATGACCAGTACCTCGCAGTCCTCGTCCGCCACCATCATGCTGTCGAATGTAATCTGGTTGATGACACACGCAGCACTCAGGATGTCCGTATCGCCGGGCTCCATGCTGTAAATGGTTATCTCGCGCCCGTCGTCGGACTGCATGGTAACCCGGGTCTTGCCGGAGAGGACGGTGACCATGCCGAGACACTCAGCGTGGTGGTCGTGTAATATGTCGCCTTCCTTGCAGGTTCGGATCATGGATTTCTGGGTGATTTCCTCTTGCTCCGATGGGGAGAGGTGGGAGAAAAATGGAAGCTGTTCCAGCTGCCTAGTAATGTTTTCCATAGACAGGTCCTCAGTTACTCGTCCGTTAATTTATTGGTAAGTTCCTCTAATATCTCATTCACCGAGTTCTCTTTTAACTGTCCCGGATTCTTTTCTTGAAATTCCAACAACAGATTTCTCGACTGGTTCTCCTGTCTTTTCGTCTCTTGGTATAGTTCCCGGTAATCAGAAAGCTCAGAAATCCTATTAAGAAACTCTCTGGATGTTTCCGGCATTACGCCGGATTCCCCGTAAAGCTCACAGAATGCCGCTTCTATGCGGTCTTTCGAAATAAAGTTGCCACGTTCTTTCTCCTCTTGAAGAATTCCGGCTATATCAGAGAAATCATTTTTATATGGCCGACCGGAACGAAGTTTCATGGCAATAAGATACTCAGAGGCAACAGTGCGAACGGTCAATACATGATAAAAAGAGCGGTAGTAAATGGAGACCTCTCGTAATTTTTCGGAATAAGAGCTGGTGCGCGCAAAGTCAGAATTGAGCCACCCAGCAGGAAGATCGTGGTAGGCTCCTACTGTACGTATGGCATCTTCAAAGGACGATGCGGCGTAAGTCAAAGCGTCAATATCTGTAGTGAGATTTCGAAAACCGTAGTTGACCATGACAGCTGCCCCACCGACTAATATCATTTCTGCCGGCATGTTTTTCCCGCCAAGTTTTCGATATTCCTTTGCTACGTCGCGGAGAAATCCAGCAATATTCTCTGAAGTAAAATCAAACGACATTTCGAATCTCACTTTCAATTATGTTGAACCGTTTGAACTCTGGAATTGCCTCATTTTCAGCCTTGCGCAGCACCTCTTCATCTTTTGAAAGACGATATAATATCAGAATTCCTGCCGGGTACACAGGCTGTTCCAGTCGCTGGCACCGGATTTCATCATATTCCTTTGCCAGAGGGATATCATGGATTCTGCTGAGATAGTCCACCATTGCCAGTAGATAGAGACATTCCGGGTACCACTGCTTTTCATAAAGATCTGAGATCATATCTTTTTTCAGCGTCTGCACTAAAAAAGGAATATCTCCCAGTTCTTTTACCTGATGGCAGATTTCGCTCTTATATACCGAAAAATCCGGGCGGCGGAAGAAGCATGGTTCCAGCAGGTCATCGGAAGAAACATGCAGTGCATTGGCAATTCGATAAACAGTCCCCGCACTACATTTCTCAATTTTGGATTTGCCATGAGAAATATCTTTTAACGTGGAATATGGCACACCGCTGGTTTTTGATAATTCGTATAGAGAAAGGTTTTGTCGCTTGATCAAGGTATTGATATTCATGGTAACCACCTTTCCGTCTTTGTCTCACTGTAATTATAGCGGTATGCCGTCCTATTTTCAATGTGCCTATAATGTGACTGAATGGCAGACAATATAAATAAGATTTGATCAAAATAGCCTTTGGAATCCAAACATCAGATTCCAAAGGCTATTTTATAATTTTTGTTCCATCTTCACATGTGGAATACCGTCCTCCAGGAACTCTTCTGAGCAGACCTTGAAACCAAGACGCTCATAGAAGGGAATGGCATAAGTCTGAGATTCAAGATAGAGATGCCTGGCACCGAAATAACGCCCGGCATTTTCCATGACGCTGCGCATCAGAAAGGAGGCATACCGCCCCCGCCGCTTGTCCTTTGCCACGACTACGCGCCCTATCTGAACGATTTTCCTGCGTTCGTTCTTCATAAAGAATCTGGCGTATGCTACCATCTTCCCATCCTCAGCAATCCATGAGTGCATGGCCTTTTTGTCGATGCCGTCGAGGTCTTGATAGACACAGTCCTGTTCTACGACAAACACCTCCGAGCGAA
>OMYO01000042.1 GCA_900315285.1 uncultured Eubacteriales bacterium | reverse complement strand
GACCGCATTCAAAGTGTAGCAGGAGGATTTTTTCTGTTCAAATGTAAAACATATCCGGAACCACTCGCCTAGCGAGTGGTTTTACCTAAATACAAAAAACCGGGTACCGCAACAGGCACCCGGTTCATATTTTTTTGGCGATTTACTTGCCGAGACTTTCCACAATACGCTTCGTGTCTCTCGCAATCATGAGCTCTTCATTGGTGGGGATGAGCCAGATATCCGCCTTGGAGTCCGGCGTGTTGAGCTGGGTCTCTTTGCCGCGGAGGCCGTCGTTCTTCTCCCGGTCGATCTTGATGCCCATGAACTCCAGCTGGTCGCAGATGCCCTGGCGGACATTGGCACCGTTCTCACTGATACCTGCCGTGAAGACGAGGGCGTCGAGACCCTGAAGGGCCACAATGTAGCCGGCGATGATCTTCGGAACCTGATAGTAGAAGATGTCGAGGGCGAGCTGAGCGCGCTCATTGCCATCGGCAGCGGCAATTTCGACGTCACGCATGTCGGAGGACACGCCGGAGACGCCGAGGAAGCCGGACTTCTTGTTCATCATGGTGCTGCACTCCGCAGGAGTCATATTCTCCTTTTCCATGATATAGGTGACAGCAGAGGGGTCTACTGCGCCGCAGCGGGAACCCATAATGAAACCGTCCAGCGGGGTGAGACCCATGGAGGTGTCAATGACCTTGCCGTCCTTGATGGCGGTAATGGAGGAACCGTTGCCGAGATGGCAGACGATGACCTTCTTGTAGTCCGGATTGATCTCATTCAGGCGGGTGCTGACATAACGGTGAGAGGTGCCGTGTGCGCCATATTTCCGAACCTGATACTTCTCATAATACTCATACGGGAACGGATAAATGTAGGCCTTCGGCGGCATAGTGCTGTGGAAAGCATTGTCGAAGACCGCGACCTCCGGCTTATCTTTGCCGAAGACCTCCTGGGCAGCATTGATGCCCTGAATGTGTGCCGGGTTATGGAGTGGAGCCAGGTCATTCAAGCTGGCAATGCCCTCCTTGACCTTCTCGTCCACAAGGACGGACTCCTTGAACAGGGCGCCTCCCTGTACGACACGGTGGCCGATGGCTGCAATTTCGTCCAGAGAGTCAATGACCTTCAGGTCTCCCTCGGTGATGAGCTTTTTGACCTCATAGAATGCCGCAGTGTGGTCCGGCATGTCAACGTCAAATTTGACCTTTCTGCCATCTGCCGTGCTGGCCTTGATTTTTCCGTCGATTCCGACGCGGTCACAGAGTCCCTTGGCGAGCTCTTTCTCCCCGTCCATATCAATGAGCTGATATTTGAGGGAAGAGGAACCGCAGTTGATTACAAGAATTTTCATGCTGTCCGTCCTTCCAAAAAATGTTTGTATGTATTATACCATATAAGACAAGAGTCGGGATATCCCGCTGTGCCATAATGTAATTTACATTTGTCAGGACTTTGTTAACGCTATTTTTGTATATTTTTAACCATCTTTTTTCTTTCGTTCGTCAATCTCGAGACATTTTTCCAATGCTGTCTAATTATTAATCATCTTAGTTTATTTGATAATTTTTATAAAACACAGCGATTGATAATCTCAGTATTGAGATACCTTTTATCCGGTATCCCAAATATTAAGGAAAAGGAGATAGAAGAAGAAAGATGAAAAAGCCACTTTCGAAGATTCTGGCTGTCATCATGAGTCTGGCAATGTTTGCTAGCTGCTTTGCAGTTTCCGCATTCGCATCCAGCGCCTCCGACCTCATCGACCTTCTGACCAACCCGGTCAGCTTTGTCGTGAAGACGGGCGTCAACACGCTTACGGACGCAAACAAGATCGGTTCCAACGTCCTCACCATTGTGGACAAGACCGCCACCACGGCTCTGGACACCACATCGACGAACCTGAATTTCGGCACAGCCGTCAAGAAGAACATAGCTGCCACTCTTGATGGAATCACCTCTGCCGAAAAAGGGATCAACAATGGCTTGGACCTCGCCACCCAGTCTGTCAAGCTCGGTACTACGATCAATACCGGCAACCTTGACACTGCGACTGCCGCCCTCAAGGCCGGCACGAACACGGCTAATGCGGCAAAAGACGCTCTCGACCTCGGCACCAGCGCTGTCAAGCTCGGTTCCACGGCAAACAGCGGTCTGAAGAACGGCATTGCTGATGTGCTCAAGACTGCAGACTACGGTGTGAAGATTGCTGATAACGTCAACAGCATCGTTGACCCCGTCGGCAGAATCAATACAGGTCTCAGCCTCTTCAACGACAGCTACCAGCTCTACAAGAATGTAGAGGAAATCAAAGCCAACAAAGACAGCGAAAATGCTCCTGCTGAAACTCCGACTGAGCAGACCGCACAGGAAGTTCCTGTCAACGAAGATGTTGCTGCATAAAGGAGGAAACAGGATATGAAAAAGACACTTAACAAAGTGCTCGCTGTTCTTCTCAGTGCAGTACTCTTCATGAGCTGTGCAGGCGCTGCCTCTGCCGCATCCATCTCTGACCTTCTCATGGTCATTAAGCTCGGCAAGAGCCAGACTGACCTCGTCAAGAATGTCGTCAAGACTCCGGTGGACATCGGCATCAGCGGTCTCAAGACCCTGAAGGCCATTGTCGACTACAAGAAGGCTGACGGCGACATCGTCAAATCCGGCGTCAAGACCGCCTACAACGGATCCAAGATTCCGTTCTCGGCCTTTAATCTTGGCAAAGAGGTCACCAAGGACGTTCCGTCCAACGCCTCCAGCTCTGTCAAATTCGTAATTGCTGCTGCTCAGTTCCCGCCGGCACTTCTCAAGGATGTCCCGAGTGCTCTCAAATTCGGCTCCGCCCTTGCCAAGGGAACCTTTGACAATGTCAAGGCAGACATCAGCATTGCCAAGAATGGCACCGACCTCTTTAAGGACACCACCAGTGCCCTTGCCCCTGGTCTCGGTGACATTATTGGCGGCATCAAACTCGTCAAGAACGTCTCTGACGCCTCTGCTAACATCAAGGAGATCAAGGCCTCCAAGGATGCAGAGGAAGAAGAGCAGGACACTCCCCTTGTGCTCCAGGAAATCCCTGTTGCCTCGGAGGAGGAGAATGCAGATGACGAAAACAGTGAAGACTCTTCTGCTCTTGCAGCAGTCGAGAATGCTGCCACCCAGTCTGCTGTAGCCAATACCGACGGAATCGACTAAGACTATTTCAAATTGTTTAACGCCTAAGCCCACAAGGGCTCGCGTATTCTCAAGGGAGAAACAATAATTATGAAAAAAATCGTAACTAAGATTCTTGCAGTATTCCTCAGCGCTCTGATGATGGCCGGATGCTTTGCCGCATCCGTCTCGGCTTTTTCCCTGCTCTCGACTCCGGCTACTATTACCGGAATCCTGGCTACGGGTGCTAAGGTCGGAAGTGCTGCAACAAAAGTTGCAACCCTTCCTGTCAAGGGCGCTACTGCTGCAATCAAAGTAGACACCGCCGTTAAGAAGGGTGTCTCGACTCTGAACGACATCGCTCAGATCCCTGTTAAGCTCACCACCACCGGCATGAAGATTGCCAACCCCATCGCCAAGATTGGCTACACGGTTGTTAAGGCTCCGCTCGACATTGCCAACAATGTCTACAGCATTGCCAAGCTTCCGGTCAAATATGGCATCGTGAAACCCGCAACCACCGCAATGGATGCCACTCAGAAAGTTCTGAGTCTCGGCAACACCGTCGGCGGCCTCGGCGCAGATGCCCTCAACAACGGCCTCAAGCTCACCAACACCGGTCTCACCATCGGCAAGACCGCTGGCAAACTCATTCCGGATCCGCTCAGCTCTGCAGACACCGCAATCGGTCTCTTCAACACCGGTTACAAAGTCTACAAGTTCGCTGACGGCCTCGTCAACAAGGATGAGGACACTGACGAGACAGAAGCAGCCGACACTGAGACAGCTGATGCAGAGGCTCCGGCCACTGAGGATGCTGCCGAAACCACAGAAGCTCCGGCTTCCGGCTTCACCATCCCGTCTCTGTTCTAAGAATAGCTTGCAGAACACAAAAATCGGCCGGTCCAATAGGGCCGGCCGTATTTTTTGCGCAAATACCCAATAGACACAGCGACAGGCCCCCGGAAGGGAATCCGGGGACCTGTCTTCTATCTGTTTAGGAAAGTAAGAAATCCTAGAAGCTATCAGACGCTGGTGTTCTGGAACGGGTTGTTGCCCTCTCCATTTTGCAGAAACATGAATTTGGGCTCCGGCAATTTGATGCCGATGGTCTCACGGAGCACATCCTCGACAGTCTCCATGGGACGGATGTCGAGACGGCTGCGCACCTCTTCCGGAACGTCCTTCAGGTCCTCCACATTGTCCTTGGGAATGAGGACCTTTGTGATTCCCGCCCGGTCAGCGGCAATGAGTTTTTCTTTAAGTCCGCCGATGGGAAGGACACGGCCGCTAAGGCTGATTTCACCGGTCATGGCAAGGTGGGAGTCCACCTTGATTCCAGTGAACAGCGAAGCGAGTGCGGTAAACAGTGTGACACCGGCAGAGGGGCCGTCTTTCGGGGTAGAACCAGCCGGCACATGGATATGGATGTCCCGCTCCTTCAGATTCTTGGTATTCATGGGAAGACGGGATTCCAGAAGACTGAGTGCAATTCGCGCAGACTCCTTCATGACGTCGCCGAGCTGTCCTGTCAGGATCATCTGACCAGAACCGGGCATATCAGTGGTCTCAATAAACAGGATTTCTCCGCCCACCTGCGTCCAGGCAAGCCCGGTCACCACACCGACTGGATTCTCTGCCTGTGCCTTCTCGTGGAACGAGATTTTTCGACCGAGCATGTCTTCCAGATCATCCGGGTTCACAACAATGGGAAGCTCTGCCTTTCCAGAGACGATTTTCTGAGTTGCGACACGGGCAATGGTGCTGAGCTGTTTTTTCAGGCCGCGCACGCCGCCCTCCATGGTGTATTCCCGGATAACCTTTCGGAGCGTGTCATCCTCAAACTGGAGCTGGTCTGTGGTGAGGCCGGTGTCGTCGAGAACTTCGGCTACAAGATGCTCCTTGGCAATGTGGAACTTCTCCTGGTCGGTGTAGCTGGAGATTTGGATGATTTCCATGCGGTCCAGAAGAGGAGCCGGAATGGTGTCAAGAGAGTTGGCCGTGGCAATAAAGAAGACGTCTGAGAGGTCATAGGGCAAATCCAGATAATGGTCGGTAAACGTGCTGTTCTGCTCCGGGTCCAGGACCTCAAGAAGAGCCGAAGATGGGTCGCCAGCGAAGCCGCCCTCCTGAAGTTTGTCCACCTCGTCCAAAACCATGACAGGGTTGGTGGTTCCAGCCTGTTTGATGCTCTGGAGGATGCGTCCAGGCATGGCACCGACATAGGTGCGGCGATGACCGCGGATTTCCGACTCGTCACGGACGCCGCCGAGACTGATTCGGACATATTCTCTGTCCAGAGCCTTTGCTATGCTCCGGCCGAGACTAGTCTTGCCAGTTCCGGGAGGTCCGACAAGCAGCAGGATGGAACCCTTGTTGTTTTTCTTCAGCTGCATAACGGCAAGGTGCTGCAGGATACGTTCCTTGACTTTATCCAGTCCGTAGTGGTCGGCATTCAGGATTTCCTCGGCCCGATTCAGGTCGACATCCTTTGCCACTTCCTTCTTCCACGGAAGCTTCAGCATGAAGTCCAAGTAGTTGCGGATGACGCTCTCCTCGGCGCTGCCGGGGCCCTGCATTTTCAGCTTCTCAACCTCTTCCAGAGCGGCTTTTTCGATTTCCTCCGGCATGCCGGCTGCTTTGATACGCTCCTCATAGTTATCCGATTTTCCACCGGTGCCGGAGCCGAGGGAGGCACCGTCATATCCGCCGCTCTCTCCGAGCTCCTCCTGGATGGCCTTCAGCTGCTCACGGAGCACCTGTTCGCGGTAATACTGGTTGGATTTCTCCGAAATTCGCTCATTGAGCTCCATGTTGAGTTCAATGTGCTCCTTCTGCTTCATCATAAGGTCAATAAAGTGAAGGCTGCATTCGCGGAGGGAGTCGGTCTTTAAGAGTTCAAACTTCTCCTCCGGTGTGATCTCGGAATAATTTCCGAGATAGGTCATAAGGGAGTTGAGAGTGGTGATATTGTCCAGCATGGAGAGGTAGCGCTCCACACCGTTGAACTTTTTGGCGAATTCCCGGATTTGGTCCTTCATATACTCGAGCATTTGCTTCTGCTCCGCCTCAGTGATGTCCGGCGCAGTGGGGTGGTCTGCATATTCCACATAGACCATGTCATTCTGGAAACTAAAGGATTTGATGTCCACCTTCTCCAGAAGACGGGCCTTCAGGAACGTGCCCTTGTCATTTTTCTCGACACCATCCGAGGTGATGGCAATGCCCACTGGATAGAACTCCGAAGCGTCTGCATTGTTTTGGGCAACATTATGTTTCAGCGGCACGACCACAGCAGCCCGGTTTCCAAGGGCAAAATAGGTGGCCAGTTCCTTGGCCGGTTCCTGGAGACGGAGGATTTGGTCCACTCCGGGGAGCAGCACATAGTCATAGACCGGTACGGCGACCGCGTTTTTTGTGATATTCATATTATCCATTTTGTCGACCTCCCGACGTATAAATGAATGTTCATTTAATTATTTGATATTTTTTTGCGGGCTACCCCGTCATTGGAAATTCGAGAGTACCCGCTGAATCATTTAGTTGGTGTTCTACAGGAGAATAGCGTTCTGGATGATCTCAATGAACTCATTGAGCTCCTCCTCTTTGGCCTCCTCGCTGCGGGTCCGGTTCTCCGCAATGGACTGGACCGGATAAAAGATAACGGCCTCCAGTGTCTCATTACTGTAGTTACGGATGACCTTGTCCCGCTTGAGATCGTCGATGATTTCCCGGATGTAACACGAGCCCTTTGCCCCACCGCAGGCCTCGGCCGCCGAGGAAATCATGGAGTACTGCTTGACGTAGCTGAAGACGTCCCGGTACTCGACTAAATAGTTATAATAACTTCGGATAAGGGATGAAATGATTTGTTCGCCGGTCATGCCCCGGTTCACGTGGCCCAAAAGATAGTCATAGACGTCTTCAGAGTACTCCACATAGATTTCCTGGAGCATACTGTCTTTGCTGTCAAAGTAGGTGTAGACCGTGGCAGGACAAACCCCCGCCTCTTTGGCGATTTTCGACATGGAAAGACCGTTGAAGCCCTTATCCAGGATAAGTTCTATGACAGCGCTCTCGATGCGCTGTTTTTTTTCGTCGTCTTTCTGTCGCATCTCTTTCACCTCATGGCTTAATATTAAACGAACATTCATTTATAGTCAAGGCCATATTCCAAATTTTCCAAAAAACAAGGCGGGGCGGTCTCCCTGCGGAGACCGCCTCACCCTGCGAAAATGTTTTATGGATACTTAGTCGAGACTCTTGATATAGTTGTACATTTGTGCATAAGCGTCAACAATGTCGACGGTTTCATTGATCATGGGGAAGTAGAAGCCGACGGCTGCTGCATGCTCGCAGTGCCAAACCGGCAGGTTGACCCACGCGCCGCGGGTCGGGGTCTCCACGACCTTGGAAGTGGCATTGTTGAACGGAGCCTTGGTGAGCTCAGTGTTGACCATGCCGTCATTCTTGTAGTAGCTGTCCTTCCAGCCGCCGCCGGTACGGTCGCATTTGACGGTGCCGAGGATGTCGGAGAGCGGTCCAAGAAGGAGAGCGGTCTTATCCTGTACCTGCTTCGGTCCGCCGTTCAGGTCATGGGTGCACTGGGTCGGACGGGCAAAGTAGTAGACGTTCGGGTTGTCCTTGAACGTGGCGTTGAGTTTTGCGCAGTTCTCCGATGTCATGTCGAAGAAGGCATTGTCCTTGGTCTGGAAAGACTTGTTGCTCTCCATGCGCTTTCTGGCCTGGGCAACGGACTCGCCGGGAACCGGGGTGTAACCCCACTCCTCCAGCTCCGGATCCCACAGCTTCGTGAGATCAATGGCCTGGGCCTGGGTCTGCGTCATGTAGAAACCAAACTTCATGAAGATCTCAGAGAAGAGCTGGTCAGCCTTCTCGTTGCCAAGGGGCTTGGCGAGAAGATCATAGCCGATATCGGCAAGAGAGGTACCGTTGTTGACGCCGGATACGGTCTGAAGGGCATTGACGCCGGTCTTATAGGCGCCCTTGAAGAGCGGAGAGCAGTCATTCGGTGCGGCAGCCTGCTCAGCGGAGTCGCCCCAGTAGAGAAGGGAGACCATGAGACGGGCGGTGGGAGCACCGAGGGAGTGGCCCCAGATGTTGACCGGATGGTCATTGTCCCACTCGGGATAGATGCCCGGATAGGTGCGGCCAAATCTTGCATGGCCGTATTTTGCGGAATGGGCAGCGCCGTAGTCGACACGGCCGCCCTTTATGCAGGCGTAGAGCTCGCAGGCGCGGTCCCAGTTGGAAGCCAGCGGGCTGATGTTTGCCTCATAGACGCGGCAATTCTTGTTGCGAAGGGTGGCAGCGAGGTTCCCAGCTGCGAAGCCGCCCCAATAGTTACCAATAAGTTTGCCTGCCTTTGCATCCGGTCCATAGCCGTTAAATCCATGGACAAGGATGGTGGGGGTCTCTTCCTTTACCTGGGTGGCCGCACTGGCGGCGACGCCGACACATGTCACGCTGAACAGCATGGCAAGGGCAAGGATGAGCGCAAGGACTTTTCTCCCTTTGTTCATCTTCATCATTCTCCTTTGTAAAATTCTCGAAAAATATCCACACACAGATATTTGTCACAACATCTGTGTGCTAAGTATAACATTTGTTGTGCTTTTTGTCGATACATTATTGTGAAAATGCACAATAATAAAGAAAAAGTTCAGACAAGTTGTACACTTCTCTGAACTTTGTAATATTATTTTTCACAAGGGAACGGGCTGTACCAGAGGTCAATCGCGGAAGTCAAAATCCTCCGCATGCTCTTTCTTGAAGATGCCGTAGAGCTTTTTCATAAGCTTTTTGTCGCCGATGACATCAAACTTCTGATCCCCGCTGGCCTCCTCTTCCACGCGCATGATCAGGACTTCACTGCCGGCGGCCTCGCCCTCCAAGGGCAGCAGGGCAACATACTTCTGCCCTTCGTATTCCATATAGTCGAGGAACTCAAAGCGTACGCCGTTGCCGTCCTCGTCATAGAGTATCATGGTGTCATCCTTCATGTTTTCCTCTCCTTTGTGCCAGGATATTTCAGATGTATTCTACCGTATTTCCCCCGGAATGACAATTCATGGGCGATTTATGTTATCGTAGTACCCGGAAGGTGATTCTATGCAATACAAAATCAACGGCTACCAGCCGGAAAAACTGTTCCACTTCTTTGAAGATATCAGCGCCATCCCCCGCGGTTCGGGAAACGAGAAGGCCGTCAGCGACTATATTGTCAAGTTCGCCGCCGACCGCGGTCTCCGCGCCGTGCAGGATGAAGCTTATAATGTAATTGTTTATAAAGACGGAAGCAAGGGTGCTGAGGACAAGCCGCCCGTCATCCTTCAGGGCCATATCGACATGGTGGATGAGAAGGTGGCCGGCTCCGACCACGACTTTGAGAAGGACGGAATCGACATCCAGGTAAAGGATGGTTGGGCCACGGCTAATGGCACAACGCTCGGCGCCGACGACGGTTCCGGCGCGGCACTCATTCTCTATCTGCTTGACGACGATACCCAGGCCCATCCCCCTATTGAGGCCGTCTTCACAACCGGTGAGGAGATTGGCTTTGTCGGCGCATCTCAACTGGACTTTTCACTGCTTAAGGCCAGACGGATGATCAATATCGACTCCGAGGACGAGGGAATTGCCACTGTCAGCTGTGCCGGCGGCATGGAGTTCCATTTCACCAGAAAGTTTGAGCGCATTACCCGCAGCGGGTACGGCGTCAGCGTACGAATCTCCGGTCTTTCCGGCGGACATTCCGGCACAGATATTGACCTGGGACGCACCAATGCCATCAAACTTGCCGGCCGAGCCATGAACAGTCTGCCTGACGGCGGACTTGTTGCGGATTTCAACGGAGGTACCAAGGACAATGCCATCCCGAGAGAGGCATCGTTTACGGTTCTCTATCCCACCGAGGAAGAGGCGGAAAAGGCTTCCGCGGTCCTTCAGGAGCAGTCGACAGTCTATGATGCTGAGATTCTCCCCATTGAGCCCGGATTTTTGTTCCAGACGTCCATCGCCAAAATGGAGGAGGCGGAGGTTCTCCCGGAAAATGTGGGTCGGGATCTGCTCTATGCCGTTCGGCTCTCCCCCAACGGCGTGCAGCACCGCGACCCGGAAATGGACAATGCCATTGACACATCCCTGAACCTTGGCGTAGTTCGGGTCGGGGAGGATTCTATCCGGTTCACCTTTGCACCGCGGAGCTCCGTGGACTCTCTGCAGGAAGACACCGTGTCGCGCCTGCAGCTGTGCGCAGAGGCATTCCACTTTAATTGGGACATTTCGGGGCGTTATCCCGGTTGGGAGAAAAAAGAGGATTCCGTTCTCCGGGAGACCTTCGAAGAGAGCTACAATGACCTCTTCCAGGAGGAGCTGCAGATAGAGGGCATTCATGCCGGTCTGGAATGCGGTCTGTTTGCCCAGAATCTCGAGGGACTCGACGCCATCTCCGTCGGACCAACGCTGCGGGGAGTCCATACACCAGATGAGGCCTTTGATCTTGTGAGCTGCGAAAAGGTCTGCCGGCTTATCTCCGAGGTGTTGGCGCGGCTTTCCAATGAGCAAAATTAAATTTTGCACAATTTATTTTTCCAAAAGTATTGACTTCTCGATTTTCGCTCCTATAATAAGAACCACAGGGGCAATGTTAGCCTCCGCTAATTGTAGTTGCTGCTGTGCAAGCCTTTATTATTTTAGCTTTTGAGAAAGGAGCTTCCCTATGGCAGTTCTTGACATTAATACCGAAAACTATCAGTCCGCCATAGTCGACAATGACCAGCCGGCCATCATCGACTTCTGGGCAACCTGGTGCCCCCATTGCAAACGCATTGCGCCGGTCTATGAAAAACTGGCCGGAGAGTATGAGGGCAGCCTCACATTTGGACGCGTCGACGCCGACGAGGTCCCGGCTCTGACGGAGCAGTTTGGAGTCGAGTATCTCCCGACTTTCGTTGTCCTCGACAAGGACGGAAAAGCACTGGACAGTGTCATTGCCCCAGCGGGCAAAGCGGCTCTCCAGGAATTCATCAATAAGAATCTGGGTATCTGAGATGGAAGATAAAATTTTTGATACCGTCGTCATCGGCGGCGGCCCTGCCGGCTACTCGGCAGCCCTCTACTGCGCACGGGCCGGCATGAAAACGGCAGTTCTGGAAATGCTCTCCGCCGGCGGCCAGATGACGCTTACCGAGACCATTGAAAACTATCCCGGCTTCAACGAGGGCGTTGACGGCTTCACACTGGGCGACCAAATGCAGCAGCAGGCGGAAAAGTTCGGTGCGGAGACGTTTCTCACCGAGGTCACGGGAATGGATCTGGACGGCTTTGACAAGACAGTCCACACCGCAGATGAGGGTGACTTCCATACCCACGCAGTCATTATTGCAACCGGTGCCAATGCCCGGCAAATCCAGTTCCCGGAAAGCGAGAAATATCAGGATCGCGGCATTCACTACTGCGCAGCCTGTGATGGCATGCGGTTCCGCGGCAAAACAGTCGCCCTGAACGGCGGCGGCAACACCGCACTGGAGGATGCGCTCTATCTGTCCCGAATCTGTGAAAAAGTTTACCTGATCCATCGTCGTCAACAGTACCGGGCAGAACAGTTCTATGTTGACGGTGTCTCCAAAACAGAAAACATTGAACCGGTTCTGGACAGTGTTGTAGACGGTGCCCTTCTGGAAAACGGAAAATGGGCCGGTGTCCGGGTCAAGAATGTCAAGACCGGTGAGACGAGAGACCTCCCCTCCGAGGCTCTGTTCGTGAGCATAGGTCGCGTACCCAACACCAAGATGGTACCGGAGTCCGTGGAACGGGATAAAGGTGGCTACCTCATTGCGGACGAGACAACTTGTACAAATGTACCGGGCGTCTTTGCAGTGGGTGACGTCAGAACAAAACCGCTCCGCCAGGTTATAACTGCTGCTGCAGATGGAGCGGTAGCGAGCGTTTTTGCTCTGAAATATATTGAATCGCAAAAATAAAATAATGAACAATGGATATTCGGTCAGTTCGATAAAATCGGACTGGCCGATTTTTCCGTGCAAAAAACAAAATTTGGAGCTTAATTTTGTCGAAATTAACAATTGTTTCATATTTTTTCAGTCACTATAATGAAAGTTGTTCAATATCGACGGAGAGTCCGTTAAGTTTTGAACATGAGACTATTCTCAAGGAGTATGATGCAAATGAAAAAGAACATGAGGCGAATTCTGGCACTTATCCTCGCCCTCGCCATGACGGCGTCCGTGTGCTGTGTCTCCGTATTCGCGGCGGCAAAGGATCACACCAAAGAGCCTATGATCCTGGTCGGAGGACTTTCCTCCTATTCCCCGGACAGTAAGCTCGGCAACATTGTCGGACATTACATGGGCGGTTTTGCAGCTGGGGACTATGCTGCAAAAATGAGAGGCCGCGGCCTTGTCGCCTATGAGTCCACTCAGAGCCCGTTCGCATCCATCTGGGACCGCGCCTGTGAACTCTACGCCAACATCAAGGGCGGCCGTGTTGACTACGGCGCAGCTCATTCCGCAAAATACGGCCACGAGCGTTATGGCCGCGTTATGCCGGGCCTCTATCCCGAGTGGGACAACGACCATCCGGTAGACCTCTTCGGCTACTCCATGGGCGCTCCGACGACCCGCATCCTCGCCTCCCTTCTCTACTATGGGGACAAGGACGAGCAGGCCGCAGCACCGAATGACTGCTCTGACCTCTTCAAGGGCGGCCACGGCACCATGGTAAATAGTGTTTCCACTATTTCTGGTACCAACAACGGCACCACTTTTGCAGACATGGTCTTCAATCTCATCGATAAGATGACCAAAGATCGTGCTACTACAGATGAAATCATCTGCAAGCTGACCGCAATCATCGGTATTGCCACTCAGGGCACCGACATCTCCGAGCTCATCGACCCCATGTTTGATCAGTGGGGCTTCCAACCGAGAGCCGGTGAGACCAACTATGAGTACATCAAACGCTGCCTGGACAGCAACATCACCTCTCAGCCGAGAGACATCTGCTGGTATGACATGACGACTTGGGGCTCCAAGGACATCATGGAAGCACATCCGGACAACCCTGACGCCTACTACTTCGCCTATGCCTGCAAGGCCTCCAAGCCGGACGGCAACGGACCGAAACAGGTCCAGGGCGACAACCTCTTCATCCTTGGTCCGCTGATCTACATCCTCGGCCATTACAAAGAGGACAACTCCGCTTGGGGTGAGTGGCAGGACAAATGGTATGAGAACGACGGTATGGTAAATACCGCATTTGCCAAAGCTCCGTTCGAGTCCAAGTCCGTTGAGTACTATGACGGAATCGTTCCAGAGAGAGGAACTTGGGTCAACATGCCTGAGCTCATCAACGTGGAGCACAACGGCGTAGCCGGCTTCTATCTGACCATCAACAAGAAAGTCGACATGCTGGACTTCTTCACCCTGCAGACCCGTTATGTACAAGCATTAAAATAATCTGAGCAAAGATGCCCCGGAAGCAACCGCTTCCGGGGTTTTTTTCGTATAATCTGTGAATTGACGTCTTTCGGAAACTTAACTAAAATAAGGTATTAATTACTGACTACAATGCACAAAAGGGAATGATCATTTTTCATGGAAGCATTTAACAACGCCGTCGCCCTCGTCGACAAGTATGTCTGGGGCGTCCCGCTGATCCTCCTCATCCTTCTCGGGGGCATCTATCTCACCATCCGGCTCCGCGGACTGCAGATCCGGCATCTCCCCCTCGCCCTCAAATGGATGGTCCACAATGAGGAGGAGGGCACCGGTGAGGTCTCCAGCTTTGCTGCGCTCTGCACCTCACTCGCCGCCACCATTGGAACCGGTAATATCGTCGGCGTTGCCACCGCCATCAAGCAGGGCGGGCCCGGCGCGCTTTTCTGGATGATCATTGCCGCCCTTTTCGGAATGGCAACAAAGTATACTGAGGGCTTCCTCTCCATCAAGTACCGGACCGTTGACGAAAATGACCATGTCCTCGGCGGCCCCTTCTACTACATTGAAAAGGGAATGGGAAAGAAATGGAAATGGCTCGGCATGCTGTTTGCCATCTTTGGCGCCTGCGCCGGACTGTTCGGAATTGGAACCATCACACAGATAAATGGTATTTCCAAGGCCACCCAGGCCTTCTTTGACCCCAATCAGGCCCACACCGTGGTTATTCCGGGCATTGGAACTTATACTTGGGCTGTCATTATTACAGCTGCCGTAGTGACGCTCCTCGCCGGGCTTGTTCTTATCGGCGGTCTGAAGCGAATTTCCAGCGTCAGTCAGGTCATCGTCCCCTTTATGGGTGCTGCCTATGTCATCTTTATCCTGGTGCTCATTTTCGCCAACATCCGCAGCTTCCCGCACGCCATTGCTGTTATCTGTGAAGAGGCGTTCCATCCGGCGGCCATTAAGGGAGGGGCTTTCGCCACCCTGTTTATTGCCATGCAGGCCGGCGTTGCCCGCGGCATCTTCTCGAATGAGGCCGGTCTTGGTTCTGCGCCAATTGCTGCTGCAGCGGCAACCACTAAATCGCCCGTCCGGCAGGGTCTTGTCAGTATGACTGGTACTTTCGTCGACACCATTGTCATCTGCAATATGACCGGACTTGCCATCGTTATCACTGGAGCATATAAAATTCCGAACGTTGAGGGCGCTGAAATGACCATTGCTGCATTCCAGCGCGGGCTTCCATTCCCACCACAGGTCTCTAGCTTCCTGGTCATGGCCTCTCTCGCCTTCTTTGCTTTCACCTCTATACTGGGCTGGAACTACTACGGTGAGCGCTGCCTGGAATATCTCTCCAACCGGAATAAGACACTGGTTATGGTTTACCGCTGGCTTTACATCATCATGGTCTTCATTGGGCCGTTCCTCACTGTCAGCGCCGTCTGGAACATTGCCGACATCTTCAACGGCCTCATGGCCATTCCGAATATGATCGCCCTGTTCGCCCTGAGCAACGTGGTCGCCCGGGAGACGAGGGACTTCTTCAAAAAGAAGGATTACCTGAAGCAGAATGAGGAAGATCATCAGGAGCTGGAAGAGCTCAGGACTGCGAGCCACGGGAAATGATCACCGAGAGCCCGGACTACTATTCCGAATTTGAGTGTCTCGCCGGTGACTGCCCCGACACCTGCTGTGCCGGCTGGGAAATAGAGGTCGACGAGGAGAGCTACTACCGCTATCAAGTCGTTAAGAACCCAATTGGAGACCAGCTGCGCCGGGGGCTCGAGGAGCAGGAGGACGGTAAATTCTTCCGCCTGACCCCGGAAAAACGGTGCCCGTTTCTGAACAGGGAAAATCTGTGCAAGCTCTATATTGCCCTGGGACCGGAGTATTTGTGTGAGACCTGCCGGGAACATCCCCGTTTTTTCACCGAAGTGGGTCCCTATGAGCAGGTGGACGTCAGCCTATCCTGTCCGGAGACCGTACAGCTTTTCTTTCAGGATCCGGGACATTGGGAAACCTTTAAACGCGAAGATGAACGGCCATATGACGAGCTAGAAGAGTCCGACGAACAGCGGCTTTGGACTGTTCTGCAGGAGAGGGACAATCTTATTGCGCGCGGTGACTGGGGAAAACCCTCCTCCGGCTGGCTGTCTCCTTTCCGGGAAATGGAACCGCTTGACCACCGCTGGCATGACCTTATGGGGCGTCTCTCGGAAGACATGTATCCCGAAGTGGAAAATGTCTCTGTTGATTCCCGCTGGTTTGCTAAGCTCTATTCCTATTTCATGTTCCGCTACGGGCTGGATGCTTGGTTTGACGGCAGCATGGAGCCCGAAATCCGCATGGCAGAACGAAGTCTCTGGTTCCTGCAAATCCTTGCTGTGGACTGTCAGAGGCAACTTGGCGGGGCTTTCCAAATGGAAGATTTCAAAGAGGCGGTCTCATTTTACTGCCGCCAGGTGGAATTTTCCGAGTACAATACAAATCTGTTAAAGGAAATATAAAAGGGGCTGTATCAAAATGGCTGAATAAGCCATTTTCGGTACAGTCCTTCTTCTTGTTCTCAAATCCTGTGGATTGGTTCCACATTCCGAGAAAAGG
>OMYO01000030.1 GCA_900315285.1 uncultured Eubacteriales bacterium | reverse complement strand
AGGCATATTGTTGATTGTGGTTGATTTTCATTATACCTGAAGGATCGAGCCATTGGCTCTTTTTGTTTTTGAATTTACACCATTATACGGACGTAATCCAACTAGCCAGTGCATCGCCCACAGGCAACGGCAATTTCGCTTTTTTTTGCCCCTGTACTATGTTAAAATAGCATGACTATTAGATTTATTATTATTCAGTGGGAGGATCAGCCATGCAGGCAGTACTTACCGTAGTTGGAAAGGACAAAGTGGGAATCTTTGCCAAGGTCTCCAAGCTCTGTGCAGACTATAACGTGAATATTGAGGGGGTCTCCCAGACCATCCTGAAGGACATGTTCGTCATGATCATGATGTGCAACATTGACAACTGCACCGTTCCTTTCGGCGAGTTTGTCGACATTGCCACCGAGGACGGGAAAAAGAATGACCTCGTCATCCATGTCATGCACGAGGACATCTTCAATTCCATGCACAATATTTAACGTCCCGGAGGATCACGAAACATGCTTTCATTCAACCCCAATGATATCCTCGAGACCATCAATATGATCGACGAGGAGAACCTCGACATCCGAACCATCACCATGGGAATCTCCCTGCTGGACTGTGCCGACTCGGACATAGACCGCTCCTGTGAGAAGGTCTATGAGAAAATCGTCCGCAAGGCGGAGAACCTCGTCCGGACCGGTGAGGATATTGAGCGGGAATACGGCATTCCCATCATCAACAAAAGAATTTCTGTCACGCCAATTGCACTCCTTGCAGGCGCAAGCGGCGGGGACCCCGTCAAATATGCCAAGGCCCTCGAGCGCGCCGTCAAAGAGGTCGGCGTCAACTATCTGGGCGGTTACTCTGCACTGGTCCAGAAGGGCTTCACGCCCGGTGACACCGCTCTCATCAACAGCATTCCCGAGGCCCTGGACGTAACAGAGCATATTTGCTCCAGCGTCAATATCGGTTCCACCAAGGCCGGCATCAACATGGACGCCGTTGAGCTCATGGGCCGCATTGTCAAGGACGCCGCCACGCGGACCGCTGACCGTGAATGTGTCGGTGCCTCCAAACTGGTAGTCTTCTGCAACGCTGTAGAGGACAACCCGTTCATGGCCGGTGCATTCCACGGCGTCGGAGAGGCGGACACCGTCATCAATGTAGGCGTATCCGGCCCGGGCGTCGTTCGCTCGGCACTCCATAAAATTCCGGACGCCAGCATCACCGAGGTGGCGGAGACCGTAAAGAAGACCGCATTCAAGATCACCCGTGTGGGACAGCTCGTCGCAAACGAGGCCTCCAAGCGCCTGGACACCCAGTTTGGCATTGTGGACCTCTCTCTGGCCCCCACCCCCGCCGTCGGTGACTCCGTCGCCCACGTTCTGGAGGAAATGGGTCTCGAGCAGTGCGGCGGTACCGGCACAACGGCATGTCTGGCCCTGCTGAATGACGCCGTCAAGAAGGGTGGCATTATGGCCTCCTCCCAGGTCGGCGGACTCTCCGGAGCCTTCATTCCGGTCTCCGAGGACGCCGGTATGATCGGCGCCGCCCGCTCCGGCTGTCTCAAAATTGAAAAGCTCGAGGCCATGACAGCGGTCTGCTCCGTCGGCCTCGACATGATCGCCATCCCCGGCGACACGACGCCTGAGGTCATCTCCGGCATCATCGCCGACGAGGCTGCCATTGGCCTCATCAACTCCAAGACCACTGCGGTCCGCGTCATCCCTGCCGTCGGCAAGAAGCCCGGTGAGGAGGTAAGCTACGGCGGCCTGTTCGGAACGGCCCCCATCATGGAGGTCAACACCGCATCGCCCGCCAAGTTTATCCACCGCGGCGGCCGTATTCCGGCGCCCATCCAGAGTCTCAAGAACTGACCATACCGGATGCCGGCCAGAGGGCCGGCATCTTTTCTTCCACGGAGATACCATGATCCATCTCACCCCGCGCCAGCAGATGGCCGCCGACCTCATCCGGCCCGGCCGCCCCCTGGCGGACATTGGAACAGACCATGCCCAGCTCCCTGCAGCGTTGCTGCAGCAGGGGCTCATTCCGTTCGCCTGGTGTATGGATGTGCGCAAGGGTCCGCTGGAAAACGCCCGGGCAACCATTGAAGCCTGTGGCCTCACCGACCGCACCGAACTCATCCTATGCAACGGCTTCACGGGTCTCCCGCCCGGCACCTGTCACGACTTTGTCGTGGCCGGAATGGGCGGCGTTCTCACGGTGAGCCTCTTTGAGGCGGCGCCCTGGCTGAAGGACCCGGAAAATCACTTTGTGCTGCAGCCACAGTCCCATCTGGAGGAGCTTCGCCGCTACCTGTACGAAAACGGCTATAAAATTCTACAGGAGACGGCCGTTCTGGACCATCACCGGCCCTATACGGCCATGGAAGTGGTCTACACGGGAGAAATAATCCCGTTCACCACAGCGGACTGTTATCTGGGGAAAATGCCGGAGCTTGCGGATAGGGAACTGCGGGAACGGTATCTCCAGTCCATCGCCCACTACCTGGAGGACCAAATTCGAGGGGGCTGCCCGGAGCAGGAGGAACTGCGGGGCGTGCTCCAAATTGTGAAAGGACATTTAGCAGAATGATCACCGGAAACGACATCTACAAGGCGCTCAACGACGTGGCGCCCTTCCATACCCAGGAGTCCTGGGACAACAGCGGTTTTCTCGTGGGAGACCCGGACAAGGAGGTTCGCCGTGTGGCCCTCGCGCTGGATGTCACCATGGACACCCTGCAACAGGCCAAGGAATTTGGCGCTGACCTGTTGGTGAGCCATCACCCGGTCATCTTCCACCCGCTGAAAGACGTCATGGCAGAGACACCGGTTTACTACGCCATTCAGAACGACATTGGGGTCATCTCCGCCCACACATGCTGGGACGTGGCAGATGGCGGTGTCAGTGACGTACTCGCCTCGGCCCTCGGACTGCAGGACATCCATGGCATTGTCCCCAATGAGGACGGCATCTGCATGCTCCGGGCCGGTAAGCTGCCGACGCCCGCTCTGGCATCCGACTTCGCCGGAGTCATTGCCGAGGCCCTCGACACAGTCGTGCGTGTCACGGAGCCGAAGAAAACCATCCGCACAGTCGCAGTATGTGGCGGCGCGGGGGCTTCCTTCCTGCCGGACCTGACCGCCCTCGGCGGCATTGACGCCTTCGTCACTGGAGACGCCAAACACAACGACTATCTGGACGCCATAGACGACGGCATTGTCCTCTTTGCAGCTGGGCACTATGAGACGGAGAACGTCTCTATTCCGGTGCTGAAGAGTATTCTGGAAGATGCATTCCCAGAACTCACCTTCACCTGCCTCGACTCCACACCGACCTTCTATATCGGCTGAAAATAGCCGGGAGCAGCCAGCATCACCCATTTTCTCGAAAGGAAGTTTTTCACCATGGCACTGGACGGCCTCTATCTCCGCTGTCTGAAAACCGAACTGGACGGACTCCTGCCCGGGGCACGCGTCGACAAGATCTACCTGCCCACCGACGACGAGCTCGTCCTCTCGCTGCGCTCCCGGGAGCACGGCGCACTGCGACTGCTCCTCTCCGCCCGGGCCAACAGTCCCCGCGTCAGCCTGACTCATGCCTCCTTCGAGAACCCTGCCACGCCGCCCATGCTCTGCATGCTGCTGCGCAAGCGTCTCGGCGGCGCCAAGCTCACCGGCATTCGCCAGGAGGGGCTGGATCGAATCCTGTATTTGGACTTTGAGGCCACCAACGAGCTGGGGGACCTTGAGAAGCTGACCATTGTGACCGAAATCATGGCCCAATACAGCAACGTCATCCTCGTGGGGCCGGACGGAAAGATCATCGACGCACTGAAGCGCATTGATCCGACCCGGTCCTCCAAGAGGCTTGTACTCCCCGGCATTCCCTATGAGCTGCCGCCCCAGCAGGATAAGCTGAGCCTGGGCCATTCATCTCTGGACGAAATCATAGACCGAATCCGCTCCTACCACACTAAATCCCTCTCCTCCGCCATCCTCTCGTCCCTCATGGGTGTCTCCCCCATCGTTGCCCGGGAAATTGCATTCCGCGCTGTGGGCGAGGACCGGCACATGAGTGAAATGACCGAGGACGACTTCACTGAGCTGGAATACCCGTTGCTGGACCTCCGGGCTATCCTTAAGAATAGCGACTTCCACCCCTGCGCCCTGCGCAACGAGAGCGGCAAGCCCTTCGACTTCTCATTCTTTGATATCACGCAGTACGGGGACACCTTTGAAAAAGCCACCTTTGACTCCCCCTCGGAACTCCTGGACGCATTCTATGCAAAACGGGACTCCATGGAGCGCATTGCCAGTAAGACTTCAGCGCTCCGGAAGTTTTTGAATAATACCCATGACCGAATCGCCCGGAAGATGGGGAACCAGCAGGAGGAGCTCGCCCGCTCCGTGGACCGGGAGAAACTGCGGATCAGCGCGGAGCTCATCAACGCGAACCTCTACCGCCTCGAGAAGGGTGCCTCGTACTATGAGGTGGAAAACTACTACGAAGACAACAAGCTCGTGCGCGTCAAGGCCAACCCGGCCCTGAGCCCGGCGCAGAACTCCCAGAAATATTACAAGGAGTATCGGAAGACCTACACCGCCGAGAAAATGCTCCAGGAGCAAATTGAGAACGACGCGGAGGAACTCCGTTATCTGGAGACGGTGTTGGATGCCCTCGGCCGCGTCGAGACCGAGAGCGACATTGCCCAAATCCGCGCGGAGCTGGTGGGGAGCGGCTACTTAAAGGAGCAACCAACCAAGGTGAGCCGCAACGGCCGCAAGAAAACCGTGCGTCAGCCCAAGCCCCTGCCGCCCATTGAATACCGCACCTCCGACGGCTATGAGGTGCTGGTCGGCCGCAACAATGTGCAGAACGACCGTCTCTCGCTGAAGATGGCTGGTAAGCTGGACATGTGGCTGCACACGAAGGACTTCCCCGGATCCCATGTCATTATCCGGAACCAGGGCGGGGAAATCAGCGACACCGCGTTGGAGGAGGCAGCCTGTATTGCCGCAGTAAACAGCACCGCTAAGGACTCCCAAAAGGCGCCGGTCAACTACACGCTGGCCAAGAACCTGAAGAAGCCGGTGGGCGCCAAGCCCGGCAAGGTCATATACCATACGTATAACACCATGTACGTGACGCCGGATGAGGAGAAGGCCAACGCGCTGCGGGTGGACCGAAAGTAAACAGAAATAAAGGACCTGTACCAGGGGTGGCAGAGAATGCCATGTTTGGTACAGGTCTTTTTTATAGAATTGCGTGGTTTTTTCGACAGATGGGTCCCATTACCACCACATGCCCTAAAATTGAGGGAAAAGTGGTATAAGGGCACCCTATTCTGTTGAAATAATACTACAAATCATAATAATATGTATTATATATTCCCGTTAGAGCCTTGAATTTGCTCTGCAGAGCTCTTGTATTAAACCGAAATAGGTTGAAATATACCACCTTCCTGCCAAAAATATAGCGGACGTAGGTATATGCGGGGAATAATACCCCCGGAGGGTATTTAGTGCCCAAAACTGGACAAAAGAGGCTTGTATCAAGATGGCCAATTTCCAATTTTTATAGAGCCCCTTGTTTTATAGGGATAGCAGTTAATTCCCCAGACTCCTCGCAAACAGCCGATTCGTCTCCTTCGCCAAATTCCGGTGCTCCGGCTTGGACAGCGCGGGATCCTCCGCGAGCATCTCCTGCGCCGCCTCTCCCGCCTTACGCAGCACCTCCATGTCCTCGGTCATGCTGGCAATATGCAATTCCGGGAGGCCGTGCTGACGCTGACCGAAGAAGTCGCCGGGACCACGAAGTGCCAGGTCCTCCTGGGCAATGGCGAATCCATCGTTGGTGTCACACATAATTTTCAGGCGTTTCTGCGTGATCTCACTCCGGTTGTCGGAGAGCAGAACGCAGGTGGACTCCTCCTGACCGCGGCCTATGCGGCCACGGAGCTGGTGGAGTTGAGAGAGGCCGAATCGCTCCGCATTCTCAATGAGCATAACAACGGCATTGGGGACGTCAACGCCAACTTCAATGACCACGGTAGCCACGAGAAGCTGGATTTCCCCAGAGGCGAACCGTGCCATGACATCCGCCTTCTCCTCGGCTTTCATCTGACCGTGAAGGAGCCCCACCCGGTAGCCGCGGAACTCGTTCTGAGAAATACGGCGGTAGTACTCGGTGGCGGAGACCAAGTCCCCAGCCTCATCGCTCTCCTCCACGAGGGGACAGACAATGTAGCCCTGCAGCCCTCTATCCAAAAATTTCTTTATATACCCGAAGCAGCGCTGCCGCTTGGAACTGTCAATGCGATACGTGTGTACCGGCTTTCGTCCCGCCGGGAGCTCGTCGATGATGGAGACATCCAGGTCGCCGTAAATGGCCAGTGCGAGCGTTCTCGGAATGGGCGTCGCCGACATGACGAGGACATGCGCCCCATTTCCCTTCTCCGCAAGCAGACCGCGCTGGCGCACGCCGAAACGGTGCTGCTCGTCGGTAATAACGAGCCCTAAGTTCCAGAAGCGTACATTCTCCGAGATGAGGGCGTGGGTGCCCACCGCAAAGTCGATATCCCCGTAGGCCAGCCCCTCCTGAATTTCTTTCTTTCGCGATGCAGTCATTGACCCTGTCAACAGCGCCACCCGCACACCGGTCCCCTTCAAGAAGTTTTCCATGGTATGGAAATGCTGTTCTGCCAGGATTTCCGTGGGTGCCATCATGGCACACTGGTAGCCGTTTTTCACCGTGATATAGCAGAGAGCAGCAGCGACCATCGTCTTACCGGAGCCAACGTCGCCCTGGACAAGGCGGTTCATGAGCATGCCGCTCTGCATGTCGTGAAGCGCCGCCTGTATGGCTCGCTTCTGGGCGCCGGTGGGCGTAAACGGCAGGAGCCCATAAAACTCCTCGCTGAAATCCTGCCGGATCCGGATGTCCGATGTCTCCCGGTTGCGCTCCCGGATACGGAGCAGTCCGAGTTCCAGCTCAAACAGTTCCTCAAAAATAAATCGGTCTCTTGCCCGGAGCATGGTCTCATGGTCCGTCGGAAAATGGATTTCCCGCAGTGCCTGCTGCAGCGGCATAAGCGAATACCGCTGCAGAACGCTGTCCGGCAGCGGGTCCACTTCCATGCCGACAAATTCGGTCAGAGCCCGCTCCACCGTGGACTCAATCATCTTTGAGGACAGTTCCTTCGTTCTGGGGTATATTGGCCGTATCCGCTGTCTCCCCGCTCTGTCCTCGATCTGCGGCGAGAGCATTTCCCGTCCGCTGTTTCCCATGGTGACCCTGCCGTACAGCAGCAGGGGCTCGCCCGGGACGAGTTTCGCGGCGGCATACTTGTTGTTGAAGATGAGCACCTTGCAGGACCCGCTGCTGTCGAAAACCGTCGTCTCGAAGCAGAGGACGCCGTTTTTCGAGCGGAACCTCGACACCGGGCTCGCCGCTTCGGCCTCCACACACACCGGCGCGTCGACAAGCTCCGCGCCGAAGATGGGTGTCGGCCGGCTCCAGTCCTGGTAGTCCCTGGGAAAATAGTGAAGAAGGGCGTCGATGTCATCGACGCCGAGCGCATGAAACTGCTCAGCCCGTCTGGCACCGACACCCTTTATATTGTCGAGAGGTATTCTTGGAAGCATAGTCCTTATTCCACCGAGATAATGAACGAGTAGACCGGCTGTCCCCCGTAGACCACCTGGGTCTCAATGGAGCCGAAGCGGTCGTTGATCATATTCTCCAGCGTACCTGCGTCGTCCTCTGTGGCACCCTCGCCGTAGAAGATGGTGACCATTTCCGTCTTGCGGGAGCAGAGGTGGCGCGTCACTTTGTAAGCGGTCAGAATGGGGTCATCCTCCACAACTGTGATGGCCCCGTTCTCCATGCCGAGCATTTGTCCCTTCTTGATGTGGAAACCGTCAATTTCACTGTCACGGGCCGCAAATGTGACCTGGGCCGTGGAGACGCTGTCGAGGGATTTCACCATGCTGAGATGGTTCTCCTTCACCGGCTCGTCCGGGTTGAAGTGGAGCATGGCTGTAATGCCCTGGGGAATGGTGCGGGTCGGAATGACAATGACGTTGCGGGACGAGATGGGATCCACCTGCTCCGCCGCCATGATAATGTTTTTATTGTTGGGCAGGACAAAGACCGTGTGGGCCGGAGTGGCCTCCACTGCATTGAGGATGTCCTCCGTGCTGGGGTTCATGGTCTGTCCGCCGGACACGACGATGTCGGCGCCAATTTCCTTGAAAAGTTCCGAGAGACCGTCACCGGCGCAGACGGCGACAAAGCCGATCTCCTTGGTGGGCTCCACCTTCTCAAACTTCTGGGAAGAGGCCTCTTCTTCGCTCTCAGCGGGCACCTCCGGGTCGGTGTGATACTTGTCGAGATCAATGCGGGCAATGCGCTCGTCCTCGCCCCGGTTGATGGCCGGCTGGAACATATTCGTAATCTTCACCTTGACGAGCTCGCCGTGTTTCTTGCCCTGGTTCAGGGCCTTACCGGGCTCGTTGGTATGGACATGGACCTGAATGAAGTCTTCGTCCACCTCGCAGGCAAGCTGGTCACCAATGGATTCCAGATAAGCCTTGAGGCTTAAGGGGTCCTTTGTAGAGGACTTGTCCCGGAGTACAAGATACTCGGTGCAGTAAGCATACCGGGCAGCGTTCTCGGCCGGGGCCGCCTTGGGGGCCTCCTCGACCTTTTCCTCTACCTCAGCCTGTTCCGCATCCTCCATGATCTTTCCGTCTTTGAATACGCTCTGCATGCCCTCAAAGACGAGGAGGAGTCCCTGGCCGCCGGCGTCGACGACGCCCGCTTTTTTCAGAACCGGAAGCATTTCCGGAGTCTGTGCCAGGGCGTCCTTTGCGCCCTCAATGACGGCGGCCCAGACGTCCTCGAACGGGGCCTCTTTGTTCTCCGTTCCGAACTTGGCGCCGGCCTGGCAGGCGAGACGGACCACCGTGAGAATGGTTCCCTCGGTGGGCTTCATGACAGCCTTATAGGCGGATTCCACGCCATAGGAGAGGGCGAGGACCATGGTCCGGGAGTCAATTTCCTCATACCCCTTCAAGCCCTTGGAGATTCCGCGGAAAATTAGGGAGAGAATAACACCGGAGTTGCCCCGGGCACCCCGCAGCATGGCGGAGGCAGTCTTGGATGCGACCTTGCCTACGGTCACGTCGTCCGGGAGACGCTCCAGCTCTTTGCGCGCGGAGTTGATGGTCATGGACATATTCGTTCCCGTGTCGCCGTCGGGGACCGGGAAGACGTTCAAGGCGTCCACTGCCTTGCGGTTGTTATTGACATTGTGGGCCGCTGATATGACAGCGTCCCGTAACGTAGCTCCGTTTATCACTGTTCCGTACTCCTCACGATCTCATTTCGTCGACATAGACCCGGACGTTCTTCACGGGCATTCCCGTGACGTCCTCCGTGGTGTAGCGCACTTTTTCGACAATGTTGCGCACGACGGTCTCAATGTTCAGGCCATAGGTGACAATGATATGGAGTTCAATGACAAGGCCGCCGGGTTCGCTCCGCACCGAGACGCCCTGGTCCGGGAACTGATGTTTCCGGTCAAAGAACGAGCGCACACTCTGGAACACGTTCAGGTCTGCCATTCCCACTACGCCAAAGCACGTGGGGACAATGTTCCCCAGAAGCTCCGAGAAGTATTTCTCGTCGATTTCAATGGTGCCGAGCGGGTTTTCAAACTGGATCATAGAGACACCTGCCCTCTCTGAATTTCTCAAAAGCAATATATTTTATCATACAATACAATCGTTTTCAATGAACTTCCCACTGCCATGCGTCGGCATAGGGGTTGTCGGGCAGCGGATGCGGCGCTTTCCCCAGATCCTTGGAGTAGGCGAGCAGCCCGCTCCGGTAGGCGAGGGTGAGGTACGGCATCTGCTTCAAATACCACTGGCAGTACTTCTGCGGGGTGATCTCCCCGGTCAGTACCTTCTGGTACAGTTTCAGGTTCGGTTTGTCCGGCATGGCCGCCGAAAGATTCATGTCGTTGGTCAGCTTGTATTCGGCAATGATAAAGTCATAGCCGCTGCCGCCAGCCGCCTTGGCATATCCGTCATAATTCACGGAGGCGATGGAGCTGCTGATTCCCATAGACTTCAACTGCTTCTGCAGCTCCGTGGCAAGGTTCACCTTGAACGGGTTGCTTGCGTCCGTGAGGATGGAGAGGGTCTTTCCCTTGAAGGCCTTCTGCAGCTGTGCTTTTGCCTTATCTTTGTTAATGGCCGGCACCTTGATTCCCTTGGTCACATACCAATGGGGGTTATAGGGAAGCGTCGACGGGATGCCATATCCGTTGAGTCCGGTCTCCACAAGAGCAGAGCGGTCCAGCAGAGCGCTGATATCCTGACGGATCTTTGCGTTGCCGAGGGCACCGTTCCCACGCATCTTCACGACTACGATATTGTTCATGGGCATTTTGCCGTAGTTGGCCTGGACCCGGGTCACCGGGCCGGCGGCCAGATCGTCATAGACGGCATTGATGTTGCCGATGGCGAGATTGCTCATGAGCGTCGCCGTGTCGGAGACATTCGTGAGGAAAATCTGGTTGATGGAGCCGTGATGGCTGCCGCTGCTGTTCTTGTCAGCACTGCGGACGGAGGAATTGTTCTCATTCTTCTTTAAAACGCCGCCCATGTTGCTGACGCTGTAGCAGTACGGGCCGGAACCGACTGGGATATTGTCCCCCTTATCCGCCGTTCCCGACTTGACAATGGGGAATGTGAGGTCGGCAGCCGCATATTTCGAGGCATAGGCCAGTCGAAAGGCAACCGAGCCCAGTTCTGTAGTGGAGGCCGAAGTAAACATCGTCAGGGCCGTACCATAGTAGGTGGATTTTTTGGCCCTGGTGAAGGAGTAGATGACGTCGGTGGGTGTAATTTGGGAACCATCGCTGAATCGCGCACCGCTGCGAAGCCGAACGACGAGATTCCCCCCGCCGAACGTGGCGGACTCGGCGATTTCCGGCACCGGCTCATAGGAGGAATTCATATAGAACAGACCCTCGTAGAGCAGCGGCATGACCGGCTGGTTCATGAGGCTCACCGCCGTGAAGGGGTTGACTCCGTCCTCACGGGAGTAGGGAAGACGCACGTCGCTGGAACTGGCCTCCGTCTTTTCGGTCTTGCCGCTTTTCTTTCCGGAGCACGCGGTTAGCGTGAACAGAAGAACCAGGGCCAGGAGAAGGGCGGTCCACTGTCTCAAATGTTTCATATAGCAACTCTCCTGCGAATGTAACTTATCTTGTCTTTCAGGTGAGGCGAACCCGCTCCACGGCGGTTGTTCTGCCGGTGTGCTCGTCGATGTCGAACAGACAGCCATTCAGCATCTGTTCCCCTCCCCGCATGAGGTCAAACCGGACCGGGAGATTCGTCCGGAGTTTTTGAATGATAATATCTGGGCTGACACCCAGCACGGACTGGACGGGGCCGGTCATGCCGATATCCGTCATGTAACCGGTTCCCTTCGGGAGGATCTGCTCGTCAGCGGTCTGCACATGGGTGTGGGTCCCATAGACCGCGGAGACTTTTCCGTCCAGATAGAAGCCCATGGCGCGTTTTTCCGAGGTCGCCTCTGCATGGAAATCCAGCAGAATGACCTTGCAGTTCTCCATTTTTTTTAGAATGCTGTCAACGCACTGAAATGGGTTTCCCAGCGGCTCCATATAGACGGTGCCCATGAGGTTGATGACACCGACCTGGTAGCGCCCTTTATCTATTATACACCATCCCCTGCCCGGGACCGCCTCCGGGAAATTGGCGGGCCGCAGTACGAACTCACTGCTGTCAAACGTGTCATACATTTCCCGGCGATGGAATGCGTGGTTGCCGGTGGTAATAACATCGGCCCCGGCGGCAAAGATGTCCCGCATGGAGTCCGGGGTAATGCCGTTGCCCCGGTTGGAGTTTTCCCCGTTCACAATGCAGAAATCCACCCCGGCCACCCGTTTATAGGGCGGCAGCGTCTTCTGGAGGAAACGGGTCCCGTCCTCTCCGGAGACATCTCCGACTGCAAGCACTCTCATGGTGTTCTGTCCTTTCTCATAGATAGGAGAAAAGGAGGTCTCCGCCGGCTCTGTGAGCCGGAAAGACCTCCTGTCTTTTCCGTGTTTATTTTGCGTAGTCCATTACGCGGCTCTCGCGGACGACGTGGATCTTGATCTGTCCGGGATACTCGAGTTCATCCTCGATTCTTCCGGCGATGTCGTGGGCGAGGATGACCATCTGGTCATCGTTGATTTTTTCGGGCTTGACCATGACGCGGATTTCACGGCCGGCCTGAATGGCAAACGAGGTGTCGACCCCGTCGAAGGAATCTGCAATTTCCTCCAGTTTTTCCAGACGCTTGATGTAGTTTTCAATGTTCTCTCTGCGGGCACCCGGTCTTGCGGCCGAGATGGCGTCGGCAGCCTGAACAATGAATGCGACGGTGGTGGTTGGTTCCACGTCGCCGTGATGTGCGCGGATGGCATGGACGACTGGCTCACTCTCTCTGTACTTCTTGGCCGCGTCGGCGCCAAGCTGTACGTGGGAGCCCTCCATTTCGTGGTCAAGCGCTTTTCCGATGTCGTGGAGCAGGCCTGCACGTTTTGCCTGTTTCACGTCGGCACCAATTTCGGACGCTATGAGTCCGCTGATATAACAGACCTCCAGCGAGTGGTCCAGAACGTTCTGGCCGTAGCTGGTGCGGTACTTCAGACGTCCAAGGAGCTTCACGAGCTCCGGGTGGATACCGGTGACGCCGGCGTCCAAAACAGCCCGTTCTCCGGTCTGTTTGATGGTCTGATTGACCTCTTTTTTACACTTCTCATACGTCTCCTCAATGCGGGCAGGATGGATGCGCCCGTCCTGGATGAGACGTTCCAGCGTCAGCCGGGCAATTTCCCGACGGACCGGTTCGAAGCAGGAGATCGTAATGGTCTCCGGAGTATCATCAATAATAAGATCTACACCTGTGACGGTCTCTATGGCACGGATGTTACGGCCCTCACGGCCGATGATGCGTCCCTTCATTTCGTCATTGGGAAGCGGCACAACGGACACGGTTGCCTCGGTGGTCCGTTCTGCGGCGCAGCGCTGGATGGCGGTGGTGACAATTCTGCGGGCCATTTCGTCGGACTGCTCCTTGATCTGTTCCTGGGCATCCATGATTTTGGCCGCTTTCTCGTGGTCCAGTTTCTCGTCCACCTGGGCGAGGATGTAGTCCCGGGCCTGAGTCTCTGTGAAACCGGAGATTCTCTCGAGAACTTCAAACTCGTTCTTTTTGAGAGCTTCCACCTCTTCAGCCTTCTTCTCTGCGGCCTTGAGCTTTTTGGCTACAACGTCTTCCTTCTTCTCCAGGGCACTGGTCTTGCGGTCGAGGGACTCCTCTTTCTGGATGAGCCTCCGCTCCTGGCGCTGGACCTCATTTCTGCGGTCCCGGAGATCCTTCTCCGTCTCGGTGCGCTGGCGATGGATTTCATCCTTTGCCTCGAGGATTTTCTCTTTCTTCTGCTGTTCGGCGGTGGTGAGTGCCTGGTTGATGATTCTGGCAGCCTCCTGATTGGCAGAGCCGATGGCGGCCTCTGCCACTCTCTTGCGGTGGCTTTCTCCGATGAAGAAGCCGACGATGATACCGACGACAATGGCGACGACAATAAGAATAACTGACAGCGTCAAATTCAAAGTGTAGATTCACCTCCCTGTATTAAATTTTAAAAGTGCAATTGAAACGATATGGGTTTGACCCCCGTAATATTTCAACAAACTATTTTGATATTTGTGCAGACAATATCAAACATACTACTAGAGTACTAGTATATTATATGGATTTCCAAAGGGCATTGTCAAGAAAAAGAAGCAGCCGCAAACTGCGGCTGCTTGTCTGTTTTTTTCCTATGTCTATCCCATTTCGCGAAGATCCGGATACCCGACGCTTCCGGTGAGGATGTGGATGACCAGCGTGGCCATTTCCCTTGCGGGGGTCACCATTCCGCTGCCGACCCAGGAGACCAGGATACTGACAACAGCACCGGAGACGAAGGAATAGTAATACTTCTGTTCCTGCGGAGGGAGCTCCAAGCTGGAAAACGAGAGCAGTTCGTCCACCCGCTCCATGTATTTCGGATACTGCATATTCAGAACATAGACCAGCTCGTTGTCGATGAGGAGCTGGACAAATTCCGCATTGGTCTGCCAGTACCGGAAGTAAAACCAGATGAAGTCCTCCCAGTTTTTCATTGGGTGTTCCTTCAGATAGGCGAAGAAGGCGTCACAGAGCTCTTCTTCCCGGTGCAGCAGCACCTCTTCCTTGGATGTAAAGTTGTGGTAGAACGTCTGCCGGGTCAGGCCCGCTCTGTCGACGATGTCCTTTATAGAGATTTTCGCAAAGGGCTGCTCCTTCATCAATTCCAACAGGCTATCCGTAATTCGCCTTTTTGACCGAACAGAGATAGGATTGTCTCTTCCGCTCACTGAATTCACCTCTCCGAGTGGATGCTTTTAAATACAGCATACTACACAATTGAACATCAGATGTCCACTTTACTGTATTTTAACACATGCACCGGAAATAGGGAATTCTTTTTTGCACACTTGTACGATAAAATTATCTATCTGTGTCAGTTGAAGGGGTTTTCAAACTGTTTCTGGGGCTTCGGCTGGGAGGTATTGCCCCGGTCCTCCTTCATGACAACAGTGACCTGCCGCAGCGTGACCTTGTAGTCCTTGCTGACTCGTCCGACGGTGAGCTTCATCTTGTCACCGGGCTTTGCCTTCTCCACAGCGGCCAGAAGGTCGTTGGAGCTCTGCAGGTTTTTGCCGTTGACGGCGGTGATGATGTCGCCCGCCTGGACCGACGTCCCGTTAAACGAACTGTCGTTGCCAATTTTTGCAATGATGACCGTGCCGGAGGGCAGCTTGTTCAGCTTTGCTGCGGTGGCATAAGACTCCACGCTGCTGCAGGGCAGATACTGGATTCCAAGTTTAGCACGTCCGGCCACATAACCATGGGCGAGGATGCTGTCCACTGATTTCTTGGCAATGGAGATGGGCACGGCAAAGCCCATTCCCTCATATTCTTCTGAGGCGATTTTCGAGGAGTTGATACCAATGACCTGTCCGTAGCTGTTCACGAGCGCTCCACCGGAGTTGCCCGGGTTAATGGCGGCGTCGTGCTGAATGCACTCCATAGTATAACCGTTTTCGGAGCTGGCTGTCGGACGGTCAATGGCAGAGATGATGCCGGAAGTTACGGAGCCGTAGAACTGTGTACCGCCGGGGTTGCCGATGGCATAAACCGGTTCGCCGACTTTTAGGACACTGGAGTCACCGAATTCCGCCGGTTTCAATTTTGTGGTCTTGACCGAGAGGACACCGATGTCGGTGCGGTTGTCAAAGCCGACGACCCGTGCCGGGTACTTGGTGCCATTTTCCAGCTGGACGACCACAGAGGTTCCGCGGGTGTTGATCATGTGGGCGCAGGTGACGATGTAGCTGACACCGCGGTCCTCGTTGACGCTCATGACAACGCCGGAGCCCTCGCCGTAGTCCTGTCCGCCGTCTGTCTCAATGACAACGGCAATAACGGATGGCTTTACTTTCTCGGCAATTTCCACACTGGTGAGTTTCCCCGTTCCACCTGTCTCATAGCTGCGGGACTGGCCAATTTTGATGCTGTCCCCCTGAGACGTCCGGTCCTCCCCGGACCGATGGGTGCTGAGAAAGACACCGGCCAACGCAATGGCCACGATGAGCACGACGGCAATGATGAGGGCCGTGTAGACCTTGGTACCGTTTTTCACACTCTTCTCACTCATGTAGTAAGACCTCTTCTAATGGATTTGTTGTTATTGGGGATCCAGAACGTGAAGGTCGTGAAACCCTCGGGCTTGTCGGAGACCGTGATCTCCCCGCCGTGGAGCCGGACGATATTCTGGGCCAGGTTCAGACCGAGCCCCACGCCCTTGACATGTTCACTCCTGGATTTGTCCACCTTGTAAAAGCGCTCAAAGATCCGCTTCTGCTCCTGCTCGGAGATTCCCTCCCCGGTGTTGGAGATGTGGACGATGACCCGGTCGGACTTATTCTCCGCCGTGACGCGGATGGTGCCGACCGGATTCGTAAATTTGACCGCATTGTCAAAGAGATTGTAGCAGACCTGGAAGAGAAGATCCGGATCCGCCATGACCTTGATGCTGGGCAGGTCGGCAAGGCCCTCTATTTCGTAGCCGGCCTCCTCAATCTGCGCCTCAAAGCTGAACAGCGCGTTGAAGATGAGCGTCTGCAGGTCAGTGGGGGTCAGATGGATTTGCTCCTCCCCGGCCTCGATTTTTGACAGGGTCAGCATGGTGACCACCAGGCGGGAGAGCCGCTTGACCTCCTTGCTGACGATGCGGAGATAATGTTTCTCCTGACTTGCGGGAATGGTGCCGTCAAGGATACCGTCTATGAACCCGGCAATGGATGTCATAGGCGTCTTCAGTTCATGGGAGACGTTGGCGATGAAGCTCTTTCTGGACTCCTCCAGCACGGAGAGCGACTCCGCCATTCCATTGAGTGATACTGCCAGGTCCTGCAGCTCGTCGCTACCATTGACCTCAATACGCTCCGAGAAGTCTCCCTTGGCATACTGCTTGGTGAGCCGGGACATTTCCTGCAGCGGTTTCGTCAGGCTGTAGGCAAAGCGCCATGCCAGAGCGAATGTGACGATAAACGAGATGATGGCCGCCGTCAGGAACAGCTTCACAATTTCTTTGTAGGACCGGATAAGCCCGTTCTGCACGTCAGAGACCGCATAGATGTTTCCGACGACCTGCCCATTCAGCGTGATTGGGGTCCCCACGACCATGCAGTACTCCGAGTTTCCGTCATTCAGGCGGTACATTCCCGTAAGTTTCACCATGGTGCTGTAGCCCTTTTTCCCCGTCCGCTGGACGAGATATGGCGGCAGACAGTACCCGTGATGAATGGAACAATACGCATTGTTCTGCACATTCAGTGTGGCGCCGACAATATCTTTGCACAGGATGACCCGGCCGCCCACGTCCGTCATAAAGACATCCGCGTTGATGGAGTCCGAGACCACATTCAGCATATTACTGACAACAAGCGTGGTGAACGTGTTATCCTCGTCGGCGCTGCCGGACTCCATGAGCTGCTCCACATTGCCGGCAATGCGCCGGGTGTTTCGGAGCATGGTCTCACTCCGGTCCTCCCGCCAGTAGCTGCCCAGGAATGCCAGAAAGATACCGAACAGGATGACCATACTGACCATGACCGCGAGCAGCGAGTAGCGGAGATACCTCCGGAACAGCGTAGTCCGGCGGGTCTTCTTCTCGTCCGCGCTCATTCGGTGGTCTCAAATTTGTAGCCGACACCCCAGACCGTCTTCAGGGACCACTTGTCCGAGACGCCTTCCAGCTTTTCACGAAGACGTTTGACATGGACGTCCACGGTGCGGGAGTCCCCGTAATAGTCAAAGCCCCAGACCTCGTCCAGGAGCTGGTCCCGGGTAAAGACCCGGTTGGGGTTGCTGGCGAGATGGTAGATGAGCTCCAGCTCCTTCGGCGGCGTGTTGACCACCTTGCCGTCCACCTTCATCTCATAGTTGGTGAGGTTGATGACCAGCTTGTCATACTCCACCTGCTTTATCTCGTTCTGGGGCGATATATTGGTCCTTCGCAGAACCGCCTTGATTCTCGCCACAACTTCCTTTGTCTCAAAGGGCTTCACGATATAGTCGTCGGCACCGAGCTCCAGGCCGAGCACCTTGTCAAAGGTCTCCCCCTTCGCCGTCACCATGATGATGGGTGTCTCCGAGGTCTTCCGGATTTCCCGGCATACCTGCCACCCATCCATCTTCGGCAGCATGATGTCAAGCAGGATGATGTCAGGCCGAAACTCCTGAAAGACCTTCAGCGCCGACTCCCCGTCATAGGCCAGGGACACGGTGTATCCGTCATTCTCCAGATAGAGGCGCAGGAGTTCACAGATATTTTTATCGTCGTCCACGACAAGAATTTTTCCATTGCTCATTGCTTGCAGACCTCCTAGATTTATGAACCCAATTATACCATATCGAATTATGTAACTGTTTCGAAATTGCGAATATTTCAAGACAGCCGCAGCTGCCGCTTCAGAGAAGCCTTATGCTGCTGGCCGCTTCAGACCAGCCTTATACATAAATTTTTAAACAGGCGGTTTTGTATGAGACTTATCATACGCACTGTTGCCATTCATAATACAGACATTCTTGAAATCAATTTTATGTATGACGTCACTCATACATTATTTTTCTATCAAGATTAGATGTATATATTTTTAATCCTTAAACGGACTTTTTCTCATACACATTTCAATATTCTCAACTTTCTGTATACGTTTTCCAAAATTCCAACCCTTTTTTCTCATACAAGATTGCGATTTTTTCAAATAATGTATAACCGGCCTCAGCCATCCGGCTCAGCCCAACAAAAAAGGCCGCACCGCCCGCGCAGCACGACCAAAAAATATGAAATTTATTCCCGCGGCAGCGTCGCCGCAAAATCCGTCTTCCCATACTCCACACTCGTCGCAATGAGAAGCGCGCGGAACAACTCCATGACCTCAAACTCCGGGACAACCAGAGCGGCCATTTCCCGCTCCGTGTCGCCGTCCTGGAAGCAATAGGACTGCGTGGCAATGTCCTCCATAAGATGAAGGAGACGAGCTGGTTCCTCTTCCAAGCCCATCATTTCAAGGCCACGCCGGACGAGTTCCAATGCGCCGGTCACCTGCCGGAACTGCGCCGTCTCAAGCGGATAGCAGCAGTAGACACCGGGCATTTTCGACACCAGGGGAGCTTCCTGCAGTGGAAAGACTTCTTCTGGAACATCCTCGGGTGCCATCATGGACACGAGATTGTAGAAGAGGGCAGACAGCATGCCATCCGGCAGAGTGAACCGGGCCGAGCCGTCCGGGGAGACCGTGGCGCCGGTGAGAATTTTCGACTGCATGGAGCGCAGTGTAATGGCGTGTTGGCGATACATTGCCTTCTCCTCGTCACTGTCCGTCTCGTCGCTCGTGGTGCTGAAATATTCGGAGCAGCCGCCGAGAAAATTCAGGAACTCGTTGAAGAAGGCGGACTCCACAGAAAAGGAGTGGAGTGCCCCCAAGAGATCGTCGGAGTGGATGATTTGCATAGTTTCCCCCTGCTGGAATTATCCGGCCTGCTTGTCCTGCAGTTCACGGATTTTCCATGAAAGATAGGAGACGGTCTGCTCCACAGAGTAGGAGCTCTCCTCCTCCAGAGTTTCGAGGAACAAATGGAAAGTGCGAACTATGCTTGGTTCTCGCACCGCAGCCATGGCCGTCTTTCCAGGTTCCACATATACAGTTAAGTATACACCGGAACGGGTGACAACGGTATCAATATTCGAGGGGTTGTGGTATTCTTTGAAATCCACCAGTTTCAGGTTCAGGTGGCGCACCTGGACCAGGAGACGCTGGAGGATGGCTATGCGGTCGTTGATGGAGAGCGGCTTCGTCCGGGTCTGCGGGAAATCCGCGAGGTACCCCTCCTGCACAAAGAAGTCAATGCTGGTGGCAGCAAGCATGTCGCTGCGTCCGGTATGATTTCCGCCGGGCGTGCTCTTGAAAAGATTCTGAACCGGAGAGCTTCCAAAAAGATCCTCGCTGGAATGGGAACTCTCTCCGCGATTAAACTGGACGCCGCTGATACCGGGAAGAACGTGCCAGGCGCGTTCGTGTCCAACAATATCCTGTAGTGTGTCCTCTCCCGGGAAGCTGGAGAACATGGAATCCATGTCGCCGTTCGCATAGACAAGCGGGGCAGCATCTTTTTCATGCTCCTGGAACAGCTTGCCATAGAGCTCTCGAAGTTCCTGGTCCCGTGAGACAATGCCAAACCGGTGGTCATTGGAGAACTGCAGAACATACTCCCCGGCCAGAACATAGTTTGGCAGATACCGGGCGAGATGCTTTTTCGACATGATGTTCCCGTACCGGTAGAGAACCGTATAATTTGAGGCCTTGATAGTTGTGGCAATGACTTTGCGGAGCACCTGTACATTGTAGAGAATATGTTCTTTCTCGGCGGTATGCTCCACCTCACTGTCCAGGAGGACCATATGGCGGATCTTCAGTTCCGGAGCCATGGCAGTGATCTTCTTTATGACCGACAGAGTGACATCATTCACGAGTTCCTCGTTGATTTCCACCGTGCCGCCAGATGAACTCTGGGACATACTATAGATAAAATATTCAATTGCGAGGTCCACATTCTGGGCCCCGTTGAGCACGATTTTCTGACCCGGGTCCAAGGAGATGGCCGCGAACGGAAGAAATGGAGAGGCCTCGTAGTCCCTCTGCAAGTTGACCTCCTGGAAGAAGGCGACAATTTCTTTCCGCCCGTAGTAGTCCATGGGACCCCGCTTCGTCAGGTAATAGGTCTCGAGGAATTGCTCCCTCTGCTGGAGCGTCAGGCAGAGACAGTCGGCAATTTGCTCGACCATTTCCGCGTCTGTGGGCTCCTTCGTGCCGTTGAGAAGCTTGTAGAGCACGGAGCGGTCTATGCCGGTGAAGTGCTCCACGTCCACAATTTTCAGCTGTTTTTCCTCTAACAGCAGCTGAAAAGTGCTTGAGAACGGATTCATATTCTGTTTTCCCCTTACTTTACTTATCCTTCAAAACACCTTAGTTACTAAATAAGACAGGGAATTTTGAAAAATGGTTTTATAACGTCAAAAAATTTGTACACAAAATGGATATAAGCAAACACACTCTGGCAAATTGGGAAAATTGTATAAATTTGAATGGATTATGAATTTTTTGTTATGTATCGTTTATGATAGAATAGGAGCATAAGGAGAACTCTATGGAGAACATGAGCAAAAAAGAATTCCGGGGTAGAATTGCTGCGGCCATCGCCCTGGGGCTTGCAACGCTCTGCGGCATCCTCTGTCTCTACTCGGCGTTTGCCGTCCGCGGTATGCCGGTGCCGGGCAGAATCACGAACCACCCGTCCCGTGCGGGTGTCACCTGCCGCTACAGCCTGCCGGAGCGCACCATGACCATCACGTCGTTTGGTGACGACTATGTGTGGCCCCTTGCGCCGTTTCTGCTCTCCGAGGACGTCGAGAGCCAGAATATCCTGCTGGCGGCGGAGCACTTTGACTTCAGCCCGGCCATCGCCTTTGCCATGAGCAAGCCGATCCGGGCCAATCGAATTGACACGGTCCGCATTGTGACCGACTACCGGGAGGAATATCATTTTCTCCGGGACAGCAAGGGCCGCATTACGGCCTGCCGCATCAAGGACACCGGTTCCGGCATTCCTGACTTCACTCTGCGTTTTCGCTACGACGGGCACGGCCGCTTCGCTGCGGCCTCCGGGAACTACATTCCCACCCGCTCCGACGACGAGAAGAAGTACCTGTTCGCCTGTAAATATGGTGAGGACGGGCACATCCAGTCCATCGCCAACATCAATCAGAACTACAAGCACGAAATGTCCTTCCGTTCTGATTCTCATGGGCGATTCACCCAGCTCTCCGACCTCACCGGCCGCGGCACCGAAGAGCAGATCGCCGAGGTCACCAACTACCGCTACAACAAAGGCGGCCGCCTCGCCGAGGCAAAGAGCGTCGGGGACTTCGGCTCCACGACCTATCTCTACCGGCGAAACGGACAGATCCGAAAGATCATCTATGAGGACCACGAAATCACCGTGAGAAGCACAAAACTCTACTGAGCCGGACCCGTCTCGGGCCGGCCTTTTTCAAAGGGGGAACCAAAATGGAACGTCCTATCATCCACGACACCTTCCGTCTCTCCAAGCCATCTGTCCCCGCCACCGCCGCGGACATCCCGGTGGCTGATGACCTCCGGGACACGCTGCTCGCCAACCGCGCCTCCTGCGTCGGCATGGCCGCCAACATGATCGGCAAAAACGTCCGTATCATTGTCTTTCTGCAGATGGGGACGCCGGCGGAAATGTTCAACCCTAAAATCGTAAGCCATACCGGGCCCTATGAGACCACAGAGCAGTGCCTCTCTGTCCCCGGTTCCCATAACGTCACACGCTACCGTGAAATCAATGTCGAGTGGCAGGACCGGAACTTCAAGACCCATCGGAGCCGGTTCGTCGGCCTGTCGGCACAGATCATCCAGCATGAAGTCGACCACTTGGAGGGTATTCTCGTCTAAGACCCGAAGAGACCGCCGAATCGCCCGCCCGAAACGAAACAGAAAGGATGCCTCGCATGGAGAAAGTCCTGTCCGTCCTCACCAACATTGACACCTTCCTCTACTACCCCATCCTAATCATCCTGCTGACGCTGGCTGCCATATGGTTCACCATTCGCACCCGGTTTGTACAGGTGCGCATGTTTGGCGAGGCCTGTCACGCCATCATGGAAAAGCCCGCGGAGGAGGGGTCGCTGTCGTCGTTTCAGGCGCTGATGGTCTCCACGGCATCACGCGTGGGGACGGGCAACATTGTCGGCGTCTCCACGGCCATCTGCCTCGGCGGCCCCGGCGCCGTCCTCTGGATGCAGATCCTCGCCATCCTCGACGCCTCCACGGCCTTCATTGAGACCACGCTGGCGCAGATCTACAAGCGGAAGAACCGCGAGACCGGCGAATATTACGGCGGTCCCGCATACTATATTGAGAACGCCCTCCACAGCAAGATCGTGGCGGGCCTCTTCGTCTTTTTCCTCATCCTGACCTATGGTGTGGGGTTCCAGCTGCTCTGCTCCTACAACCTGCAGACCACGTTCCAGGCCTATAGTTTCTATGATGCGGGCATAACGCCTTGGATCGTCGGCGCAGTCCTCGCCGTACTCGTCGCCATCTGTCTGTTCGGTGGCGGCAAGCGTATTGCCCACGTCTCCAGCCTGCTGGTCCCTATAATGGGAGTCATGTACGTCATCTCCTCCCTGGTGGTCATCTTCGCCCATGTCACATACATTCCCACCATGGTGGTCATGATCTTCCAGGACGCTTTCAACTTCAAAGCCATTGGCGCCGGCCTTGCCGGTTCCTGCATGGTATACGGCATGAAGCGCGGACTCTACTCCAACGAGGCCGGTGTGGGTTCTGCCCCCAACGCGGCTGCCTCCGCCGATGTCAGCCATCCGGTCAAGCAGGGTCTCGTTGCCATGATCTCGGTCTACATCGACACACTGCTCCTCTGCACAGCCACTGCGCTCATGTGCCTCTCCTCAAAGATTGCTCCGACTAAGGCGCTGTCCGGTGCCCCGTATGTCCAGGCATCGCTCTCGTCGGTCTTCGGTAAGTTTGGACCCATCTTTATCACGGTCTCAATGATCCTGTTCGCATTCACGACCCTCATTGGCAACCTCTTCTATGTGGATACCGCTGTCTCCTATCTCAACGGAAAGAAGGAACCGGGCAAGAAGGCCATGAATGTCATCCATATCCTCTGCATCATTGTCATCTTCCTTGGCGCTGTCACACCAATGGACGCGGCATGGGCTGCTGCAGACATCTCCATGGGAGGCATGGCCATAATCAACGTGCCGTGCTGCCTCATCTTAGGTTCCCGTGCTCTACGCGCCCTCAAGGACTATGAGCAGCAGAAGAAAGCGGGGAAAGATCCAAAGTTCTATGCCGCCTCCATCCACTTAAATGAGGCGGAACTGGACTGCTGGAAGGCGGAAGAAGAGTAGAGGCCGTGGGAGACGGCCGGTCTGCGGGTCATGGGGTGGCATGGTCCATAATGGCAGTGAATCGCCCAATTTATTTGTATAAATTGTAAAAAGTCAGTGTCATATCTTTGTCTCATTTAACAAAAAGTTTTCCTTTTTTGTTCCGATTTGCGCTGGACAATCCTCCTTTTCTGGTGTAGTATCTATGCAATCTTAGAAAAGGAAGGAGGAATGCAGAGAATGTCTAACACGAACCTTTATCAGTTGATTTTTTCCGAGACATATCGAATCTCCCAGTGCATGAAGAAGCACGACAGCGGAAACGACATGACCAGCATGGAAGAGGATCAGCTCATCGGTAAGTATATTGCCTACCACGACCTCATCAACAAAGCCGGGCTCGTAACAGAATACGGCAACTTCAAAAAGGCCATGCAGGCCTGACGGGGCAGCCCCGGTAACGGACGACATACAGTCCGACTTAATTGAATTTCAACTTTTTAAGTTTTTTATATATTTCTCCAAAGTAGGCAATATAAGAGCCCACTGCAGATGGTTAGTCTGCGGTGGGCTTTTTTGCGGGGTGTAATGTGTTTTGGGGGCGATGGAGGGGTGGTCGTATTTCGTCACGGGTGGGGGCGCGAATACCCCCTCCGGGTATTTTCCCCTCCAACTAGGACCGCGGCGCCGAATTCCGGCAATTTGGTCCTAGTTTTCACAGGAACTCGGCCAGATTTTCCCTCTCCCCCGTTCGTATTTGCGTAAGGTTTCGCCCCGAGGGGGCGAGAAAGTTAGCCAGGAGCCGCATTTTGAAACAAAATACCCCCGGCAACTAGGACCACATGCCGGGAAATGGAGGGTTTGGTCCTAGTTTGGACCGAGTTCGACCTCTCAACGGAATTTTCCCTCTGTGAGTGGAATACAAATTGGTTTAGGAGCAGAGGCGCGGATACCCCCTCCGGGTATTTTTCCCTCCGACTAGGACCACGGCGGCAAAATTCGGCAATTTGGTCCTAGTTTTCACGGGAACTCGCCCGAGGGGGCGAGAAAGTTAGCCGGAAGCCTTATTTTGAAACAATATACCCCTGGCGACTAGGACCAAATGCCGGGAAATGGAGGGTTTGGTCCTAGTTTGGATCGAGTTCAACCTTTAGACTGAATTTCCACCTCTACAGACGAAATACGGATTCGTTAAGCAGGCGGGGGTGTGGATACCCCCTCCGGGTATTTCCCCCTCCAACTAGGACCGCATTGGCGAATTCCGGCAATTTGGTCCTAGTTTTCACGGGAATCCGGCCAGATTTTCCCTCTTCCCCGTTCGCATTTGCGCAAGGTTCCCGAGGGGGCGAGAAAGTTAGCCGGAAGCCTTATTTTGAAACAATATACCCCTGGCGACTAGGACCAAATGCCGGGAAATGGAGGGTTTGGTCCTAGTCCCTCATTTCCCGCATCCTAATTTCGCCTTCATGCCCCACAGCGGAGGCCGACTCCGGCCGCCGCCAATGGGCGGCGCAATCCAACACTCCCCTACCCCTCTATCTTCGCCAGCGGATTCTGCTCCGCCGGCTCATAGATCACAAAGTTCAAGATAATGGGGTCGGACGCCGTGCCGGAGACCCGTGAATCGCAAATCTTGCGGACTTTCTTTCCGTTCTCCGTCACCGTGCAGCTGGCAACGAGATGCCAGGTGTGATCATTGACGGCCTCCACCGTCTGCTGTCCCACGAGGTAGTGGAGCTTGAAACCCGGATAGTTGCGCTCGCCGTAGGCGGCCACGACCTTGAACGCCGAAATGTAGGGGAATTTCTTTTCCAGGGCCTTGTTCATTTCCTTCTGGTCGGACTTGTTCTCCTGATTGGCCCGGGTATCAATGCGGAATTTGGCCGTTTTCCCGGTGTCGCTGGCGCTCTCCACCGACACGACGACCCAGCGGGAGAGCTCGCTCCACTCCATTTGGGCGACGAGATCGGTAATGTCCCGGCCGGACTCCTCATCAATGTACGTCGCGGTGTAGCCCAGCTCCTTGATATAGTCCTGGAGCCGGTAGAGGGGTCCCTCCTCGAAGCGCTGGAATTTGTAGGTGTCGGTCTCGGTCACGTTGACGCGCATCTCGTTGGACTTCTCCCCCTGGGAGGTCTCCAGATACACGGTGGTCATGCCGGGGCTCACGGCCTCCACCTCAAAATAGACCATGTGGTTTTGAATTTCTTTTCCCTTTATGCGGGCGATGGACGGGTCCTCCGAGACGAATTTGAACTGTTTCAGATCCACCTTGCTGGCACCGGTCTGGAACGAGGCTGTTCCAACAACAGCCTGCTTGTCCTCCTCGCCCAGCGTCAGTTCCATGCTGTCCGCCGTCATCTTCAAGTTGGTGATCCGGGAGGATGCGGTGCCGATCATGGAGACCAGTATACCCACCACCACAATGGATACAAGCAAAATGACCAGATTTTTCTTTTCTCCCATGGTTCCTCCATTATTGATTGCAAAAGGCCCCTCCCTGTCCGGGAGAGGCCCATCCGAAAAGTTTTCGGAGTTTCTCACTTCTTACCGACCACAACGCCGGCCTTCACCGTGTACTTCGTTCCGCCAACATTGACCGTGCCGGTGACGTTGGTTGCCACCTTGCCGTCCTTGACGTAGTAGAGCACACCGTTGATGTTCACAATTCCCGTATAGTTTGCGGTTCCCACTCCATTTTGGAAATAGTAGACGTGGCTCGGGGTCTTGGAGTTCGACGCTGCCAGCGCCGGAACTGCCGCGGCCGGTCCAAACGCCATAAGGAGAGCGAGAAGGATTGCAAATATTTTGTTGTTGCGCTTCATGGTTCCCAATCCTCCTTTTTGTCCTAATTTACAATACGTTGTTTAAAAATCTCTTAAAGTCGGAGAATAAACGGTTTTCAGCGGTCCCATTTCTCACACAGCGCCAGGATCTGGTCCGCGAACTTGCCGAGATCCTTGTTTGCCCCGCCAAAATTGTGGTCAATGACAGACTGGAGACGCTGCCCGGCCGAGACAAGGCGTCCATAGGGGCTGCGCGGGTCCACTTTCTGATTCTCCTGCCGTTCTCTCTTCTGGAGCCGCTTGTTGTTGCCCTCTGAGAGGCAGATGTCATTGGTAAGGTCAAATTTGGCGTACGGGTAAGGCGCATAGGCGTCGAGACCCAGCTGGCTGCGGAGCCGCTCTGTAAAGGCATCACAGGTCAAATCCTCACCGTGGCAGACAAAGACCCGCTGCGGCTTTTCCTCAAAGGCGGAGATCCAGCGGAGCAGGCCGTTCACATCGGCGTGTCCCGAGGTACCGGGCAGCGTCATGACGCGGGCCTCCACCTCGATTTCCTCGCCGAAGAGCTTCACATGCTTTGCGCCCTCGACCAGAGAGCGCCCCAGCGTCCCCTCGGCCTGATATCCCACGAACAGCACGGTGCACTCCGGCCGCCAGAGATTATATTTCAGATGGTGCTTAATGCGTCCCGCCTCACACATTCCGCTGGCAGACAGGATGACCTTGGGCGATTTATCGTTGTTAATTGCCCTGGACTCCTCGCTCGTAATGGCGAGATTCAAATTCGAGAAGTGGATGGGGTCCACGCCCCGCTCCAGAAGTGCCAGCGTCTCCTCATCATAATAGGACCGCAGCGACTCCCGGTTGTCATAGATGGCCGTGGCCTCCACCGCCAGTGGGGAGTCCACCCACACAGGGAAGTCGCCGCAGTCCGGAATGAGATTTCGCTCCTTGATTTCCCGGATGTAATAGAGCATTTCCTGCGTTCTTCCGACCGCAAAAGACGGGATGACCAGATTGCCGCCCTTCTGGAGCGTGGACTGAATGACCTCTGCCAGAGCAGGAGCATAGTCTATGCGCTTCCCATGGGTCCTGTCCCCATAGGTGGATTCCATTATGACGTAGTCGGCACTGGAGATATACTGCGGGTCCCGGATAAGGGGCTGATCCAAATTCCCAATATCGCCGCTGAAGACGATTTTCTTTGTAATGCCATTCTCGGTGACGAAGATCTCAATGGACGCGGAGCCGAGCAGATGGCCGGCGTCAATAAAGCGGACCTGAATGCCATTGTAGAGGGACAGCATTTCCTGGTAACTGCAGCCGCGGAACAGCCGCAGCGCCGCCACAGCGTCATCCACAGTATAGAGCGGATTCACCGGGTCCCGGCCAGCCCGTTTTGCCTTCCGGGATTTCCACTCCGCCTCAAACTCCTGAATGTGCGCGGAGTCCTTCAACATGATGGCACAGAGGTCCTGGGTAGCCCGGGTACAGTAAATGGGGCCGGAAAAGCCCTGTGCCGCCAGCAGCGGCAGCTTGCCGGAATGGTCAATGTGGGCGTGGGTCAAGAGGACACAGTCTATGTCACCCGCCGGCACCGGGATTTCCCCGGAGGCGTAGATATCCGCCCCCTGTTCGAGTCCGCAGTCAATCAAAATCTTCTTGCCGCAGGCCTCGAGCAGATAACAGGAGCCGGTGACTTCGTGGTCCGCACCGATAAATGTCAGAGTCATGAGTGAATCGCCCCTTTCCTAATTACACTGTACCATGATGCCAGGGCATTATACAGGAATTATTGAGGCAACTCATACCGGCGAGCCCGAATTTGGCGGCTTGGTATTAGAAAAATTTGATTGAGCGCAACCGAGCTCATACCACGCAGCTTAGGAATCCCAATTTGGTATGAGTTGTCCCTATATTTCTAACAATAAAAGCAAGAAAATCAAAGGAGCCGTCTCACCAACAAGTGATACAGCCCTTTCCCCGTGTCTTTCCATAAGAAAACGGCAGAACCCAAACACAGGTTCTGCCGCTTTTTTGCGTATCCTTAATATTTATTCATCGTCCCACGCATACGTGATAAGGGAGTCAATTCGGAGATTCTCCAAGCTGGCCGTCTTGTCAAATTCGCTGCCGGTCAGCGTGAACTCCTCAATTTCACACTTGCCAGGATCAATAGAGTACTCCTCGTCCTGGGGGATGTCAGCCTCACCCTGGGCAATTTTCTTGCCGTTGGCGAAGATGGCAATGGTCTGTTTCCCCATGATCCAAACGGGGCGGTCCATGCCATTGATAACATAACAACGGGCAATGAGTTTGCCGTCCTTCATTTCCACTCTCTGCGGTTTTACGCAGACCTGGGCGTTAATGGGCGTCTTGTCATTGGCGGTGTATACGGTCTGTTTTGTCTGCTGGGAAGCTGCCGGGGCAGAGCCGCCGAGAAGATTCTGGAAGCGGTCTGTCGGAGACGCGGCGAGGGCCGGTACCGAGAGGGTGGCAATGAGCAGAACTGCAAGCAGTACGGATGCGATCTTTTTCATGAAGTACGTTCTCCTTCCTCCCTACTATTATACCTGAGATTGGCGAGGATGCAATTATTCATCCGCCCAGGCATAGCAGATGTCGGCGTCGGCACTCAGTTCCTTGAGCGTGACACCTGTGGTAAAGGAGCCACTGGGGAATACAAACGTATAGGCCTTGTAGGAGCCCGCCGGAATGATGAGGTCGTCCTTGATATTGGCCGAGGTCTTTCCGACTTTCTTGTTCTCGGCGTAGAGTGTCAGGGTCTGGTCACCGAAAACAGCAATTGGACGGGAGAAACCATTGATAATATAGACCTCCACGACAAGGGTGTCCTCGTCATAATAGGCGTCATTTGGACGGACGGTAATAGTTCCGGCAACCGGAGTCGTGTCCGTCGTCTTGGTCTCAGTAGCAGTCGGCTGAGCAGTGGGCTCGGTGACCGGATTCTCCTCTTCCTCCGGCTCCGGAGAAATGGTGGTTGCCGTAGGAGCAGGCGTAGTCTGCTTTGGCTGTGCTGGCTGCGTCGGCAGTGTAGCCTGAGCAGGCTGTGCGGTCTGGCGAGCCGGCTGCACGGTCTGGCGAGCGGGCTGTGCCGTCTGACGAGCAGGCTGAACCGTCTGACGAGTCGGCTGGGAAACCGGACGGAGCAGGTTCAGCGGAGAGGTCTGGCGGGTCGACGGACGTGCTGCCGTGGACGCGGTCGGCTGAGACGGAGTCGGTGTGGTAGGCTTTTTGCCGCTGTTATAGTTCTGGTTCGTGGTTCCATTAGCGGTGATAGCCGCCGTGGGAACAGCAAACGGATTTTCCGAAGTGAAGGTGGGTGTGGCCGCCATGGCAGAGGATGCACTGCCGAGAGCCATGCAGGCTGCGAGTACGATGGCGGATAATTTATGGGAATGGTTTTTACTCATTAGGTATTCGCCCCTTTCCGCTCCTATTATATGCGGATTTCTTAAATTAGTATTGAGGATTTCAGGAGTCGCTGCGGATATAATTGGCCAGCAGGTCCGTGGTGAAACGGATGAGATCATTCGGGTGGATATCCTCCGTGAAGTTCTGCGTAATGCTCACACCGGTGTAGACATTGTGGATGAGCTGGTAGGCCCCATAGACGTTGATGTCCGCACGGATGGAGCCGTCCTCCTGGCCCTCCTGCATGGCCTTTAGGGCAGGCATGGGAATCCAGGTATAGAACTTCTCCCAGAAATCACGGTCTTTCTGGCCTTCGGCGTCCCGCTCCGCGGCCTTCTGTCCGGCAAAGGAGACGAACATTTCCCTCGTGTAGTCAAACCATTCCGGATGGATGGCATAGATCTCAATATAGGTGTCCATGCAGCGGAGAAATAATTCATATCCGTTTTTGGCGTCCGCGATGTGCTCTTCGTATTTCCGCATGAACACACCGTAGAAAACACTGAGGGAGTCCTTCCATACCTCCAGTACGAGATTTTCCCGGGTGGAGAAGTAGCGGTAGAGTGACATGGCCGAGAGACCGCTCTCCTGGGCAATGCGGTTCACAGAGGTATTGACCACCCCGTTTTTCACGAAGAGGTCCTGTGCCGTCTTGATGACCCGCTGAATATTCTGTTGTCTCTCTTCACTCTGATTCATTTGCCCCACCATAATTATAAAAATATGTTGTTACTCATTATATCACATATCATAGACAGAAAAAAACCGCCCTCGGTTTAGCGAGAGCGGCAATATTGATAAAATAATGCGGAGTTAGTCCTGAGCCTGAACTGCCGTGATGGCAATGACACCGCAGATATCCTCCCAGGAGCAGCCACGGGACAGGTCGTTGACCGGCTTCGCAATGCCCTGGAGCATGGGGCCATAGGCCTCTGCCTTGGCAAGACGCTGGACAAGTTTGTAACCGCTGTTTCCTGCGTCGAGGTTCGGGAAGATAAGGACGTTGGCCTGACCGGCAACGGGGCTGCCGGGTGCCTTGGAGGCGCCGACGGACGGGACAATGGCGGCATCCACCTGCATTTCACCGTCGCAGTTGAGGTCCGGATACTGCTCATGAGCGGCATTGACTGCAGCAACGACCTTGTCGACGAGGGCGTGCTTGGCGCTGCCCTTGGTGGAGTGGGAAATGAAGGCGACCTTTGCGTCTGCGCCGACGAGCTTCTTGAAGCTTGCTGCGGAGTCGTTGGCAATGGCGGCCAGCTGATCCGGATCCGGATCCTGGTTCAGACCGCAGTCGGCGAAGACGAAGACACCGTTCTCGCCGTACTCACAGTTCGGAACGTCCATGACGAAGAAACCGGAGACGAGCTTTGCGCCGGGGGCGGTGCGGAGAATTTGCAGGGCCGGGCGAAGCGTGTTGGCTGTGGAGTGGCAGGCACCAGAGACGAGGCCGTCGGCGGCACCGGTCTTCACGAGCATGCAGGCGAATGTGGTCTTGTCGCTGAGGAGAGTCTCTCTCGCCTTCTCAGGAGTCATGCCCTTGTGCTTGCGGAGCTCGTAGAGTGTCTCCACAAAGCTGTCCAGGTCCTCGGAAGTGGCGGGGTCCACAAATTTGGCACCGTCAATATTGACACCGAGGTCGGAGGCCATCTTCTTTGCCTCTTCTTCGCTGCCGACGAGGATGAGGTCGGCCGTTCCCTCCTCCAGGACTTTGGCGGCGGCACGGATGGTGCGCTCGTCCTCGGACTCCGGAAGAGCAATGGTCTTCTTATCCTTGCGGGCCTGTTCTTTGATTCCTTCGATAAACGACATGGGGATTCCTCCTGAAAATATACATTATAAATAAGCCAAAGATATTATCTGCTTTTCCCCTCGCAATTGCAAGAAATTTCAGCGTCGGATGAGGGCCTTCGTGTCCCGGGCTATCATGAGCTCCTCGTCGGTGGGAATGACATAGACGGCGACAGAGGAGTCGTCGGTGCTAATTCGCATTTCTTTGCCTATGGCCGCTTCGTTCTTCTTCGGGTCCAGTTTCATGCCGAAAAATTTGAAAAAGTCGCAGACGATTTTCCGGGTCATCGGGGTGTTCTCGCCAATTCCCGCGGTGAATACCAGGGCGTCAAAGCCGCCGAGGGAGACCATATAGGCTCCGATCTGCTGCGCCACTTGATAGTAGAGCACATCCAGAGCGAGCTGGGCGCGCTCGTTTCCGGCATTGGCGGCCTTGCGGAGGTCCCGCATGTCGGAGGAGACCCCGGAGAGTCCGAGCAGGCCAGACTCCTTGTTCATGATCTCATTCATTCGCTCGGGCGATACACCCTCTTTTTCCTGAATATAAGTGACGATTGCCGGATCAATGGAACCGCAGCGAGTACCCATGATAAAGCCGTCCAGCGGCGTCATGCCCATGGACGTGTCCATGACCTCGCCGTCCTTGATGGCGGAGACGGAAGATCCGTTGCCAATATGGCAGATGATGATTTTGCGGTATTCCGGGTGCATGCCGTGGAGGCGGACGGAGATATACCGGTGCGATGTACCGTGGAATCCATATTTTCGAACTTTGTAATCCTGATAATACCGATAAGGCAGCGGATACATATAGGCCCGCGGCGGCATGGTGCTGTGGAATGCATTGTCAAAAACACAGACATTGGGTTTGCCCGGGAATGCGGCCTCGGCGCACTCAATACCCTGGAGGTTGGCCGAGTTGTGCAGCGGTGCCAGGTCGATGAGGGAGCGGATGCCATCCTTCACCTTCTCATCCACCAGAACGCTCTTGTGGAAAATATCTCCACCCTGTACGACCCGGTGGCCAATGGCCGCAATGTCGTCCGGGGAGTCTATGACCTTGGTGTCCCCGTTCATGAGAAGTTCGCTGACTTTCTCAAATGCGGCAGCATGGTTCTGCAGTTCGCAGTCATAGGAAACGGTTGTGCCGTTGGCCTTACATTTCACATGGCCGCCTGCCCCTATTCGCTCACAGTTTCCCTTGGCCAGGACGGTCTCGTCCTGCATTTCTATGAGCTTGAATTTCAGCGACGAGCTGCCGCAGTTGATGACCAGAATTTTCATGAACGGTTTCCCCCAACGTCTGACGAGAATTGATAAATAATGCATAAAATTAGAAGCATTTTTATCCATATTATGGATTATTTAGCTAGAAGTTTCAACTAAAAGATAGTGGGAAATACCTTTACAAGCTCTTCCTCTCTGCAAAAAACATTTTCATTCCTCCCCCCGGGCAGCATGTTTTACTGAAAAATATTTCACTGAATTTATTTTCAGTAAAATTCTCGCGGCGCTGTTTTGTCGCCTGAAAACTGAAAAAAACAAATGTTGAAAACGATGCGTCTATTTCCCAGTGTTAAATAAGGAAGGTATCATTATGAAATTGAAAACCATTCTCTCTGTAATTCTCGCGCTCGCCCTCTGCCTCTGCCTTGCCGCCTGCGGTTCCGGAAAGGTCGCCCAGGAAAGCACCACGAAATCCACAGCGGTGACAACGGTCACACAGAGCACAACTGAGCAGGAGACAACAAAGACCAAGGCCACGACGAGAGCCGCCACAAAGCGTGCTGCAGCAGTACATCACACTACTGCGAAAGCAGCAGCCAACAGCTCCGATGAGGGCTGCATCGGCGATGACGCCCTGGTCTACTGATATGCAGCGGCGTATATCCTATTCCCTGCTACGCATTGCAGCCTGCCTCGCCATTGTGCTTCTTCACACAGTGGAGTCAGCCAGGCTGCTTTATCTTGGGGATGCTGACGTTGGCCTGCAGTTCGCATCGAAGTCCGTGGTGGCCTGTCTCATGTGGGCAGTCCCGGTGTTTTTGATGGTGACAGGGGCACTGTTGTTGGATGGATCGAAAAAGACGTCCATCGCCAAAGTCTGGAAGAAATATATTCCCCGGGTGGCCGGGGCGCTGCTTCTGTTCTGCTATGGGTTCCGCGTCTTTGATTATTTCATGGATCACGAGCAGGGCGGGTTCCTGCGCGGCGTTCTCTGGGGCGGCCTGCGGAATGCCCTGACCGAGGGGAGCTGGGCGCATCTCTGGTACCTGTATGTTCTCCTGGGGCTCTACATGCTTATGCCCTTCTTCCAGAAGGTGGCGCAGCACTCCACGGATTCGCAGCTACGGTACCTACTAGGTATCCTGTTCCTGTTTCTGTCCCTGCTGCCCATTCTGGAGCAGTTTGGGTACAGCTGCCCCATCAGCATCCAGGTGGCCACCATTTATCCCTTCTATCTGTTTCTCGGGTATGCGATTCACAATCGGATCCTCCGTCTGAACCGCCTCTCCTCCGCACTCTTGCTGGTTCTTCCCATTGCGGTCATATTGCCTGCGGTGAAGTATGGCTGGGAAATTGGATACTCCGCATTCCCAGTTGTTCTGCAGAGTGCGGGTGTGTTTGGACTTCTGGACACGGTACAGAACCCCGCTTCGGAGGGCGGATGGGGCATCCGGCTCCTGAACTCCTTCGACCGATGCTCCTTCGGCATCTACCTCATCCACATGATGGGGCTTCGGCTGGTGCTGCGGTATGCAGGCTGGAACCCGTATCAGACTGCGGTACCCGTACTGAGCTTTGCCGGCCTGTGGCTTGCAACGGCACTGGCTTCTTGGGTCTGTATTTGGGCTGTCCGGAAGGTTCCGGGGCTGAAGAAAATTCTGTGATTTAGGAGAATGGTCATGAGATATAAGAATAAGTGCATCGCCCTCGTGCTCGCAATTCTGCTGATGAGTACGATGTTTGCCACAGCGCTTCCTGCTGCAGCGGCCAGCAAGAAGGGGGAACAGCCGCACTGGGACACGGCCGCCGCCCTGAGCAGCCACATTGACCAGCACAAGTATGTCGTCTCCACAGACGGCACGAGCGTCTACGAGATTGGATCAATTGGCACAGTCGACGGCTACAACGGCCTCGCCCCGACGTTGCGAGGCTACCTCCAGGTCTCCCGGGGCGATTTCGACTGGGAATCCCTCTCCTCCCCCGACTACGGCTGGTACTGGGTCCAGAACAGCCAGGTCGACCGCGCCGCCAACGGCATCTACAAGACCGATTCCGGCAGCTACTACGTGAAAAACGGTCAGGTGGACTTCACCTACTCCGGCGTGGCGAAATCCGGCAAGGCCTCGTACGTCATTGAAAACGGCATGGTCAATACCAACGCGAATGGCGGCTACCGCCATGGCAAAAACTATTACATGACGAAGAACGGCAAGGTCACTAGCGACGAGACGGCCGCCGCCCACGTTCTCGACAGCGTAGGCTGGAACCTGAAGGCCGCCTACAACTGGTGCACCCAGATAAACTACGCTAAGCACAGCCCCTCTTTGGACCCGTCCTATGGCACGGAGCGGTTCGCGGCCTACGGGTTCAAGCACAAGAAGGGCAACTGCTACGTCATGGCAGCTACGTTCTATAAGATGGCGCACCTTATGGGCTACCATGTCCATCAGGTCGCTGGGTACGTCCCAACCCGCGACGGCCCAAGCTATCATTCGTGGTGCGAAATCACAATTAGCGGCACGCTATACGTTGTCGACCCAGACCGGGCAATGTACCGGCAGAATGGGTATCTGAACCGGTATGGGCAAAAAGGCACGTGGGTGTACGTGAAGCAGAGGACTATGGCATAAAAAGGGAGCAGGATCACTAAGGCGGTCCTGCTCTTTTTTGTCTTGTGGGGTCGGTGGGGGCCGGACTGGGTCCGCCGGGCTGGGGCGATTCAGTCTGGCTCTACCAGATTCGAGTATTTTGACTTAATTTGAGCCCTTGGGCTTTCTCTTCCTGCGGGCGATTCAGTCCTTTTTCTTCCCTATTTCCGCCAAGGTCTGAACTTTTCAACCCTTTCGGTCTGAATTTCAGATAAACCAACTGGAGGTGCAATGAATGCAGCATAAGAACGCAGAATATTTCAAGCGCATGGAGAATTTTATCGACAAATTCACGGCCGAATACTCGGTTTCGCCCACGAGCCAGCAGATTTCGGAAGGAACGGGGCTGTCCCCGGCAACAGTGTCGCGTTATCTCAAGGTCATGCGTGAAGAGAATGTTCTGGATTATGGTGGCGTTCGCAACATCACAACCAGGCGGGAGAGGCAGATCCGGAGTAAAACCTATAATTTCGTCCCTGTTCTTGGAGCGGTATCCTGCGGTGTCCCGAAGTTCGCCGAGGAGAACGTTGAAGAGTATGTCAAGCTTCCCGCCTCCCTTTTCGGGAAAGGCGACTTCTTCATTTTGAGAGCAAATGGGGATTCTATGATCGGAGCCGGGATTGATGACGGTGATCTGGTGCTTATCCGCCAGCAGAATACAGCCGAGCCTGGGCAGATCGTTGTGGCCCTGATGGAAGACGAGGCAACTCTCAAGAGATTTTATCCGGAACCGGAGAATCACCGTGTGCGGCTGCATCCGGAGAACCCTGAGATGCGGGATATCTACGGGGATAACGTCATCATACAGGGAGTTGCTGTGAAGGTAATTAAAGGTCTGGCTTAAGGAGAAGCGCATCATGAAATACGGGTATCTTCCCCAGCAAAAGGGGACTGTTTGGGAGGTAGAGCACATCAATGAAGTTTACTGTTTGCTGCACAGGCTGCGGGTGCCCTGTGAAGACTTCGGAGGAGGACAGTGAAGAGGGGTATGCAACATGCAGGAAATGCGGTGCCAGGACTGAGTATCATAGGGAATCAGACGCTGCAGTTATCAGATTAAAGTCCTACGCATCCATGTTTTTTCCGGACGAGAAGCGCCGCTATATCATCACTTGTCCGGAATGTGGCAGGAGGCTAGCCAGGTCTGCGGACGGAACGGATACGACTACACGCTGTACGAAGTGCAGGGCGATTATTCGACATGAGATCACAGACAACATGGCATATATCAAGATCGAAGAGTATTCCGGCAAGAAGCCGGCCGTTTCCAGACATTGAAAATTACATCCCGCAAGGGCGGTTTGAAGCGTCGAATCCGGCTTGAGTATCGGAAAGTTCGCCGATCGATTAATAAACATTTGTGTGAGAGTTGAACTGGGCAGAGTACCCTGAAGAACCCGGCAAATGAGTCTAAAGGAAGAAGTGTATCTTCCAAGGGCTTGTTTGCCGGGGTCTTTTTGTTTGTGCGTAGAGCTTATTTTCAAGAAAAAACTTGAGGCTTTTCTTCTCCCGTGGCCTACCGGTAGAGGAACTTATTTTCATGAGGTATGCAGAAGACCCGATCCGGTTGATTCCCATGTTTCTTAGTAGGGATATATCTGCAATTTTTTTATTCTGCAGATTTTCAGACATATTTATATCGGAACCGGAAATTCAGTCGGTTTGGCTACATAGTTGTCAGAAAGGAGCACAGCATGCGCGATCCACTATAAATCACATATTTCAAAGTAACCCGTAAACACAGTACTACAACAAAAGATTTCTCAACGTTCGAGATGGCCATAAGACGGCGGGATGCACATAGAAAGACAAATTCCTGATTCAGGGATTTTCAAATCTATGCTGCACTCACCGTTTCTTGGCATGCCTTTTTGCCTTACGCCGGTGAGTCATGCATTCACCGGCTCTTTCTTTGTGCCTCCCGCCGCGACAAGCGGAGGTGCAAAGACATGGCAAGTAAGAAAAAGAATGATTATTCAAAGCTCTTTGGAGGGCTCGACCTTCCGAAGGATCGTTTTGACAGGAACCGTGAGGGGTATGTCGATGACAAAGGCAGCTATCACTACATCACAGGAACAAAGAAGCGCGGTGCGACACCCGATGTGATTCCTCTGAAGAATAAGGACGGCAGCAGCAACGCCGATCTGTTTACGATGCTGGCGAACATGGATCACGCCGTCAATATCCAGAAGCGCAATGCGGACGACCACGAGGATGCCAGGAACAAGGCATTCAAGGCCAATACAGATCCGGATTCAGAGGAAGCGGATACCACGCCTGATCCCGTGGATGTGGAGTCGTACCGCAGATATATGGTGAGCAAGTATCAGGATGACACAGATGACGATGAAGAGGACCCGGTTGAAAAGTTTGTTCACGATTTTCTTTGCGGTCTTAATGACACAGATCAGATCATCATGTTCACCGTATTCGGATCCGGTGATGAGCAGAAGGATGCTGCGGCGCAGGTGAACCGCACGACACAGTCCGTCTCCAGGACAATCCAGCGCATCAAGGCAAGGCTTAAAAAGCAGCTTGCAGATGAGCTGGGATACACCGGCCAGGACCGTGCAAGGCCTGAGAAGTAACCGGTTGATTTCTGTGGCCCATAGTAGAGGGAGAAGCAAATCTCCCTCTGCCGAACAGAAACCGTATTAGCAAAAGGAGACGAACGATTATGAAGACTTGGAAAGTAGTTGTAGCAAAACCGGGCAGGAAAGCGGAGATCAGAGAGATTCCGGCGACATATAAGGCGCTGTCCGAACTGGTCGGCGGGCATATCGAGCTGACGGAGCCGGTATCGGACGATACGGCGGTCATCTGCAATGAAGAGGGCAAGCTTCTCGGGTTGGAACCGAACCGCGGGCTGTAGGCAGAGGACGGGAGGCTTCTTGATATTTACTGCGGAACGATCGTCTGCATCGGGGCAAGGC
>OMYO01000015.1 GCA_900315285.1 uncultured Eubacteriales bacterium | reverse complement strand
CAGACCGCATTCAAAGTGTAGCAGGAGGATTTTTTCTGTTCAAATGTAAAACATATCCGGAACCACTCGCCTAGCGAGTGGTTTTACCTAAATACAAAATCAAGTGCCGTATCACTGACTAGTGATACGGCACCTGATTTTAAAATCCATTAAATAACTTTGTATTCAAAAGCTATCGTACCATTTTTATCTTTTACGGTATCCACATTTCCTTTAGAATACGTAAGGTCATATGTCTTTACATCTCCGTCATCATACAGATCAATTTCCATGTGTATCAAATTTCCATCAGAATCATAGACAAATTTGCTTTTCCCACAGGAGATCATTCGACCGGCATCATCATAAGAAATCTTCTTACCATCCATACTGACAAGATTGCCTCTGCTGTCATAGGAGAATTTTCCATAAATATCTCCACCAGGGCCACTGCCAAGATAATCGGATGATTTGATATTGCCATCAGAATTATATTGAAGCGTAACTTCTTGACCTTGAAAATTATTATATCCATTCACATGAGTAGGAAGCCCATTCTGTTTGTTTTCAAAAACTGCTTCCCGATAGTTCTCCACATCATCATCCATAGTCCAAAAATATCGAACCTTGCTGAGTTTTCCACTAACAGCCGAATTGGAGCATGCTGCTGTAAAACCAATCCAGTCCCAATCTTGGCAAAAACCTAACAGAGCCAGATTTCTTGTCTTGGTATCCAATTGGGATAGCGCCCATAAGTCACTCAGCGGGAACGAATCATCCGTACTATTCATGTTCAATGTTTTCGTTTTTGGATCATACGTCGGTTCAACCACTTTTCCTGAGTACAACGTGATTTTCTTAGGAATCACGCTCTCATGTTTTTCCGCACCACAAGCACTAAATGTTGAGCATATCACCAATAGCAATGCCAACAATAATGATGTAACAGCCTTACTAAACTTCATTACCTATTCCCCTTTCAAAACTGTTCTACTATCAGTGACCCCCCCCCCGAAAAATAAGGTTCAAAATAAAAAGGAGCTACACCAAATTCATTTGGTACAGCTCCCAACTATTCTATTTCAGTAAAACTATCCTCACCCCGCCCGACCGGTCCGAATTTGGCCCAGTTCAATTTATTATTCGGCGGGCGATTCAGTTTTCTACATCAAAACTTTAAGTGAAATACTGAAGAATCTGCGCCATAAAACTGAATTTCAGTTTTATTCCCTCTTTGGGTCCGATTTGACTGAATAATTTTCAGACTGGGGCGTGCAACAGAGGATAGTTTGTTCGAAATTCAGTCTGGCTGGGCCAGAAAGTTCGGTTTTTGATGAAAATTGGAGGGGAATGGACTGAATCGCCCATAAAATGCAAAATTATTTTTTGCTCCTTCTCTTCTTCCTGGCATCCTTGCGCACATGATGCCGCTCCTCACGGACATCCTTGCGCCGTTCATGTTCTTCCTGGAGTTCCAGCATATGGGTGGCAAGGCGCTTGGCATGGTCGCCCTCCCAGTCCTCCTCAATGGCGAGCTGGGCGGTTTCGGCGTCGAAGTCGACGTGACCGCTGGCATCACGCCAGGCGTCGCACTTGTTGTAGAGTTCCTCCATGCGTTCCAGCAAGATGTCAAACTCGTAGAGCAGCGTGTCGGTGTCGACGCGGTTGATCATAGTGCGGAGAATGGCCGCGCTGACAAGGTTCAAGAGCAGGAAGAAGTAGCAGATTCCCGCATGGAACATGATAAAAATAGAGGAGCCCAAGGTCGTGACGACCATGATGATGAACTCCCAAATGTTCAGGAGCAGAAAATGGCGGATGGTGTCGAAGGTCTCCTTCAGCTGGGAATACTGGGACAAGGCCCGAATGGCGTTCGGCATATCTTTGGGGAAGACCCGGAGCGGGTCGTCCAGATCAATGGGAGACTCCTCGAAAATGTTCCAGGAAGCGTGACCGAGCGAGATCCGCACGCTGATGACCATGGAAAGAAGCAGGAATATAAGACACAGAAGATAGACCAGCACAGACCAGAAGTGGTCATGATATTTTCCGATGATGGCAGTGGCCTTGGGAAATACTGCAACAAAAAACAGCGAGATTGCCGTCATGCGAGGAGAGCAGGTGTCGTGGAAATAAGGCAGAGAATAAATGCGGGTATGGAAAATCCACAGCTCTGCCAGCACGACAAAGCTTATGAGCATGGCGGTAAAAGGTGCGAAAAGTTCCCGGACCGCATGCCAGTCAAACTGCCGGAAGTCGTCAACCGCGAGCTCCAGTACCAGGAGCGTTATGGCAATGGCCATGACGGCGTCATAGAAGGCAATGCTGCGCTCGCTGATGGAACTGGTGATGTTGCGGACGATATTGCTGGTCAATCGCAAATGAGGTCACCTCGAAAATGGGGATAAATAATAATAATTATACCGAAAAAAGTGGCCCCGGGGGAAGTCCCGGAGCCGCTGAATTTTTATTCGCTTATTTGGTACATTTTCCGACCATTCTCATTGCAGATGTCAATGAGTTCCTGGGCATCCATGCCCCGGAGGTCCGCAATAAACTGCGCCGTGTCAGCTATAAGGCTCGAGTCGTTCCGGGTACCGCGATGGGGCACCGGCGCCATATAGGGGCAATCGGTCTCTAGGAGCAGGCGATCCAGTGGAACCTCCTCGGCTATTTTTTTTGGTTTCTTGGCGTTCTTGAATGTGACGACGCCGCCAAGTCCAATATACATGCCGAGGTCCAGAATGTCCCGCATCATCTCGACGCTTCCGGAGAATGCGTGGACAACGCCCTTCGGCTTGTACTTTTTCAGCATGTCCAGGGTATCCTGGTGGGCATCCCGGTCATGAACCACAACAGGCATGTCCAGCTCGTTGGCCATTTCCAGCTGGCGGGCAAACAGGTCCAGCTGCGTCTCACGGGGAGCCCCGTCGTCGTAGTGGTAGTCGAGGCCAATTTCCCCAACCGCCACACACTTCTTACAGTTCGTGAGGAACGTGCGGATGACGTCCAAGTCTCCCTTTCGCTCGTCGGCGGCCTGTTCCGGATGATATCCGACACCGCAGTAGACATAATCATACCGCTGGGTCAGTTCCACGACATGGGCAGAGGTCACGAGATCCGTTGCGAGGTCCACCACAAGCGATACTCCCTTTTCCGGGAGCACATTGCGGAGAAGTTCGTCCCGGTCCTCGTCAAATGCCGGGTCGTCATAGTGGGCATGGGTATCAAAGATATTCTTCATGGTTCCCGGCCCCCAATCAGCGGAGTTTTGCTCCCGTCTCCATGTTGTCGGCGAACAGGACCTGGACATTGCCGTCACTGTTGTCGGCGGCCAGGATCATGCCCTGGGACTCGACACCGCAGAGTTTCGCAGGTTTCAGGTTCGAGACGACAACGACTTTGTGTCCGGTCAGATCCTCCGGGGCATACCACTGGGAAATGCCGGAGGCGACAGTGCGCTCGCCCTCGCCGTCATCCAGAGTCAGTTTCAGGAGTTTTTTTGCCCGTTTGATCTTCTCGCAGGCTTTGATCTCACAGATGCGGAGCTCCACCTTGGAGAAGTCATCGATACCGATTTGGGCAACGCCCTCAATTTTCTCCTCGGCCTTCTCCTCGAGGGTCTCCTTGACCTTCTCGTTGTTGGCCTTCTCTTTTGCGGCGGTCTCCTTCTGTTTGGCCTCAATGGTCTTGAACATTTCGTCCTTGTCAATGCGGGCAAACAGCGGCTTGGCAGCGCCGGTGGTGCGGCCGGCCTCGAGGGTACCCCAGTTTTCCAGAGAGTCGTAGTCGTCGCCGTTCATGTTCGTCTGAGCGAAGATGGCGGCGGAGGTGTCGGGCATAAAGGGCTTGATAAGTACAGCAAAGTAGCGGATGGCCTCAAACAGGTTGTAGAGGACCGTGCCGAGGCGTGCCTTCTTGCTCTCGTCGCGGGCAAGGACCCACGGTTCGGTCTCATCAATGTACTTGTTGGCGCGTTTCGCAATGCCGACGACCGTCTCAAGGGCGTCTGCCACGCGATAGGTCTTGAACAGTTCCTCAACCTTAGCAACGGCTGCCTTGCAGGTGTTGGCCAGGTCGTCATCCACCGGCTCATGCACGGTGGGCTCCTGAATAACACTGTCAAAGTACTTCTTATTCATGGAGATAGTGCGGTTGACCAGGTTGCCGATGGTGTTGGCCAGGTCTGAGTTGTACCGCTCTATCATGGTCTCATAGGTAATAGAGCCGTCAGAGGCATACGGCATTTCGCTCAGCAGGTAGTACCGAACGGCGTCCACTCCAAAGAGCTCAATGAGGTCGTCAGCGTAGATGACGTTGCCGCGCGATTTACTCATCTTATCCTCGCCGAACAGTAGCCACGGATGACCAAAGACCTGCTTCGGCAGCGGCTCACCGAGTGCCATGAGCATAATGGGCCAGTAGATGGTATGAAACCGGACAATGTCCTTGCCGATGATATGCACGTCGGCGGGCCAGTACTTCTTATACTGCTCGGACGGGTTGTCCGGGTCGTAACCGAGGGCGGTGATATAGTTGCTCAGGGCGTCGATCCACACATAGATGACATGCTTGTCATCAAACGTGACCGGAATGCCCCACTTGAAGGACGTCCGGGAGACGCAGAGGTCCCGAAGACCGGGCTTGATGAAGTTGTTGAGCATCTCCTTCTTCCGGGCCTCCGGATAGATGAAGTCGTCATGCTCCTCAATGTAGTCCTCCAGCTGCTTCTGATACTTGGAGAGCTTCAGGAAGTAGGCCTCCTCCGAGGCGGGCTGGATCGGGCGGCCACAGTCGGGGCATTTGCCGTCCACGAGCTCGGACTCCGTCCAGAAAGACTCACAGGGAGTACAGTACATTCCTTTATACTCGCCCTTGTAGATGTCGCCCTGATCATAGAGCTTCTTGAAGATTTTCTGGACCGTCTTCTCATGGTAGTCGTCCGTGGTGCGGATAAACTTGTCATAGGAGGTGTTGAGCTGGTCGGCCACCTGCCGGATTTCCCCGGAGACCTTGTCGACATACTCCTTCGGCGTGCAGCCCGCCGCCTCGGCGTAGCCCTCGATCTTCTGTCCGTGTTCGTCGGTGCCGGTCAGGAAGAACACATCGTAGCCCTGCATTCTCTTGTAGCGGGCGATGGAGTCGGTGAGAACGATCTCATACGAGTTTCCAATATGGGGCTTTCTGGATGTATATGCGATGGCGGTGGTAATGTAAAACTTTCCTCTGTCTGCCATGGCGATTCCTCCTCTGTTGATAATCTGCTCTATTCTAACACCCCGGCCGGGTTCGCGCAACTTTGCCCGGCGAATCGAGCTTTCTGCCACGGCCTATGGTGCCAAAATCTCCTCAAAAAAGAACCGAACGGCATTCCGTCCGATTCTTCTCTATTCCGTTCCTTATTTCTCGTTAATAAGTTTTCCGGTCATGTGCTCGGGGATGAGCTCCATAAGAAGGGTCCCGGGACCGGAGCGCTGAATTTCTTGGGCGATGTAATCCTCGTCATCCGTAAACTTGTAGCAGAGACGACGGGAAATATCGTTGGTCTTTTCCTGGTCCTCCACAATCCGAATACGGCCAAAGACAATGACGGAGTGGACGGTCAGAGCCCAGTCCCCCTCTTTTTGGGTACCGTGATCGTAGCAACAGAACGATACCTTGTCGTTGGCGCGGACTGCATCTACCCGGTGGCCGATTTTTCCACCATGGAAATAGATGTGCCCGTCCTCATCGTTGTAATAATGATTGATAGGCACACCGTAAGGATACCCATCATCACCCAGTACAGACAGCACGCCACGCGTCTGTTCCTTTAACACCTGGATGCACTCGTCCTCACCAATGGCCTGCTTCTTCCGCCGCATGTCTCGAAACATGGAACCCCTCCTTGAGCATATTATTAGATAGCCCCCTCATGCAGAGCAATTTGTCCAAACATGAGAGGGCTTTTGCAGTCCGAAAACGGTCTGTGTTCCGTTAACGGCCTTTCTTCTTCAGAAAATGGTATGCGGACCGGAGGATCTTCCGGTCATTTTCAAATTTCAGCCGGTGGACGGCCTCCTCATAGGGCAGCCACTCCGAGGCCTCAATTTCCGATTCCTGGTTCACGGTCTTCCGGTCGCCGGTCGTGGCGGCAAAGATGATGACCGTCTTGTTGATGCGGTTCTGGATCATGTAAGTGGAGGACTCCTGAAAGCCCGGAATGATCTTGATATGGATTCCGGTCTCCTCGAGGACCTCGCGCTTGGCGGTCTCCTCCCGGGTCTCCCCCTCTTCCATGTGGCCCTTTGGAAAGCTCCAGTGGGCACTTCTCTTGTTTTTGATGAGCAGAAACTGTTTCTGCCCGTTGATGGTCCGCTGGACCACAGCGCCGCAGGAGCGCTCATAGTAGCAGCGGATGCTGTCCGGCTGGAAAAAGGCCGTGGCCTTTTTCACGTCATGGATGATGTACTTGCGGCTCTTGGGAGATACCACATAGTACGTGCGCCCGTCCTTCATGAGAGAGGCAATAACAATGCCGTCAAAGACCCGGACTGGTCTCTTGATTCCCATGATAAAGGCGAAATACTTGTTCTTTGAGCGTGCAGTGACGTTCCGAAATTCCCCAAAATTCAGTTCATAGGTGAAGCCCTCAGCCTCGTTTTTTGAAAAGATCGGAGCGGTCACTTTTACTCTGACATATCTGCCGAGCATAAACAACCTCCGAGTCGTGCCTACGCACGTGAATGAAAACTTGGCACTATTTTAGCACGTCGGGGGTACCTGCGCAATAAAAACAGGTGCATCGCGGATACATATTCCACAATACACCTGTATAATCTTATTGCTTATTGCCGTCAGAAGCCGATGTCGAACAGGCTCATCTGGGAACTGTCGGGAATGCCATCCAGGGCGCCCAGCTCATCCAGCTTGGTGATGATGGCGCTGGAGATTCCGGCGCGGCGCTGAATGTCGTCACGGGAAATGTACTCCCCTTCTCCATCGTCCCGGGCTTTTTCCAGCGCATTGGCGGCGGACTCGCCGAGGCCGTCAATAGAAGAGAAGGCCAGACGGATCTTCTTATGGCCGTCCTCCTCCTCAATGGTGTAGGTCGTGCCCTTCGACTTGTACAGGTCAACTGGCAGGAACTCAATGCCCCGGGCCAGCATTTCCTGAACCACGTGGAGACCGGTCTCCTCACTCTTGTCCTTGGCGGAGGCATCGCGGCCCAGCTCGCGGATTTCCTGGCGGCGGTTCTTGACGTAGTCCATGCCGCTCAGAATGGCCTTGGCGCTTAAATCCTCACCGCGGACGGTCAGGAACGTGGCGTAGTACTCCTCCGGATAATAGAGCTTGAAGTAGCAGAGGCGAAGGGCTGCAGAGACATAGGCCGCCGCGTGGGCCTTCGGGAACATGTATTTGATCTTGAAGCAGGAGTCAATGTACCACTGGGGCACATTGCAGTCCTTCATGGCCTTGATATGGTCCTCGGTGAGAAGCCGGGTGGCGTTGCCCTTACGGACGATCTCCATGATCTTGAAGGCCATGTCCGGCTCCAGTCCATAGTGGATGAGCCCGGTCATGATATTGTCTCGGGTTCCGATAACCTCAGAAATGGTGCAGGTGCCGTTGTGGATGAGCTCCTGCGCATTGCCGAGCCATACGTCGGTACCGTGGGACAGACCGGAAATCTGGAGCAGGTCTGAGAAGTTCTTCGGCTGGCACTCCACGAGCATGCCTAAGACAAAGTTTGTACCCATCTCTGGGATGGAGAGCGTACCGGTGGGACAGTCAATATCCTCCTCGGTGACACCCAGAGGCTCCGGGCTGGTGAACAGCTTATAGAGGCTCTTGTCCGTGAGGTCAATTTGCATGACGTCGTGTACCGGGGTCATGCGTTCCAGGTAGTGGAACATGGTCGGGACATCGTGTCCGAGGTTGTCAAGCTTCAGAATAGTGTCGTGCAGGAAATGGAAGTCGAAGTGCGTCGTCTTCATACCCTTGTCCGGGTCGTCGGAGGGGTACTGGACCGGCGTGAAGTCCGTGACATCGTAGGCATTGGGCACAACGACCATGCCGCCCGGGTGTTGCCCGGTGGTACGCTTGACGCCGGCGCAGCCGAGAGTCAGGCGGTTGATTTCGGCGTTATTGTAGTTCAAGCCCTTCTCGTCGAGATATTTCCGCACGTAGCCATAGGCGGTCTTGTCCGCCACCGTTGCCACCGTACCGGCCTTGAACACATGGTCCTCGCCGAAGAGCTCCACCGTGTAGAGGTGGGCATTGCGCTGGTACTCACCGGCGAAGTTCAGGTCGATATCGGGCGATTTATCTCCGTGGAATCCGAGGAACGTCTCAAACGGGATGTCGTGGCCGTCCCGCCACATCATGGTCCCACACTCTGGGCAGGCTTTGGGCTCCAGGTCGTAACCGGAACCGTATTCGCCCTTCATAAAGAACTCACTGTGGTGGCACTCTGGATTAGTGCAGCGATAATGGGGCACCAACGGGTTGACCTCCGAGATACCGGACATATGGGCAACAAACGACGACCCGACCGATCCTCGGGATCCGACGTGGTAGCCATGCTCCTCGGAGTTTGCCACGAGTTTCTGGGCAATCATGTAGAGTACGGCGAATCCGTTCTTGATGATGGAGTCCAGCTCCTTGGAAAGCCGCTTGGAGACATACTCCGGGACCTCATTGTTGTTCTTCGGGTCACCATAGAGCTCCTTGGCCCGGTTCCAGCAGATGGTCTGGAGCTGTTCCTCCGACCCCTCGATGGAGGGTGGGAACGAGCCGTTCGGCACTGGCCGGATGCGCTCCACCAGGTCCGCAATACGATTCGGATTCTCAATGACAACCTCTTTTGCCCGCTCCTCACCCAGATAGGAGAACTCGTCGAGCATTTCCTGCGTCGTGTGCAGGTAGAGCGGCGGCTGGTTGTCCGCGTCGGTGAAGCCCTGGCCCGCCATGATGATGGCGCGGTACTTGGCACACTCGGGGTCAATGAAGTGGACGTCACAGGTGGCGACCGTCATTTTTCCGGCGGCGTCGGCCAGAGAGAGGATGCGGCGGTTGATGTCCTCCAGTTCCTTCTCGCTGCTGAAGCGCGGCGGCATCATGGTCGTCTCCTTCGTCCCCTTGACTTTGACCTTATAGGGGCGGAGCAGGAAGCCGTTGTTTCCCTTGGGCTGGATTTCCATGTAGTCGTAGAAGTCCACGATCTCCTGGATGCGCTCGTCGCTCTCCCCGTCCAGAATGGCGCGGTACAGCTCACCGGCGGAGCAGGCGGAGCCCACGAGAAGGCCCTCCCGGTTGGCGGCGAGGTCGGACTTCAGAGTAATTGGTTTCTTATAAAAGTGCTGTGTATGGGCGCGGGAGACAAGCCCGTACAGGTTCTTGAGACCCACGTTGTTCATGACCAGAATGATCTGATGATAGGTAAACGATTCCTTGTTCCGGAGGCTCTCCTTGATGTCCTCCCACTCCTTTGGGGCGCCCTCCCGGACATCATCGTAGACATAGGACTCTACGCCGTAAATGACTTTGATTCCAGTCTTGCCAGATGCCTTGAACGCAGCCGGGTAGCCCTGCAGCACGCCGTGATCCGTAATGGCCACAGCCCGGTGCCCCCATGCGGCCGCCCGGGAGACGAGCTCTCCGGCGTCGGTCATGGCGTCCATCATGGACATGTTGCTATGCATGTGGAGTTCCACGCGCTTCATTCCGTCGTAGTCATCCATGCGCGGAATCTTGTCCACGGTGGCGATGGACCCGTTGCGTCCTATATCAATGACATATTCATGCCGGTAGCTGTCGTTCTGTACGGTGCCCCGGACCATGACGGTAATGCCATCTTTGAGCTTTCCACAAAGGTCTGACACCTCATTGTTCCGGCCAAAGAGCTTGACCGTGTAGGAGTAGGTATAGTCCGTGATGTCGAAGGAGATGATCTTGCTGCGGCCGTCCCGGGTGTCCCGGATTTCCAGGTCGAAGACATCGCCCCAGACGGAGACCTCTCCGTCGTCCACGTGGACATCCTTAATTGGCTTGGGCCGTTTGCGGATGCCCTTGCCATAGATGACCTTTGCCGTCTCCAGATAAAGGGGCAGTCCGGGTATGATTTTGTGGGGGCGATTTGCCTTCTTCTTCTCCCCCTCCGACTTTCGGCTCTCCTTTGCTTTCTTGTCACCCTGTCGCTGGATTTTCTGCATGGCCTCGCCGTCGACCTCGACCTTCAGAACGCCGCCGAACACCACATGGAGCGAGATGCCGGTCTGTTCCAGAATGATTTTCTCCAGAGCCTGCGCGGCGCCCTTGCTCTCCAGGATGCTTCCGCCGCCATGGGTCAGGTTGATGGTGAGGGTGTCCCCGTTCTGCTCCGCTGTGCTGCCGCGAAGAAAGCCGTTGGAGGCAGGAACTCTGATTTTCAGTTTCTCTATGGCCTTGGGAAGCAATTCCATGGGATATGTCCCTTCTGGGGCCACCGGTTCTGCCTCTGGCAAATCCTCGTCACTGGGCGGCGGTGCGTCGGCGTCATCCACCATAGGGATGGCGTCGTCGTCATCCTGCGGAGGGATAAAAGGGCGCTCCTCCGGCGGGAGAACGGTCTCCTCACCCTCCGGGTATCCCACTTCCACGCGGACATGGTGGAGCTGGCAATCCTTTTTCAGCATGTGTTCAAAGGAGACAAGATCGTCCTCCGGAATCTGCTGCGATGCGCCCAGTTGAATACACAGAGAGCGATCCTCCATGTGCACCCTCATGCCGAGGACTTCCGCGTTCAGCAGGGCCTCCGAAAAAGAGGATTCCGGCGGATAATCAAACACTTCCGAAAATCTTTTGGGTTCTGACAATTCTGCTTACAGCCTTTCTATCTCACGGAAGAGCTCGTCGACGAGTTCCTCCTCCGGTACCTTCTTGATGATTTCGCCCTTCTTGAAGAGCAGTCCGACGCCGTTTCCGCCGGCAATACCGATGTCGGCATTTGAGGCCTCTCCGGGGCCATTGACCGGGCAGCCCATGACGGCCACACGGATGGGCTTATGGACGTCCTTTAAGCGCTCTTCCACCTCATTGGCAATTCCGATAAGGTCGATCTGGGTGCGTCCGCAGGTGGGGCAGGCCACAAGCTGCGGTGCGTCGGGTACCAGGTCAAGAGCCTTCAGGATGTCAAAGGCAGCGTCAATTTCCTTGACAGGTTCATCTGCCAGAGAGACCCGGATAGTGTCCCCTATTCCGTCCGCCAGCAGTGAACCGATTCCAATGGCCGACTTGATTCGGCCCATCTTCTCCGTTCCGGCCTCGGTGACTCCGAGGTGCAGCGGATAGTCGCACTCTTTTGCGACAATGCGGTATGCCGCGATCATGGTGCGGATATCCGACGACTTGATGGAGATGACAATGTCATGGAAGTCGGCGTTCTCAAGGATGCGCACACTGTTCATGGCGCTCTCCGCCATGGCCTCCGGTGTCACACCGCCGTACTTTTTCAGGAGTTCCTTCTCCACGGAGCCGGAATTGACACCGACGCGGATGGGAATGTGGTGCTCTTTGCATTTATCCGCCACCTCACGGACCTTGTCCGGTCCGCCGATGTAGCGAGGGTTGATTCTAATTTTGTCAATGCCCGCGTCGATGGACTCCAGGGCGAGCTCATAGTTCATTTGGATATCCGCCACCAGTGGCACCTTGACAGCCTCTTTTAAAGCACGGATGGTGTCAATGTCGGTGTGGTGAGTCACGGAGAGGCGGATGAGCTGACATCCGGCCGCCGAGAGTTCTCTGGCCTGCTGTACATTTGCCTCAATGTCGCCCTGGGGCGCGTTGAGCATAGATTGGACGACGACAGGGGCGTCGCCTCCGATAAAGAGATTTTCACCGACCTGTACTCTGCGGGATTTTCTTGTTTCCATATTGATGCCTCCGAGATGGATAACCCTATGTTAGTTTCGCAATATCACTGACTGTGACCACGATCATCAGCAGGAAAAGAAGGCTCATGCCGATGCTGTTGAAGGCGGCCTGCACATTTTCCGGCACCGGCTTTCTGCGGATGCCCTCGAGAATAATAAAGAAGAACTGGCCCCCGTCCAGTGCCGGGAACGGAATCAGATTGAATACACCGATATTGATGGCCAGCAGCGCCCAGAGCTCAAGAAGATAGTACCAGTCGGCGCTCTTCAGGGCACCCTTTGTGGTGTCTGACATGATTTGAATGGTGCCGATGGGTCCGGAGAGGTCTCGGATACTGTACTGTCCCTTGATGAGCCCTCCCAGGCTGTCCCAGACCACCCGGGCCATGGAGGCCGAATTCAGCCAGGCATACTTGGAGACGGTGCCAAAGGTGGGCTTCACACCGGCGACTTTGAAGTCAAATTTTTCCGGCACCCGGTAGTCGGCGATCAGTGTGTCTCCGCCGGCACGGCGAACCATCAGGTTTACGGTTCTGTCCGGATTCGAGCCCATATAGTAGCTGGCGTCCAGCGCCGTGAAAACACGGTGGTTGTCCACTGAGACAATGCGGTCTCCCGCCTGGAGCCCCTGCACAGCGGAAGCGCTGCCGGGAGAGACCTGTTTCACAACAGGTGTAGAGATTAGCGTCTGCTGAGACAGCAGAATGGTGATGAGCAGCACACCGGTCAGCAGATTCACCGTGGCACCGGCAAGAATGATAATTCCCTTCTGCCACGGCGGTTTTGCCCGGAAGGACCGGGGGTCTTCGCTGTCAGTCTGCTCCCCCTCCATGGCCACATACCCGCCGATGGGCAGAAGACGGAGGGAATAAGTGGTCTCCTTCCCCTTCTTCTGGAGAAGCTTTGGCCCCATTCCCACGGAGAACTCGTTGACTTTGACGTCAAACAGTTTCGCAAAGGAAAAGTGTCCGGCCTCGTGGGTCAGGATGAGAAGACCGAAAAACAGGATGGATATGAGGATGCTGATGGGTGCTCACCTCTCAACAAGCTGGGTGACATACTCCCTTGCGGCATGGTCTGTGTCCATGACGTCGGCAAGGTTGAAGTCTATGGTGTTCTCGCAGGCGTCCATGGCCTCGGCCACGAGCTCGCCGATCTGCAGAAAATGGATTTTTCCCTGGCGGAACAGGAGATTGGCCTGTTCGTTGGCGGAGTTGGCCGCCGTGGGGTAGAGACCGCCCCGGCGCATGGCCTCCCGGCAGGTCTCAATGCAGGTAAATGTATCGGTGTCCGGTTTATAGAATGTCATGCTACCCAGTTCCGCGAGGTCCAGTTCTCCGGTGGGAGAGGGAAGACGGTCCGGGTAGGTCAGAGCATATTGGATGGGAATGCGCATATCCGGCAGTCCCAGTTCGCCGATGACGGCGTTGTCGTCAAACACGACAGCACTGTGAAGGATGCTCTCCCGGTGGACCACCACCTGGATTTTGTCCTCCGGGACGTCGAAGAGCCAGCAGGCCTCCATGATTTCGAGACCCTTGTTCATCATGGTGGCGGAGTCGATGGTTATTTTGGCGCCCATGCTCCAATTTGGATGGTTCAGGGCCTCCTTGACCGTGACGCCCTCCAGCTCGTCCCGGGTCTTGCCGAAAAACGGGCCGCCGGATGCGGTGAGGATGATCTTCTTGAGCCGGCGCTCCGGCGGGGCGGCCTGAAGGCTCTGGAAGATGGCCGAGTGTTCGCTGTCCACCGGATAGATGGTGACGTGGTTCTTCCTGGCTGCCTGGGTGACCAGCTGTCCGCCGGTAACCAGAGTTTCCTTATTGGCAAGTGCTATGGTCATCCCCGCCCCAATGGCGTCCAGGGTCGGAAGCAGGCCGGCAATGCCTACAATGGAGTTCAGCACTGTGTCACAGGCCGGGTCGGTGGCACATTCACAGATGCCCTCTACGCCGGACAGCACCTCCGTGTCGGTGTCGGCCACCCGGGTCTTCAGGTCCCGGGCCGCAATGTCGTTGAGCATGGCCGCCTTCTTCGGGTGGAACTCCCGGATCTGGTCCTCCATTTTATCCACGCTGCCGTTGGCCGTCAGCGCAGTGACTTTCATTCCATGCTGCCGCACAACGTCCAGGGACTGGGTCCCGATAGAGCCGGTGGAGCCTAGGATACAGAGATTTTTTGTCATGGAAACCGCCGTCCTTTCTAAAGGTCTATTATACCATAGCAAACCGGTAATCCATAGATTCTGTCCGGACCTGGGCGATGTACCCATTGGTAAACGAGAGCAGTATTTTCTCGTCTCTAGAGCTCAAAACCGCACCGCTATGCGGGTCCTTCACCCCGCCCTGGACCGTCAGAGCAAAGGGAGCCGTGGAATTTCCCCTATAAAAATATTGATAGCGGTAGGAGACGACCTGGTCGGTGTAGGTCTCAAGCAATTTCATACTGCTCATTCTGCCCTTGCCATCAAACTGCATGGTGAGGGTGGAGTCCAGAGAACGCAGTAGACCCTGCTCTGTGTGGCTATAGACCGAACCACCGACCCGGGTCACCTTTCCCCCATCCCCGTAACGGATTGGCATGGTCTTCATGCGGCGGACCCGGTGGAACGAGGACACAAAATACCAGGTCTGCACCGAGCCGTCGGGGCGCGTGAAACGGATATCTTTGATTTTCCCGGACGCCACCGCGCGGTTACTGAGGAGTACATATTCCTCCAGCACATGGGCGACCTCCGGACCAGAGGCACAGAGTGCTGCAAGCTGCTGCCCCGTAGCAGTATTGTCGTCAATAAACGGGAGCATCCACATGCCGGAGTCCTGGTCTCCTTTTGCCATGAGTGTCCGCGATGCAGGGTCATAAGAAAATTGCACGCCCTTGTCCCTTTCCGCCGCAGTCATATTACCGGGAATTCTCGCCCTGCTGCGGGCAATTCCACTCCATGCCGCATTGCCGCACACGAGCAGAACGACAACCAGTATGACTGCCGTCCAGATCTTCCAGGATTTTTTCATGCCTCAAGCCCCCTGTTCTTTTCCAGAGAGAACAGTATAGCATAAAAATATGGCGCGGTGCAGGGGTCGGAGATAGGGTCCGAGAGCTGCATCGCGCACAGATAGAAAAATTTCTTTAAAACGCCGCGTGGGCAAAAATATCCGTGACAATAAACACTGTCGGTGCTGCCAGCAGGACGCTGTCAAACCGGTCCATGATGCCGCCATGGCCCGGAATGAGATGGGAGTAGTCCTTGACACCGTAGTTGCGCTTGATGAGAGACGCCATAAGGTCGCCATAGATGGAGAGCACTGCGGTGACAATGACAAGGACGGCGTAGAGCCATGCGGGCATAAAGAACGCCTTCTTGGCAAAGCATTTGACAAAGAGGAGCAGGAACAGCATCATGGCCACCATGTCCAGGACAACGCCGCCGATGGCACCCTCCCAGGATTTGTGGGGGCTTAGGATTGGCGTCATCTTATGCTTTCCGAAGGCAGAGCCGACAAAGTAAGCAAACACGTCATTCAGGAGCGCAGCCGCAATGCAGGTGAACGTCATAAAGAACGACTCATACTTGTCGATGGAACCGGGGAAAATCTTATAGAAGTCCGATACCAGCAGGATGCAGGCGAACCCGGTGGGAACCACCAGCGTGGCATAGAGCGAGATGGCGGTGTCGGAGAAAGAGATGTCCTGATGCCGCGCCAGGGTCAGGATAATGTAGAGGACCACAATGCAGAACAGAATGGTCGCAATGATCCACGGCTGCCGCAGATAGACGAGGGCCGCCGGGAACAGGGCGCCCAGCACAATGGCTATGACGCGAAGTGGCTTGTCCTTCACCCCGGCCACCTTCATGATCTCATAGGTGGCGGCACCGGCCAGCAGGCAGAATACGATGTCAAAGACCGGAGTGAACATGAGGCAGCCCGCTCCGATGAGCACGAGGGCTACGACAATGCCGGAGATGATTCTTGTTTTCAAGTAAGGTATCCCCCTTCGCTATTAGTGGTCCTGTTCGGAGAGACCGCCGAACCGACGGTCCCGCTTGGCATAGTCCATGCAGGCGCGGTCCAGGTCCTCCGGCTTGAAGTCCGGCCAGGCAATGTTGTCAAACCAGAGTTCGGAGTAGGCGGACTGCCAGGTCAGGAAGTTAGAGAGGCGCAGCTCCCCGCTGGGCCGGATGATGAGGTCCGGATCCGGGAGATCCGCCGTATACAGGTGGGACTGGATGGTGTCCTCGGTAATAGCCTTCGGGTCCAGTTTTCCTTTCTTCACGTCCTTGGCAATTTCCTGCATGGCATGGGTGATTTCCTGCCGGCCGCCGTAGTTCAGAGCCATGTTCACGACCATGGCGTCCTTGTTGTTCATGACAAGCTGGGCGGACTTGGCAAGAACCTGCAGATATTTCGGAAGACCGGAGATGTCCCCGATGACCCGGAGATAAAAGCCACGCTTTTCCCGGTCATATTTCGTCTCGTCGGCCTCCGTCAGGTAGTCCTTAAAGATCTGCATGAGGGCCTCGACCTCATCCTTCGGACGTTTCCAGTTCTCCGTGGAGAAGGCATAGAATGTCATGGCCTTCAGGCCGATGTCATGGCCGTAGTCCATGATCTGCTTGAATACCTTGGCGCCCTCCACGTGGCCTGCCGTGCGGGGCAGTCCCCGCTCTTTGGCCCAGCGGCCGTTGCCGTCCATGATAATGCCGACATGCTGCGGCATGAATTCCTTGGGAGGAAGATTTGACATAGGGTTCACCTCAAGTTCAGTTGAAATGGAACAGGCGCAGAGCCGGAACGGTTCCGTTTCTGCGCCCTAGGATGTATAACAATAAATCTGACGTTATACCGTAAGGATTTCTTTTTTCTTGTTCTCCTCGAGGTCGGTGGCTTTTGCCACATACTTGTCGGTGAGCTTCTGGATTTTCTCCTCGGCGTCGGCGAGTTCGTCCTCGGTGATCTCATTGGCCTTTTTCTGCTTTTTCAGAGCATCCATTCCGTCACGGCGCACGTTGCGGATGGCGACCTTGGCCTGCTCGCCGCGCTTGGCAATATCCTTGGCCAGCTCTTTCCGGCGGTCCTCTGTGAGCTGCGGGAACGTGAGGCGGATGACATTACCGTCATTCTGCGGGTTGATGCCGATGTCGGACTTGTTGATGGCCTTCTCAATGTCCTTCAGCAGGGTCTTGTCCCAGGGCTGAATGACCAGGACACGGGCCTCGGCCACGTTGACGGAGGCAAGCTGAGTGACCGGTGTGGGAGTGCCGTAGTAGTCCACCTTGACCTTGTCGAGGACGGCGGCGTTGGCACGGCCGGCACGGATCTCCGAGTAGTCGGTGGAGAGGGCGTCGATGGCCTTCTGCATTCTGGTTTCTACATCCTTATGGGAGCTCATAATATTTCCTCCAGTATTGTTACGGGTTTATTTACTGAATACGACGGTGCCAATATTCTCACCGCTTACGGCGCGTACAATGTTCTCCGGGTCGGTCAGGTTGAAGACCAGGATGTCAATGCCGTTGTCCCGGCAGAGAGATGCGGCCGATGCGTCCATGACGCTCAGGCCCTTCTCCAGGAGTTCCGACTGGGACAGGCTGTCAAACTTTACCGCGTCGGCATACTTGTTGGGGTCCTTGTCGTAGACGCCGTCCACATTGGTGGCCTTGAAAATGACGTCTGCGCCGATCTGCGCGGCACGGAGTGCACCTGCGGAGTCAGTGGAGAAGAACGGGTTGCCGGTTCCGCCCCCGAAGATGGTGACCTTGCCGGCTTCGAGGTCAGCGAGGACTTTGTCATTGCTGTAGAGCTCCGCAATGGGCTCCATGGCAACGGCGGAATAGACTTTTGCGGGAACACCCTGCTGGATGAGTGTGTCGGCCAGGGCGATGGAGTTCATGACCGTGCCAAGCATGCCGATGGAGTCCGCACGCACCCGGTCCATGGAACCGCTGGAGCGGCCTCTCCAGAAGTTGCCGCCGCCGATGACGACGCCGACCTGGACGCCCATGTCTGTGACCTTCTTGACGGCGGCGCAGATGCTCTCAATGACGTCGAAGTCAAAGCCGTGGCCCTGCTCGCCGGCCAGTACCTCCCCGCTGAGTTTGAGGAGGATCCGGTTATATTTTGGTTTCATAAAAGCAACCGTCCAATCTGTGATAGCATTCGATTCATTTTACCGTAAATGGCAGGCGGTGTAAAGCGCACAGCCCGGCGAGGTTCACTCGTTTTTCGCGCTCTCCGCCTTCTTGCGCCGGCGGGTCTCCGCCGTGGTGCGCAGGACATAATCAGAGCAGAAAGTGCGCTCCTCCGTGCTTAAGCCCTGCTCAGAATACCGCTCCTTATAGATGAGCTCCAGATATTTCAGAAACTCCTCGGAGAGGAACGGCGCAAGCCGCTGCGGATTCTGCAGTGAGGCCGGATATTTTTTCTTCCTAAGGTCTTTCATAAGGTAGCGATACCCCAGGAATACCGACTCGGCGTCCCTTCCATTCTGAATTTTCTGCAGTGCCTTCTTCTTTCTATGCACCAGAATCCACGCTATGATGGCCCCGACCAGGATGAGGACCAGTAGTCCCCAAAGGACAAAGGTCCAAGCATTGTGGCTCTTAGGCGGGCTTACCTTTTTCGGACTTCCTGCGCGGTTGGGCATTTGCTGCAGTCTGGCATGGCTGCTGCCGCTGCTGCTGGGTTTGGCGGGCGATGGAGATGTCTTTCTCGTGGCGGCCTGTGGTGCGACCTCTACGGGTGTCCATCCAATGCCGTCCATATACACTTCGGTCCAGGCATGGGCATTTTGTGCCGGAATGCTATAGCTTCCGTCTTTCCCCCGCTCCCTGTGGTTCAGGTAATACCCCTCCACATAGCGGGCGGGAATTCCGGCGGAGCGGAACATCAGAGTGCCCAAGGTGGCATAATGGATATCATTACCCTGATGGAGCTTGAGGAAGCCCTCCATGGGCTCCGAATTTCCATCAAAGGTCACCGGCTTCTTCGTTATGACCCGGTATCCGTTATTACGGAAATAGGCGCGAATCTCGGAGAGGACCTGTTCTGCACTCTGGCCCGGCTGCGGGTTCCAATCTGGAATATCCTCGGCGACGCCAGAACGGTCTTCGGCATAGTTTGCCCGGACAAAGTTCCCATAGGCGTCAAAGCCGCCGGCAAGTTTCGAGTTATCCGCGAGCGGTGTCAGCATGTTATTCTTCAGGTCGGTGCTCACCGCCTGAGGATAAATAGCAATACTGTAGCGTGAGTTCTTTCTGCGCCGCATGTTGCCCGGCGCCTCAAGCATGTTCATGTCGAAGGAGGCATGCTTCAATGTGGAGTCCGGGTAGACAGTCTCATACGGAGTATAGATGTATTCGTGGGGGGCGTCCTGGACTTGGATGGAGAGCTTTTGGGAGCGGAAAGTGGATCGCCCGGATTTCATCTTCTGGCCGTAGACCTGTCCAATGGAATACATGGGGATGAGCCCGCTCCGGTCCGCCGCCTTCCGTTCCTTACGGTCCTTGACGCTGGAGAGTCGGATGTCCCACTTTCCCTTGTCATAATCCTCGCCCACGTAGGCGCGGAAATAGAGATCGTTGTTGAGCTGCTTTCCCCCATCCGGCTTGACCACGAGGAGGACGGTCTTGGCCATAGGCATGTGGCGGGAGTCCACAATGTCGCCATGGGGCAGGCCGGAGACGTCGTTCTTTCGTGCCGTCCGGTTCAAGGAGTGCTCCGTGGAGGAGGTCTTTGCCTGAGACAACCAGTCTATTTTCTCAAAGCCCTTGGTGGCGGGCAGGAAGATGGCAAGGAACAGCAGAATGGCAAGGAACATGGAAATGCCCATGTTGATGCGCCTCTTGCGCATGGGGGATTCATGTCCCAAAGAGTAGACAATGGCAAAGACCAGGACGGCAAAATAGACGCCGAGGGAAATTCTCCCGTAGGGCTCATCCAGACGCATCTTCATGCAGATGCAGCCGAGGACCGGGGCCAGCGTCACAAGGAGCGGTAGGCCGCGGCGGTGGATGCAGATGTCATCCGAGATAAATACGGAGGTGACGATTGTCGCCGACAGGAGGATGGTCTTGCCTGTCATGCTGGCATACGGATCCTGTTGGACATTTGTAACGGCTGCCCACCAGGCGGTGATAGTCTGGTCGTCCGGCCACTTCACCAGGATTCCGATGAGGAAGATGATGACGGCAAAGAGCAGGCCGAGATAGTATTGCTTTTCCCCATAACGTGGCACCCTCGCCAGAAGCGAAGTGATAAGGGGAACTACTGCAATGGTGAGCAACAGTGCAATTGTTGGTTTCGCCGGGCTGGTGAAATCAAAGATTGGCAGCCACAAAGAGTCATTCAGCAGGATAGACAGGATGACCTGAGCCGCCACATCGGCGGCGCCGTGGGTCTTCTCGGGAAGGTCGGTCTCGGAAAGATGCATGCTCATCAGATATCCCCCTTCATGTCCAGCCGCAGTGCGCTGACCAGGCGGCAGTCCTCGGGCAGTGTATCCACGCTGAGGGCGTCGTCGGCGGTATCACGACCCCGGGTGCCGATGATGGCGGCACGGGCTGTACACTGACCGGCGGCCTGGAGCATGGCGCCGTTATCGAAATTGGTCGTGAAGTAGAAGAGCGTCTTCTTCTGTCCGGAGGGCTCCAGGTCGTCCAGAAACCGGGCCAGAGACTCAGAGATCCCCGGGTGCGGGCAGGAGACGATCATACGGAGGATGGCGCTCTCCATGGTCTCAAAGTTGGTGATATTGAAAGAACAGTACTCGTCGGCGCCGGCGTCATACCAGGCAATGGTGTGGAGGAGTCCGTTTTCCAGCAGGCACCGGGAAATGCCGACGGTGTAGCCGACACAGGACTCCAGCGCAGCAGACGATGACTCCGCCAGTTCTGCCAGCAGAACCACAGAGTACTCGACCGGTTTTCCGTATTCGCGGACAATGAGGTCGTCATATTTCGATGAGAGTTTCCAGTGGATGGAGCGGATGCTGTCACCGGGCTCATAGGTGCGGTGGTCAAAGGTCTCGGAGACGTCGTGACCCGACTCGGTGTCCGAGTATTTCTGAGAGCTGCCCTCCAGCTCCGTGGCCTCCCCCATGAGGATGCTGACCGGAATATCCGGCGGCTCCACAAGGAACGAGCCGTGCTGATTGGCCTGGACATGAAAGCGGGCCAGGAGAAGGGCGTCTGTAATGTAGAGGTCGGTGACGACGACGTCTACCCGGCCAATTTCCGCGTCCACCATGTGGATGGTCTTGCGGTTCACCGAGCGGCCGGCAGCAGGAAATTCAGAGCGGTGCTCCACGGTGGTCCCGGTCAGATAGTTGCTGATGCTGACCCGGGCGACGACCCGGGGGATGGCGAACCGAGAGAGATTCTCGGCCTCGAGGATGATGTCCCCGGTCTGTCCCTGCTCCAGTCCAGATGGAATTTGCAGTTTCAGCGTGACCCGGTTTCGAGTAAACAGACTCAGAAGAATGGAGGCAATGGGCAGGAAAATATAGAGGCAGAGGATAAGCAGCGTTGGCCACGTGTTCACCTGCCATTCCAAGATGAGGATGAGCACCAGGCCCACCGCATAGAGGATTCGTGAGTAGGTCATGGGTTATTCCTTTACGTCTGCGGGAGACGGGGCACGCACTTCGGCGAGCAGGTCTGTGAGGATGTCCTCCGGTTTCCGGCCGCGGATTTTCGCCCTCGATGTCAGGATGAGGCGATGTGCGCACACATCCACAAACAGCTCCTGGATATCCTGCGGAATGCAGTAGTTCCGTCCGTCCAGAAAGGCACAGGCTTTGGCCATTTGAACAAGAGCGAGAACAGCACGGGTGGAGAGACCCTGCTGCAGCTCCGGCAGGTCACGGGTCTTCTCACAGAGCAGAACGGCATAACGGACCAGTTCACGGTCCATATAGATGTCATTGACTGTCTGCTGCATGCGGATAATATCAGACGGGGCAACCACCGGCCGGATGGTCTCCAGCAGGTCGTTTTTCTGCTTTCTCTGGACGATTTGGATGGTGCTCTCCGTGCTGGGATATCCAACGGAGAGACGCACCATGAAGCGGTCCAGCTGGGAGTCCGGCAGAGGATGGGTTCCGGCAGATCCTGTGGGGTTCTGGGTGGCAATACAAAAGAAGGGCTGCGGAAGCTGATAGGTCTTGCCGTCCTCGGTGACCTGCATTTCGGACATGGCCTCCAGCAGGGCAGCCTGAGTCTTGGCTGACGTACGGTTGATTTCATCTGCCAGGAGCAGGTTGGAGAAGACCGCGCCCTCACGGAACCGGAACGTGTTGTTCTGGCGGTCAAAGACGGAGAAACCGGTGACGTCGCCCGCCGTGGTGTCCGGCGTGAACTGGATGCGCTTCTCCTTCATCTGCATGGCCTTGGCAAAGGCCTCCGCCAGCGTCGTCTTGCCGACACCCGGAACGTCCTCCAGCAGGACATGTCCTCCTGCCAGCAGCGCCATGAGCACCTTCTCAATGACCTCGTCCTTGCCGATGATGGCCTTGCGGACCTCCGAAATGATCTGGGAAGCGGTAATATCCATGTCGTTTTTCCTTTCTGCCCGTGGACTCTCCACTGAACCTTTCCATTATTGTCTTCTATTATAGCATAGGTGGTGGGTGGGCACAAAAAATGACCGGCCCACACGGACCGGTCATTTAAATTGGTATTTTATTCCTTATTCTGCGCTTCCCGCTCCTTGGCCAGTTCCTTCTCGTACTGCTTCTTCTCCTCCATGTACTTGGCGTAAGCCATGTCGGATTTGGCGCCAATCTGAACCATGGTGGGGTCGTCGTACGGGTTTTCCTTGTTGCGGCGGGACTGGGGCGCAAAGTTTACGACCTTGCGATTCACATTCGCCTCTTCCTTTACCTTCTTCTCCGTGCGGGCCTCAATGAACTCGTAGAGAGCGTTGGCAAACAGGAAGCCGAGGGTGCCCCAGAGAATGCCGTTGAGCATGCCGAAGAGGACGTCACTCGGATAGTGGACGAAGATGTAGATGCGGCTGCAGCCCACCAGGAACGGCAGGATGACGAACCACCACTGCCATTTGCGGTGTTTGGTGGTGCCGGTCTTGTAGCTCGTGCTGCCGGCGAGGATAAACGCCGTGGTGTAACTGAATGCGTTGGTGGTGTGTCCGGACGGGAACGAGAACGACGGCTCGTAGGACGGTGCGTGGCTTGTGCCGACGACAGCGAATTGATGCGCGTGTTCATAGAAGTTCCAGAATGGGTCGCCTTTAAGAGTGACAAATGGCCTCGGGCGCTGGATGAGCAGCTTGATGCCAAAGTTTGTGACAATGTAGGCGAGGCCCAGTCCGCAGACAATACTCATGCCGTACTTGCGGGTCTTTTTCGGGAAACAGAGGACGAGGGCAACGGCCATGAGAATGTAGAAGAACTGCTCTCCGCCGAAGAACGTGGCAAACCACGCAAATTTGTTGAGCCCCGGGCTCTGGATGCTGGAAAAGAACCGGTATACGGCCGTGTCAAATCCATAGAATGTGGAGTTGATGGCCTCGTAGATCATGGATGCGGTCTCCCCTTTCATTTTCTGTATCAGTCTGGTTATTATTCTAAACGATTCAGAAAATCAAGGCAACAGGCAACATCACGAAATCTGACGCTTCTTTTCGATCAGTCCGTAGACTGCCTTGGCCAGGAGAAGGCCAATCAGGGCCCAGATAATGCCGTTGATCATGCCGAAGAGTACATCGCTCGGATAGTGGACAAAAATGTAGATGCGGCTGAGTCCAACAAGGAACGGCCACGGGACGAGCCACCATGCCCATTTCTTATGGTCCCACATGCAGCCGGAGATGAGCGCCGTGGTGTACGTGAAGGCCAGAGTCGTGTGGCCGGATGGGAACGACAGGGACGGCTCATAGGAGGGCTGATGGTGGGTGCCCACAACGGCAAATTGGTGCCCCTTCTCGTAGATGGGCCAGAACGGGGTATCCTTCAGGGTGACAAACGGACGTGGGCGATTGAAGATTGCTTTGATGCCGTAGTTCGTGATAAAGAACGCCAATACTACGCTGATAAACATCGTCAGACCGTATTTCCGTGTCTTTTTCGGAAAGCAGAGGATGAGACCGACGGCCATGAGGAAGTAGGCCACCGGATCGCCCCCGAAGAAGGTGAAGAACCAGTTCAGATGGTTGAGCGGGACGCTCTGGATTCCCGTGAAAAAGCGGAAAATAGACGTGTCAAAGCCGTAGAAGGCCTGGTTGATGGCCTCATAGATCATAGAGCTCCTCCTTACAGTTCGTTTTGGCCATTTTATGACCGCCACGTAAGAGAAGGGGGAGCTCTGTGTTAAATATTTGGAAAATCAGCCGACAAACTCATAGCCGGCGGCCTCAACGGCCTTCTTGACGTCCTTATCCTTGAGTTTTCCGTCATGGGCGACCTTGACCTCGCCGCTCTCGTGGCTGGCCTCGGCGGTCTCCACATGCTTGAGGGCCTCGAGGGCACCCTTTACCGTGGCCTCGCAATGGCCACACATCATACCGTTTACTTTATATACTTTCTCTTCCATGGTGGAACTCTCCTTTTTATGGTTTCTTTTTTTCTTATCGTGTTTCGTGCTCCGCAGGTCGAACAGGTTCAGCCGCAGCGCATTCATGACAACGCAGAAGCTGGAAAGACTCATGGCCGCAGCCGCAATCATGGGGTTTAAGGACCAGCCGAGCAGTGACGTGTAGGCGCCGGCCGCCAGCGGAATGCAGATGACATTGTAGAAGAATGCCCAGAACAGGTTCTCGTGGATGTTCCGCAGCGTCTGCCGGCTGAGGCGGATGGCAGCGGGAACGTCGGAGAGATGGCTGTTCATGAGGACAACGTCTGCAGCGTCTATGGCTACGTCCGTGCCGGCGCCGATGGCTATTCCCATGTCGGCGGTCATGAGCGCCGGCGCGTCGTTAATTCCGTCGCCGACCATGGCGACCTTACCGTATTTCTTCTGCAGATTGGAGATGGCTGCCGCTTTTCCATCCGGCAGCACCCCGGCAATGACCTCATCCACGCCGGCTTTCCGGCCGATGGAGGCGGCGGTCTTCTCGTTGTCTCCGGTGATCATGACGACCTGGACGCCCATGCCATGGAGTTCTTCCACTGCCTGCGGGCTGTCGTCCTTTATTACATCTGCAACAGCAATGACACCTAGCACCTTGTCATTCGAGACAAACAGGAGTGGGGTCTTGCCCTCATCGGCCAGCTCCTCTGCACGTTCCGCCATTTTCTGTGGGACGTCGGTGACCGAGGCAATGTAGCTGAGGCTGCCGCCTAGGATTTCGTCCCCATCCAACAGAGCCGAGAGGCCGTGGCCGGGCAGCGCCTGGAAATTCTCAACCGGGGATGCAGTGAGTTTTCTCTCCTCCGCCTCTATCACAATAGCCCTCGCAAGCGGGTGCTCACTGAGCCGCTCGAGGGAATAGGCCTTCGAGATCAGCTCATCAACGTTCAGGCCGTCCGCCGGAACAACGTCGGTGACGACAGGCTCGCCCCGGGTAATGGTGCCGGTCTTGTCCAACGCAACGGCACTGACTTTGCCAGTCTCCTCGAGGGAGGCGGCCGTCTTGAATAGGATGCCGTTCTTGGCGCCCTTGCCGTTGCCCACCATAATGGCCACCGGAGTGGCAAGCCCCAGTGCACAGGGGCACGAGATGACGAGGACAGCAACAGCGCGGGACAGCGCATACTCAAAGCCGCTTCCAATAATAAGCCAGATAACGAACGTGACCAGTGCGATTCCCATGACCACCGGCACAAAGACAGCGCTCACGCGGTCCGCCGCCTTGGCAATGGGTGCCTTGGTGGCCGCAGCGTCGCTTACCATGTGGATGATTTGGGAGAGCGTCGTGTCCTCGCCCACCCGGGTCGCCCGGCAGCGAAGGAAGCCGGACTGGTTCACTGTTGCGGCACTCACCGTGTCGCCCTCCGCCTTGTCGACGGGAATGCTCTCGCCCGTCAGGGCGCTCTCATTGACAGCGCTCTCGCCGCTGACAACGACGCCATCCACCGGGATATTCTCTCCGGGGCGCACCACGAAGATGTCGCCAATTTTGACGTCGTCAATATCCACGGTGACTTCTTTGCCGTCACGCTCCAGCGTCGCCTGTTTTGGCGACAACGCCATGAGGGACTTCAGGGCATCTGTTGTCTTACCCTTGGACCGGGATTCCAGCACCTTGCCTATGGTGATGAGCACCAGGATCATAGCAGCAGACTCAAAGTAGTAGATGTCCATGAGCGGCATGGCCTTCATGGCACCCTGTGTTGCCGTGACCGAGGTGGCCTTCAGCAGGGCGTAAAGACTGTAGAGGTACGAGGCAGTGGAGCCCAGTGCCACCAGAGTGTCCATATTCGGCGCCCGATGCCAGAGGCTCTTGAAGCCGCTGATAAAGAACTTCCGGTTGACGATCATGATGACCGTGGACAACAGCAGCTCAATGACGCCAATTCCGGCAATATTTCCGTCAAGAAACTTCGGCGCCGGCCAGTTCCACATGCAGACACCCATGCTGAAGTACATGAGCGCCAAAAGGAACCCGAGGGACCACCAGAAGCGGCGGCGCAGTTTTGGGGTCTCCGTGTCCCGGAGGGCCTCCTCCTCCTCTTTCAGCCGCTGCGACGCGGATGTCGTTTTCTCGTCCTCCCCGCCCCGCTTTTTTGCGCCGTAGCCGGCATTTTCTACGGCTTTGATGATTTCGCTGGGCGATGCAGTTCCCGTGACGCCCATAGAGTTCGTGAGCAGGCTCACACTGCACTCCTCGACGCCGGGCACATTCCGTACTGCGCTCTCGACCCGCGTCTGGCAGGCAGCGCAGCTCATGCCGGTAACACTATACTGATCCATAACAACCCAATTTCTATTTCATCAATTTCTGGAGGACCTCCACCAGCTCGTCGATGGCGGCGTCGTTGCCCTCACGGATATCCTCGGCCACACATCCGCGGATATGACATGCGAGCAGCTCCTTGTTGAAGGAGTTCAGGGCCGAGGAGACCGCCGAGACCTGCACGAGGATTTCCGGGCAGTAGGCGTCCTTCTCCACCATGCTCTCAATGCCGCGGATCTGCCCCTCAATTCTCTTGAGGCGATTCAGCAGTTTCTTCTGCTGCTCCGGCGACCGCATCTTCATCTCATGGATATAACCGTTTTCCATTTCCCCACTCATGGGAATACCCCCCTCCGGTATTTTTTACGCCTCCATATTATACCCCCGGGGGGTATATGTCAACCCCCGTGTTTGTGATAAAATAGGCCCAATCTTTTTGCGAGGAGTGCATCGCCCATGCTGAACCAATTTTCCCGGACCGAGCTGCTGTTTGGCCCCGACGCCATGGAGCGGCTGAAGAATGCCCGGGTGGCGGTCTTCGGCATCGGCGGGGTCGGCGGATACGTGGTGGAGGCCCTGGCCCGCAGCGGGGTCGGCACTCTGGATCTCATCGACGACGACAGGGTCTGCCTCACGAACATCAACCGGCAGATCATCGCCACCCGCCCTTCCATCGGGAAATACAAAGTGGAGGTGGCCCGGGACCGGGTCAAGGACATCAACCCCAAGGCCACCGTCAACATCTACAAGACATTCTTCCTGAAAGAGACCGCCGACCAGTTCGACTGGGAGGCCTATGACTATGTGGTGGACGCCATCGACACCGTCTCCGGCAAAATTGAGCTCGTCATGCAGTGCCGCGCCAAGAACATCCCAATCATCTGTTCCATGGGCGCCGGAAACAAGATGGATCCCACGGCCTTCCGGGTGGCGGATCTCTCCAAGACCTCCGTGGACCCGCTGGCCCGCGTCATGCGGCGGGAGCTGAAGAAGCGCGGCGTGACCCATCTCAAGTGCGTCTACTCCACCGAGCCGGCCCTCCGGCCGCTGGAGGATCTGGAAAACAGCTGCAAGTACAACTGCATCTGCCCCCCTGGCACAGCGCGCAAGTGCACCGACCGTCGCGACGTCCCCGGCAGCAACGCCTTTGTCCCCTCCGTTGTGGGGCTCATCATTGGCGGCGAGGTCATTAAGGACCTGACCGGGTACAATGAGGCGGTGTCTGCGGGAGAGAGATGGGAAGAGGTTAGATAAATAGTTAAGCGGTATCGCCGGAGTGGTGGTACCGTTTTTTGTTGCGGGAAGTAGGACATATCTTTCCTATTCTTATATGTGTATGAGATTGAAAATTTCCGTAGGACACAATTGCCATATTTTCAAATGTGGTCAATGATTTTGGGGCGATTCACGGGTCGCCATGGGACACAAATTGAATTAATCAAAATGTGTATGAGAAAATGACTCAAATATTTATCAAATCAGCATGTTTGAATAAGACTAAAACCTTATATTTTCGTTTTAGTATGAGTAAATTTTTAGAAGTAAGACACATTTGGAAATAGAGAAAATATGTATGAAAATGATCAGGGGGCCCGGACGAAAACTTTCACGCTCCTGGCCCCTCCCCTTTACCGCATCTTCAAATTTTTGGCAATGCGGTAAATATTATTTTTATTTTTCACCGCAATCCTAATTTTTACTTAATGCGGTAAAAAATAATGCTGCACGGTGTTCAAATACAGCCATAAATCTTACTGCATTGCAGGAAAATGGGTAATTCAGCGATGATAGAGGGCTGAATTGCCCAAATTTTCTTACCGCATTGGGACTTTTTTCGAAATGCGGTACTTGTGAAAAATTAGATTTACCGCATTGGCAATTTTTTGAAAATGCGGTAATGGAACTGGCGGCCTACTAAACAATCTTCCCCTTATTCACCTTTCCTGTATGACAAAAAATTTGAGTACACGAAAATATGTATTAGGTCAAACATACAGACCGTCGAAGCGAACCGCCCGCCACTGAATCGCCCCAGAACAAAAACAAAAAGACTGTACCACCAACAAATGATGATACAGCCTATTTCTGTGGTGCCTTCGGACGGAATCGAACCATCGACACGGGGATTTTCAGTCCCCTGCTCTACCGACTGAGCTACAAAGGCAAAAAAATGGAGCGGATTACGGGGGTCGAACCCGCTACCTCCACCTTGGCAAGGTGGCGCTCTACCAAATGAGCTAAATCCGCAAAAATATGGCGACCCGGATCGGGATCGAACCGACGACCTCTAGCGTGACAGGCTAGCGTTCTAACCAGCTGAACTACCGGGCCATATTTGGTGGAAGTTACAGGGCTCGAACCTGTGACCCTCTGCTTGTAGGGCAGATGCTCTCCCAGCTGAGCTAAACTTCCAAATTTTTTGGGAAAAGAAGTATCCCGGTGCTTCGGAGTACCGGGATACCCGATGGAGGCACCACCCAGATTTGAACTGGGGCATCAAGGTTTTGCAGACCTCTGCCTTACCACTTGGCTATGGTGCCGTAAAAAATGGAGCGGATTACGGGGGTCGAACCCGCTACCTCCACCTTGGCAAGGTGGCGCTCTACCAAATGAGCTAAATCCGCAAATGGTGCCTTCGGACGGAATCGAACCATCGACACGGGGATTTTCAGTCCCCTGCTCTACCGACTGAGCTACAAAGGCAAAAGTGGCGACCCGGATCGGGATCGAACCGACGACCTCTAGCGTGACAGGCTAGCGTTCTAACCAGCTGAACTACCGGGCCACATTCAAAGGTGGTGGAAGTTACAGGGCTCGAACCTGTGACCCTCTGCTTGTAGGGCAGATGCTCTCCCAGCTGAGCTAAACTTCCACATTTTATGCGCTTTCCGACGGCCTCTCACAGAGTCCCGTCGCTCCGGCGACGCTTTATATATTAACCCATACCCTATGGGATGTCAACCAATTTTTCAGATTTTTTTCTGGTCCCCCAGGCGCTGAAAAACCACGTCGTAACCGCCTTCTCCGTAGTTCAGAGAGCGGTTGACACGGGAGATGGTGGCAGTGGACGCACCGGTGGCCTCCACAATGTCACTGTACACCGATTTTTCCTTCAGCATCTTGGCGACCACCACCCGCTGGGAGATGGATTTCAGCTCCTTCACGGTGCAGAGATCCGTGAAGAACTTCTCGCAGTCCTCTTTCGTCTCAAGGCTCAAGATGGCCTCGTAGAGAAAGTCCAAGTTCTTGTCCTGTAGTTTATCCGTCATAACAGCTCAGCCTCCTGGCAAACAGTTTCGCGTACTAAAATATTTTAGCATTGGCTTTTATTGTTGTAAAGTGCTAAATCGCGGGGGGAAAACAGAGCCCCGGACATGCAAGTCCGAGGCGCTGACGTTACACTTTCTGATATCCGCTGAACACGATCTCCTGCTTGACGCCCTTGGTGTCGGCCAGCGAAGTGGAGACCCCGCTGATCTTGGCAATGTTGCCGTTCTCGTCATAGGTGATGGTCGTGACGGTCTTGGCGTCCATTTTGCCGGTGGACACGATTTGGACCGGACGGCCCTCGGCGTTATAGCTATAAGTCTGGGTGGAGCCGTTGCTGCCAATGATGGCTGCGACACGGCCATCTTTGTCGTACTTGACCTGGAACGTGTCGGTACGGGTCTGGCTGTAACCGGAGTCGGCCTGGTTCTTGAACGTGACCACGTTGCCCTGCTTGTCATAGGTATAGGTGACAATGCAGTACGGGTGGCCGTCCTTCTTGCCGGACTGGTCCGCATAGTAATAGGAGATTTGGGCGATGTTGCCCTTGCCGTTGTAATCATACTCCGTGAGTTCCGAGCCGGTCTGGGCCTCGGTGACCTGATGCTTGCTGTTGGTCACAATATGATAGACGGCGGTCTCCTGTTTCTTTCCCTTGAAAGGATAAGAGGTGCGGATGGTCTCAATTTTGCCGCTGCGGAACAGCGGATTGTAGATAAAGCAGTCCCCGGTAATGATGCTGGCGTTCTGATCCTGGATAGAATCGAAGTCCCTGTAGTTTACGAAACCGTAGTTGATATTGGTCCCGTTGCCGCGGAATGTCTGCACTTTGGTCGTGACCTTCAGGTTTACGGTCTTATTGGCAACATCATAGGCATAGACAATGGTTCCCCCCGCGCTGTCCACCTTCTGGGCGGCATAGGCGGTATCCTTGACGCTGCTCTTCCCGCACGCCGCGAGGACCAGCACAAGGGCCAGCGCCAGAACGGCGGCGAGGATCCGTTTTGATTTCTTCATTTCCATTCCCCTACTTTCTCAGACTAGAAAATTCCGGATTTCCTGGACACCCTGCTTCGAGAGTGCGGAGAACGGCACCATGGCCGCCGGGCAGTAGTCCGCGCACTCGTCGGCGCGGTCAGAGAGGGCCTTTTGGAAATCCGTCTTGTTGAGTTTGTCACATTTTGTCAGGACGATAATGAATGGGGTGTTTGTGTCCCGCAGAAACTGGAGCATTTGGAAGTCGTCCTGACTGGGCTTGTGCCGCATGTCAATGAGCTGCAGCACGAGCCGGATGTTCCGGTCCGAGGTGAAGTACCCCTGGATCATGTCGCCCCAGCGCTGCTGTTCCGCCTTGGAACGTTTGGCGTATCCGTAGCCGGGCAGGTCCACGAGACGGAAATTGTCGCCCCGGAAGAAGTTGATGGTAATGGTCTTGCCGGGTTTTCCCGAGACCCTTGCCAGGGCGCGGCGATTCAGCACCGCATTGATGAGAGAGCTCTTCCCCACGTTGGAGCGGCCGGAAAACACATACTCCGGCAGCGTGCTCTCGGGGAGCTGCTCAAAGGTCCCGTAGGACTTCTCGAAGTTCACATCATTTAAATTCATGCCTGCTCCTTGATGAGTGCGCGGTTCCAGACCTGGTCCAGACGGGTGACCGGGACAAAGTCGAGATGCTCCCGCACTGTGTCATCAATGTCCCGGAGGTCCGGAACATTGTCCTTGGGGATGATAACGGTCTTCATGCCCGCCTTATAGGCCGCCATGGTCTTCTCCTTGAGCCCGCCAATGGGCATGACGCGGCCGGTCAGTGAGATTTCACCGGTCATGGCGACGTCGCCGCGGACCGGGGCCCCGCTGAGGGCCGAGAGGACGCTGGTGGCTATGGTGACGCCGGCGGACGGGCCGTCCTTCGGCACTGCCCCCTCCGGCACGTGGACATGGATGTCCTTATTTTTATAGAATTCGGAATCCACTTTGAGATGGTCGGCGTGGGAGCGGATGTAACTGACCGCGGCCTGAGCGGACTCCTTCATGACGTCGCCCAGAGAACCGGTGAGCTTCAGCTGGCCGTTTCCCTCCATGACCGCTGCCTCGACCTGCAGCATGACGCCGCCGACCGAAGTCCAGGCAAGTCCGTTGGTGACGCCGACACCATCGTGGTGTTCGAAGTCCTCACGGTAGCGAGCAACTCCCAGAAGGTCCTCCAGGTCCCCGATCTTTACAGAGCGGTGATATCCCGGATCCTTTACGACCTCCAGGGCGGTCTTCCGGCAGATGTTGTCAATTTCCCGCTCCAGAAGGCGGACGCCCGCCTCGCGGGTATAGTCGCCGATGATGTGGCGAAGAGCCGGGTCCGTGATCTTCAGCTGGGACTTCTTCAGCCCATGGTGTTTCAGGGACTTGGGCACGAGATGTTCCTTGGCAATATGGAACTTCTCCTCCGCCGTATAGCTGTAGAGGTCAATGACCTCCATGCGGTCCAGCAGCGGAGCCGGAATTTGGCTCTTGTTGTTGGCCGTGGTTATGAAGAACACCTTGGACAGATCAAAGGGCATGTCCACGTAGTGGTCCACAAATGTGCAGTTCTGCTCGGCGTCGAGGACTTCGAGCATGGCGGCCGCCGGATCGCCCCGGACGTCGGAGCCCATCTTGTCGATTTCGTCGAGGAGGATGAGCGGGTTCTTCGTTCCGGCGTCGGAGACCGCGGCCATGATGCGGCCGGGCATGGCGCCGATATAGGTGCGTCGATGGCCACGGATTTCCGCCTCGTCCCGGACACCTCCCAGGGAGATACGCTGGTACTTCCTGCCCATGGCGCGGGCGAGGGACTGGGCGATGGACGTTTTGCCCACACCGGGAGGACCTGCGAGGCAGATGATCTGCCCTGTCACGTCAGGGTTCAGCTGGCGTACCGCGAGCAGTTCCACAATGCGATCCTTTACTTCGGTGAGGCCGTAATGGTCCTCGTCCAGGATTTGACGCGCATGGTCAAGGTCCAGTTCGTCCTCCGTCATGTCGTCCCACGGCAAGGCAAGAACCACGTCCAGATAATTCCGGATGACATTGGCCTCGGAGCCGGAGGAGGCGTCCATGCCGGCAAGGCGGCGGACCTCCTTCTGCAGTTTCTTGCGGGATTTATCGGAGATATTTTCGATGGCGTCGATCTTCTTGCGATACTCCTCCACCTCGTTCTCCGCGTCACCGCCGTTGAGTTCCTGGGAGAGCACATGCATTTGTTCCCGGAGGTAGTAGTCCCTCTGGTTCTGATCCATGTTCTTCTCGACCTTGCTGCTGATCTCATTCTCCAGGCGGAGCATGCGGATTTCGTCCGTCAGCAGGGAGCACACGGTCTCGAGACGCTCCAGGGGGTCCAGGGTCTCAAGGATATTCTGCTTCTCCTCATAGGAGAACGGAATAACGGAGGCGATGTAGTCTGCGATTCCTCCGGGGGAGTCGTCGTCCCCCACACGCATGAGGATGTCCGGCGAGATCTTCGGGGAGTAGCCCGAGTACTCGTCGAAGTAGTCCCGGGTCTTGCGGACCAGTGCCGCCGCATATTCCTCCCGTCTCGCGGAGTAGTCGTAGGTCGGCACATTCTCCACATCTGCGTAGAGGAACTTGCCGTCATACCCCTCCAGGACCCGGGCACGTTCTGTGCCCTCCACGATGACGCGGAGGTGGTCGGAGTTGGGAATAGTCAGTACCTGACGGATTTGTGCCATGCAGCCAATGGAGAAGAGACCGTCAAAGCCGGGCTCCTCTTCGGCGGGATCCTTCTGCGTGACGAGAAAGACCTCCTGGCTGTAATCCATGGCGGCATTGAGGGCGTCGATGGATTTTTTTCTGGCAATGTCGAAATGCAGAACCATTTCCGGAAAGACCACAAGGCCCCGGAGCGCAATGACCGGAACGGCATAGGTCGTTCTGATATCGTCCATTGATGTTCACCGCCTTCGTCAAAGATTTCGTAAGTTTCGGTTCTCTGGAACAAAGGAGTGGAACTGCCATAGGACGAGCAGTTCCACTCTCGATAATTAGAAGTCAGGCCTTGTCTCCGTCATGGGAGATGACAGGCTCTTCGGTACCGAGGACCGTGCCCTCGGTGATGGTGATTTTCTGGATGTCCTCGTCGGAGGGGCTCCGGTACATGACCGGCATGAGCACCCGCTCGAGCACGCCGCGGAGTCCGCGGGCACCGGTCTCCTTTTTCAGGGTCTCCTGGGCGATGGCGCGCAGGGCACCCTCCTCAAACTGGAGGTCGATGCTGTCCATGGCAAAGAGTGCCTGGTACTGCTTGATGAGCGAGTTCTTCGGCTCCGTAAGGATGTGGACAAGAGCGTCCTCGTCCAGCGCCTGCAGAGAGGTGACGACGGGAATACGGCCGACCAGTTCTGGAATAAGGCCATATTTCACAAGGTCCTGCGGAATGACCTGCGCCATGGCGTCGGTCAAAGACAGTTCCTTCTTCTCCTTCAGGTCGGCGCCAAAGCCAAGTCCGCCGCTTCCGGTGCGCTTCTCGACGATTTTTTCAATGCCGTCAAAGGCACCGCCGCAGATAAAGAGAATATTGGTGGTATCCACCTGGATAAACTCCTGCTGCGGGTGTTTGCGTCCGCCCTGCGGCGGGACGTTGGAGACGGTCCCCTCGAGGATTTTCAGCAGGGCCTGCTGGACACCCTCACCGCTGACGTCACGGGTGATGGAGGGGTTCTCGGATTTGCGGGAAATCTTGTCGATTTCGTCGATATAGATAATGCCGTGCTCCGCCCGCTCAATGTCGTAGTCGGCCGCCTGGATGAGGCGGAGAAGGATGTTCTCCACATCCTCACCGACGTAGCCGGCCTCGGTCAGCGTTGTGGCGTCGGCGATGGCGAACGGGACGTCAAGGATGCGGGCCAGTGTCTGGGCAAGAAGCGTCTTGCCGACACCGGTGGGGCCGAGAAGGAGCACGTTGCTCTTCTGGAGCTCCACGTCGGAGGCATCCTGGTGGCGTATTCTCTTATAGTGGTTATAGACAGAGACAGAGAGCGTGATTTTCGCCTGCTCCTGTCCGATGACATACTCGTCGAGTATCTCTTTGATTTCCTGGGGTTTCGGGAGCGCTTTCTCCATAACGGGGTTCGAGCGCCGGACGGCGTTCTTCCGCTCCGCGTCCTCCTCAATGATCTCGTTGCAAAGTTCTACACATTCGTCGCAGATGCAGATTCCACCGGGTCCCCCGATGAGCTTTTCCACCTCGTCCTGGGACTTGCCGCAGAACGAGCAGCGCAGAACATGTTCATCTTTCGGCAATTCGGTTACCTCCGGTTATCTCTTGTTCAGGACCTTGTCGATAAGGCCGTATTCGAGGGCCTCATCCGCGGACATAAAGTTGTCGCTCTCGGTGTCCTTGGCAATTTGCTCCACGGACTTGCCGGTGTTCTCGGCGAGGATCTCATTCAGTCTCTTCTTGACCTTGAGGATATTCTCGGCGACGATCTGGATGTCAGTGGCCTTGCCCTGGGCACCGCCGGAGGGCTGGTGGATCATGATCTCCGAGTTCGGAAGAGCATACCGTTTGCCCTTGGTACCAGCTGCAAGCAGGAAGGCGCCCATGCTGGCGCTGAGTCCCATGCTGATGGTGGAGACGTCACACTTGATGTACTGCATGGTGTCATAGATGGCGAAACCAGCGGTGACAGATCCTCCGGGGCTGTTGATATAGAAAGAGATGTCCTTCTCCGGATCCTGTCCCTCAAGGTACAGGAGCTCTGCAATGATGACACTGGCAGTGGCGTCATTGACTTCGTCGGAGAGGACGATGATGCGGTCGTCGAGAAGGCGGGAATAGATGTCGTACTGACGCTCCCCGCGGTTGGTCTGTTCAATTACATAAGGTACTAATGCCATTACGCTGCCTCCTAAAGTTACGCAGGACGGCGAGGGTCCCCCCGCCGCCTGCCTGTTAGTATTTTTTTGGAAATGAGTACAGTCGGATCATACTGCAATGGCTGGATTGCGGTTATTCTGCGTCGCCGTTTTCCTCCGCGGCCTCAGCGGTCTCGGTCTCAGCGGACTCGGTCTCAGCGGACTCGGTCTCAGCCTCGGCGGCCTCGGCCTTCTCCTCTTCCTCGACCTGCTCTGCCTCAGCGGCAGCGGCCTCGGCGGCTCTCTCAGCCTGGAGCTGTTCCTCGGTGACCTCGGTGATTTCGGCGGCGTCCTTGACGATTTCAAGGGCTTTCTTGGTCTTTACGTCCTTGGAGATGTCGTCCTCGCTGAGAATCTTGCGGACGGAGTCCTCCTCCATGCCGTACTGCTCAGCAAGGTCTTTATACTGGGCGTCAAGGTCTTCCTCGGTGACCTCGACGTTCTCGAGCTCTGCAATTTTCTCAAGGGCGAGACGGCACTTGACCTGGCTCTCCGCACGGCTGCGGAAGCTGTTGCGGAGGTCCTCCTCCGTCATGCCGGTGTAGCCGAGATAGGTCTTGAGGTCAAGGCCCTGGGACTGGATCTGATAGCCGAACTCACTGACGGAGTCGTCGATCTGATGCTCAAACATGGCCTGCGGGATCTCACTCTTGACGATGCCGGCGAGTTTCTCGAAGATCTGGGTGTCGACCTCGGCGTCAGCGGCCTCGGTCTTGGACTTCTCGAGGTCCTCTTTCGTGTGCTGCTTGAGCTCGTCAACGGTGTCATACTCGGAGACGTCGAGGACGAAGTCGTCGTCGAGCTCCGGAAGCTGTTTCTCCTTGACGTTGTCGAGTTTGACCTTGAAGGTGGCGTCCTTGCCAGCCAGGTCCTCAACATAGTCGTCCGGGAACTTGACGTTGACGTCAAACTCCTCACCGGCCTTGTGGCCGACGATCTGATCCTCGAAGCCGGGGATGAACTGGCCGGATCCCAGGGTGAGCTCGTAGCCCTCGCCCTTGCCGCCTTCGAATGCCTCGCCGTCGACGAAGCCCTCGAAGTCGATGGTGGTGAGGTCGTCGTTCTGGGCCTCACGGTCCACCTCGACAAAGCGAGCAGAGCGCTCGAGCATGGCGTCGATCTCACTCTGAACGTCCTCGTCGGTGACCTCGACGACCGGCTTCTTAGCGGAGAGGCCCTTGTAGTCGTCCAGCTCAACGTCCGGCTTTACGGTGACTTTGAGGCTGAATTCTACGCCGTCCTTGTCCATTTTCTGGATGTCGACGTCGTAGGGGTTGTCGACGATCTCAATGCCGGCCTCTTCCACAGCGTCGGTGACGACCTCCGGGAAGAGCTGCTCAAAAGCGTCATTGTAGAAGACGCCCTCGCCGTAATATTTCTCGATCATTCCGCGGGGGGCTTTGCCCTTGCGGAAGCCGGGGATGCTGATGTTCTTCTTCTGGCGGTTGAAGACCTTGGTGACAGCGTCGTTGAACTTGTCGCCGTCCACAGCAATTTCAAGCTGATAGAGGTTGGTGTCGATGTTTTCTGCTTTCTTTAAAGCCATGATGGGAGTTCTCCTCTCGTGTAATAGAAATTCGGTACAGCCAGTCCCAAATGTCTGCTGGCTAGAAACTAACTTATTATAACAAATGGATTTCGCGAATTCCACTCTATTTTTAATCAAATTCAATCGCATACTATTCAAAGGGTGAAAAAAGGCGGGAAGCCGCACAGCTGCGCGGTTTCCCGTCCAAAATATTTCAATATTTTTCAATGAGCTGCGGCGTGAAATGCAGGGCATCCGCCGAGATTAGATGAAAAGAGATGCCGTCCCGCTCCCCCTCAAAGGCGTGCGAAATAGAATTTCCATGCAGATGGCCGTAGTAGCAGCGGGTAATGCCGCTCTCACGGAGCACATCCATAATGGGGCCGCATTCCCGCTCCCCCGCCACCGGAGGATAGTGCAGAAAGACGATCTTCGGGAGTCCGGTCTTCTCCGCCTCCGCGATGGAGGTTCGAAGGCGCCCGCACTCGCGGGCAATGATCTTTTCGCTGAACTCCGACGGGTCGTCAAAGAACCACCCGCGGGATCCGCAGAGTGCGTATCCCCCTGCCACCCACGTGTTGTTGTGCAGGAAATGCAGGGTGTCAAAGCCGTTCTCCGCAAGGAAACGGTTCATGCGGGACATGGTGGCCCACCAGTAGTCGTGATTTCCCTTCATGAGGATCTTCGTACCGGGAAGGGATTCGAGAAAGGCAAAGTCCTCACGGGCAGCAGATAAGCTCATTGCCCAGGAGATGTCCCCGTTTAAGACGACGGTGTCCTCCGGCTCCACAAGGGCTCTCCAGTTTTTCTCGAGCCGGGGAAGATACCCCTCCCAGCCCGGAAAGATATCCATGGGCTTTGAGACACCCAGGGAGAGATGCGGATCACCGATAGCATAAAGAGAAATGGCGGGTTCCTCCCTCTTTAGATGTGGAGAAGGTCGTAGACCTGCTGTTCCATGTCCGGAATGTCACAGACGTTGTCGAAGCGGACCTTCTTCTCCTTCAGGCTGGCCAGCTGCGGCGGGACGACGGTGCCGGTCTGCTTCGAGAGCTCGGCGGCCATGTCGAACTCGTCAATGGCCGGGGCCTCGCCGTTCAGCGCGGTGAGAACTGCCTTCGGGAACTTGTACGGGCTTGCAGTGGAGGCAATAACCGTGGGGGTCTTGTCCCCGGTCTTCTCCACATACTCGTTGTATACGGCAATGGCGACGCCGGTGTGGGTGTCACTCAGATAGTGGTCCTTCTCATAGGTTGCCTTGATGGTGGCGAATGTCTTGTCGTCATCGGCGCAGCCGGCGGCGAAGTTCTCCCTGATCTTGGCGAAGACGTCATCCGGCACGGTGTATTTTCCGTCCTTGGAGAGGGCATCCATCCAGCCGCGGACTGCGGCATCGTCACCGTCACTCATCATGAACAGGAGACGCTCGAGGTTCGAGGAGATGAGAATGTCCATGGAGGGCGATGCAGTGGTGTAGAACTTCCGGTTCTTGTCATAGGTGCCAGTGGTGAGGAAGTCTGTGAGGACGTTGTTGGCATTGGAAGCGCAGATGAACTTCGCAATTGGCACGCCCATCTGTTTGGCATAGTATGCGGCGAGGATATTGCCGAAGTTGCCGGTGGGAACGACAACGTTCATGGGCTCGCCGAGCTTGACCTCGCCGGCCTCCACCATGTCGGCATAGGCGCTGCAGTAGTAGACGATCTGCGGAACGAGACGGCCCCAGTTGATGGAGTTGGCGGAGGAGAACATGAGTCCGTTCTCCGCGAGCTTCTCGCCGACGGCCTTGTCGGTGAAGATCTTCTTCACGCTGCTCTGGGCGTCGTCGAAGTTTCCGCGGATGGCGCAGACGCCGACATTTTCACCCTCCTGGGTGACCATCTGAAGTTTCTGCATGGGGCTGACACCGTTGTCCGGATAGAATACGAGGATGCGGGTGCGGTCCACGTCCTGGAAACCGGCCATGGCGGCCTTACCGGTGTCGCCGGAGGTGGCGACGAGAATGACGATGTCCTTGTCCGGAGCGGTCTTCTTCGCCGAGGTGGTCAGAAGATACGGCAGGAGCTGGAGTGCCATGTCCTTAAAGGCGCATGTCGGACCGCGGAAGAGCTCCAGGATGCTGGCACTGCCGTCCAGTTTGACGGTGGGGGCCACTTTCTCGGAGCTGAACTTGCCGGCTTTGTAGGCGCCGTTTACACAGTAGTCGATCTCCTCCGGAGTGAAGTCCGTGAGATAGAGCGCAAGGATTTTCTTGGCCCGCTCAATGTAGGACAGCGGAATAAGATCCTGGAGATCCGAAAGGGAGACCTTCGGAATTTCCGTTGGGACGAACAGGCCGCCCTCGGCGGAGATGCCGCGGGTGATGGCCTCGGAGGCCTCGACGCGGAGCGTCTTGTCTCTGGTGCTGGTGTAGAACATGGTATTCTCCTTCCACTTGGCATGGATTAAAATGCGTTTATCAGATGGCGGATTTTCACGGGATTCCCGTCCCGGTCGGCATAGACCTCTATGCAGTCAAACCGGGGCTGACAGCGTCCGCGGTACCGCCTCCCCCTTCCCGCCAAATAGATTTCAGCGGTCCGCAGGATTTTTTTCTGTTTTTCCACCGTGACCCATTCCGCCGGGGCGGCAATGGCACGGGGTCCTCTTGTCTTGACCTCCTCAAAGCAGAGATAATTGCCCTTCTCTGCAATGATGTCGATTTCCCCGAAGCGGCAGCGAAAATTCCGCTCCAGGATGGTGTAGCCCTCTGCCAGGAGGAACCGGCAGGCGGCTGCTTCGCCCGACGCACCCCGTTCATTCGGTTTTTTCGGGATGCTCCTCGCTCTCCTTTCGCAGCTTGGCGATGTGCTCGTCCAGCGTCCGCAGGAATGTCTTCCGGTGGATGGGCGATGGACCGTACTCCGCAAGCGTTTCATAGTGGAGTTTTGTGCCGTACCCTTTATGTTTCTCAAAGTGGTACTCGGGGTACTTCTCCGCCATTTCCAGCATGTAGCGGTCTCTGCTGACCTTGGCCAGTATGGACGCCGCTGCAATGGACATGGACAGCGAGTCCCCTTTGATGACGGTCTCCGTGGGGATACCCAGTTCCGGGTCCCGGTTTCCGTCCACCAGAGCAAAGTCCGGCGGGGTGGCGAGCTCCTGTACGGCGCGGTTCATGGCGAGGAACGTGGCCTGAAGGATGTTCAGGCTGTCAATTTCCTCCGGTGTGGCAATTCCAATGCCGTACTCGACGGCCTCCTCTTTGATGATATCAAAGAGGACGTCACGCTTTTTCGGCGTGAGCTTCTTGGAGTCGTTGAGTCCTTCTATGAGCAGACCGTCCGGCAGTACGACCGCCGCGGCGTAGACCGGGCCGGCCAGCGGCCCGCGGCCGGCCTCGTCGATGCCGCACACCGTCAGGGCGCCAAGCGCGGCTGCTGCCTGCTCTCTGCTGTAGTCCGGCATTACCCGTCGGCCTCCTCTCTCGGAGGCCGCTCCAGGGTGAGCTTGCCGAGCTTTCCTCCGCGGTACTCGTTGAGAAGCATGTTGGCGGCGCGCTCGGTGTCCACCTCGCCGCCCCGCACCAGCATGCCGCGCCGGCGCCCGATCTCGGTCAGGAGCTCAAACGGTTCGAGCTCACAGTCCTCGGGGGTCACCTTGTAGCGCTCGCACAACCGGTCCGCATAGTCGGTCTTCAAGATGGACAGAAGGCGGACTGCAATGGTCTCCGGGTCTGTGACGGTCCCTTTTATGGAGCCGATGAAGGCCAGCCGGTCACCCACGGCGGGGTCGTCGAACTTTGGCCAGAGGACACCGGGGGTGTCGAGCATTTCGATGTTGCTGCCCTTGCAGACGACCCACTGGTTCTGGCGGGTCACACCGGGCTTGTCCGCCACCTTGAGGCGGTTTTTGCCGCACATGCGGTTGATAAACGACGACTTTCCGGTGTTGGGGATGCCCACCACCATGAGGCGGAGCGCCTTGCCCTTCATGCCCTTTCGCTCGTTGGAGGCGATTTTCTCACGCAGGGCCTCCTGCACAATGGGCTCAAACTGATTCAGGCCCCGACCGCTCTTGCAGTCGGCGGAGAAGCAGTACTGGCCCTGTTCCTGGAACCAGCGGATCCAAACCTTTGTGGCATTGGGGTCTGCCCGGTCGCTCTTGTTCAGGATGACGATGCGGGGCACCGTTCCGGTCAGGGAGTCCAGCTCCGGATTCCGGCTGCTTAAGGGGACGCGGGCGTCGAGGATTTCGACGACGCCGTCCACGAGGGGCAGTGCCTCTTTGATCTGTCTCCGGGTCCGGGCCATGTGGCCGGGAAACCACTGGACAATTTGTTTCTGGGAGTCTGGCATGGGATCACCTATGGAAGCTGAGGCTCTTGATGCCGTCCGAGGTCCGGGCGGCTACGGCCTCACCGAGAATGTAGTCGTTGCGGATAAAGCCAACTTCCGAGGAGCGGGAGTCCAGGGAGTTCTGTCGGTTGTCGCCCATGCAGAAGCAGTAGCCCTCGGGCACCTGCATGGGAAATGTCAGATCATAATAGTTCGTGGTGGGGTTGTTGATGTAGGGCTCATGGAGTTCCTTGCCGTCCACATACACCTTGCCGGTCTTAAAGTTGAAGTCTATGACCTGGCCCTCGGTGGCAATGACCCTCTTGATGATATTTTCCCCGAAGTCATTGGGCTGGGAGATGACGACGATGTCGCCGTATTCGGGCTTCTGCTTCATTTGGGAGAGCATGACCCAGTCCCCGCCGTGCAGCGTCGGCTCCATGGAGATGCCCACAACGCTGGAGAAGCGGAAAAAGAAGATAAAGAAGACTGTGATGATGATGGCGGCCGTGAGAAGGATGCTCACAATGTCATACCATACACCGAGGCCCTTGCCGGACGGCTTTTTCTCCTCCGGCGCCTGGCTCTTCTCCTCTTCGATGATATCTTCGGACATTGGCGGTACTCCTCCCGACAGGCTCTGCGCCCGTATAATCTGTAATATTTTACAACATTTCCTGTGAGATATCCACCGGCAGTTCCAGCCCTGTCCGGCTTTTCCCGATTTTTCAGGAAAAGAAAAAAGGAGACACGAATGTCTCCTCTTCCCAATGCAGTTTAAGATTACTGGATAGTGCTCTTGACCTTGGCGGCTTTACCAACGCGGTCACGAAGGTAATAGAGTTTCGCTCTGCGGACCTTACCGGTGCGGATGACTTTGACATCCTGTACGTTGGGGCTGTTGACAGGGAAAACTCTCTCGACGCCAACACCGTAAGCGACACGGCGAACGGTGAAAGTCTTGGAAACGCCCTCGCCTCTCTTGGCAATGACGGTACCCTCGAAAGCCTGGGTTCTCTCACGGTCTCCCTCTTTGATTCTTACGTCAACACGTACGGTGTCGCCGACATTGAACTGCGGGAAGTCCTTTTTCTCCTGGCCCTCGGTGATGATTTTCAGTGCGTCCATGATAATCCTCCTTAAAAAACAGAACGTTCATAAACAGATGACTGCCAGAGGACCGTCCGGGATAATAAATGCTTAACTATATTATCAGATAACAGGGTGGACTGCAAGAGTTTTTTTATGGTAAAATACACAGCGAAATTTTGTATTGGAACGAGGTATGGCATCCATATGAGAATGCGCCGTAAAAAGAACCTGGAGCCCCGCATGGAGGCGGTCTCCGACCTGCTCATTCCCTGCGTCTCCGACGACCTGAATTTCAGCACCGCCGCTGACGTCAAAGACTATGTGGACTACCGGGCCCTGTTTGGGAACGACCACCCGGTCTTCCTGGAAATCGGCTGCGGCAAAGGACAGTTTATCATAGAAACGGCCAAAAGACACCCGGAAAATAACTACATCGCCGTAGAAAAAATTGCCAATGTCCTGGTCACCGCCGCAGAGAACACAAAAAAGGAGGGTCTCACCAACCTCCTGTTCATGAAGACGGGCGCCGAGTACCTGAACCGGTTCCTTCCGCCCCACACCATCTCCGGCATCTACCTGAACTTTTCCACACCGTTTCCGAAGAAGTCCCACCGGACCCACCGGCTCACCCATCGCCGCTTTCTGGAAATCTACCGTACCATCATGGCGGACCATGCCTTCATCTGGCAGAAGACCGACGACGCCGGCCTGTTCGCCTTTTCCATTGAAGAGTTCTCCAAATCCGGCTTTGTCCTGCAGAACATCTCGCTGGACCTGGCCGAGGATGAAATGGAGGACAACATTGTAACAGAATACGAGGCGCGCTTCATGGAGCAGGGCCTGCCAATTTATCGGCTGGAGGCCTACCTCTCTGACCCCGACACCTGGGAGGAGGAATCGCTTTGAGTACATTCATCACATTCATGATTGTCGCCGTACTCCTAATCACCGGTGACATTCTGCTTCTCGTCAAGGCCTGGAGGGGCAACGAGACCATCCACTGGGTCCTGACATTCCTTCTGGAGGTCGCCTCCAATATCATCTACTTCGTGCTCACACTGTACTTCAACGCCCAGGCGAGCATGATCCGCGAGCACATGGCAAACGCTCCGGACCCCAGCGTTCCCTACGCCCGCTTTGCCATCATCTGTCTCATGGTCGCCCTGTTCTTCCTCGGCATGACGCTCATCTCCATCATCATGGCCGTCGGCCGCCATGTCATGGCGAACCGTGGAGAAATGTAATGAAGAAGTACCTGGAACTCCGCTCCATCGCCCCCGGGCAAAACCTCTACCACTACACAAAGTGCCGCAGTCTGAAGAACATTCTCCAGACTGAGACGCTGTTCGCCACGAAGAGCAGTTTCTTGAACGACACGAATGAAATGGAATACATCATGTATGTGGCAACCGAGGTCATAAAGAGCGAAATTCCTCAGGAGGACTGGCAGAACCTCCTGCTGCGCCAGGTCGTCAACACCATGGACGAGTGCAAGCGCCATGACACGTTCGTGCTCTCGTTCTCCTGCGACCGCGACAGCATCACCCTCTGGTCCGAATTTGGCGACCAGACCGGCTACAACGTCGCCTTTGACGGCCAGCAGCTCATTGACCGCATCCGCAAAAGGCAGGACATCTACTGTCACGGGCGGGTCATCTACTCCCTGGAGCAGCAGAAGGCACTCATCCGTCACCTGCTCCTGGAGGAATTCCCGTCGCGAACCGGCATGTCCTTTCCAGAGCTCATGGAAAACGAGGTCCGCAGCACCGGGGACACTGAGGCCTTCCGCTCTCTTCGCCGCCGCCTTCGCAAAGCCCTGAACATCTATGCCATGTTCTTCAAGCAGGAGGAGTTCGCCGCTGAGAACGAGTACCGGATCGTCTTCCGAAACCCCGACCGCAGCCGAATCCAGTTCCGGGAAAAGGAGGGCTTCCTGCTCCCCTACATTGACATCGACCTGGGCAGAAGGGCGAGCTCATGCCCATCTCCAGCGTCACGGTGGCCCCGAAGAACCATGTGGACCTGGCTCGGAAGGGCATGGTGCAGTACCTGGAGCACCTGGGCTACGCGGTTCCGGTGGAACTGTCGAGGTTGAAGCTGCGGTATTGAGAATAGTAGTAATAAAAGGTCGTATCCCGCTCCGGATACGGCCTCTTTTCTTTTGTGGGCGATGCAGGGGTGTGGTTCACCAGGGAATCTCTCCGGTGGGCAAGGGGAAGTTTGCATAACTGGCCACCGAGACAGCGCCCCTGTTATGACTACATTTTTGATTATTGTAAATGTAGTCATAATCAAAAAATTTGTGTGACTACATTTAAGAATATTCCATTTGTAGTCATAAGCAGCTATGCTGATCTGATAAAAAATCAGCCTTTTTGATGGGACTCCATGCCTTTATTTGGGTATGGTTGGTTTGGTGTGGTAACTTAATTCTACCAAAAGGATGATCTATGGATCTTCTTTTTATTTAGTTGTTCAAGTTGATTCTACAATCTACCTTTTTTTAATTAGACTACATTTTCAAATAATCAAATTGTAGTCATAATTAGGATCAGAACGGCAAAAGCTCTCGCCCTGGTCCTGGCTTAATTCATACACATTGTTCATATTGCCAGATGTGTCCTAACCCATCGTAATTCTCTCATACACAAATGAAAATGGAAGGTTTTAGTCTTATTCAAACATATCGATTTGATAAAAATTCGAGCCGTTTTCTCATACACATTTTGGTTATTTCAATTTGTGTCCTATTGCAGCCCATGAATCGCCCCAAAATCATTGACCACATTTGAAAATATCGCAATTGTGTCCTACGAAATTTTCTCAACTCATACACATTTCAAAATAAAGGATTTGTGTCCTAACAGATGTCCGAACACCATGTCTCATACTCCAACCGATCCGCCCTCGTCCCGTCATACTGCTCCATTCCCCCGGGCACACGGCGCACCAGCTTCATTCCAGCCTTCTCCAGCACCCGGGCAGATGCAGCATTTCCGGCATGACACCAGGCGGTGATGCGATGCAATCCTGCATCGCCCAAAAGGTAAGACACCACAGCGGTGGCCGCCTCGGAGGCGTACCCTTTGCCCCACTTGGTCCGGAAGATGCTGTACCCGAGTTCAATGGAACGGGAGTCCGGGTCATAGTCGTAGGCACCAATTGTGCCAACCGGCGTGCCCTCCGCCGTAATGATCCAGGAGTACAGTTTCCCCTGCTCCACCTCCACCAGATCATTCTCCACCTTTTGCTGCGCAGCTTCCAACGTGGAATAGGGGTTCCAGCCGGTGTAGGTAGACATGGCAGGGTCGCATCCCAATCCCCGATAGAGCAGGGCGGCATCCTCCACCACAACACCGCGTAGGATAAGGCGTTTTGTTCTCAATTCTTTCATTTTTCCCCTCTAAAAAGTCCAAATATCAATTCCCGTATATGCTTCCAAAAAACTACATTAGAATCCCGTAAAACAGAAGAGCCGCGGAAGGTCCTATCCTCCCGCGGCTCCCCGGTTCCAGAGGAACTTATTTACTGTCTTTTTTGTTTTCCTTTTTCTTATTGATGAGTGCCTTCAGCGAGACACCGAGTCCGGCGGTCTCCAGGGCAACATTCAGAAGGTCGGAGAGATGGTTCTCCTTCAGGTCCTTGACGAACGCATCATAGTCCATGTTCATGATCTTGTCGTAGACAGCGTCGCCTTTCTTCTGCTCCTTCAGGTCGTTTACCATGTCATCGCCGGCATACTCGGAGAAGATTTTGTCAATATAGTCCGACATGCCCTGCTTGTCGAGGCCAAAGAGGTCGTTGAGAATTCCGCCTGCGCTGAACTGCTGGAGTTTCTCGACCTGGCCGAGGATTCCATTCATGAGGGAATTGCCGGTGGAGGACTCCATGAAGGTGTCCAGAATGGCGGCAAGACCCTGCTGAAGAGGCTCCATGATGGAGTCCGAGAACAGAAGGCTGGCAGAGGTGCCGTCCGTCAGTGTCTTGAGGGCAGACATGATATTCGAGGCGAGATTCTCGCTTAAGCCCTTACGGCCGTCCTCCGCTTTTGCGGTCTTGTTCAAGAATTTGCCGAGGGAACGCGTAAATGCATTCTGGTCGGTAGGGATGGCATCCACTGCCATCTTCAGGAGTGCGCCTGCATTGAACTCAGCGAGGTCGTCATAGATAAACTTTACCACGGAGTCCCGAATACGCTGCTCCATTCCGGTCTTGCCAACGGTGTCGCTCAGGAACGACGCTGTTTTCGGCATGACGTCGTTGTAGAATTTCTTTGCGACCTCCGCGATTGGCTTCTGCAGAGTAAGGAATAGTCCCTGTACATGGAATGATTTCTTTCCGATATGGAAGTCCTTGCGCGGTGCAAAAGTAAGTGCCTCGAGGCCCATGACGCCGGCGGCAATGGCCGCGGCACTCTTGTACTCATCCAAAGTCATTTTTTTCAATTTCATAATAACCCCATCCTTGACGATGCGTAATTTTTCCACTCCCATTATAAGAGCAGTCCCGGGAAAAGAAAAGAGCCGCACCCCAAAGAGGTGCGGCTAAAGATTGTTATATTTTCGACTTAGTCGTCACGACGGCCTCTGCGGTTTCCGCGGCCATATCCGCCTCCGCGGCGGTTGCCTCCACGGTTTCCACGGGCCTCACGGCGCTGCCGCTCCTCCTCCTCGAGGTCGTTCTCGGGGACGGCACCCTCAACTTCAATGAGAGCGTCGCGGCGGGAGAGGTTGATGCGGTTCTGGTCATCGATCTCAATGACTTTGACGATGACTTCATCGCCCACATTGACGACATCCTCAACACGGTCAACGTGGCGGATATCCAGGCGGCTGATGTGGACGAGACCCTCCTGGCCAGGCACGATCTCAACGAAGGCGCCGAAGCTCATGAGGCGGGTGACAACGCCCTTGTAGATGGCACCGATCTCCGGGCCGTTGGCAATGGTCTCCACCATGAAGATGGCACGGTTGGCATTGTCGAGGTCGAGAGCGGAGACAAATACCTCACCCTCGTCGTTGACGTCGACTTTGCAGTCGCACTCAGCGCAGATCTTCTGGATGACCTTGCCCTGCTTGCCGATGACGTCACCAATCTTCTCGGGGTCGATCTTCGTGTGGAGCATTTTCGGAGCGTACTTCGAGATCTCCTCACGCGGGCCGGCGATGCACTTGCCCATGACCTCGTCAAGGATGTAATCTCTAGCCTTGTGGGTCTTGGCGAATGCCTCTTTGACAATGTCCATGGTAAGGCCGTGGACCTTCAGGTCCATCTGGATGGCGGTGATTCCCTTGTGGGTTCCGGCGACCTTGAAGTCCATGTCGCCGTAGAAGTCCTCAAGGCCCTGGATGTCGACCATGGTCATCCAGTCACCGTAGACGCCCTGATCTCCGGTGATAAGACCGCAGGAGATACCGGCAACCGGTGCCTTGATGGGAACGCCGGCGGCCTCAAGGGCAAGGGTGGAACCGCAGACAGAGGCCTGGGAGGTGGAGCCGTTGGAGGACAGGACCTCGGAGACTACGCGGATGGCATACGGGAACTCATCGACAGACGGGATGACCGGAAGGAGAGCCTTCTCAGCCAGGGCGCCATGGCCGATCTCACGGCGTCCGGGACCGCGGGACGGTCTGGTGTCACCGACGGAGAACGATGGGAAATTGTAGTGGTGGATGTAGCGCTTCTCGGTCTGCTCGCCGAGGCCGTCGATCTTCTGGGCGTCGGAAAGCGGTGCGAGGGTGGCGCAGGAGAGAACCTGAGTCTGTCCGCGGGTGAACATACCGCTGCCGTGGACGCGGGGAAGAAGGTCGATCTCTGCGTTGAGAGGACGGATTTCGTCGATGCCGCGGCCGTCGACACGCTTGTGCTCATTCTTGAGCCAGTCACGGACGACATGTTTCTGGATGAGGTACATGATGGCCTCGATTTCGCCCTCATTGCCCTCAAACTTCTCATCATATTTCTCATGGACCAGGTCGTAGATGGGGACGAGACGGGCGTCACGTACCTTCTTGTCGTCGGTGTCGAGGGCTTTCTCGACGTCGGCGCGGACGAGGTTCTCAATTTCAGCAAAGATCTCCGGATCCGGGTCAGAGGACTCGTAGTCGAACTTCGGAAGTCCGATTTCCTCCTGGATGCCCTTGATGAAGCGGACGATCTTCTTATTCTCCTCGTGTGCCTTCTCAATGCACTCGAGCATGGTGTCATCGTCCACCTCGTTGGCACCGGCCTCGATCATGGCGATGAGGTCCTCGGTGGAGGAGACGGTCAGCTGGAGGTCAGACTTCTCTCTCTGCTCCAGAGTCGGGTTCAGAATGATCTCGCCGTCCACAAGGCCGACATTGACGGAGGAGATGGGGCCGTCCCACGGGATATCCGAGACAGCGAGTGCTGCGGACACACCGATGGCTGCAGCAATTTCCGGAGAGCAGTCCGGGTCAACAGACATGACCGTGGCGACGACAGAGCAGTCGTTGCGGAGGTCCTTCGGGAACAGCGGGCGGATGGGGCGGTCAATGCAGCGGGCGGTCAGAGTCGCATGCTCTGAGGCCTTGCCCTCACGGCGGAGGAACGAGCCAGGGATGCGACCGACGGAGTACATTTTCTCCTCATAGTCGACGCCGAGCGGGAAGTAGTCAACGCCCTCACGCGGTTTCTCGGAAGCGGTGACGGTGCAGAGCACAGCGGTGTCGCCGTAGCGGACCATGAAGGCGGCGTTGGCGAGCTGAGCCATTTTGCCGGTCTCAAGAGTCAGCTTGCGTCCGGCGAATTCAGTCTCATAGACTTTGTAGTTTTCAAAGAACATGGATATGCCTTTGCCTCTCTTTCTCACATAGAATTATCAGCACGGGAGGTCAGGCCTAGCAATTAAGAAAACATCCGGTTTCCGGGTCCTTTCTTCATTGCTAATCCGACCGTGAGCTCCCATTGCGGGAACCCCCCGTTTTCTGCAAAATAGACGAATGGGCAGGAGGCGCAGATGCGCCGCCTGCCTTTTCTGCGGGTCTTACTTACGAAGGCCGAGTTTTTTGATGAGGGCGCGATATCTCTCAATATCCGTCTTCTGGAGGTAAGCGAGAAGGTTTCTTCTGTGACCTACCATTTTGAGAAGTCCGCGGTTGGAGTGATAGTCATGCGGGTTCTGCTTGATGTGCTCGTTCAGGTTGTTGATGCGGGCAGTCAGAACAGCGACCTGGACCTCCGGCGAACCGGTGTCGCCCTCGTGGGTGGCATACTCAGCCATGATGGCCTGCTTTTCTTCTTTGGTCATTTTGTTTCACCTCATAGTAAATTTTGGCAAATTACCCAGGGAGCGGTCGGTGAACGGCTCCGTTCTCCGAGAAATAAGCCTTGAAGATTATATCATAGGGGTATTGTAGATTCAAGCATGAATATCATGCTGTGCCAATACCTGTATGGTCGCAATATCTTGCTTCATTTGCTCCTCCAATTCATCCAGGGAATCAAATTTCTGCTCTGGACGGAGGAAACGCAGGAGGGCCACGTCCACAAACTTCGTGTAGAGGTCACCGGTATAGTCCAGAATGAACGTCTCGCTGGAGACGGCCTCCCCCTCCTTGATGGTTGGGCGGACACCGATGTTCGTGGCGCCATAATACTGCTTGCCGTCGATGGTGCACCGGGAAAGATAGACCCCGAAGCGCGGAATGACAAGCTCGGTCTCATATTTCTGATTAATGGTGGGGATGCCCCAGGTACGTCCCCTCTTGTCCCCGTCAATAACACGGGTGCAGTAGTGGAACGGGCGTCCGAGCATGCGTTCTGCGAGCTCGACATTTCCCTCCTCGAGGGCATGGCGAATGCGCGAGGAGCTGATGACCTCCCCGTCCAGCATGGTGGCGGGCGATGCACTGAACCCCATGCCTGCCTCCCGGCAGAACTTCTCCAACAGTTCGGAGTCCCCAGCACCTTTTGCGCCAAACGTGTAGTTAAAGCCACAGCACACGCCTTTCGCATTGAATTTTTTGATCAGGATCTCACCGAAAAACTCCTCCGGAGACATATCCATGATGGAGGCAAAGTCGAGTTTGACGACCTCGACGCCGGAGTCGCGGAAGGCCTGCTCCCGGACCTCACCGGTAAAAAGTGCCGGCGGTGCCTCTCCGGTCAGGACCTTTTTCGGATGTTCAAAAAACGTGCAGAGAATGGGTTTGGCATCCAGGCGTGTCGCCATATTCTTGGCCTCGTTGATGACGGCCATATGTCCAAGATGCAGTCCGTCAAAGCTACCCAGGGCAACCACTGTTCCCTGTTTAGCGAAATCGGCGTACATGGATTCACCTCCCTGAGTAAATGCGGCGGACCAGCATATCGCCGGTCACGGAGTCCGTCTCCCCCAGCCCGAGAAAATCCCGACTGGGGCCGTATATTCGGTAGATGGCCAGCTGTGCCGGCGCCGGTTCTCTTCGGAAACGCTCAATACGGGAGAGGCTTAAGCTTCCCCCATTGTGAAATCGAATAGCCTGTTTTTCCGAGACGGTCACTTCCGGAAACCGTTCCAGAGCGCGGTCCAGCGGAATCAGGAAATTCTCTGCGCCGCCTTCCTCTCTGGCCTGCTCCAGTTCTTCCACGGACACAGCATTATCCAGCGTAAATCCGCAGGTCGCTGTGCGGCGCAGAGCCGTCATAACAGCTCCGCAGCCAAGGGCGTTTCCAATATCGTCGACCAGAGTGCGGATGTAGGTCCCCTTGGAACACGACACCGCAATCCGGTATTCATTCGTATTTGTCCCCTCATCTGGAAGAAGTTCCAGGGAGCGGATGGTCACCGGCCTTGCCTCCCGCTCCACCTCAATGCCCTGTCTTGCCAGGTCGTAGAGACGGACGCCGTCCTTTTTCAGAGCGGAATACATGGGCGGCACCTGAAAGATCTCCCCTCGAAATGTGCCAAGAACTGCCTCCACGTCAGAACGGCCGCAGGTAACAGGCCGTTCCTCCAGTACAGTTCCCGTAATATCCAGGGTGTCTGTGCGAATTCCAAGACGGAACGAGGCGATATACTCCTTGCCCTCGTCCGGAAAAAATTCTAAAAACCGGGTGGCACCGCCGAGCATGACCGGCAAAACTCCGGTGGCCATGGGGTCCAAGGTGCCAGCGTGTCCGGCTTTCTTCTCCCGGACACACCACCGGACTTTTTTTACGGCAGAAAACGAGGTCATTCCCTCCGGTTTATCCAGTACAAGGATGCCGGTCATATGGCGACCTGCAGCTTACCGCTGATAAATTCCAGCATGGTGCGGAGAGCCTCTTCCTCCTCGGTCCCGGCGTCGCAGCCGGCGGCGCGGACATGGCCGCCCCCTCCGAGGAGCCGGCAGATCTCCGAGGCATCCAGGCTCTCCCGGGTCCGGAGCGAGAACTTGTAGCGCCCATCCGTCTTCTGCTTCATGGTGATGCCCGCCTCAACACCCTCGATGGTGCGGGACATGGCACAGATGGCGTCGCACTGGTCCTCCGTAGCCCCGGTCTCCCGCAGCATTTCCTGTGTTATCTTGAAGACCACGACCTTGGAGTCGCAGTACATGCGCATTTCACTCAGGGTTCTCTGGACGAGCCGGTAATAGGACATGGGCTTCGTCTCAAACATGAGCTCATTGATTTTTCCGTTGTCGGCGCCACACTCGATGAGACCCGCCGCAGCGCGATAGGCGTCTGCGTTGGCGTTGGAGTAGCGGAAACAACCGGTGTCTGTGGTAAGTCCGGTGTAGAGATCACAGGCCATTTCCTCTGTGATGGGAATGCCGCTCTCGGTGAAAATACGGTAGAGCGTCAGACTGGCCGCACCGTCATTCGGGTTCAGATGCAGTTTCTTCGCAAAACGGCGGTTGCTGACATGGTGGTCAATGCAGAGATCCACTTTGTCGGCGTAGACAGAGAGTGAATCGCCCAGCAGCGTGGTATCGGCTATGTCGACAGCAACGATATATTCCGGCTCGAACTCCTCCACGGGGATATCCCGATAGAGGAAGGCATACTTTTCCGGAATTTCGTCGGAGTTCACAAAGCGGGCGTGCTTCCCCATGCCCTGCAGGGCGCGGGTCAGAGCAGACGCACAGCCCAGCGTGTCTCCATCCGGGCTCTTGTGGGTCAGGATGAGGAAATTGTCATGGTTCTGAAGTTCTTCCGCTACCTCCGCGATGGAGATGTCCTCACTCATTGCCGCTTTCCTTTCGATTGAGCTCGTCGAGCTCTTTAAAGATCTTCATGCCGTACTCCACGGAGTCGTCGGCAATAAACTTCAGCTCCGGTGCCTTTCTCAGGTGGAGCTTCCGGCCCAGTTCCTTGCGGAACAGGCCCTGGACGTTGTTCAGGACCTTGCAGGCCTCCTTTGCCCCGTCGATTCCCTGGAGGTCGCTCACATAGACCTTGGCGTAGGAGCAGTCCGAGGAGACATTGACTCGGACCACGGTGAGCATGCGTTCTGCCACTCTGGGGTCTTTGATCTCCTTCATGGTGGCGATGATCTCACGGCGGATGTCCTCCGCCGTCCGTTCGTTCTTATGTCCGGGCATTGTGCAAACCTCTTATTACATCTGGTCGGTGTCGGCATCCGGGATATCGGCCTGGTAGCTCTCGGTCACATAGGCCTCGAGGATGTCGCCCTCTTTGATATCGTTGAACTTGGCGAGACCGACGCCGCACTCATAGCCGGCGGCAACCTCTTTGACCGCGTCTTTGAAACGGCGGAGAGAGGCAATTTCGTCCTCTGCCATGATGACGCCGTCGCGTACGACACGGATCTTTGCGTTGTTGGTGATCTTGCCGTCCAGGACGTAGGAACCGGCGATGGTGCCTGCGCTGGAGATCTTGAATACGCTGCGGACCTCGGCGCGGCCGATATCCACATCGCGGAATTTCGGAGCAAGCATGCCGCGGATGGCGTCCTTGACGTCGTTGATGCAGTCGTAGATGACACGGTAAGTACGGATCTCAACATGGTCACGCTCTGCCATAGCAGTGGCCTCGCCCTCCGGGCGGACGTTGAAGCCGATGATGATGGCGTTGGAGGCGTCGGCCAGCAGGACGTCGGACTCGGCAATTCCACCGGGGGCGCCGTGGATGACATGGACGCCGACCTCGTCATTGGACAGTTTCTCCAGAGACTGTTTGACCGCCTCGACGGAGCCCTGGACATCGGCCTTGACGATGATGTTGAGGTCTTTGCGCTCGCCCTCTTTGAGGGAGGCGAACAGCGTGTCGAGGGTGACCTTCTGCTGTGCGTTGAACTGGGCCTCTTTCTGCGCTTCTTTTCTCTGTTCAACAAGTTCACGGGCGAGTTTCTCGTCGGTGACGGCGTCAAACTGGTCGCCGGCCTGCGGGACCTCATCAAGTCCTGTGATCTCAACTGGGACAGACGGTCCGGCCTTCTTGACCTCTTTGCCCTTCTCGTTGGTCATGACACGGACACGGCCGACCGATGTGCCGGCGACAACGATGTCGGTGTCGTGGAGTGTACCATTCTGGACAAGCAGTGTTGCAACGGGGCCGCGGCCCTTGTCGAGCTTGGCCTCAATGACGACACCCTTGGCGGCACGGTTCGGGTTGGCGCGGAGCTCCTGCATTTCTGCCACAAGGAGGACGGAGTCGAGAAGCTTGTCAAGACCCTCTCCTGTCTTGGCGGAACAGGGGACACAGATGGTGTCACCGCCCCACTCCTCCGGAACGATCTCATGCTCGGTGAGCTGCTGAAGCACACGGTCCGGGCTGGCGTCGGGCTTATCCATCTTGTTGATGGCGACGACAACCGGGATCTCCGCTGCCTTGGCGTGGTTTATGGCCTCAATGGTCTGGGGCATGATACCGTCGTCTGCAGCGACGACGAGGATGGCAATATCGGTGGCCAGGGCACCGCGGGCACGCATTTCGGTGAATGCGGCATGGCCGGGAGTGTCCAGGAATGTGATGTGCTGACCATTATAGTTGATGCGGTATGCGCCGATGGCCTGGGTGATTCCGCCGGCCTCGGTGTCGGTGACCGCCGTGTGACGGATGGCGTCGAGGATGGAGGTCTTGCCGTGGTCGACGTGGCCCATGACGCAGATGACCGGGTCACGGGGCTCGAGATCCTCATCGGTATCCTCGGTGTCGTCGATGATCTGGTCCTCAATGGAGACGACCTGCTCATGCTCTACCTTGACATGGAGCTCCTCGCCGAGGATGGCTGCGGTGTCGAAGTCGATGACATCGTTGATGCCCGCCATCTGGCCGAGAGCCATGAGCTTTTTGATGACCTCGGAGGCGGTCATGCGGCAGAGGGAGGCGAACTCCCCGACCGTGATCTCGTCCGGGATCTGAATTGTAAGATGTTTCTTTGCGCGCTCCGCGGCAATCCGCTTCATGCGGTCTGCCTCCGACTCCCTCTTGCGGGAACGATGGCCCTTGCGGCGGTTGTACTGCTTGGACTTCTGCTTGAGCTTCTGTTTGTTGCCGACAACGCCGTCGTTGCCTCTGGAGCGGCGCTCCTCGGGGGCAAGGTTGTCATAGTGCTCGTTATATTTGTCGAGGTTGACATTCTCGGTGCGGGTGTCAACGGTGCGCGATTTAGCCTTGGTTCTTGCCTGGGGCTGCTGCTTGCCCTCGCTCTTCTTTTCATGCTTCTGAAACGGATGCGGGTCGGCATTCTTCTTGGGAGCAGCGGTCTTCGGGGCCTCTTTCTTTGCAGCCTCTTTCTTGGGAGTCTCCTTCTTGGGAGCTTCTTTCTTAGGAGCCTCTTTCTTAGAAGTCTCTTTCTTCGGGGCACTCTTTGCGCTCCCGGCAGCCGGAGCTCTCTTCGGCTCTGCTGCTTTCTTCTCCTCTTTCGGGGTCTCCGGCTTCTTCGTCATGGAGAAGTACTCGTCGAAGTTCTTGACCTCGTGGGACTTGGTGATGGACTCAAAGAGAATGTTCAGCTCGTCGTCCGAGAGGGCTGTCATGGATTTCTTGGAGGTATCCCCCAGTTTTTCCAGCAGGTCGGTGACCTCTTTTGTGGAGCAGCCAAAGTCCTGGGCCACGTCGTGTACTCTGTATTTATTATTTACCATTAAGCGTTGTCCTCCTTAAGAAGCTGCAGCAGCTTCGAAGCAAATCCGGCATCGTCCACGGTGATGACCGCACCGCGCAGACCGATGGCCGCGTAAAGATCGTTCATTTTCATGTCCAGCACCACACAGGGTATGTCCCTGCCGTCAAAGGTGCATGTTCGCTGGAACTCCTGTTTGAGCCGCTCCGAAGCATCTTCCATTAGGAAGCACGCCTTTGCCCTCTTCTTGCTGATGGAGGTAAACGAAGCGTCATGGCCGCGGGAGACCTTTCCGGCCTTCCGGCACAGGCCCAGCAGATTTAGGAATTGCTGGCTCATCGTTTTTTCAGCTCCGCCTCCATTCCATCAAATATCTCGTCGGGGATACGGCAGGAGAACTCCCGCTCAAAGCGCCTGGCCTTCCGTGCCTTTTCCAGACATTCCGGATTTCGGCAGAGGTAAGCCCCTCTCCCGGGCATTTTCCCGGTCAGGTCGAGGGAGATGACCCCCTCCTTGTTTTTCACGACCCGGACGAGCTCGTTCTTCGGCTTCATCTCCATGCAGCCGCAGCATCGTCTCATCGGCACTTTCTTTGGCATTCCCTGTCCTCCCCGTCCGTTTCTACTTACTCAAAGATTTCCTCGTCATCCGAGAATTCGTCGTCCATAAACTCCTCGTCTGCGGTCTCCACTTCCTTCTTCGGGTGGATGATGCCGCTCTCGGGGTTGATGTCGATCTTCCAGCCGGTGAGCTTGGCGGCAAGGCGGGCGTTCTGGCCCTTGTTGCCGATGGCCAGGGACAGCTGGTTATCCGGCACGATGACCCGGCAGGAGTGTTCCTCCTCGTCGAGGATCTCCACGTTGATGACGTTGGCCGGGGCGAGGGCTGCGGCGATAAACTCGCTGGGATCTTCACTGTAGGGGACAATGTCGATCTTCTCACCGTCGAGCATGTCAACGACGTCACCGACACGGGTTCCGCGCGGTCCAATGCAGGCGCCGACGGCGTCCACATTCTCCTCCGAGCTGCTGACTGCGATCTTCGTACGGGAGCCCGCCTCACGGGCGACCTCTTTGATTTCCACGGTGCCATCCTGGATTTCCGGGACCTCCGTCTCAAAGAGACGGCGCACGAGACCGGGGTGGGTGCGGGAGATCATGGCCTTGGCGCCGCGGTCGCCCTCGCGGACCTCGACGATATAGACCTTTATGATGTCGCCGTCCTCCAGGACCTCTCCGGGGATCTGTTCTCCGCGGGGAAGCAGAACAGCGTGGTTATTGATTTCAATGGTGGCATTGCCGGTGCGCTCGTCCACGTTCTGGACACGGGCCGTCATGATTTCCTGGTTGTGGGCCTTGAACTCATTGAGGGTCTTGCTGCGCTCGGCGTCACGGATGCCCTGACGGATGACGTGCTTGGCAGTCTGTGCGTCAATGCGTCCGAAGTCATGGGTGTCCAGCGGCACGTCGACAAAGCTGCCGACAGAGGCGTTGGGATCAATGGACAGAGCGGCCTCCAGAGCGAGCTGGGTGTCCGGGTTTGTGACCTCGTCCACGACCTCTTTGTGGAGATACATGCGGAGCTCCTGCTTGTCCGGGTCAATGTCGCAGAACACAAAGTCGGAGATTCCGCCGTATTTTCTCTTCTCGGCAACCACCAGTGCATTGGCGATATTCTCATAGAGGGTCTCTACAGGGATATCCTTCTCTGCGGCCATGAGCTTAACCGCCGTGAAAAAGTCCTCGTTTCTCATGGATTGTTCTCCTTTACTTGATATAGGCATCAAAGTCATCCAGCTTCACGTAGGATGCCTCTTTTTTCTTAAATACAAAGGTCTTCCCCTCGTCCGAGGTAAAAGTGATGTCACCGCCGTCATAGTCGTCCAGGGTACCCTTGAACTCCCGAACTCCGTCCAATGGACGGATGAGCTTGACCATGACCCGGCTTCCAATATACTTCTCAAAGTGCTCGTCCCGCTTCAGCGGACGTTCCGCTCCGGGAGAGGAGACCTCGAGGATATAGTTGCCGTCGATGGGGTCCGCGTCGTCGAGGGGCTTGTCCAGGGCATGGGTCATATTGACGCAGTCGTCAATGGAGACGCCCTCCGGCCGGTCGATATAGATGCGGAGGTAATGTTCCGCCCCTTCCTTGACAAACTCGACGTCCCAGATCTCAAGGCCGAGTTCTCTTGCGAAGGGTTCAGCGATTTCCCGCACCGTGCGGGTGACGTTTCCGCCTTTGTGCTGTTTCGACATTGGATGTACTCCTGTTAAAGATTTACATAAACAATGAAGAGCGGCTTGCGCCACTCTTCATCCTTCACTCTAAACTTACCGGAACATTGTATCACGGAGCAGAGGGGATTTCAAGAAGCGATTTTTCGCTGTCCAGCGGGCTCAATAGGCCTTGGCCCAGAGCACCATCTGCTTCGCCGGTCTTCCGCAGCACACACAGGTGTCCGAGATCTGCTCCTGCTGGAAGGGGATGCACCGGGAACCGACCCCGGTCTCCTCTTTGATTTTCGCCTCGCACTCGGGGTCGCCGCACCACATGGCGTGGATAAAACCGTCCCCGTTCTGTTCCAGAGCGTCACGGATACCCTGCAGGGAGGTGCAGCGGTACGTCTTCTTCTCCCGGTTCTCCAGGGCCCTCTTGTAGAGCTCGTCCCGAACTTCCTGGAGTTTGCTGCGGAGCTCCTCCTCGAGATTGTCAAGACTTACAAAGTCCTTCTCCCTTGTGACACGGGAGACCAGAACGCACTGGTTCTTCTCAATATCCTTCGGTCCGAGTTCAATACGGACCGGAATTCCCTTCATTTCGCACTGGGCAAACTTCCAGCCGGCGGAGTTGTCGGAGTCATCGACACTGACCCGGATGCCAGAGGCGGCAAGCTGGTCTCTCAGGGCATAGGCCTTGTCCAAAACACCCGGCTTGTGGGCGGCAATGGGAATGATCATGGCCTGGACCGGTGCCACAGCCGGCGGAAGGGCGAGACCGTTGTCGTCGCCATGGGCCATGATGATGGCGCCGATGGTACGAGTCGTGAGGCCCCAGGACGTCTCATACGGGGTGGCGAGCTGATTTTCCTTATTTTGATACTGAATGCCAAAGGCCTTGGCAAAACCGTCTCCAAAGTTGTGGGATGTGGCCGCCTGCAGGGCCTTGCCGTCATGCATCATTGCCTCAATGGCATAGGTGGCCTCGGCACCGGCAAACTTGTCACTCTCGGTCTTCTGTCCGCGGACGACCGGGAGGGCGAGTTCCTGCTCATAGAAGTCGGCGTAGACATTCAGCATGCGCTCTGTCTCCTCCTTGGCCTCCTCGGCCGTGGCGTGGAGCGTATGGCCCTCCTGCCAGAGGAATTCTCTGGTGCGGAGGAACGGGCGGGTGGTCTTCTCCCACCGTACGACGGAAACCCACTGGTTATAGAGCTTCGGGAGGTCTCTCCAGGAGTGGACTGTATTGGCCCAGTGGTCACAGAACAACGTCTCAGAGGTGGGGCGGACACAGAGCCGCTCATCCAGTTCCTCCTCGCCGCCCATGGTGACCCAGGCGACTTCCGGGGCAAAACCTTCGACATGGTCCTTCTCTTTCTGGAGCAGGCTCTCGGGGATGAACATGGGCATGCTGACATTGACATGGCCGGTCTCCTTGAACTTGTGGTCAAGGATGCTCTGGATGTTCTCCCAGATGGCATATCCGTAAGGCCGGATGACCATGCAGCCCTTTACGCTGGTGTAGCTGACAAGCTCCGCCTTAAGGCAGATGTCGGTGTACCACTTGGCGAAGTCCTCATCCATGGGCGTAATGTCGTCGACCATTTTCTTCTGTTTTGCCATAGTATGGATTTCCTCCCTGATGTCTTAATTCCGTGAGATTATACAATAATGCCGTAGAAATGTCCATTACTGCAGTTCGGCGATCTTTTTCTCCACATAATCAACGGCATCCCGCTTTGGCATGGAGTTTTCCTTTACGATATCCTCTATGAAATCATAGAATGCATGGGCTATGGTGGGCTCACTGCAGGCCGCAAACAATATTCCGCCTTCGTGATCTGGAAGTCCAGTATAGAGGGCGGACATAGTGACCACGGTGCAGAGATCCGGAGGAAGTTCCTGCTCTCCGATATCCAGGATGCTCATCTCATCATCTTTGATTTCTTTTAGAACAATATCCAGGACATAGGGACGTTTTTCCTTCTCTTCCCCGGAAGATTGCGCAAATGGAAACACCATTCCGGTATTGCTGAAGTAGTCAATGACATACTTCGTCGTGAGATAATGGGGGTGGTCGGAAATCAGGGTATTAAGGATTTTGTTGGCCGCCTCCGCCTTTGGATCGTTATACATAAGCGGAACAAACACGGAGGGGTAGTAGAGATATCCGGAATTTCCGCCGCCATCCGGCTGGAACAGGTTAAAGGTCTCCCGGTTCCGTGTCGGGTCCGCATCTCCCTGTACATGGACCAGGCGATGCAGTTTCTCCCCCTCCTCCCGGTTCATGGTATCATACAGCTCCGATACCGCACGGTCGTAGATGACCAGTGCAAAGCGGTGGTTGGAGGAATACTGGATAACGTAGTCGCCGGCAATGATCACATTGGAGAGGCTGGACATGTCCTCGTTCTCCGATGGAATATCCGAGTAGTGGTAAAACACACTGTAATTTTTGCTGTTGTAAACCGCTAACGGAAGTACTTTGCGCAGGACCCTAACATTATAAAAGAAGCCGTCCCTCTGTATTGAGTTTCCAAGGGTCTCGTCCAGGCAGAGGATTGGAGATGTCAATATTTTTGCAGTCTAAAAACCCACTAATTTATGCTACCTGCAGTTTCGCCTTCTCCAAATCGTATTTTCTTCGATAATCATATGG
>OMYO01000038.1 GCA_900315285.1 uncultured Eubacteriales bacterium | reverse complement strand
AGGAACTATTCGAGGAATTTTTAAACCAAATATATCAATCTGGCCCAAAGATAAAACTTAATTCGTATCAGTGTTCAAGTTGAACTTGCAATTTACCCTGGTAAAAATAAACAACAAATTTCCGGCTCCTGTTTTCCGATATGACGGAACCCCCAAACTTTCAAAAATGGTCAAAAACGTTCACCCGTTTCATTGATTTAGCATGTTGAATTTGCTATAGTGATATCGACAAAATTTAATTTTTGTCGACAACTGAATGACATAAGTTTTCTTCATCGACAGACAGCCTTTAACTTCCGACTGCTGACTTCCCACAGTGTGCCGCAGCTTTTCGGCTGTTCTAAATAAATTAGTAAACTTTAATAAATTTGGGTATTAGGAAAGGAGAATCGTACTCAGAATGAAGAACAAACTTATTCATAAGGTTGTTGCCCTCTTGTTTGCTTTGGTGGCGACCGTTGCAATGGGGACTGTGTCTGCATTTGCAGGCGAGATTGCAGATATTGCTGGTTCCATCGAGAGTCTTGTCAACTCTATTTCAGGAGTACAAGGCCAGTTTAACGACGCCGTTGTAAATGTACCGAATACCATCACCGGTACCGTTTCCAATCTTCAGGGCCAGTTCAATGACGCATTTGTCAATGCGCCGAACACGGTCACTGGTACTGTCTCCAATCTTCAGGGTCAGTTCAACGACGCGTTCGTCAATACGCCGAACACCATCGCTGGCACTGTTGACACCGTAGCAAACACGGGTTCCACTGTTCAGGGTCAGGTAACGGACGCCCTTGTCAACGTTCCGAACACCGTTACTGGTACCGTCTCCAACCTCACCGGTCAGGCATCTGACATCACCGGCGCAGGCTCCACGGTACAGGGCCAGATCACGGACGCCCTCGTCAACGTACCGAACACCATCGTCGGCACTCTGTCCTCTCTTCAGGGCATGTTCAATGACGCTTTCGTCAATACGCCGAACACGGTCACCGGTACCGTCTCCAACCTCACCGGTCAGGTCTCTGACATCACCGGCGCAGGCTCCACCGTACAGGGCCAGGTCACTGACGCTCTCGTCAATGTTCCGAACACCGTAACTGGCACCGTCGACAATGTTGTCAACACCGGTTCTACCGTACAGGGTCAGGTCACTGACGCTCTTGTCAATGTCCCGAACACCGTTACTGGTACTGTCTCCAACGTCACTGGCCAGGTCTCTGACATCACCGGCGCTGGTTCCACCGTACAGGGTCAGGTCACTGACGCTCTCGTCAATGTCCCGAACACCGTTTCCGGTACCGTTTCCAACGTCACCGGTCAGGTCAACGACATCACCACCGTTCCTGGAAACCTTACGGCTCCGCTCTCCAATATCGGTTCCTTCATGTCCGGTCTTGGCGACCTGAGCTCCCAGCTTGTAAACTACGCAAGTGTTCCTGGTACCGTCGCGGAAGGTACTATCAGCCAGGCCAGCGTTCCGGAAGCTCTCTTCGATGCCTCCAAGCTCGGCAATAAAATCCTTGTATATTATCTCGGTGAAGGCGCCGGCGCAGAGAGCGTACTGAGTCCGTTCCATAACCCCATCGCCAAGTCCCAGGGTGTGAAGGAAGCAACCGACAAGTACGGTCCCGCAGCCGCTCCTTACGGATATATCAAGGGTGAACTCACCGCAGACTACCGTCAGGCAGCTGCCAAAGAGCTTGCCAGCTACGGATACGAGCCCGGCACCCAGACCACGGCCAACCTTGAGCTCGACGAGGATACGCTGAATGCGTTCTCCCAGGTTCTTGCCAACAATGATCAGCAGGCACCCGCAGAGGTCACCAACCTTGTGGAACAGGCACAGAAGGTATAATCCTTCGAAGCCTTCGAAATCAACGCTCTCCCTTCTGGGAGGGCGTTTTTTCATGGGCGATTGACAATTTAATCATAAATTTACTCCCATTTATGGTAAACTGTTACTGATATCAAAGAATTCTACCCCTAAAGGAGGATCATTGGATGGAAGACCGCACTATGACTATCTCCGACAGCATTCGCTACGTCGGTGTCAACGACCATGACGTGGACCTTTTCGAGGGCCACTACGTTGTGCCCAACGGCATGGCCTACAACTCTTATGTCATCCTGGATGACAAAATCACGGTAATGGACACCGTGGACCAGCACTTCGGCAAGGAGTGGCTGGGCAACCTCGCCCATACGCTCGGCGGTAAGACCCCGGAATACCTTGTCATTCAGCACATGGAGCCGGACCACTCCGCCAACATCATGACTTTCCTGTCCGCCTATCCCGAGACCCATGTCGTCTCTTCCGAGAAGGCCTTCGCCATGATGGACAACTACTTCCCCGGTGGCATCCCCGTGGAGAAGCGCATCATTATCAAAGAGGGCGACACCCTCGAGCTCGGCAGCCACACCCTGAACTTCGTCGCTGCCCCCATGGTGCACTGGCCAGAGGTCATGTTCACCTATGAGAGCTCCGAGAAAGTCCTGTTCTCCGCCGACGGCTTCGGCATGTTCGGCGCCAACGACGTGGACATTCCGTGGGCAGACGAGGCAAGACGCTACTACATTGGCATCGTCGGCAAATATGGCAGACAGGTCCAGAACGTCCTGAAGAAGGCAGCCGGCCTGGAAATCAGCACCATCTGCGCCCTGCACGGACCGGTCCTCAAGGGAGACCTTTCCGAGTACCTGACGCTCTATGACATCTGGTCCTCCTATGATGTGGAGTCCGAGGGCGTCGTCATTGCCTACACCTCCGTCTACGGCCACACGAAAGAGGCCGTGGAAATCCTGGCCGAAAAGCTCAAGGCAAAGGGCTGCCCGAAAGTCGTTGTGGACGACCTTGCCAGAAAAGATATGGCAGAGTGCATCGCCGACGCATTCCGGTACGGCAAAATCGTCCTCGCCACCACCACCTACAACGCCGACATCTTCCCGTACATGAAGGAATTCATCAACGGTCTCACCGAGCGCGGCTTCCAGAAGAGAAATATCGGCCTCATTGAGAACGGCTCCTGGGCACCGCTCGCCGCCAAGACCATGGAGAGCATGCTCGGCTGCTGCAAGGGCCTGACCTACTACAAGACCAAGGTCAAAATCCTCTCCGCCGTCAATGACGAGAACAAAGAACAGCTGGAGAAGCTCGCCGACGAGCTCACCATGGACTATCAGGAGCAGCACGAGGAGACCGCCAACAAGTCGGACTTCACGGCCCTCTTCAAAATTGGCTACGGCCTGTATGTCGTCACCACGAAGGACGGCAACAAGGACAACGGCTGCATTGTCAACACGGTCACCCAGGTCACGGACGACCCGAACCGCATTGCGGTCTGCATCAACAAGAGAAACTATTCCCACGACATCGTCAAGAAGACGGGCATCCTGAACGTCAACTGCCTCTCCACCGAGGCCCCGTTCAAGGTCTTCAAGCAGTACGGCTTCCAGTCCGGCCGTGACGCCGACAAGTTTGCCGGCATGGGCGAACTCCCGCGTACCGACAACGGCCTCGTCTTCCTGCCTATGTACATTAACGCCGTCATGTCCCTCCAGGTAGAGCAGTATGTTGACCTGGACACCCACGGCATGTTTATCTGCACGGTCAAAGAGGCCCGCGTCCTCTCCAAGGCGCCGACCATGACCTACACCTACTATCAGGAGAACGTAAAGCCCAAGCCCAACACCGAGGGCAAGACCGGCTGGGTCTGCAAGGTCTGCGGATACATCTACGAGGGCGAGGAGCTTCCGGACGACTTCATCTGCCCGCTCTGCAAACACGGTGCGGCGGACTTTGAGAAAATTGAAATGGACTAATTTTTAGGAAAGGAAGAATACACTATGAAATTCTATGTATGTAAGCACTGCGGAAACATCATCGCCTACGCCAGCGACAAGAAATGTGATGTCGTCTGCTGCGGCGAGAAAATGTCCGAGCTCGTCCCGAACACCACGGACGCAGCTCAGGAGAAGCATGTTCCGGTCATCTCTGTGGACGGAAACATTGTCACCGTCACGGTCGGCAGCGTTGCTCATCCCATGACTGAGGAGCACCACATTGCCTGGATTGCCCTCGAGACCAAGAGCGGCAATCAGAGAAAAGAGCTCGACGTCACCGGAGCCCCCGAGGCCAAGTTTGCCCTTGTGGAGGGCGACGAGCCGGTGGCTGCGTATGCGTTCTGCAACCTTCATGGACTGTGGAAGGCCGAGGCATAAGGCTAAAGTGAATATATGGGGCTGCGCGGGAGCGTGGCCCTTATTTTTTGTCTATTGTGGTGAGGTGGCAGAGGGCAAATTGTACAATGTGCCGAAAACGCATTTTGCTATTGTTGGCCCTAAAAATTCCTGCGAACTCGTTATAACGAACTCGTTGGATTTTTTCCCGGGAATTGGGGCGATTCAGTCTGGTGTTACCAGAGTGAAGCTTCCGAAAAACTTGCTAGGGGACACAACTGCTTGGATTTATACATTTCATCCGATTCTAGGCCTCTATGTATGAGAAAAATCGTCATCTCCCGCGAAAATATAATACAGTGGCGCCATATGGAAAAATAATGTATGAGCTGACTCATACACTGCACGCCTAATCCGATGATCTTTTATGAGACGCATTGTGCTCAATGGAAAATTTCTCATACAGAATCAAAAATTTTGAGGTGGAGTGTACTATGTTTTTTGATTTGATGCCGATTTTTCTCACACAGAATCCAAAGAATAAGGGTTGAGTGTATGATGTTTCCCGGTGGGCCCCGATTTTTCTCATACAGAATTTTTCAGGGGAAGGGAACATGTATAACTCGCCTGTCCGGGCGGGGTCCGAAGTCTGTGGTAAGGTCAGACTGAATCGCCCCCTTAAAGACTAATTTTATGTTTTCCCCCTATACTAAATACACTTATTCCAAAAATGGAGGATGATCAAACCATGGAAAAAGCCAGAAAAAAACCGCTGAGAAGAATTCTTGCGGTTGTTTTCGCACTTGCCATAGCCATCACGTCTGCAGTCTCCGCCTCCGCCTATGTGGAGGGTCACGAGGAGTGGCAGCGGGACGGCACCAACATTATTCTGAAGGACGTCGTTGACATGTACTGGTGGTCCTATCAGGGCTACAATATGGCAGAGAAGGGTCCGTTCAGCATTTCCGAGGCCACCCTGGTCAAGGACGGCGTTGAGACTCCGGTCTACTTTGTCGCCATTGCCGGCTTTGAGAACATTGGAAACGGCAACGACAAAAATGCCACCTATCTGTCTGCGTTCAACCTGAACAACGGCTACACCGAGCGCGTCAAGAAGGTCATGCTGGAAAATATTCCGCAGAATTCCAACGTGTTCCTGCTGGGTGACTCGCTGGGCGGATATGTCGCACAGCAAATCGCCGCCGACTCGGATATCCAGTACAACTACAACCTGGTCCAGACCACGACCATCGGTGCTCCGGAGCTTGCCACCGGCAAGAAGGAGGGCCCGGTCGCCCGCATCATGGATAAGAACGACCTCGTTCCGAACTTCATGAGCATTGACATTTATACGAGACCGCTCCACAAGTATGACAACGCTGTTGTTGGAGACGCTGGCTACGGTTACCCGACTCCGTATGCCCATGCAGGCTACACCAACAAACAGATCTGGGGCAACTATGATGTCTGCGGACAGAAGGGCGGAAATGCCATTCTTGTCGTTGACTCCACCACCACGAAGTTCTATCGCGTTCCCTATGATGCGAACTACTCCTTCATCTCCCAGGAGAGTGAAATCAAATCCGGTGCCGAGGACGACCCGGACAACGTTGCCTACACCTACGGCGAATAACCCGAAAAAGAATCAGCGGACTCCGGAACCTGTTCCGGGGCCCGTTTTTTCGTGCTATACTATTGGGGTAATTTATTGATTCTGGAGGGCTTTCCATGACAATGCACACCGCTTGGCTCATCCTCTTCATCATTGCCCTGGTGGGGGCAGTTGTCTTTCTGGGGCTGCTGTTTGCCGGGTATGTCTCGGAGAAATGGATGGTGCATCGCAAAGTCTATGCCATAATGCTGGCTATCTTCTGTGCCCTGACCATCTGGTTTAACCGGGAGTATCAGGTGACCATGCCGAAATCCAGCATGAGCGCGTCGCAGCAGGCGGCCATGTCCGACACGAAACAGAATGCCTTTGACAAGCATATGGCGCCGTTGACCCAGAAGAAGTGAGACGAGGAGGTCATTTCCCCATGTATGAGACCAATGAAATAAAAATGTACGCCGCCGTCCGCTGCGACGACTCGGACCGGAAGAAAGTGGAGCCCCTCATGGATCTGCTCCGGGAAGAGGGCATTGCCGTGGACTTCGCGGAGAATTTGAATATGTCCAATACTGCTGCGGCCATCGTGTTCTTCAGTCAGGCCGCCATTGACAACGGCAGTGCACGCCGCCATTACGGTTCTGCCAAGAAGGGTGGAGCTCTCATTGTGCCGGTGGTGCTGGATAAGTCGGATCCGTTGTCGCATTCAGAGCTGAATCGCCTATTAGGGCGGAAGGAAATCGTCTACGCCAGCGGCCTGAAGAATGCGGCGCTCATCCGGAAAATTGTCTACATGCTGCCCACCTCGGTGAAGTACAACAAGCCGGAAGAGGAGGAGGTCGAGGAGAAGGAGATCCCCACCGGCGTTGCCGTCGGCACCTGTCCGGTATGTGGCGGGACCGTGCGCCGCGGAACCGACGCCTTCGACTGCGAGGAGCCGGACTGCCGTTACTCCCTTCCCTTTGAGGCAGATGTCCGCGACCAGGACGACCCTGACTCTATCCTGACGAAGAAAATCCGCTTGGACAACGTGGGTGCCAAGTCTCTGCTCGGGGGCGGCACCGTGGAGGAGAACCTAAAAGCAGAGGACGGAAAGGTCTTCCGGGCCCGCCTGAAGCTGGATCCGGAAAAGCCGGACTCGCTCATCATCGACGCGGAGAAGAGGGGGCTCTCGCTGTTCGGGTTTAAGAAAAGAAAATAAATATTCGGCATTTTGCGAGACTTTTCGAACGCGCTGCAGGGCAACTGAGGCTTTGCGGTGCGTTTTTTTCATACATTTAACCCACGGCCTACGGTTTTTTTTCGGGCTGCCCTGTTATACTGTCTTCATTTCATGGAGATATCCGAAACGGGGGTGCTAAACACAGAGAAACAAAGGAGAATTCCAGCTATGAAAAGAAATCGATTGGCGAAACTCATCGCCGTTCTGGCGGCTCTTCTCACAGCCGCTGTCCTCTTTACGGTCTCGGCCTTTGCCGCCGACCTCGCCAGTGATCTGGGAACCGCCATATCCAGCGACATCGGTCAGCAGATCGCCTCGGACCTGACCGACAAGGCGAAGGACACTGCGAAAGATGCCCTCTCAGACATTGGGAACGCCGTCAACAACACCGACCGCGAAAACGATGAGCAGGTCGAGGATGACGACAAAGACGACAAGAATGAGGCAAAACAGGCAGCCGAGAAGGCAAAGGAGGTCCTGGAGTCCACCGGCACCCCCGCATACACGGCGCTCACAGCGGTGGGCAAGGCCCCCATTGCACGCAATGTGGATGTCACGAGCCCGTTCCTGAACGGCGTCTACGCAAACCTGAAACACGTGAGCAAGGGCATTGACTATGCCACCAATCTCATCACGAAACCGGGCGATGCAGTGACCGCCATCGTTACCGCACCCGTCGACAACGCAAACGATCTCGGCTCTACTGCCCTCAAAGCCGTGGACAACACCACAAAGCTCATCACTCTTCCCGGCAACACCGCAGCTAAAATAACCGCTGCCCCGTTTGACCAGCTGAACTATGTGGGCTCCGCTATCCTCAAGACTGGCGACAACACTACGAATCTCATCACGGCGCCGGCCCGCCACACAGCTGACATTGTCACCGCTCCCGCTGACGCCTACAACGATGTCACCGGCACCGTCATTAAAGCCGGCCAGAACACCGCCGGTGCCGTCACAGCGCCGGTCGACACGGCCGTCACCATTACGACCGCTCCAGCCCGCCAGTACAGCAACCTTATCCGCCCGGTCACCGGCGCCATCAGCGACACCGGCGACCTCATTGCCGCCCCGACCGACGCCTACAACGACGTCACCGGCTCTTTCATCAAGGCCGGTCAGAACACCGCCGGCGCCATCACGACTCCGGTCGACACCGCGGTCAATGTCACGACCGCCCCGGTCCGCCAGTACAGCAACCTTATCCGCCCGGTAACCAGTGCCATCAACGACACCACGAGCCTCATCACCGCCCCCGGCAATGCGGTCTCCACGGTCGTCGCTGCTCCTGCCAACCAGGTGAACAATGTTCTTGTACCGTTCGCCAATGTATTCGGGAACTTCAGCAAGCTTGTCACTGCACCCATCGACATGGTGGTCTCCATCCTCAATGCCCCGATGAGACAGATCAACGCTTTCTGGGCCCCCTTCGTACTTGGTTATCAGAACGCACGGACCCTGACCAATATTCCTTACACCATGGTGGAGGACTATGACGACGCCATTACTGCCGCCAACCATGCCTATGACCAGAGCAAGGTGGCCTATGCCAATGCGCAGGAGTTCAAGGGGTTTGTCTCGGCGAAGCTCAATGATATTTTTGGCGAGGATGAGAGTACGGTGGAGGCAGAAAATGCGGAGGCTACTCCGGAAGGGGCGCAAGCTGCGACCTCTGCTCCGGCAGAGACTGGAGATCCGACCGAGGTCGCCGCTCCGGCCAATGCGGAGGCTGCTCCGGCTAGCGGGAACCCAACTGCCAAGCCAGCCTCTGCCACCCAGGTAGCATAAAAAATTGTGACCCGTTTTCGGGTATCTCCTGTGAAAGAAGCAAGAAGGGCCTCCCGCCATGTGGCAGGGGGCTCTCTTTTGTGTTATGATAGCAAAGAATTTTAGAGCGAAGGAGATTCCACATTCAAATGGAACTTTGGGATATCTACGACAAGAATAAAAAACTCACCGGCCGCACCATGGTCCGCAACGACTGGAACATGGCCCCCGGCGACTACCATCTGACGGTCCTCGGCGTCATTCAGCGCCCGGACGGCAAATATCTCATCAGCCAGCGGAAAATGGACAAGGCGTGGGGCGCCGGCTGGTGGGAGATTCCGGGCGGCGGAGTCCAGGCAGGCGAGACCGGCGAGCAGTCCGTGCGCCGCGAGGTCCACGAGGAGACCGGTCTCAATGTAACCGACGTCCCCTGTGAACTCGTCTACACCTACGAGCGCGTGAACCCCGAGGAGAAAAATAACTATTTCGTGGACATTTACCGCTTCGTCCTCGACTTCGACGAGTCCGACGTCCATGTTCAGGAGTCCGAGGTGGAGGATTTCCGCATTGCCACGGCCGAGGAAATTGCGGAGCTGGGCGCCAAGGGTGTTTTCCTGCACTATGACAGCATGAAACAGGTGTTTGAGCAGGGGTGAGGGCGCTACGCTTCGACCTGATGCGGATGGGCGAGCCCGCACGATAGGACACAATTGGATTTTTTTGGCGATGCAGTAAAAATAAAATTTTCACATAAGATACAATTGGAAAAATATAGTAATGCGGTAAAAATATATGCTACAGAGTGCTCGGGAACTCCCCGGGCGCTTTACTGCATTTGGAAAAATTTGGAAATGCGGTAGAAATAGAGAGGTGAATCGCCCATATTCCTTTACCGCATTGGAGCTTTTTGGGGAATGCGGTAAAAGAAAAATAAAAAATTCACCGCATTTTGATTTTTTTGAAAATGCGGTGAATCAGAACGGCCGAATAGCAAAAAAGGGGAGCGTCCAAGACGCTCCCCTTACCAGTTTTTACGAAAACTTACTGTGCTATATTCTCATTATAGGCGTTGGCCGACGGAACGCCGCCCTCTGCCTGCTGGACCTGTGCCTGCGGTACAGCCGGTGCCTGGGTCGTGGCAAACATGTCACGATATTTGTCCACGTACTGGACGACCGTGAGAGGTGTACCAACGAGGATGATGGCCAGTGCAGCGATTACAACGATTAATAAACCGAGGAGAATCATTGGCACGTCTCTGTGTTTGATGGGGGCCTGATCCCTATTCTGCTCTTTCATGTCACCACTACCTTTCTTATACTATTTCTAATATACCGAAAAACGGAGGAAAAGTAAATATTCCGGGTTGTATAAACGGGAAGTTTTTTCGACAGGCGACCGGGAAGCGTCTGTTACTGAACAGGCTGGGCTGAATAACCTGGACTGTAGCCGTACTGGGCGCGGGGGTCCGGACCGGTGGTGTTGCGGGGGTCGCCCTGCGGGTACTGATAGGCCTGGTAGCCAGGGTAGTAACCATTTGCGCCCTGCTGTGCCTGTACACCCTGCGCATTCTGGGCGGTCTGCTGTGCTACGTCCTCCGGGCTGGCGAGGGTCTGCTGCGTGCTGGCACTTCTTTTGGTCTGGCCGGTGAGACCGTCGCCGATGCGGAAAATCCACATGGTGGTGAAGACAATGATGCCGATCATGGCAAGAGCCAAAACGATGGCGGCCAGCCAGATGAGCAGTTTGCTGTCTCTGTCCATGATATCCCTCCTCTTTTCCTACTATTTTAAGACCTTTGCACGGCTTCGTAAAGAAGAAAAGTGGAAACCGAATTCGGACATTAACAGTTAATTTACCGATTTTTGTTTGAACTGTGTTCGGAGCGGGACTATAATAGAAAACATATTTTTAGAGAGGATTTAACATTAGCATGCATATGGAAAAGAGCCAAACCGGGCATAATCTGCTCCGCGGCGCGCTGGCACTCCTTCTCGCCATCGCCATTCTCTGCTGCGGAATTGCTGTTCCTGCTGCAGTGACAAAGGCGTCAGCGGCATCGGACAGCCTGCATGTCATGGTCATGTCGGACCCCCACATGCTGGACCCGGGCCTGGTGGGAAACACCAAGGCATTTAAGGATACCACGGAGAAAAACCGAAAAATGTTCAAGGAGAGTGCCGCCATCATCAGTGCGCAGCTCCAGAAAGTCAAGGATAAAAAGCCGGACGTACTCCTCATTGCGGGAGACCTGAGCAAGGACGGAGAGCTGGAGAGCCATCGCCACCTGGAGGCGGAGCTGGAAAAACTCCACTCGCAGCTGCCGAACATGAAGATCTACGTCACGAACGGCAACCACGATATCAACAATAAGAACGCCAAGAACTACAACACAGGAGGAGATCCGAAGGCGGCCACCCGTACATCGCCCGAGGCATTCGCCTCCAATTACAGCGTCACGTACAAGGACAAATCCATCATTGCCCGTTACACCCCCACCAGCGGCAAGGCGGGCATGCTCTCCTACGTAGCCCGGCCGAAGAAGGGCTTCACCTTCATTGTCATAGATTCTGGGCGATACAGCTCTGACAACACCGACAACCACACCGACGAACACCAGACCTCCGGTCAAATCACCGACGAGCTCCGCCAGTGGGTCCTGAACCAAATTGAGAGCGCCAAGCGCCGCGGGGACATGGTCATTGGCATGGAACATCACAACATGGTACCCCACTTCTCCTGGGAGCCCATTATCCGCCCTGAGTTCCTCATCAACGATAACACCCGTCTGTGCGCAGAGTATGCCAATGCCGGCATGCACTTTGTTTTCACCGGCCACATGCACTCTCAGGACGTTTCCACATTCACGTCCTCCGAGGGCAACAAGTTCTATGACATTGAGACCGCTGCGGGAATCAGTTATCCATCGCCCATGCGGGACTGCACCATAAGCCGCTCCATGAAGAACGGCAAGCGCGTGGAGACCGTGACCGGCAAGACCATAGAGGGTGAGAGCTTCACCTACACCGACCCCACCGTCTGCGAGCAGGCCACCATCAAGAACCTGAAGACCTACGGGCAGGGAAAAATCATCTCCCGCAAGGCCACGAGGCAGATGGCCCGGGACTACCTGAGCCGCAACATGAAGGCCGCCGGCCTCAAGTACAATTCCAAGGACTATTCCGACAAGGTCAACTCCATTATCAACGGCTGCATGGACGTCAAGGTCTGCAACGACGGCAGCAAGAACCTATATGACTACGTCTCCTACGCCTACGTCCACTACCTTGCCGGCGAGGACAGCCAGAAGAAGCCCGACTGGTTCAAACAGGCTGAGAAACGGCTGAACGACGGCACGCTGCTGTCCAACTGCCTCTACGTCATCAGCGGCAAGCTGAAGGACTTTGACCAGAACAAGGCAAAAATCATCTGCCAGTATCTGTTCTTCCCCCAGGCTATGGTCGGACGTTACGGCCTCAACAGTGCCAATGTGGCGGGCGATGTACTCCGTATCCCCACCCAGAGCCTCGACACCATGAGCGACAAGGACTTCTCAAACCTGAACCAGCTCTACTACGATGTCGTCCGCTCCATCAGCTACGACACGAATTTCCACGAGGACAAGAACTTTACCATCAACGTATAAAAAGATTTTATAAATGATTTTTGAGCGCGCTGTGCGGCTTTCGGCCGGGCGGCGCGTTTTTTCGTACACTTTCAGCGATACTTAAGATGGGGAGTCTACAATACACTACAAGAAATAGGGTCGCCTGCTTTGCTTTGATGCGGCAGGCGGATAGGAATAAGGAGGAGAAACCTATGAAGAAAATTTGGAGCACGGTGCTCGCACTTCTTCTTGCACTCACGACACTGGTCGTCTGCACTGGCAGTGCCAGTGCCGCATCCGCAGCAGCGGACTCTGCAGCTGTGGCAGACGGTGTCAACGCACTGAACTGGAAGCTCTACGACGCCATGATCGGCGAGAACAATACATTCTACTCGGCCTACAGCATTGAGAGCGCCTTTGCCATGATGGACGCCGGCGCCAAGGGCCGCACGAAGAAGCAAATGGAGAAGGTCCTCGGCATCAAGGATATTGACAAGTTCCTGAAGCAGTACCAGGCCTATATCAGCCAGAAGCAGTCCGGGGTCAGCACCCTCAAGACCGCCAACGGCATCTGGATGAACACGAACAAGATCTCCATGGACAGCGTGAACCCCACCTATGTCTCCAACATGAAGAAATACATGGGTGCCACCGTCAAGGCGGAGCCGTTCACGAACGCAACTTCCGGGGAAATCACCGGCTTTGTCAACAAGGCCACGGACGGCTACATGTCGGACTACAAGTCCATTATCAAGCCGACCTACACCATGGACCTGCTGAACTGCATCTATTTTGACGGCAAGTGGGAAGAGCCCTTTGACCCGAAGAATACGACTTCCAAGGAATTCTTCGGCAAGGACCGCATGTTCCGTGTCAACACTATGCGCCTCAACAACAAGTACTTCCAGTACTATGACAACGGCAAGTTCAACGCACTGAACCTGCCCTATAAGGACAGCAACTACGTCATGACCCTCGTCCTCCCGGACGGCGGCACCGAGGACAAGTCGGTGGCCGAGCAGTGGCGTAGCACGTCCCATGCAGACCGCGACAAGTTCCTGAAAGCCCTTGACGGTGCCGGCTATGAGAAGATCAACACCCTCTCTCTTCCGCGCTTCCACCAAGATATCACCGAGAGCGGCCTGCCGGGCATCATGAAGAAACTCGGCATGACGGACGCGTTTATCGGCGGTGTGGCGGACTTCAGCGGCATTGCGAAGGATCTCTACATTGACAACGTCAACCATCGCGCCAAAATCGACGTGGACGAGCAGGGCACGAAGGCCGCTGCCGTCACGGAAATTGGCGTCATGACCACCAGCATGGCTCCGCAGCCGCAGCGCATCATCAACTTTATCTGCAACCATCCGTATCTCTACTTCATCCGTGACACGAGCAACGGCATGGTCCTGTTTACCGGTGTCATGAACACCATGAAGAAATAAAATGTTTAAGAAAATCATCTCGGTATTTCTGGCCCTCATCCTTGCGGCGCTTCTGAGTGTGCTGCCGGCGGCAGCCGCTGCATCGCCCAAGATCAATGACATGAGCGCAGTTTCCAGCAAGCTGTCCGGGGAGCTCTTTGCCGAGCTGTACCGGCAGAACGGCGGCGAGAATTTCTTCTTCTCGCCGTACAGCCTGGCCGTTGCCCTCACCATGGCGAATGCCGGCGCCGCGGGCAACACCCGGAGCCAAATAAACCGTGTCATGGGCATATCCGACGTGGACGCGCTCATGGACTCCTATGAGAAACAGCGTGCGGAGAAGCTGCCGGACGGGGTGAAATTCACCTCGGCCAATGGCGTGTGGATTAATCGCAGCCAGCTGGGTGCCAACGCTGTTCGCACATCCTGGCGCCGTGCCATGCAGGGCAAAATGGGCGCTACAGTGCGGGTTACCGACTTCGGTCCGTCCACGACGAAGGAGATTTCTGAGTGGGCAAGGCGATCCACCGGCGGTCTCATCCCCAACTATGAGCCAGCCGTCAAGGACACGGACGCCATGGACATTCTGAACGCTATCCATTTTGAGGGCGGTTGGAAGAACCCGTTTGACGTCAGCCTTACGAAGAAACAGAACTTTACAAACTTAGACGGCACGAAGTCCCGCGTCGACATGATGCATGATGGCGGCGAGGAGTACTCCTACTACCGTGACGGCAAGTTCCAGGGACTGGAGGTGCCGTACCGCGGTGGCCGCCTGGTCATGGATCTGGTTCTCCCTGTCTCCGGGAAGTCCCGGAAAGTTGGGGAGGAGTGGGCAAAGCTCTCCGCTGACGAGCAGGCTGCGTTCCTGAAGGGGATTGACAGGGCGGCGCAGCAGGAAATTGAGGAGCTGGCGCTGCCGAAGTTCAGTATGGACCGCACGGTCGGCGGGCTGAAGGAGGCCCTGCAGGCCGCAGGCATGACCGACGCTTTTGACAGCGAGCGGGCCAACTTTGATAATATGGCCCACGAGCTGTTTGTCTCGGACATTAACCAGCGGGCAGTGCTGAATGTGGACGAGAAGGGCACGAAGGCCGCTGCCGTAACAGAAATTACAATGGACAACCGTGCCATGCCGCTGCAGCCGGAGACTCCGGTGCGCTTCCTGTGTGATCGGCCGTTCCTGATGTTTATTCGGGACGCCGTGACGGGACAGGTGCTGTTTGCGGGTGTGTGCAATAAACTTTGATACCTTATATTATTGGGGCGTCGCCGGGGGGCGGCGTCCTTTTTGTTGCCATTGGGGGGTAGATGGGTAGGACAGAGGGAAACTAGGACCGCAGGGGCCGAAAACGGGGGTTGCGGTCCTAGTTTTGGGGCTCGGGAGAGCGGCTGCAGCGAGAAAACTAGGACCGCGGGGACTGAAAACGGGGGTTGCGGTCCTAGTTTTGGGGCTCGGGAGAGCGGCTGCGGCGAGAAAACTAGGACCGCAAGGGCTGGAAAGTGGGCCGCGGTCCTAGTTTCGAGGCTCGGAAGAGCGGCTGCGGCGAGAAAACTAGGACCGCGAGGGCCGAAAACGGGGGTCGCGGTCCTAGTTTTGGGGCTCGGAAGAGTGGCTGCGGCGGGAAAACTAGGACCGCAGGGACTGGAAACGGGGGTTGCGGTCCTAGTTTCGGGGCTTGGGAGAGCGGCTGCGGTGGGAAAACTAGGACCGCGGAGGCTGGAAACGGGGGTTGCGGTCCTAGTTTTGGGGCTCGGAAGAGTGGCTGCGGCGGGAAAACTAGGACCGCAGAGGCTCAAAACGGGGGCTACGGTCCTAGTTTGGGCTCAGATGGCGCTACAAGATGTGGTTAGCCGAAGCTAAATTTCGGGAGTTAGACCATCCGCCTCAAAACTTCCATTTTGGTCTGACGATTATGCCCTAATTCTGGGGCGATGGAGCCTCTCGTTAGACCATTTCAATTTTTTCTTCCCGTTTGGTCTAACTTTTCAACCCTATTCGGTTTATTTTTCAGACCAAATCGGGATTTGCTGGCCGATTGGTCTAACTTTTCTCGGAAAATAAACCGAAAGTGGTCGGAATTGTCAGACTAAATCGCCGAAAAAAGGGGAAAAGGTCTAACGGGCGGTTGGCTGGAAGTGGGACAAGGCCCGAGGTGCCGCTCAACCCGCTTGCGCTCAGCTGCTTTTGGGAAAAATTGGGAATGCGGTAAATTTCCAGGGGTTGACTTCCCAGTAGATTGTGGTATTATGGTCTCAAGGAAAAGTTAGCAAATGCTAACCAACCGCCAAATATTATTACAAAGAAGGTGACACCATGTCTCTCATCAATAAAGAAGTCAGTGACTTCACCGTACAGGCTTATCAGGACGACGACTTCCATGCAGTATCCCGGGAGGATCTTCAAGGGAAATGGAGCGTCTTCTTTTTCTATCCCGCCGACTTTACGTTCGTGTGCCCCACGGAGCTTGCGGATCTGCAGGATCTCTACCCGGAGTTCCAGAAGATCGGCTGTGAAATTTACTCGGTGTCCACCGACAGTGAGTTTGTCCACATGGCGTGGCATGAGCATTCAGAGCGGATTTCGCAGATAACGTATCCCATGCTCGCCGACCCGACGCATAAGCTGGCCGAGGACTTTGAGGTGCTCATTCCGGAGTCCGGACAGGCGGAACGCGGCACATTCATCATCGACCCCGACGGAAAGATCGTCGCCTATGAGGTGAACGCCGGAAATGTTGGCCGCAACGCCGCAGAGCTTCTCCGCAAAGTGGAGGCCTGCCAGTTTGTCCGCGAACACGGCGACCAGGTGTGCCCCGCCAAATGGAAACCGGGAGCGGCTACGCTGAAACCGGGTGCCGACCTCGTCGGAAAACTTTAAGCCCACAAAAGCCCTCATCCCAGGGGCTTTTGCAAATAACCTCAATCCCATAACCCATAATCCCACAGTAGGAGAGTGGCGCCCGCGGAGTGGAGTCCGCCGGGCGCCTTTTCCTTTGGGCGGGCGCATTTGACATTGTGTCGGGGATTGGATAGAATAGTTACCAGATTGCGGCAGGCCGCATGAAGGGGTACACCACCTTGGGTGTAGACTTTCATGTGGCCTGCCTTTTTTCAGGAGGTAATATGGTCATCATCAACGGTGAAAAAGTACCGGAGGCCCAGGGGCAGACGGTACAGGAATATTTGACGGGCGCGGGCTTCCCGGAGGGGGGTATTGCCGTGGAGCGCAATGAGGAGATTCTTCCGAAGGCCGCATATGCGACGACAACGCTGCAGGACGGCGACGTGCTGGAAATTGTGACATTTATGGGCGGAGGATGCTGAATATGAAAGATACATGGACATTAGGAGGAAAAGAATTTAGTTCGCGATTCATCCTGGGTTCCGGAAAGTATTCCGTCGAACTCATCAAGGCCGCGGTGGAAAACGGCGGCGCACAGATCGTGACGCTGGCGGTCCGTCGGACCAACACGAAAAAACATGAAAATATTCTCGACTATATTCCGGAGGGTGTGACTCTGCTGCCGAATACGTCCGGCGCGCGCAACGCCGAGGAGGCGGTGCGCATTGCACGGCTTGCACGGGAGCTGGGCTGCGGCAACTTCGTGAAGATTGAGATTATGCGAGACTCCAAGTATTTGTTCCCGGACAATCAGGAGACCATCCGCGCCACCGAAATGCTCGCGAAGGAGGGCTTTGTGGTACTGCCGTATATGTTCCCGGATCTGTATGCGGCGAGGGACCTGGTGAATGCCGGCGCGGCGGCGGTCATGCCGCTGGCGGCGCCCATTGGCTCCAACAAAGGGCTCTCCGCAAAGGATTTTATTCGGATCCTTATCGACGAGATTGACTTGCCGGTCATTGTCGACGCCGGAATTGGCAAACCCTCCCAGGCGTGCGAGGCCATGGAGATGGGCGCCTCCGCCGTCATGTGCAACACGGCGGTGGCCACGGCCGGCGACGTGCCGGCCATGGCGGGTGCATTCAAAGACGCCATCAACGCAGGCCATGCCGCCTACTGCGCCGGCCTCGGACGCGTTCTGGAAAGAGGAGCGTCCGCTTCCGACCCGCTGACCGGATTCTTACGGGACTAAAGGAGGGGAGACACCATGGCAGAAAACCAGTTCTTTATTGACTCCGACAAACTCTCGGAGAAGGCCCTCGCCAAGAAACACCGCATTGAGCAGGATCCGTCCTGCCGGACCGACCCCATGAAGTATATGGACGGCATGGAGGAGATCCCTCACGACATCATGGATAAGGTGCTCTCCGAGATGGAGGCCTACGATTATACAAAATACACCGCCGTCGACGTCCGCCGCGCCCTGCAGCATGACACCTGCACGGTGGAGGACTTCAAGGCGCTGCTGTCCCCGGCGGCGGAACCGTTCCTCGAGGAGATGGCCGCCAAGGCAAAGATCGAGACGAGCAAGCATTTCGGAAACACGGTGTATTTATTTACCCCGTTGTACATCGCCAACTACTGTGAGAATTACTGCATTTACTGCGGCTTCAACGTATACAACGACATTGACCGCAAGCAGCTCACCGGCGACGAGATTGAGCACGAGATGAAGGTCATTGCCGACTCCGGCATGGAGGAAATCCTCATGCTGACCGGAGAGAGCAAGACCAAGAGTGACCTCCACTACATTGGCGAGGCCTGCAAGCTGGCCAGCAAGTACTTCCGCAACGTCGGTCTTGAGGTGTATCCGGTCAATACTGACGACTACAAGTATCTCCACGAGTGCGGCGCCGACTATGTCACGGTCTTCCAGGAGACCTATGACGCCGTGAAGTATGAGACGCTGCACCTTATGGGCCACAAGCGTGTGTTCCCATACCGGTTCGAGGCCCAGGAGCGGGCTATCCTTGGCGGCATGCGCGGCGTCGGCTTCTCGGCGTTGCTCGGCCTGTCCGATTTCCATAAAGACGCCCTTGCCACGGCGCTGCACGTCTACTACCTGCAGCGGAAATACCCGTGGGTGGAGTACTCGCTGTCCTGCCCGCGGCTGCGCCCCATCATCAACAACGAGGCCATCAACCCGCTGGATGTCCACGAGCGCCAGCTGTGCCAGATCCTCTGCGCCTACCGCATCTTTCTGCCGTATGTCGGCATTACGGTCTCTTCGCGGGAGTCGAAGTCGTTCCGCAACGGCATTGCAAAGATCTGTGCCACGAAGATCTCCGCCGGCGTGTCCACGGGCATCGGAGACCATGAGAGCAAGTACACCGGAACCGAGGAGGAGGACACGGGCGACGAGCAGTTCGAAATTGCCGACACCCGCAGTCTGCCCCAAATGTACGGCGACATGTCCGACGAGGGCCTGCAGCCCGTCCTGAACGACTATGTCTATGTCGGCTGATATTTTCTTGGGCGATTCACAATTCGATTGGTCCAAATGCCTCTGCATTACGAATCGCCATTTATGCCCCGGCACCCTGGAGGACCAGCTGGAGCGGCATGTGCTGCCGCTCCGTCCCCGCGCCGTCATCCTGCGCGAGAAGGACCTGACTCCCGCCGAATACTCTGACCTGCTGCGCCGGGTGGCCGCCCTTTGTCGCGCGGCCGACGTGCCTTTGATACCGCACACCTTTGTAGATGCTGCGCTGCAGCAGGGCTTCACGGCCATCCACTTGCCGATGCCCGCCCTGCTGCAGCTCTCGCCGTCCGACCGGCAGCGGTTCACGGTCGTCGGCGCCTCGGTCCACTCCGTGGACGAGGCCCGCGCCGCCGTCGCCGCTGGCGCCACCTACGTCACCGCCAGTCACATCTTCCCGACGGACTGCAAAAAGGGCCTGCCCCCGCGGGGCCTCCCCTTTTTGCGCTCCGTCTGCACGGCTGTCCCGCTGCCGGTCTTCGCCCTCGGCGGAGTCGACCCCGCCAATGCGGCGGCGTGTCTCGCCTCCGGCGCCTCCGGCGTCTGCATGATGTCCGAGTTCATGACACTAAGCTAATTGAAAAACCGCGCTCTGCGATTGCGGGGCGCGGTTTTTCTACCTTAACAAGGGGAAACTAGGACCGGAATAAAGGAATCAGGTGATCTGGTCCTAGTTTTGGCTCCCATCTGGCCGAGCTTAGGCGTGAAACTAGGACCGGAAAGCGAGAATCGGCGGTTCCGGTCCTAGTCTCAGCTTCCATCCAGCAGAGCTCGGGCGTGAAACTAGGACCGGAAAGCGAGGACCGGCGGTTCCGGTCCTAGTCTCGGCTTCCATCCAGCAGAGCTCAGGCGTGAAACTAGGACCGGAAAGCGAGAATCGGCGGTTCCGGTCCTAGTTTTGGTTTCCATCTAGCCGAGCCCAGGCGTGAAACTAGGACCGGAAAGCGAGAATCGGCGGTTCCGGTCCTAGTCTCGGCTTCCATCCAACAGAGCTTAGGCGTAAAACTAGGACCGGAAAGCGAGAATCGGCGGTTCCGGTCCTAGTTTTGGTTTCCATCTAGCCGAGCCTAGGCGTGAAACTAGGACCGGAAAGCGAGAATCGGCGGTTCCGGTCCTAGTTTTGGTTTCCATCTAGCAGAACCTAGGCGTGAAACTAGGACCGGAAAGCGAGAATTGGCGGTTCCGGTCCTAGTCTCGGCTTCCATCCAGCAGAGCTCAGGAGTGAAACTAGGACCAGAAGGTGGGTGAGTGGTTGTTCAGGTCCTAGTTGCATATGATTTCAAACCGAATTCGGTTGATTGATTGGAATCGAAATGACGGATAAGGTTTCCAGTTAGACCAAACTCAAAATTTTTTCCCTTTTGGTCTGACGATTTGGCCCTTTCATTGGCCACGGAGGATTACGTCCGTATAATGGTGTAAATTCAAAAACAAAAAGAGCCAATGGCTCGATCCTTCAGGTATAATGAAAATCAACCACAATCAACAATATGCC
>OMYO01000037.1 GCA_900315285.1 uncultured Eubacteriales bacterium | reverse complement strand
CTTGTTGATACAATTCGACACAATGCTTTTTAAATTCATAGCTGTAGCGCAAAAAAATCCCTCCTTGCTGGGTGTCCAGAAAAGAGGGTACATATCATATGTGGTATGTCAGACTGAAATGGTCGCCGCGAGGCCGGCGCAGGCAGAGCTTTTTCAGACCAGTGCCAACATATGGGGTTAGTTTGACTGAATCACGCCTCCAAGTAGCAAAAAAGGAGCGCCCCCCGGCGCTCCCCAAATAATCTAATTATTTATCCGCCACATGCGCATCCTTCACAACCCCGCTCCCAGCAAGCGGAATCTTCACCTCATACGTACCATACACATGCGCACCGGTCACATTCTCATCCACATACACATGCAGCGTGTCATCGTCAATGGCGAACGCAAGGCTGCCATCCTTGAATGCGGCTTTTACACCATCCTCCAGTTGCTGCCGGTCAAATGCCATGGTCGGGTTCTGGGAGATCACACTATCGGCGACCTTGCGGGCAAGCGCATTTGGGTTCTGCAAAACATCCTTTGCGGTGAGAGCGTAGCCTGTGTTCGGGTCCAAATTCACACCGCTGTAGAGGACCGCCGGATGGGCGCCGCCATTGTACTCTGTCTTGCGAACTGCGCTAAGAATTTGGTCGTCACTGCGAAGAACTTGAATGGAGCTTTTACTGGTATACGGGTTGTCCTTGGGACCGTTAGCGTAGTCAGCGACATACTCTTCCGCGTCCTTTTTCTCTGCGGCATTCAGTGAGTTGACGGCGGACGCGAGCTCGGGGTGCTTGGACCGAACCGAGTCGGGAAGCTGTACAACCGAATATGTGGCAACGGACGTGCCGTTCTGCACTGTCTGCGTGCTGACCTGGGGCATGGTACCGCCAAGGCCGGAAAAGAACATGACACCAGAGAGAATGACGGGCAAGAGATTTGATAAATTGAACATAAGGATTACCTCCAATCTGATGCCTCAAATATAGGGTCACTCTCTGAAAAAAACATTAAAAAAACCGCATGGTTACGCAATTTTTACCAAATTGTAATACCTGTCATATTTACCGGCCAAAAGAGGACAGAAATTCGTCGTTTTCCCCTGTTGCATGTGCCCGGGCACGATGATATATTTAAGGCGATGAGATTAGTCCATCGCACAATTCCTCATATTCATATTCCCACACAGGGGTCCGGGGGCGGCCCGCTCATTGCCGCCTCCCCACTCCGCCCCGAGAGGATGTCACGCCTTTTCCCCTATTTGGCGCGGCATCCTCTTCTCTTTTTCTTGGGCGATTCACTATTGGGAAGGCAGAAAAATACCTCCCCCACCGGCGAACCGGTGAGGAAGGCATTTTGTCATTCTGTCTCACTGAGATCTCTTAGGTGAGAGAAATCAGGAACAGGCCATTCAGGATTGCAGAGGTGAACAGATCGCTCGGCAGAAGGAATGTCGCAAGCTGAATTCCAAGGTTGACAGCGGCAAAAGCATAGCCAAATACTGCTTTATCAAACTCAGTGCGGAAGAAACCAAATGCAGTCTGATCCACAATATCCACGAGGGAGAAGAACTCCAGCGGAAGGCCAAGGTATGCTCGGATGATGTCGGAGACAACCAGTCCAACAATGGCAGTAACATAGCTGTTGATGAGGTTCTTCACCAGGAACGGAACATACGGGAACAGGATCCGACCAATGGAATCCAGGATGGAGAAGATAATTACATCGCGTGCAATTTCTCTCGTGAGTTTTCCAATGACGACCGGAATAATGTTCGGCTTCAGGAAAAGTTTCAGCAGAAGCGGATCTCTTACCAGAAGATCAAACAGGGTCTTCAGTCCGAGAAGGACAGCCATATTCTGAAGGGCGTGGGTCGTACCGAGGATATCACCCAGAGCAAGTGCTGCGAGAGCTGCCGGAACAGCTGCAAGAACGGCTGTGCCAAGGAGAACCAGAGGTCTGGCAATGGCACGGAGAATAAACGGATCTCTTACCAGAAGATCAAAGACGGTCTTGGCGGCAAGAAGTGCAAGCGGATTGCGGATGAAAAGATCGAAGGCAACTTTGTCGGCAAGGAGTTTCAGGCCGAGGTCACCGAGTGCCTTTGCAGCGAGCAGTGCCGGAATAGCAGCAGCATTAAAGCCAGCAAGAAGCGTTGCAGGAACTACAACGAATTTGACAAAGTCTTTCAGTGCTTTCAGTGCGAGAACCGCCGGAATAGCAGCAGCATTAAAGCCAACGAGTGCAGCAACCGGAAGCAGAGCTTTCAGTGCCTTAGTAGCCAGGACTGCGGGAATAGTAGCGGCATTGAAACCAGCAAGTGCAGCAACTGGAAGCAGAGCTTTCAGTGCCTTAGTGGCGAGAACTGCCGGAATGGCAGCTGCGGTAAAGCCAGTAAGGGCGGCAACCGGAAGCAGAGCTTTCAGTGCCTTAGTAGCCAGGACTGCGGGAATAGCAGCAGCATTAAAGCCAGCAAGAAGCGTTGCCGGAACTACAACGAATTTGACAAAATCTTTCAGTGCTTTCAGTGCGAGAACCGCCGGAATAGCAGCAGCATTGAAACCAGCGAGTGCGGCAACCGGAAGCAGAGCTTTCAGAGCCTTAGTAGCCAGGACTGCGGGAATAGCAGCGGCATTGAAGCCAGCAATAAGCGTTGCCGGAACTACAACGAATTTGACAAAATCTTTCAGTGCTTTCAGTGCTAGAACCGCCGGAATAGCAGCGGCATTGAAACCAGCAAGTGCGGTAACCGGAAGCAGAGCCTTCAGTGCCTTAGTAGCCAGGACTGCCGGAATAGCAGCGGCATTGAAACCAACAAATGCAACAGCCGGAAGCAGGCCTTTCAGCGCTTTAATAGCAAGAGCCGCCGGAATGGCAGCAACATTGAAGCCAACAAGTGCGGTAACCGGAAGCAGAGCCTTCAGTACCTTGATGGCGAGGACTGCCGGAACGGCAGCAGCGTTGAAGCCAGTCAGAGCAGCCGGTACAGCAGCAGCGAGTGCAACTGGAACAACATTGAGTGCGGCGCCAGTCAGAGCAGCCGGAACAGCGGCAGCAAGGGCGGCAGGAATTGCGCCGGCAATGGCAGCCGGAATCGCGTTCAGCGCGGCACCTGTGAGTAAAGCCCGGGCGGCAACCGGAACAACTGCAAGAGCAGCGCTATTCAGCGCAGCCGGAATGGCAACCGGAACAACTGTAAGTGCAGCGCCAGTAAGTGCAGCCGGAATGGCAACAGGGGCAACTGCGAGAGCAGCGCCAGTAAGTGTGGCTGGAATAGCGACGGGAGCAACTGCGAGAGCAGCACCGGTGACAAGTGCGGGTACTGCGACAGGTACGACTGCGAGAGTTGCACCGGTAAGTGCGGCAGGAATTCCAACAACAGGAACTGCAGCAATGGCGGTTACAGGAAGAAGTACAGCCGGAACATTGACAGCAGTCGGATTCTCCTGACTGTTTGCCGGATCGGTCTCGGTCTTATCCTCTTCTGTGGGAGCTACCATTGTCCAGACCGTGGTGGTCTTCTTATAGCTCTTGTCGTGGTCATCCTCGGTCTTGGTCTGAAGATTTTCCTCATTGACCGTTTTCGAGATGATTTTACGGTCGCTGTCCGGGGCGACATTATACTGCGGGTTGAGCTTGTCATAATCCGCCTGGGTAATGTCCTGGGGAACAGGGCCGGTCTGGTCCGAAACGAGGACAGTCTCTTTCGCAGAATCCGGCGTAATGCTTGTCACATTATCCGCTGCAAGAGCGCGAGTCGAGCTCAAGCCCAGCACAGCAATAGCAGCAACGACTATCATTGCCAGCGCCGCTAGTAGGCTGCGGGAGCGGAGACGGCTTCCCCTTTCCGGAGGGTAATTGTCATTCATGACTATCAATTCTCCTTTTCCTAATTGAACTTCAACATGTAAGGTATATACATGTTGCCATTTCAATATAAGTAGTATGAATTAATAGAACAATTCTCCGACAAAAATATTGCTGTCCCAATTTTTCAAACATTTTCCATTTGTATAATTTGCTGTACAAGAAAAAAGCATTTTTATTGATGTTGCAAATTATTTACACATGTAATAACAATTGAGGCCACTGCATCGCCCATTCAACATAAAAGCAAAAAGCCCCGCCTACCCGGAATAAAGCCGGGCAAGTGGGGCTGTTCTCGTTCTATTTTTTCAGGATAAAAGCGGTTTTTCAATAGATCTCTATGCTGTACCCCGCCTCAAACGACGCGCCATGGTACAGCTTATTTCCGTACTCCCTCTCCTCCAGCGTGCCCGCAAACCCGCTGCGGTCTGCGCGGCCGAACCAGGGCTCAATGCAGACAAACGGGGCATCCTTGCCGGCAGGGGACCAAATTCCGGCCACCGGTGCCTCAAAGGAGACGCCGACATACGGGGTGCCGTCTTCGCAGAGTGCTGCGTGGGAGAGCTGGGCTTGCTCGAGAATGAGTGCATCGCCCACAAAGAGATCATGGGAAAGGGGCAACATTCCATTTTCCAGGGCGATTCGCTTTTCGTCCGTCCCCACGACGCTCCCCTCCAGATACTTTACACGAATCTCTGGAAGGACTTTCCCATTTTTCCGCAGCTGAACACTGTACTCATGCCCATCTTGCGTAAATGGGCAGAGGAATCCGGGGTGGCCGCCGAGGGAGAAGTGAAGAGGCTTCTCATCCGTGTCGGTGACGCGCCAAGTGACAGCCAGAGAGTCCTCCTGCAGCTGATAGGCAATTCGCAACTCGAAATGGAACGGGTAAACCGAGTATGTCTCCTCGCTGTTCCGCAGCACGAAGGTCATTTTCGCTTCCTCCTGCGAGATTTCCTCGAGAGCAAACTCACAGTCACGGGCAAAGCCGTGCTGGCCCATTTTGTAGTGCTTGCCGCCGTAGGTGTAAGCACCACCTGCCAGACTTCCCACGAAGGGGAACAGGACCGGGGCATGGCGTCCCCAATAGGATTTATCAGCCGTCCAGATGTACTCGCGGTCACCCTTTTTCAGCGAAACCAGCTCGGCACCGTGGGTGTCCACCGTAGCTTGAAGGTTGCCGCATGCTATTTTGTATTCCATAATCTTCCCCTTATCTGTATTTTCCGGAATCATGTATCTCAATTATAAAGTTCCCTTCTGGAGAGTGTCAATTCCCACGCCAGCGACCTTGGTGGCACCCGTCTCCTCTCACCACGCCCAAAAAGAAAAAGCGCCGCAGGCAAACGCCTGCAGCGCACAATATCTTATGATAGGAAAATTACTGATCCTTCTGGGTCTTCATGGTCGGGAACAGCAGGACGTCGCGGATGGCGGCACTGTCCGTCAGCAGCATGCAGAGTCGGTCAATGCCGTAGCCGATACCGCCTGTGGGGGGCATGCCGATTTCCATGGCATGGAGGAAGTCCTCGTCGGTGTGGTTGGCCTCCTCGTCGCCGGCAGCTGCCAGGGCATCCTGAGCAGCAAAACGCTCCCTCTGGTCAATGGGGTCATTGAGCTCGGAGTAGGCGTTGCACATTTCCCAGCCGTTGATATAAAGCTCGAAACGCTCGACCTTGGAGGGGTCAGAGGGCTTCTTCTTGGTGAGCGGGGAGATCTCAATGGGATGGTCCATAATGAAGGTGGGCTGGATCATCTTGTCCTCGCAGTATTCCTCGAAGAACAGGTTGATGATGTCACCGCGCTTATGCCGATCCTCATACTCAATGTGGCGCTCATCGGCCAGCTTCTTGGCCTCTTCCTCGGTTGCCACCTCGTCGAAGTCAATGCCGGTCTCCTCTTTGATGGCCTCCACCATGGTGAGACGTCGGAAGGGCTTGCCGAGGTCAATTTCCGTGCCGGCGTAGCTGATAGTCGTGCTGCCGCATACCTTTTCTGCCAGGTAGCGGAACATGCTCTCGGTGAGTTCCATCATACCCTCGTAGTCGGTGTATGCCTGATAGAGTTCCATGAGCGTGAACTCCGGGTTGTGGCGGGTGTCGACGCCCTCATTGCGGAAGACGCGGCCAATTTCATAGACCCGCTCCAGGCCGCCGATGATAAGGCGCTTTAAGTAGAGCTCGAGAGAAATACGAAGTTTGACGTCCTCATCCAGCGCATTGTAATGGGTAACAAAGGGACGGGCTGCTGCACCGCCGGCGTTGTCCACCAGCATGGGGGTCTCCACCTCGATGAAGTCCCGGGCAGAGAGGAAGTTGCGGATTTCCTGGATGATCTTGGAGCGCTTCACAAAGACGTTCTTGCTGTCCTCATTCATGATGAGGTCCAGGTAGCGCTGGCGGTAGCGGATGTCCGTATCCTGGAGTCCGTGGAACTTCTCCGGCAGCGGGTAAAGCGACTTCGAGAGCAGGGTGACCTCTTTAGCGTGGACGGAGATTTCACCGGTGCGGGTCTTGAAGACAAAGCCCTTGACCCCGAGGATGTCGCCGACGTCCATTTTCTTGAAGAGTTTGTAGTTGTCGTCGCCCAGATCGTCACGGGAGACATAGATCTGGATGCGGCCGTCCCGGTCCTGGATGTTGGCGAAGGACGCTTTGCCCATGACGCGCTTGAACATCATCCGGCCGGCGATGGACACGTCCTTGTCCTCATACTTCTCGAAATTCTCTTTGATTTCCGCAGAGTGCTGCTCCTGGTCATACTTTACGACCTGAAACGGATCCTTCCCCATCTCCTGCAGGGTCTCAAGTTTTTCCACACGGACTTTGCGAAGCTGGTTGGTGTTCTGCGGCTGCTGCTTGTTGTTCTTCTGATTGTTATCCGCCATGAAGCGGCCCCTCCTGTCTTGCTGCGAAATTAGTTCTTCTGCTCAATCTTTACAATGCGGACCGAGGTCTTCTTGTTGTTGGGGAGTTCCACCTCGACCACGTCGCCCTCGCGCTTGCCGAGGATGGCCTTGCCGATGGGAGACTCGTCGGAGAGCTTGCCGTTGAGCGGATCAGCCTGAGTAAAGCCGACGATGACAAACGTCTCGTCCTCATCCATGTCAAGGTCGTGAATGGTGACCTTAGAGGAGCGGTTTACGGTGTCAGCAGACAGCTCGGACTCATCGATGATTTCGGCGTTCTGAATGGTGGCCTCCAGTTCCTGGATGCGGGACTCCATTTTGCCCTGCTCGGACTTGGCCTCATCGTACTCGGAGTTCTCGGACAGATCTCCGAAGGACAGTGCCACCTTGATTTTTTCGGACATTTCACGGCGGCCGACACTCTTGAGATGGTCGAGCTCATCCTGGAGTTCCTGGAGGGCGTCGTGGGTCAGTTTGATTTTTTCCAGTGCCATAGTAATTTCCCTTTCACAATATCAATAAAATTTAGTCTTTTTCTATTTTACGGAGCGCATCGCCGTCCCCGCCGCGGCCGTGGCCGCGATCCCGGCGAACCGGTTTCACCTGTCGTCTCGTAAAGGTGACCGGTGGCGCGTCCGGAGCATTCTTGTCGAGTTTCACCTTGAGTTCCCCGGATATGAGGTTCTCCTCGGTGACGACGCCGCGGCCCTCTTTCGTGTCCACAAGTGCCCCCACTTTTGGAGTGATCTTGATGAGGTGCTCGTAAGCCTCCTCCTCGTACTGGAGGCAACACATGAGCCGACCGCAAGTGCCGGAAATTTTAGTGGGGTTCAAGGATAGTCCTTGCTGCTTTGCCATTTTGATGGAGACCGGCTGGAAGTCACAGAGATGGGACTTGCAGCACATGGGCCGGCCACAGATGCCAAGGCCGCCGAACATTTTGGCCTCGTCCCGGACACCGATCTGCCGCAGCTCAATGCGGGTCTTGAAGACACTGGCCAGGTCCTTGACCAGTTCCCGGAAGTCCACGCGGCCGTCGGCCGTGAAGAAGAACAGGATTTTCCGGTTGTCAAACGTGTACTCCACGTTGACCAGCTTCATTTCCAGACCGTGTTTGGCGATTTTCTTCTCGCAGATATCAAAGGCCCGTTCTGCCTTGCGCTTGTTCTCCTCAATGCGCTGGAGATCGTCCGGAGTTGCCTTCCTTATTATGGGCTTCAGCTCAGTGTGGACCGTCTCCTCGGGGACCTCCCGGTTGGCAATGGCCACCTTGCCGCACTCCACACCGCGGGATGTCTCGACGATGACCTGGTCGCCCACGGCGACCTGGCAGCCCGCCGGGTCAAAGGTGTAGACTTTGCCGACGTCGCGGAAACGGACGCCGATCGTATCAATCATAATTTCCTCCAGTTATCCCTTTCGCCGCCGCAGCCAGTGTGCTGCAGAGGCGGGTCAGGGTCAGGTTCTTGTTGGAAAAGCGCTGCACGGCATTCGATATGCCGTCCAGAGCGCGCTGCATGTCCAGAAGCCGCGGCGCCGCAAAGCGCTTGCCCAGCGCCTGGGCCTCCCGGCTGTGACCGGACAGGAAAACGGAACTCCCGGCCTGTACCGCCAGGGCGTCCCTTATCATAAGCCGCATTTCCCCAATAAGCTCGGGGAGCAGCTCGTATTTCTTCTCAAATGGGGCAACGGCCTCTAGCATGCGCAGCTCGTTGCCGGCGCAGAGTCCGGCGGCGAGGTTGGAGGCCGCCTCGAGGACGAGGTCATTCCCCTCGCCTCTCTGGGACTCCCCCTCCTCCTCATTCAGGCTAAATACCGCTGTACGGGAGAGAACGGTGGGGAGAAGAGAGGTCCTGCTCGGAGCACACAGGATGAAGACCGCATAGGAGGGCGGTTCTTCCAGTATTTTTAGGAGCGCGTTCTGGGCGTACTCCTGAAGCAGTTCCGCCTCGTCGATAATGTAGACTTTATGGCTTCCCTCATTGGGGACCACGATGGCGTCGTCCCGCATACGGCGGATTTGCTCCACCGCAATGGTCTTTCGGGAGGCTTCCCGCGTGATATGGATAATGTCCGGGTGGTTCCCCTGCTCCGCCTTCTTGCATGCAGCGCACATGCCACAGGGCTTTTTTCCTTCTGTTGTGCAGAGGAGAGCCTGCGCCACATAGGAGGCCACCTGAAGTCGCTCTTCGGCAGAGCCGCCGTCAATGACCATGGCATGGGGGACCCGTCCGCTGTCAATGAGCGCACGAAGCCGCCTGAGCACCGGTCGGTCAGTCTTCGGAAGCTCCACGTCTTGCTCCTTTCACAAGAAGGTAGGTGAAGAAGACGGCAATGGCCAGCTCCGGGTACTGGACAGGATAGTCCGGTGCCAGAAGATGGTAGTTGCCGGTCAGGATGAGACAGAACGGGGCAAATGCGGTCACATAGCCCAGAACGGCAGCCGTAGTTCCGCACCAGGTAAAGGTCCTCTTGCGGTTTTCCGCCTCAACGCCGTAGAGAAGCCGGGCAAAGGAGAAGAGTGCCGGCAGGGCGACAAGGAGGAACAGCAGCTCCAGCAGGAGCTGGGAGACGTTCTTGAATTTGATGGGAGTGACAAAGGCGATAAGGAGCCGCGCAACACCCCAGAGCACCGGGTTAATGGCCATGGCTCCCAGCTTTCGGCACAAATTTGTGCCCGCGAAGCGGTCCGCCGAGTAAAGGCCAAACCAGACGGCGGAGAGGATAGCAAAAAGGATCTGAAATATCTTTGCGAGAAAGCCCGTGCTGATAATGAAGTAGCCGAGCGTCATGGCGTACGGATCAAAGTCTGCGGAAAGTGCCGTGAGGCGGATAATGCCGACGACGCCGTCGTACAGGAATGCAGCAGTGACCAGCGCAGCGCAGATACCGGTCCCAATGTCCGGCTCTGTCAGGATGGTGGGCGATGCAGTCTGCTTTTTCACCGAGCCAAACACAAAAGCCACAACGAGCACCACAAGCAGCAGTGCATACATGATGAACTGCGTGGGGTCGCTGTACTGCCAGAAACCGGTGTCCGGGTCTATTGTCACCGCCAGTTCATAAATGCGAAGGGCGACGGCAATAACAGCGGCAATGCCGGCCGTCAGCAGTGCTATGAGCTTCTGCTTCTTTTCCATGGGTGGGCTCCTTCTTCGGTGGGAATAAAGTTACAGTACATTATACTTCAACGGAAAAAGAGAGTCAATGAAGCTCGAAAAAGGGGGCTCTGGCAGTGAAACTCATACCAAGCAATGAAATTTACAATGCTCGGTATGAAACAACTTGATTCCTAAAGCAAACAACTCATACCTAGCCAGTTAAATCAGAGCGTGTGGTATGAATTTAGCTACACCCAACTCATACCTAGCCAGCTAAATCAGAGCATGAGGTATGAGTTTGGCTGCAATCCATCATACCTAGCCAGTTAAATCAGAGCGTGTGGTATGAATTTAGCCACATCTAACTCATACCTAACCAGCTAAATCAGAGCATGAGGTATGAGTTTGGTTGCAATTCAACTCATGCAACTCATACCTGGCCATCCATTTCAGAGAATATGGTATGAGTTCCCCCTTTTCCCCCCTTTTATAAGTCGAAAAAGAGGATGTATCAAAATGGAGTGTTCTGCCATCTTGATACATCCTCGAAAATTTGTTTTAAAGGGGCAAATTACTGCTCCTCAACAGCGTAGACGCTGACTTTCTTGCGGTTCTTACCGACGCGCTCGAACTTTACGGTGCCGTCGATGAGAGCGAAAAGAGTGTCGTCAGAACCCTTGCCGACGTTGTTGCCGGGATGGATGTGGGTTCCGCGCTGCTTTACGAGAATGTTGCCGGCGAGTACGAACTGGCCGTCAGCGCGTTTTACGCCAAGTCTCTTGGACTCGGAGTCACGTCCGTTGTGGGAAGAGCCCTGTCCTTTTTTATGGGCGAAGAGCTGAATATTGATATTAAGCATGTTCTACACCTCTCTGAAGTTAATGTCGTCCGGATACTGCCCGGATAAGGCCTGCAAGTGAAGTCTCAGTCCTCTCAGAATGTCCTGGGCCTTTTCCGGCTCCGGGAGTCTCACACTCATGAAACCATCCTCGACCTCAGCCTCCACCGGGACATGCAGGATGTCGGAAATGGTGTTGGCTGCCATATAGGCTGCGGAGGAAACGGCTGCGCACACGATGTCACTCCCCTGCTCGGCATAGTCCGAGTGGCCGGAGAACGTGTAGCCGGTGAGTGTGCCGTCTGGTTCCCGAAAGAACTCAACCTCGATCATTTTCTCTTGATGGGTTACGCGTTGATGGCGCCGATTTCAACCTTGGTGTAAGGCTGTCTGTGGCCCATTTTGCGCTTCTCGTTCTTCTTCGGCTTGTAGGTGAAGACCGTGATCTTCTTGCCCTTGCCGTTCTTAACTGCCTTGGCTGCCACATTGGCACCCTCAACATAGGGAGCGCCGACCTTGATGCCGTCGTCAGTTCCCACTGCGAGGACCTTGTCAAAAGTGATGTCGGAGTCAGCCTCGACGTCGAGCTTCTCGATGTAGATTACGTCGCCGGTCTCAACTTTATACTGTTTTCCGCCGGTCTCGATAACTGCGTACATGGTATTACCTGCCTTGTTTTAGACTCGCTACGACGGGTGGGGCGTCTGCCCTCTTTCCGGTGAATTACCCGGGCCCGTAATATGCGGCGTATAGGATTATAGCATCCCCGTCAAATCAAATCAAGAACTTTTTCCTTCAGGCGGCTGCGCAGGAACAGGCCCTGTAATTTCTTGAGTTTTTTCTTCCGTGCCTTCTTGGAAGCCTTGGCCTTTTTCTCCGCTTTTGCCTCGGCCCGGTCGTCCCGGAGAACCTCCAGCTCAAGCTTCAGGTCTAAAAGATTCCGGCCCGTCTTGCTCCAGATGTTCGGCAGTTTCTTCGTGTTCAGTGTCTCCATGCTTCGGGTCCCCCTTTACAGCTTTCACAATAAGAATGACAACGGCCGCCACCGTGATAATGGCGGATACCCATTGGGAAACACGGATGTCCGTGGAGCCCATGTAGAGGCTGTCGGTGCGGAGGCCCTCGACGAGCGAGCGCTCGAGTCCGTACCAGGCGCAGTACATGAGGAAGATCTGTCCGCGGTATTTCCTGTGCTTACTAAACATTATATATAGGAGCACAAATCCGAGCAAGCACCACAGGGACTCATAGAGGAACGTGGGGTGCACGTACTGGGTGGGGCTCACCGTCATGTGGTGTTCCTCGAAAAACCACTGGTGGGTGATGATATATTCCCGCACCTTTTCGCTCGTCATGCCCCAGGGGAGATTCGTGTTGGTACCAAAGGCCTCCTGGTTCATAAAATTGCCCCATCGCCCAATTCCCTGGCCCATGAGGAACCCGACACCCGCCAGGTCCAGGATGTCCAGAACATGGACTTTCTTTATCTTGCTCACAACGAGCACGGTGATGAGCGCCGCAATGATGCCGCCATAGATGGCGAGACCACCGTCGTGGATGCGCCAGATCTCCCCGGGATGGTCCCGGTAATAGTCCCACGAGAACAGCACATAGTAGGCCCGTGCCCCGATGATGCCGAAGATGGTACCCCAGATGACCTCATCAAAGAAGACATCGAGGCTGATGCCCTTCTTCTTGCAGAGCCGCGTGCAGAACAGCAGCGCCAGCAGAAAGCCGCACGCAATAATGATGCCATACCAGCGGATGGTGAACTCCGAGTTTCCTATGTAGAAGTCCGCTGCGGTGGACGGCACGCGCAGCACGTGATGGATGCCCTTAAACTGGACATTTGCGTAGTCGGACATATCAGTCTCCTTCTTTGGGCCGAATGATGGAGATGGCGCAAGTTTCCGCGTCAAACTCTCTCTTCAGCTGTTCCTCCGCGTCGGCCAGGGTCAGGTTCTGGTAGATTGCAATGTCCTCGAACATGTCCCAGCCCTCGAAGTGGGCGGCCACCATATCATTGGTGAGTCCGTCGATGTCGTTGTAGTCCATGATGGCCTTGCCGTAGCTCATCTTGAGGATGCGGTCAAACTCCTGCTGGTCGAGTCCATCCCGCTTGATACGGGCAATTTCCTGTTTGATGGCGTCTGCCACGGCGTCCGGGTCCTTGGACTCGCCCTCAAAGATGGTAGCGGTGTAGCCATAACCGGTAAAATACTCATACCCGAAGGACGTGTTGATAAGTCCCTCATTGAGCAGGCGGTTATACAGCGGGCTCATTTCCCCGGCGATGTAGTCCAGGAGAATATTGGCCACGAGTTTTTCCCGGAGAGTGCGCACCGGTCTCTCCCAGTTCTCCTTGAACCCAAGGGCGAACAGGGGCATGGAGACCGCGAGGCTCTCCTCTTTCCTGTGACTTGCCACTTCAGCAGGCTCGCCATAGTCAGCCCGTTCCACCGGAATGGCCGGTTTCTCCTTGATGACCTCATCCACCACGGAGACAACCTCTTCCACGGTGGTATTTCCCGCTACAGCTAGAACCATGTTGTTCAAGCTGTAGAAATTATTGTAACAGTCATACAGCAGGTCGGCCGTAATGTGGGAGATAGACTCCACCGTACCGGCTATGTCAATTTTCACCGGATGCTTCACATAGAGGCACTTCATAAGGTTGAAGAATACCTCCCAGCCCGGCTCGTCCTGGTACATGCGGATTTCCTGCCCGATAATGCCCTGCTCCTTCTGCACGGTCTGCTCCGTGAAATACGGGTGCTGGACGAAGTCCAGAAGGATGCGCAGATTATCGGCAAAATTCCCGGCGCAGGAGAACAGGAAGCAGGTCTTGTCAAAGCTCGTGTAGGCGTTGGCGCTGGCGCCGGTCTTGGCAAAGCGCTCAAAGGCGTCCAGCTCCTCGGACTCAAACAGCTTGTGTTCCAGATAGTGGGCTGTCCCCTCGGGGATAGTCCGCGGCTCCTGCCCTGCCGTCTTTATGACGGTGTCTATAGAGCCGTAGTTTGTGCCAAAAATGGCGTAGGTGGTGGAGTAGCCCTCCTTGGGGTAGACCATAACGGTGAGCCCGGACGGGTGCTTCACCTCGTAGCAGGAGTCCCCGAGGGCCTCGCTGTGGATTTCCCGAACTGTGCTCATTCGTCCTCCCCCTCTCCGTTGCCGCGCAGGAAGAAGACGGTGTCCAGCGTGACGTTCTTTGCCGCGGCAATAACCTGATCCGCGGTAACCGCCGCAAGGGCGTCTGCCAGCTTCTCCGGGTCAGAGAACTCCAGTTCGCAGGTCTGCAGGTAGGCCCAGCCGTCCAAGTCTTCCGGGGTGTCCCCCACTGAGTGGAGACCATCCACGAGGGCGCGATGCGAGTTGTCCATATCCTTCTGCGTCACATTGCCATCTGCAAGATCCTGCAGCTGTTTCTGCACCTCAGCAATGACCCGCTCCGCATTCTCATTCTCAATGCCGCTCTGCACCATGATGAGCCCCTTCTGGCTCAGGTAGCGGGCGGAGCAGTAGTAACAGAGGCTCTGCTTCTCCCGGACGTTCATGAAACAGCGGGAATAGGGGCCGCCGCCGAACAGGTCGGTCATGACGCGGATAGCCGCATAGTCCGCCTGTGGGTCCCGGGTCCCGGCGCGGAAGCCCAGAACGAGTTTGCCCTGCCGGACCGGCTCTTCCTCAACGACACGCTTCACGTCACCCTGTGCGCGTTCCACAATGTCCGTGTGGAAGTTCATAATCTGCTTCCTTGGCACTTGGGCGATGTACTGGCCAAACAAATCTGCAATTTTCTCCACGCTTCCAGTGCCCACAACGTTGACCTGAAAACGCGCTGTCTGCAGCATGGTCTGCCAAGCAGCATAGACCGACTCGGCCGTCAGTGCCGCCACGCCCTCTTTGGTGCCAAGAGCATCAATGCGGTAGTTCTCCTCGGAGCACATTTCCTCCAGGCAGCGATGCATGGCATAGCCCCGCTTATCATTCTTTAAGCTGTCCAGTCGCTCCAACCGGATGCGCTTCTCCCGCGCAAGCTGCATTTCGTCGAACTTGCCGTCTTTCGTATTCGGTTCAAACAGCACCTTGCAGAGCAGTTTGGCGCAGTCAAAAATAATATCCTCACCGTGCAGCGCAAAGCGGCTGTCGATCATGGTCATGGAGAGGCGCAGCACGAGATTCTCACCGTGCTTGGCCACCGACGGATGCACCTCCGCGCCGTAGAGGTTCGCCAGTCTCCGGTTGAAGCTGACATCGTCCGGGTAGTCCCGGCAGGTGCGGCTCAATAAATAGGGTAAGAGAGAAAAAGCAGATACATCGCCCACAAGGGGGAGAACCAGCTGCACCGACAGCTGACCGGTCTTGAAGCGCTCGGTCCGGCACGCCACGACCCGGACGCCCTCCGCCGGCGTAAAGATTTCATAGGGTTCTTGCATAAGGGCCTCCTTCATACAAATCATCAGCATTTTAACACGTTTGGAATGTGGAATAAAGGGCGCCCCGTTCGTTGACGGCATCCCTGCGGTCTGCTAAAATTTTAGTTCAAGAACTACGGAGAGGGGTATTTTCATGAGCTTTATCGACGCGCCCATCGGGACCCGGATGGACTGCTTTGCACTCGTCAAGAAATCGGAGGTCCGGACCTCCGCCAAGGGGAGCCAGTATCTGGACATGGATCTGGCCGACAAAGATGGAGAGATCAACGCCAAATTCTGGGCCTACGAGAACTCCGCGACCCCAAATTTTCAACCCAACGACATCGTGAAGATCCGGGGCACCATCAACGAATACCGGGGCACCCGGCAGTTCCGCATTGAGCGGATCCGCCCCGCCTTGAAGACCGACAATGTGGATCCCGCCGACTATGTGGCCGCCGCCGAGTACTCCGGCGAGGCCATGTACAACGCCATCTGCGACCTTGCCCGGAGCTTCCAGGACGACGACCTCCGGGAGCTCGTTCTGGCGGTCTACCAAAAATACCGCGAGTCACTGCTGACCCACCCGGCCGCCATCCGCCTGCACCACGCCATGCGCGGCGGCCTCCTGTACCACACGCTCTCCATCATTCGCATGGCCCAGGCCGCGGCCAAGGTCTACCCCTCCATTGACGAGGACCTGCTCCTGACCGGCGCCGCCCTGCACGACATCGGCAAGCTCGTGGAAATTCAGGCCACGCCTCTCGGCGTACCCACCCAGTACTCGGTGGAGGGCAACCTGATCGGCCATCTCGTCCGGGGCGCCACCATGGTCCGCGCCGTGGGCGAGGACATTGGCACCCCGGAGGACAAACTCGTGCTCGTGGAGCATATGATCATCTCCCACCACGGCAAGCCGGAATTCGGCGCAGCCGAGCCGCCGAAGTTCCTGGAGGCCATCGTCCTGGCCAAGCTCGACGAGCTGGACGCCACGGTCTTCGAGGTGGAGTCCACGGTCAAGGCCGTCGGCGCCGGTGAATTCAGCAACCGCGTCTGGGCCCTGGACGACCGCCGCCTCTACAACCCAGGCCGCAAAGACATGTCCACGGAGGCCGATCTCCTGAAGGAGTGACATTGAATGAAAGACCCTGAAATGGTGTCCGGCGCCACCACTTACAACGCCGGAGATGATGCATCGCCCTGGACCGAAATCCGCATTTCCGTCCCCGCCGACCGCATCGACGACGCCAGCGCCATTGCCCAAATGACGGTCCCCTACGGAATCTACATAGAGGACTACCGTGACCTCGAGGACGAGGTCGAGGAAATTGCCCACATTGACCTCATCGATGAGGACCTGCTGCAAAAGGATCGCACGAAGGGCATTATCCACATCTACATTGAACCAGGCGAGAACCCGGCCGAGGCTGTGGCGTTCCTTAATGAGCGATACGCGGCCAGCGGAATCCCCAGCACCCTCACCACCATCCCCTGCCGTCGCGAGGACTGGCAGGACAACTGGAAGAAATACTTCAAACCCATGAAGGTCGGCAGCCGCCTCCTCATCCAGCCCTCCTGGGAGGACGCCCCCTCGGCCGAGGCCGACGGCCGCCGCGTCCTGCACCTGGAGCCCGGTCTCGCCTTCGGCACCGGCACCCACGAGACGACCCGTCTCTGCCTCGAGACCCTGGAGCAGCGCATCCACGGCGGCGAGACCGTCCTGGACCTGGGCTGCGGCAGCGGCATCCTCTCCATTGCCGCCCTCCTTCTCGGCGCCTCCCGCGCTGAGGGCGTCGACATTGACGAGCTCGCCGTGAAGACGGCGGCCGAGAACGGCCGCCGCAACGGCTTCGCCGCTCCGCAGTACGTCGTCCAGTGCGGCGACATGGCCGAGAAGGTCCATGGGACCTTCGACATTGTTGTCGCCAACATTGTCGCCGACATCATCGTGCCGTTCTGCCGCAGCGCACGGCAGTTCATGCATGAGGGCTCCGTGTTCATTGTATCCGGCATTATCAGCACGCGGGAGCCCGACGTGCTTGCGGCCTTTGCCTCCAATGGCTATGAGGTCGTGGAGCGGAAGCAGCAAGGTGAGTGGCTGTGTTTTGTTGTGGAATAAAAATAATGGCCCGCCCGGGGGTGCCCGGGCGGGAATTTTTTGTGCTATTCAGGGGGCATCTTACCTACGAGATAACTAAAAATATTGAGGCGTAGGTAGATTGTCCTGGTCTTCCAGGAGACAATTACCTACACCTCTCTTTTTTTCTTTCATGTGTAGGTAAAAATTCAAATCTTATCGGGAAGAATTACCTACGCTCTCGGGTTAATAGGGCAGTCTGTAGGTAGATGTTCCAACCCTGCAAGCAAAAAATTACCTACACCCTTAATAAAATCAATTGGGGTGTAGGTAAATTCAGGCTTTAAGAGAGCCGTCGTCTACCTACAGAGGATAAGTTATTGGCATTGTGTAGGTAAATCGCCCGGCAATCTACAAAATTTTTACCTACGCTCTCGTGAATATTCTAAGACTGTAGGTAAAACAGCCGCAGTAACAGACTATCACCTACCTACAGGCTCAGAAAAATTCTTCTATCGTAGGTAAGGAGCCCCACTCATTTGAGATATTTTTCAATGATCCCATTGATCTGTGCTGTCGATAACGGTTCGTTTTTAGTCTCCATGGTATAGATCATTGGTTTCCCAATATCATAGCCGTGTTTTGCATAGATTTTCATCTTTCGCACACTGCGATCTGCATACTCCGGATCATCCATTCTGCCAAAATGCTCCCAATAATATTCCTTCCGGGTGCGAGGATTGAGAACCAGAAAATCCGGGAAGTATTGCACACCGTCCAGTTCCAACACAGGCTCATAATGAAAGGGTCTATGTTGAAACTCCAGACCGTTAACAATAAGGAGTTCCGACTTAGAGCGCACAATAACTCCGGAGTTGCTTCGGAACTCCCCTTTTTTCTTATACAAGGGGTTCTCCGGAAAGCGCATACTCTGCCACTGGCGTACGAAGTCCTCATCGTTTAACGCAATGGGTTCAATCAAGGCTCTTCGATCTTGTGCCAACTGATAGTAGCAGTCCTCTGGGCGTTTCGTAATTTTGCACTTTTTCCCCTGGATTCCTCTCATCTCTTGTCGAATCGTTCTAAGCACGTCTTGGTCATAGGTTTTTTGAGCCAACAAATTGATCAACGGGTCATCTGGCTTTAGATACTTATCCCCTGTAGACGTTCTCCAATAATAATAGACTTTCTCTTTGACCCGATGAATCACAAGTCGCCCGGGAGGTGCCTTTTTCAGGCGAGTCTGGCACTTTTCATACCACTCCATCAACTGTTCCACGCGATTACTGCCCACTGGTGTTCACCTTCTTTCTCGAAGAGAATACCAGTGAATCGCCAGCCTGAAAAGCACTTTGGAGTGGGTGGTTCTTTTTTGGGAATGAGAGGTTCGAACTTGGGCGATTCATTCGTCTTTTTTCCGTAATACGAAAACTTCATGCAGCAGCAGGGATAGCAGTTATGTCTCTCCCTTCTTTCCAAACATCACCCCCGCCACCAACGCGAACGTGCTGATCCCCACGGCCACCTCCACCGGGAACAGCCACAGCTCGCGGGTCGGCAACAGCAGGCTCGGGAGCGTCGCAATGGCGCCCGCCGGCGGGAACCACATGCCGAGCTGTCGCATGACGAGCAGGATGAGGAGCACGGATACGGCGCACGAAGCCCAGAGGGGCAGGCCGGCCGTCTGGGTCAGGCCAATTCGGGAGGCGGCGCCGACGACAGCGGCCAGAATGGTGAGGGCCACGGCGCGGGGGCGATTCACCCTTGATCCCGCCTTCGACATCTCCAAAAATGCCACAATCAGCGGCGGGACAATGAAGTAGATTTTGCCGGTCATTGCCGGGATTCCGCACACAATGAGGACCGCCAGCAGCTGTTTCCCGCGCAGCTTCCAGTCGGTCTGCACCGGGATGTAGGCAAGCGGCTTACGCCCGGCGAGCAGCCATTGGAGCAACAGGATGATGGTGGTCATCAGCACGACCGATGCCACATACCACAGCGTCCGTGTCCCCAGGACGACCGGCAGGATGCATGCCGATACTGCGGGCATGAAGTCGGTATGGGAGAGGGCGATGCAGCAAATCGCCAAAGCGAAACCGACCCCGATCCGCAGCAGCAGAGGCCCCGGAACAAACCGCACAATGCCGATTCCCGCGAACGCGCATGCGGTAATGGTGAGGAGGATCCGCGGGCGGCTGGTGTTCCACACAGGCGCCGGCGCGCAGAGCATGCCCACCGCAATGGCGGTGATTTCGGGGAAGATGACCTCCCGCTCCCCGAGCAGGGTCGCGAGGACGACCATGAGGGTGGCGGTGAGGGCTGTGAGGGCAAGGGAGGGCCAGGTGCGGGGGTGGTTCATGGGTGCAGTTACTCCTGTTTAGAAATTCACAAGAGAGTATAGTAGTTTCTCTTTGAGGTATCAAGAGACTAATATATGTTGCAAGTTTTTCTCATTAAGTACCCAATAGTGATAGAAATATTTATCCACCGTAATTTTTAAAATTGAAAATAGTTCAATATTTCATAGTTGAAGTATTGTTTAAATACTGGAATCATAAAACTAGCAATTACGGAAATTTTCAATAGGTTCTTCTTTTTCTTTGGATCACCATCATTAGTTTCTTTTATCTTTGAAATTGAGAAATTCACCGGAATATTTAGCGCATCATATAAGCCATTTATCACACAAATTGCTATTATAAATCCACGATATTCTACACCTTTAGTTATTATTGTCGCCACTATTGTAGAAATAATATCAACTACTGCGGCAATCAGAAAAATCATCCTATACTTTTTGTCTTTTTCCTTCTCATCTGATTCTTTTCCACTTGATTCTTTATCTTTACTTTCTGGTTCCTTTGATTTTTTATCAATCCTTTCTAGTGCATCAGCTGAAAAGTAAGCCACCATTGGCGGTATCGCACTAGTCAATAAGAAAATTGCAACCAAAAATTTATTCATCATTTCTTCCTCCAAAAAATAGAGACCCGAGTTTTCTCGAGTCTCCATTCCATTACAAGCGTTGTTCCTATGGGCCAGGATATGTGCATTGACCAAGCAGTGCCCATCAGGAACAGGGTAATTCAGTTGTCTAAGAGATTAGTCCTCGATAGGGCCGTCAGTGCTGGCAACGTTGTCAGTTGCAGCATTGGTGGTAGTGGTCGGGACAGACTCAGTGACCTTCTCAACTACGGAAGCAACCGGGTTGGTGGCTACCGGAGCAGCGGTCTCAGTCTTCTTGTCGGAGTCGCTGTCCTTACCAAGGAGGTTGGAAGCGAGTGCGGCAGTGGCGAGGCCAGCAGCCGGAAGTGCGATAGCAGCGGCAGCAAGCGGAGCACCGAGAGCAATCGGAGCAACAGCGGCGGTGGTAACGACCGGAGCAGCAAGAGCAGCAGCAGTTGCGCCAGCAACCGGAAGTGCAACAGCAGGAATAGCTACAGCAGCACCAGCAACAGTCTTTGCAGTCTCCAGAAGCGGATGATTGATGAAATGAGCAATTCTGGAAGCCTGAAGGTTCTCAGTGATGAGCTCAACATTGTTAATCAGCAGAGCAGCATCATCAAGAGCAACAACAGCGGCACCAGTTACAAATTCTGCATCATCTACAGCGATTTTAACAGCATCATTTGTTGCTTTACCAAGGCTAAAAAGGAAAATAGGTGCGTTCAATGCTGTAAGGAGGAGTCCACCGGCAAGAATTCCATTGCCAATTGCCTGTCCGATACGATGACCAAATGCAAAATGCGGGAACGGCTCAAGGAAGTTACGAGCTACATTAATTGCATCAACAGTTGCCATAAGCAGGCCCAAGCTTGCAAATTTGGAACCCTTAAAGAGCCCAAATCCAGTCAAACTTGCAATCGCGTTTTGTTTAAGCTGATCTTTAAGTTTAGGCTTTACATCAAACATACCATCAGCCATCATACCAGTTCCAAATGCGATACTAGCACGGTCGATATAGACATCTGCTTTATCTTTTGCTGCAAGAAGATTTGCAATAGCAGTTACTTCAAGCGGATGAACCGGATCAACGGCGAAGGTGTTAGCTCGGGGTGCAAAAAAATCAAAAGGCCCAACAAAAAGGCTAGCCGGCATAGCACTTGGGAAATCTCCAGCAGGAATTCCCCGTTTATAAGTCTGGGGAACAGCCAGTGTTCCGGGAGCATTAACCAGTGTAAGTACTGCCTTTCCAGTATCAAGTGCGGCTTTTGTCTCGGAGATTACGCCAGCATTTGCACTTACCGCGCAAACCGAGAAAGCCATCGTCAGAGCAAGAATCAGGCTAACGATCTTCTTGCCGAATTTCGTTTTTTTCATTTTTCTTTTTTACTTCCTTTCTTGATCAAGAAATTTAAAGAACAGATACAGAAGTCAAGACCATTCGCTTTTGTCCCCGGTCGC
>OMYO01000035.1 GCA_900315285.1 uncultured Eubacteriales bacterium | reverse complement strand
TCCTGGCGTTTTTGGTTGTGGTAACTTAATTCTACCAAAAGGATGATCTATGGATCTTCTTTTTATTTAGTTGTTCAAGTTGATTCTACAATCTACCAAGTTTTTCTCATACAGGCAATCAAAAAATGGGGGGAAATGTATAGTGGGTAGCCAATCCAGCGGACTCGACCCATTATCTGCCTAAAGGAAGAAGGCTGTATCACCAGACCGGTGATACAGCCTTCTTCCACGCGGGAATGGGAACGCCCGCAGCGGGAACCATGCTGCGGGCCGTTTCCAAATAGGAGAATTCTACTCAAGGAGTTGTCATGATGGAACCCGTGCTGAGCCTCTCGTGCTCGTGCACGGATTGATATTATAATACTCCCGGCTTTTTACTTTTGCAACCGCCAACATTCACAAAGATAGTGTATGACTTTTAGTGAAATTTCGTCATTTTTTCGTTCCAAAATTCCATCGCCCCATATTGACACCGTTTTTCGGATAGTGTAAACTTGACTCAAATCTCGTGCAAATAGCACGGAATGGGGGATTTGGGTATGGCAACCATCAAGGATATTGCAGAGCGCGCCGGGGTTTCCCGGGGCACGGTGGACCGGGTTCTGAACGGCCGCGGGGAAGTTCGCCGCGAGACGAAGGCAAGGGTGCTCCGTGCCGTGGAAGAACTGGACTATCATCCGAACAAGGCGGGAATTGCTCTGGCCGCCCAGAAGAAGCCGGTGAAGATCGGCATTGTCCTCTACGGAAAGGACAAGCCGTTTTTTGACGACGTCATCACAGGAATTCAGCGCAAGGCCGAGGAGGTCAGCATCTACGGGTGCAAGCTCATTTACCGGAGTCTTCCGTATGATGTCGAGCAGCAAATCGCCGCCCTGGATGAGCTCTATAAGGAGAACATCTCCGGCCTTCTCATTTCTCCCTACAACGACCCCAGGGTACGGGAGCGCATAAACAAGTTTTCCCGGAGCGGTGTCCCGGTGGTCACTGTGAACTCCGACGACGCCAGCTCCGACCGCATTGCCTACGTCGGCGTCAATGCGCGAAAGAGCGGCCGCACTGCAGGTCAGCTCATGGGCATGCTTCTGCGCGGCGAGCCCGCCAAGGTCGGAATCATAACCGGTTCCCATCAGGTGCTTGGCCATGAAGATCGCGTCGTAGGCTTCAAAGAGGTCGTTTCCGAAGAGTTCCCGAACATGGAAGTCGTGTTCGAGGAGGAGAGTCAGGACGACAACCACAAGGGTTACATGGTGACAAAGGAAATGCTGAAGAGCCACCCGGAAATCAACGCCATCTTCTTCACCACGGGAACCTACTACGGCGGTTGCCGGGCCATTCGGGAGGCTGCCCCCACCGGGACCTACACGGTCATCGGGTTTGACGAGCTACAAGAGACGGTGGACATGATGAAACAGAACGTCGTAAACGCCACCATTTGTCAGGAGCCGGTCCTGCAGGGGTATCGCTCCCTGGGCATCCTCATTGATAAGGTGGTGCTGAACCGGGACCCGTCCACGGTGTTGGACTACACCGACTTGGTCATAAAAATAAGAGAGAGCCTGTAAAAGGCTCTCTTTTTTCTTTGGGCGATGCAGCTTATCAAAGAAACTGCACCATTTCCTCTTCCTCACGGGACTCACTGTGGAGGTGGGCCGGGTGGGCATCCGGTGCCATGTATCCCAGCGGAAGGAGCGCTGCAGGAATAATATTTTCCGGAAGCTCAAACTCGGAGATGAGCTTGTCGGGGTTGAACCACTCTACATAGCAGGAGGCCACGCCAATGTCCCATGCCTCCAGCATCATGTGGGTCGTGACAATAGTTGCGTCAATGACGCCGGTCGTATACTGGTCATTGAAAGGGTTGACCCATTCCAGATTTCGGTCGTAGCAGACCATAAGTACTGTGGGTGCGCCATAGCGGCACTTCGTGGCGAGGTCAATTTTTGCCAGGCCCTGCTCCGACTGCACGACGAAGATTTTCTGGGGCTGGACATTCTTTGCGGTTGGAGCAATTTCCCCGGCTTTCAGGATGCGGGCCAGATCCTCCACTCGCAGCTGTTTTTCAATGAACTTACGAACAGAGAAGCGATCCTCCGCCAGCTGAAGAAAGTTGTCCATAATTCCTCCTTGATGGGTTAAAGGTTCAATTGCAGCGTGTGCACTTCCAATGCGCCATAGTCACAGAAGTGGAGGCAGACTTCACAGAGTGTGCACTTGGTGATGTCAATTTCCGGAGGGTTCGTCCCCTCCTGCGTCATTGCCTCTTCGGGACATGCCTGCATGGCAACACACTCGTGGGCGGCACAGTACTCACCGTTTACCACGAGGAAGCTGTTCTTCTTCTTTTTCTTATTGGGGTCCTCGGTCTCGAGGGACATAATTAATCACACCTTACCGAAATTTTTTCCATTGTACCATAAATCAGTGGACGGTGCCTCCACGGTTATACTCGGCGTTGATTTCCCAGATTTCCTTGCGCCCCTCCACGTAATCCTCATACATGGTGTCCGGGTTACCGCCGCCGAGCCAGCAGGACCGACAGTTGTCGCAGCTCTCGCCGCACATATTCAGGGACTGCGCCACAATGCGCGCTCTCTCTTCCCTTGTCGTATCTTTGATCAGAATGCTTTTCATGGACAGACCCTCCTTTTTCAGGTAATGACCCAGACCTCCTGGGTCCCATAATATTGTAACACAGGGATTGCCTCATCCGGTATGATTTCACCGCAGACGACAGCGGGCACCGCAGGCGGACAGCTCATGGTGACGGCAGCGAGGACACGACCAGCGGACTGTTCCACCGGAATGCATTTCCGGGGAGCGAAGAGCGTCTGCCGAGGGCTGCAGTAGACCTCCGGTCTTGGCAATTTCAGCGTGGGCGATTCACTTTTGGTTTCCGGTGGAATTTCTGAAAATGCCCGGAGAATCCGTTCAAAATCCTCGTCGGTATTCGAAGGTGTCAGCATGAGCACGGTGTTGTCCGGGTCGGAGTACTCGCAGATTATACGGTGGTTTGCGAGGAGGTCAGAGAGTGAATCACCCGTGTAGCCCATGCCTCTGGGCTCCACTGTGAGCTTCAGCTCGTCGGAGGGCAGGATTTGCCAGCCCATGCCGGCGAGATTTTTCTTCAGACCATTGATCTTCTCCACACATGCCAGAAGTTCCGCGCCATATCCCTCCGCCAGATATCGGTTGTTCCGATCCAGCGACTCCAGAATGAGATACGAAGGGCTCGTGGATCCGAACTGCGCCATAGCCTGTTTTGCAAACTCCGAAAATTCTGGCGGAGCAGATGGGCTGATGTGCAGATAGGCGCTGCCAGTCAGACACGGGAATGTCTTATGGGCGCTGTCGCAGCATATATCCGCACCCAGCGACATGGGATGGCGGCTCTCCGGCAGGAACTTCAGGTACGCTCCATGGGCGTTGTCCACAAGCAGCGGCACACCATATGCATGTGCCACCTCCGCAAGGCCGCGGATGTCATTCTCGTTGCCAAGGTAGTCCGGGCTCGTAATGTAGACCGCAATGGGCAGATGGTTTGCGTTCCGCAGGACCCGCTCCAGCGTCTCCGGGCGGGCGATGGACCGGCAGAGGGAGAACGAACCGCTCTCGTCCCAAAGCCATCCCACGTCCAGGTCCAGCAGCGCACAGGTCTGTATGAACACCTTATGGGCATTCCTTGCGGCGAGGATCCAAAGGTCGGATTCCCCGTTCTGCCGGGCACGCATAGCGGCAAGCAGCAGCATGGTTCGAATGCAGAGTGAGGATCCTTCTGCAGAGTAGATTGTGCGGGCGGCGCCAAACAGCTGCGCCGCGTTGTCCTCACTCTGGCGGATGATTCCATCCGCCTCATACAGGGAGTCAGCGCCTTTTATTTCCGTGAGGTCGAGGGCCTCGCAGCCCAGGGGACCCCTCCCCTTGTGGCCGGGCATGTGCGCCCGGGTCGCGCCGTCCCGGGCGTACTGCCCGGCGAAGTCAAAAATTGGAGTATCCATATTATTTCTTCAGGGTCGGGTCGAGCTGCTCGGCCACCTTCACCATGATGGCACACTCCACCCGCTTCCGGAACAGGTCACAGCCGAACTCGTAGGTCCCGAGGATGCTTCCGGTGGAGTGGTAGGCGTTCGCGGCGCAGCCGCCGGAGCAGTAGAGTTTGGCCCAGCAGTCCCGGCACTCCGGACGCTGGTAGACGTTGCACTTGCGGAAGTCCTCGCGGAGGTCGGTGCGCTTGACGCCGTCCCAGACGTTGCCGAGGCAGAAGTCCTCCTCGCCCACAAACTGGTGGCAGGGGTAGAGGTCGCCCCACGGGGTGACAGCCATGTACTCGGTGCCCGAGCCACATCCGCTGATGCGCTTATAAATGCACGGGCCACCGGTCAGGTCGATCATGTAATGATAGAACGTGAAGGGACGTCCCTCCCGCTCCCGCTCAATCATGCGGTCAGCCAGTTCCTCATACTGCTGCTCCACGATGACCTTGTCCTCTTCAGTCAGGGCACAGGGGTCGTCGGGCTTTGCCACGACAGGCTCCATAGAGAGTTCAGTGAAACCCAGCTCCAGCATCTTATCTATGTCCTTCATGAAGTCCGGGTTGTTGTGGGTGAACGTACCGCGGATATAGTAGTTTTTGTCGCCGCGGGCCTTTACAAACTTCTGGAACTTCGGGACAATGCGCTCCCAGGAGCCGTTGCCGGCGTAGTCGACCCGGTATTTGTCGTGGATTTCCTGGCGGCCATCCAAGCTCAGGACCACGTTGTGACACTCTTTATTGGCAAAGTCGATGACGTCGTCGTCCACAAGCATACCGTTTGTGGTAAGGGTGAACCGGAAGTGCTTTCCGGCGTCCTTCTCAATGGAGCGCGCATACGCGACGATCTGCTTGCAGACGTCCCAGTTCATGAGCGGCTCCCCGCCGAAGAAGTCCACCTCCAGGTTGTGCCGGGTGCCCGAGTGGGCCACGAGGTAGTCGATGGCCTGCTTGCCCACCTCAAAGGACATGAGGGCGCGGTCGCCGTGGAAATTGCCCTGGCTGGCAAAGCAGTAGGAACAGTTCAGGTTGCAGGTGTGGGCCACATGGAGGCAGAGGGCCTTGACCACGTCGCCGGAACGCTCTTTGAACTCGCCGGCAAGGGGCTCATAGGTGTCCTCCGTGAAGAGTTTTCCCTGTTCCTTCAGCGTCGCAATATCCTGAAGGCAATCATTGATATCCTCGTTGGAGACCTCGTCCCCATATTTTTCCTGGATGGCAGCCGTAATTTCCTCGGCGCTGTGGTCCGGGTACATGGCGATCATGTCATAGGCCGGTTCGCTCACGGCGTGCACCGAGCCGGAACAGGTGTCGAGCACGATGTTGTACCCCTTGAGCTGATATTGATGGACCATGTTGTTCTCCTCTCTGAACGTATAGAAAAAGTGCTGTCGCTTGAGCGGCAGCACTTTTCAATGCTTTTTTAACTCCCCTGGAGTTAGTCAGCCTTGTCAGCCTTCTCGCACTGCTGGTTGGCAATGCCGCAGCTGGTCTTGCAGGCGGACTGGCAGGAGGTCTGGCACTCGCCGCAGCCGCCGTTTTTGGCGCTCTCGCAGAGATTTCTGGTTTCCAGAGTCTGGATCATTTTCATATTGGGTTCCTCCAAGGAAAAATTTGAAATTTCAAAGTTGTTACTATTGTACCCCATGCCCGGCTTTTGTCAAGGCGGAGACGCCGCCTATGACTCTTTCGAGAAGCGGCCCGTCAGGTTCCAAGCGTGGTCCATGGGCCCGCTCCCCTGTCCCAGGTCCAACATGGCGGCCAGCGCCCCGGAGAGGTACTCCTTGGCCCGGTCCACGGAATCCCGCAGGTCAAACCCCTTGGCGAGGTTGGCGGCAATGGCGCTGGAGAGGGTGCATCCCGTCCCGTGGGTATTGGGGTTGGCGATTCGCCTTCCCTCAAACCAGAACACCTCTCCCTCGTCAGTCACAAGGACATCGTTGGCGTCAGATACCGCGTGTCCGCCCTTGCACAGGACGGCACAACCGTATTCGTCCTGCAGTTTCCGTCCTGCGTCCTCCATGTCATCCGGGCCAGAGATGGTGAGACCGGATAGGACTTCTGCCTCGGGAATATTTGGGGTAATGAGGTCTGCCACCGGGAGCAGCTTCTCCTCAAGAGCGGTGATAGCGTCATCCTGTAGCAGTTTGGAACCACTGGTGGAGACCATGACCGGATCCAGGACGACCCAGGGGGCATCGTATTCCACCAATTTCTTCGCAACAGTGCGGACGATATCTGGAGCGGAGAGCATACCTATCTTCACAGCATCCGGGCGGATATCCGTGAACACGGCGTCTATCTGCTTTTCCACAAAGTCCGCCGGTACGTCCAGAATACCGCTTACGCCGGTGGTGTTCTGCGCAGTCAGGGACGTTATGACCGACATGGCATAGACGCCATTCATGGTCATGGTCTTCAGGTCCGCCTGAATGCCGGCGCCACCGGAGCTGTCGCTGCCTGCTATGGTGAGTGCTGTTTTCATAGGTTCTCCTCCTTATCGGCTCTTCTCCCAAATGTCGCGGAAATAGCAGTCCATTTCCACCACAATATCCCTTTCCAGTTTTGCCTGGACCCGCTGACCTTGGTACTCCACATTCATGGTCCCGGAACTTGTCTCCGCCCAAATGCGGGGCGTGTCCTCTGTCTCCTCCTGCATGAGGGCATAGACTGCATAGTACGAGGCGTTTCGGTCGATGACAAACCACCAGTCTATGACCGGGCCTCCATCGCCCACCGTGCGATACTGCCGGTCACCCTCCTCTAGGGTCTCCGCAAGCTCTGCGGCCAGATCCTGCAACTGCTTTATGATATCAAACATTGCCCCACCTCCGGGGATTATCGGTTATAATAGAGAAAAATCTTCAGGAGACTTATCTATGATATATATTGGCAGCCACCTCTCAGTGGCAAAGGGCTATACCCACATGGCCGAGACCATGGTGGATTACGGCGGCAACACATTTGCGTTCTTTCTGCGTTCTCCCCGCGGGGGCGCCGCAAAGGAGATAGACCCGGAGGACGCCGCCGGCATGCGAAAAATTGTCGAGGAACAGGGCTTTGGCCCCTTAGTTGCCCATGCGCCTTATACCATGAACCTAGCTGCAGCGAAGAACGAAATCCGTATGAAGGCGGAGAAGATGATGCGGGAAGATCTGAGCCGCATGGACGAATTCTTTCCCGGGAATTTCTACAACTTCCACCCGGGCTCCCATGTGGGCCAGGGTGTGGACATAGGCACGTATAAAATTGCCGAGAGTCTCAACAACATTGTCCACGGGGACGGTTCCACCACCGTGTTGCTGGAGACCATGGCCGGCAAGGGCAGCGAGGTTGGCCGGAACTTCGAGGAGCTCCGGGAGCTGCTGGACCGGGTGGAATTCCCCGACCGATTTGGCGTCTGTCTGGACACCTGCCACATCTGGGACGGCGGCTACGACATTGCCGGCAACCTGGACAACGTACTGCAGGAGTTTGACTGGACCATTGGGCTCGACCGGCTCTATGCCATCCACCTGAACGACAGCATGAATGTCTGCGGGAGCCACAAGGATCGACACCAGAAGCTCGGCCAGGGAGAAATTGGCGCTGAGGCTCTGAAGGCCGTCGTCCAACACCCCGCCCTGCAGGGAAAGCCGTTTATTTTGGAGACCCCGAATGAGCCCGCCGGCTACAAGAAGGAGATTGCCGAGGTCAAAGGCTGGATGCGAAAAGACTGAGGTCCAATTCTGAAAAATCGGTGATATAGCGGTCCGCTGTCCTCTGGATGGCGGGCTTTTCTTCTGCGCTGGCGCCGTCCTCCATGGCAACGGTGTAGAACCCCGCGTCGTGGGCCGTGCGCACCGCCATGTAGATGTCCTCAAACACCGCGGTCTCTGCCACCGGTGAGCCGATGCGCCGGGCCGCCTCCTCGTAGATGAACGGTTCCCGCTTCGTGGTGCCGAAGTCCTCACAGGAAATGGTGTCGGCAAAGAGGTCCAGAACTCCATTGTGCCGGAGCGCCGTCCGTGCCATGGAGGCATCGTTGGCTGTAGCCAGGATGATGGGGACACCGCGGCGATTCAGCTCTCGCAAGAACGCAGCAGCCCCCGGTTTCAGCACACACTCCTCCCGGTAGAACTTTCCGACAATATCCATGTAGCCCTGCTTCACCTCATCCACCGACTGGGGGAGATGAAAATGTTCCTTCATGTCCGTGGCGGCCTCATCAATGCCCATCGTAAAGTAGCGGCGCCAGAGGTTCTCCGGCGGCGTCACCCCACAGGAGCGTAAGTACCGATCCCCCACGTCGTACCAGATGGGCATGGAGTCCAGCAGAGTACCGTCCGCGTCAAAAACTGCGCCGGAGATCATGCGTTCACCATGCTTTCCGTTTTCTGCCGCAGCTCCGCTGTGGCGGACTCAATATTATCCTGCGCAAAGATGGCGCTGACGACCGCAATTCCGGCAAGTCCCAGTCCGCTCAGTTCCTGGACATTGTCACGGCTGACTCCGCCGATGGCAATGACCGGAATATTCACGGCCTCACAGATGGCCCGGACGGTCTCGCGTGTCACGGGCTCGGCGTCGCCCTTCGTTCCCGTCGGGAACACGGCACCGACGCCGAGATAGTCGGCACCGGCCTTCTCCGCCGCTACAGCCTGTTCCACGGTGCCGGCGGACACGCCGATGATGGCGTCCGGGCCCAACTCCTGCCGCGCCTTCCCGCAGGCCATGTCGGACTGGCCGACATGGACGCCGTCGGCGCCCACCTTCTTCGCCAGCTCCACATCATCATCAATGACAAAAGGCACGCCATACCGGCGGCACAGAGGCAGAAGGGTCCGTGCCTCCCGCTCCATGTCCTCCTCCGAAAGTTCCTTTTCCCGTAGCTGGATAAATGTGGCGCCCCCTTTCAGGGCGCTCTCCACATCCTCTTCCAGGGTGTGGTCTCCCAGCCAGTAGCGGTCGGTGACCGCATAGAGCAGCAGAGATTCCGGTCTCAGCATGACGATTCCTCCTATATTATCCAATGATTCTCTCTATTTTTTCACCGCTATCCAGATTCGTGCCACTCATATTGTAAATGGCGTCGATGATCCGGTTTCGCAGGGTCGCATTGCCGTCGCCAGGCTGCTGACGGCTTAGAGCCGTCTCCCCCGCCAATCCCATGGCGGCCACTGCAGCAGCAGAAGCCTGCAGTTTCTCCTCCGGGTTTGCGGCAATAAAGCAAGTCGTGAGACCTGACAGCTGACAGCCAGTCCCAGTGATTTGGCTCATTTCCGGCACACCGTTGCGGATGGCATAGCAGGTTTTTGCGTCTGCCACGAGGTCAATCGCCCCAGAGATGACACACACCGTGTGGAACCGCTCGGCAAAAGAACAGGCGAAGCGGCCCATGTTCAGTAAGTTTGCCTCCGTGACAGAGTCTCCCTCGGCGGCATCTACCCCATGGGTGTTGCCTGCCCCGGCGAAGAGCGTGCGGATTTCGCTGATATTTCCACGGACAACATCAAACGGCACCGAGTCAAGAAGCGCAAGCGCCGTGTCCGTCCGAAGCGTACTGGCGCCCGCACCCACCGGGTCAAGCAAAATGGCATGCCCCAGTTCCGCCGCGCAGTCCCCAGACTCATTCATAGCCGGAATGGTCCGGCGATTCAGAGTCCCAAGATTGATGCAGAGGCCGTTACAGATGGTCTGGATGTCCCGGACCTCCTCGGGCTCGTCTGCCATAATGGGACTCGCCCCGCATGCCAGTTCCATGTTGGCCACGTCATTGACGGTCACATAGTTTGTTATGTTGTGGATGAGGGGCTTTTTTGCCCTCACCGCATCCAGGTACTTTCCGAGCATGGCTGCCCCTCCTTCTGTTTCCCCATGATAACACAAATGGGGGTTGTATCACGATAGTGGTGACACAGCCCCCAGTTTTACCGCAAGCTCAGTGAATTCCCGCTCCACCTCTTCCGGCGGCCGGAACAAGATCGGAGGCGAGGAGCGCAGCGGCGCCGGTGAAAACCCAGTCGAGTCTGTAAACAGCGCACAGGCCTCATTGGTCAGCATGTCATTGTCAATGGCGCGGACCTGCTCCCAACCGGAGCTGTCCCGGATTGCCTCCACATGGAAGCGGGCCAGCACCGCGCGCTGGATACGCTCCTCAATTTCCGCATATCCGTTGAGGTGTTTTTTCACCGGACGGATGACATCGGAGCAGTAGGCCTCGCCGGCGTCGTGCAGAAGGCAGGCCAGCTGGACCTCGGTCGAGAGTCCCCGCGCCTCTGCCTCCACGGCGCAGTTAATGCTGTGCTGTGCCACCGAGAAGAAGAACTTCACATGGCCAGTTCCCCGGCAGATGAGGCTTAAGGGGTGAGCAATATCGACGAGCTCAATGTCCTCCGGGGTAATCTTTGTGGGATCCACGCAGTGCCCGGAGTAGAGATTCATCTCGTCCGAACTCATTCCGGATACCTCATGTCATCCGGGCCCCAGTCTTTCAAGACGTTCAGCATGTCGCGGGCAACGGCCTGAGCACCCGCGAGGTCGTGCTCCCGGTAGTTGCCGCACTCGGAGTGGGTGGCGCCGGGGATATCGCCCTCAAAGTCGCGGATAAAGGCGAAGCTCTCCCGGACGAGATCGATGGCCTCCTGCTTGCTCACGGTGTCCCGCAGCAGAAAATAGAAGCCGGTGCGGCAGCCCATGGGGCCCACATAGATGACCTGGTCCGAATATTTCGTATTGCGGGCATAGGTGGCAAACAGGTGCTCAAAGGTGTGGAGGGCGCCGTTGGAGACATAGTCGCCCATGTTCGGCACTTTCATGCGGATGTCGTAGGTGACAACGTCCCCGTCTATGCGGGAGACATACATGCCCTTTTTCAGGATGTCGTGATTTATGGTGAAGCTGGCAATAGTCTTCATGGTTCAGGCTCCTTCCTGATTGGTTCCTGCGGAGATTGCGTTTTCCGAGATGGTGCCGCCGCCCACGACGGAGTCCCCATCGTAGAGAACAACGGCCTGTCCTTTAGTAATGGCGCGCTGGGGCTCGTCGAAGACGACACGAATGGAGTCGTCGGAGAGCTGGGTGACCGTGGCAGGTCTGGCCGGCTGACGGTAGCGCACTTTTGCGGTGACCCGCATAGGGCCATCTATTTTCGGGACAGAAATGAGATTGATATCGTTGGCAATGAGTTCCCTGGAGAACAAGTCCTCATTGGTGCCCAGAACGACACGGTTTTTCACCGGATCTACCGAACAGACATACATGGGTTGTTTCAGCGAGAGACCCAGTCCCTTGCGCTGTCCTACGGTGTAGCGGATGATTCCCTTGTGGGTCCCAAGAACATTCCCGTCCCGGTCCACGAAGTCCCCCTCCGGATAGGTCTTCCCGGTGAACTCCTCAATGAAATCCGAGTACTTTCCGGTGGGCACGAAGCAGATATCCTGGCTCTCGTGCTTGCGGGCGTTACGCATGTGGTGCTGTGCAGCAATTTCCCGGACTTCCGGTTTTGTGAGGCCGCCAAGGGGAAACTGCGTGTGGGCAAGCTGTTCCTGGGTCAGGGAGTAGAGGACATAGCTCTGGTCTTTATCGCCGTAGATGGCACGAAGGAGATTCCATCGCCCGGTATCCTCATTGTAGACGACGCGGGCATAGTGGCCGGTGACAATGCAGTCGCACCCGAGTTCCTCCGCCCGGCGATATAGGTTGTCGAACTTCAGATACCGGTTGCAGTCAATGCACGGATTCGGTGTCCGGCCATTCTCATAATCCGAGACAAACCGCTCCATGACACACTCCTTGAAGCGGTCCTTGAAGTTGAATACATAGTAGGGAATGCCAAGCACGGTACATACAGAGCGAGCATCCTCGACATCCGACAGGGAGCAGCAGCTCTTCTCGGAGCTAATGTTGATGTCTCCATTGTCAAACAGGCGCATGGTGACGCCAATGCAGTCATAGCCTTTGTCCTGCATAAGGCAGGCCGCTACGCTGGAGTCTACCCCGCCGCTCATGGCGATGAGCGCCTTTTTCTTTTCCATTGTCCCACCTCCCTGTAGGGAAAAGAGCCGGGCCGACGCTGCATACACAGCAACGGCCCGGTTCTCCAAGCGAGTTCAATTATATTCTATGAGGGGATTTTTCGCAATGTCACTGTCAGCCAATGGCCTTGAATGCCTGGTCGAGGTCGGCAATGATGTCGTCGATGTTCTCGGCACCGATGGACAGGCGGACGGTGTTCGGGCGGATGCCCTGGTCAAGCAGCTCCTGCTCGTTGCACTCGGAATGGGTGGTGGAGCCGGGATGGACGACAAGGGACTTCACGTCGGCGACGTTGGCGAGGAGGGAGAAGACCTTGAGATGGTCGATCCAGTCGCGGGCAACCTTATCGTCACCGTCAATGTCGAAGGTAAAGATGGAGCCGCCGCCGTTCGGATAGTACTTCTTGTAGAGCTCCTGCTGAACCGGGTCCTTGGAGGCAGCCGGATGGCTGACGGAGAGGACCTTCGGGTTGTTCTCGAGGTACTCAACGACCTTCAGTGCATTGGCGCTCTGGCGCTCAACACGGAGGGCGAGGGTCTCGAGACCCTGCAGGAAGATGAAGGCGTGGACCGGAGAGAGGGTAGCTCCTTCGTCGCGAAGGATGATGGCGCGGATATAGGTGGCAATGACGGCCGGAGCGGTGTCCTTGGCGAATACAAGGCCATGATAGGACGGGTTCGGCTCGCTGAGCCACGGCCATTTGCCGGTGGAGTAGTCAAATTTACCTGCGTCGACGATGACGCCGCCGATGGTGGTGCCGTGGCCGCCGATGAACTTCGTGGCGGAGTGTACTACGATATCAGCGCCGTACTCGATGGGACGGAGCAGATACGGGGTGGCAAACGTGTTGTCGACGATGAGCGGAAGGCCGTTCTTATGGGCAATTTCAGCCCATTTCTCGGTGTCGACGACCTCGCCGTTGGGGTTGCCTAGGGTCTCCACATAGAGGGCCTTCGTGTTGTCCTGGATAGCTGCCTCAATGGCGTCATAGTCAAACGGGTCAACAAATGTGGTGGTGACGCCGTCGTCCGGAAGGGTGTGTGCCAGAAGGTTGTAAGTACCGCCGTAAATGTTCTTGGCGGATACGATATGGTCGCCGTTATGGGCAACTGCCTTGAATGCATAAGTTACAGCGGCTGCACCGGATGCAACTGCAAGAGCAGCGACGCCACCCTCAAGAGCGGCAATACGCTCCTCGAAGACACCCTCGGTGGGGTTGGTCAGACGGCCGTAGATGTTGCCGGCGTCTTTCAGAGCGAAGCGGGCCTCGGCGTGGTCACTGTTGTGGAACACGAAAGAGGAGGTCTGATAGATTGGCACGGCGCGGGAGTCGGTCACCGGGTCGGCGTTCTCCTGGCCTGCATGGAGGGCGATGGTCTCAAATTTATAGTTGTCGTAATTATATTCACTCATGATTGTTACCTCAAAATTTTCTCTATTTTTATTATGTGGGCGATTCAGCTTTTGTTCTTATCAGCAGCAGGTACAGCACCACATTCGACCGTTTCTGAAATTATTCCGAAGTTCTTTCACCATGGAACTGTGCCTCCTTTTTCCGTTTTCCTATTGATTTGATGGGTTTACTATACCGCACCTTTCCTAGTATGTCAATAGGAATTTCGAATTCTTTTCTTTTTTTTGCGCCTGTGGTAGAATCTACGACATACTTTATATAAGAACGAAATTTGCGGAGGAATTTTCATGAAACACATCGATATCAAAGATATCATGTCCGACGCGTCCTATCTGCAGCAGGACGTCACCGTCTGCGGATGGGTCCGGACATCCCGTGACTCGAAGACCATGGCCTTTGCCGAGCTCAACGACGGCACCACATTCAAGCATCTGCAGATCGTCATCAACAAGAACGACTTTGCAGACACGGACCTCAAGTCCTGCCTCGCCCTCGGTTCCTCTCTGAAGGTCGTCGGCACTGTCGTCCCGTCCGCCGTCAACAAAGAGGGTGGCGTGGAGATCAACGCCAAGGAGATCACGCTCCTCGGCGCCTGCCCCTCTGACTACCCGCTCCAGAAGAAGCGCCACACCATGGAGTATCTCCGCACCATGCCGCAGCTGCGCGTACGCGCCAACACGTTCAACGCCGTGTTCCACGTCCGCTCCGCCCTTGCCGCCGCCATCCATGAGTACTTCCAGGGCAACGGTTTCGTCTACGTCAACACCCCGCTCATCACCGGTTCCGACGCCGAGGGTGCCGGCGAAATGTTTGAGGTCACGACTCAGGGCTACGATGCCGCCAAGGAGTGCGAGTCCAAAGAGGAGTACTACGAGAACGACTTTTTCGGCAAGAAGGCCGGCCTCTCTGTATCCGGCCAGCTGGAGGGCGAAGTCGCCGCCATGGCTTTCGGCAAGATCTACACGTTCGGCCCGTCGTTCCGCGCCGAGAACTCCAACACCCAGCGCCACGTGGCTGAGTTCTGGCATGTGGAGCCGGAAATCGCCTTTGCCGAGCTCCCGGATGTCCTGGAAATCGCCGAGGAAATGGTGAAGACCATCATCACCAAGACTCTGGAGCGCTGCCCCCAGGAGATGGAGTTCTTCGACAAGCGCATTGAGAAGGGCCTCCTGCAGAAACTCGACAACGTCGTCAACAACGACTTCGAGGTCCTCGACTACACCAAGGCCATTGAACTCCTCGAGAAGGCCCCCGTGGACTTCAAGTTCCCAGTGGAGTGGGGCATTGACCTCCAGACCGAGCACGAGCGCTACCTGACCGAGAAGGTTTTCAACAAGCCGGTCTTTGTCATCAACTACCCGAAGGACATCAAGGCCTTCTATATGAAACAGAACCCCGACGGCAAGACCGTTGCCGCCTCCGACCTGCTCGTCCCCGGTGTCGGCGAGATCATCGGCGGCTCCGAGCGTGAGGCCGACTACGATAAGTTGATCGCAGAAATGAAGAAACGCGGCATGGACCTCTCCGCCTACGGTGACTATCTGGATCTCCGCAAATTCGGCTCCGTCCCCCACGGCGGCTACGGCCTCGGCTTCGAGCGCATGGTCATGTACACCACCGGCATGCAGAATATCCGCGATGTCATCCTCTATCCCCGCACCGTCGGCACAATCCGCTGACCCGCCATGTCCCTCAGCAGTCCCTTCGTGGAGCTCGACCTCCACGGCTACACGACCGACATGGCCCAGGTGGAAATTGACCGCGCCCTCCGCCGTGTCTCCCCCTCCACCTACCAGCTCCGCATCATCCACGGCTACCACGGCGGCACGAACCTCCGCAGCATGATCCAGTACCGCTACCGCAGCCACCCAAAGGTCAAACGCATCATGCCGGGCGACAACCCGGGCGTGACGATCCTGGTGTTGCGGGAACTTTAATATTGTGAATGGCAGCAGCCGCCCGGTTTGGGCGGCTGTTGTTTTTTGTTGTGGGGAGGTCGGTGCGAAATGTTTCGGCTAACAGTGCGGGACTTAGACCATTCCTCTTAAAAATCCCATTTTGGTCTGACGATTTGGCCCTATTTCTGGGGCGATTGAGCCCTTCATCAGACCATCCCTCCTTTTTTCTCCCGTTTGGTCTAACTTTCCAACCTTATTCGGTTTATTTTTCAGACCATTTTGAAATTTTAAAGGCGTTTGGTCTAACGAATCTCCCAAATCAAACCGAAAGCAGTCGGAATCGTCAGACTAAATCGCCCAAAAAATAAGAAAAGGTCTAAGCGGCCTCTGGCTGGAACGGGGACTAGGACCATCAAGGGCAAATTCCCGAATCCGGTCCTAGTTTTTACGCTCGAAAGGACAGTTGCACTCGGCGAACTAGGACCGCTGAGGCCAAATTTCCGAATCCGGTCCTAGTTTCTGCCCGCCAAGGCCACCGTCCCACAGAAAAACTAGGACCGCTGAGGCCAAATTCCCGAATCCGGTCCTAGTTTCTGCTCGCCGAAGCCGCCGCCCTAAAGAAAAACTAGGACCGCTGAGGCCAAATTCCCGAATCCGGTCCTAGTTTCTGCCCGCCAAGGTCCCTGTCCCACAGAAAAACTAGGACCGCAACCGCCCAAACCCCACTCGTGGTCCTAGTTTTTACGCTCAGAGACACGGTTGCGTTCGGCAAACTAGGACCGCATCCGCCAAAATCCCCACTCGTGGTCCTAGTCCCCCTTCATAAACAATAAAACAAGACCGCACCCCCACTAATCACGAGGTGCGGTCTCATCCTTATATTATTTTCACAGAATAAGGTGCAAAAATTCTGATCAACTTCTTTTTCATTCCGTCAACCCGGACACATCGGGAAATAAGGTTGGAAGAATTTGGCGCTGCCAGCCCCAATTCCCCCACCCAGGTGCCGCATAAGGCAAACCTACAGGGCCGAACAAGGCAGTGAATCGCCCAAAACCTCAGCGATACCTCGCTGCCACCTCCGGGTACTCTGCCACCCCGTCAATGTAGTCCTGGAACGCCACCTCCGGCGTCTTTCCCTTCAGCGCGGCGCAGATGCCGCACATGTCACAGTCGGCAATGCAGCGGTACGTCTTCTTAATGTACTCAAACCGCTCCTCCTTCGTAGAGGAGTCTATGCGCGGATAACTCATTCCTGAGGACCTTCTTCCACATGGTTTGCCAGGAAGATGCGGACGTTGCGGCGGTAGTGGGTCCTATAGAGCGAACTGCTCTGGACGTGGCGGGCAAGCGGGTAAAACGTGGCCTCGCGGACGCCGGACTTTGCGTCGTACAGGGCGCGTCCGCATTTGGCGGGGACCAGGCGGTCCGCCTCGCCGTGGATGAAGTAGGCGGGGAAGCTGTCGGGCGATGCAGCGACGGAATCCACCGGGCGAATCTCCGAGAACCGGGCACCCTCCTCGGCGGAGAGCTTATCGGCCCGCTCCAAGACTTTACTGCTCCAGGTCTTGCCCCGCAGGACGGTCATGAAGTCATCGTAGGCGCTGTCACAGACGGCGAAATTCATAGTCTTGGCGAGCTCCGGCATGGCCATGCAGATGGCGGCGGCACCCATGGATTCGCCGTGGAGGCCGATGATGGCGGAATCGCCGGCTTTTTCCCGGAGATATTGGGCGATGCACGCGAGGTCATCCCCCTCATCTTTTCCCATGGTGCACGGATAGTAGTCCGCAACGCCGTGGCCGCGATGGTCAAAAATAATGGTCTCATAGCCCAGCTCGTAGTAGATGCGGGAATATTTCAGACCGTAGTAGCTGTTGCGGCTGTGTCCGTGGGACATGAGGATGATGCGGCGCACGCCGTCGTTGCGCGCGTACTGAGGCGGGCATGCCAGGTGGCGGAGCGTCACGTAGCGGCCTGTCGTCAGCGGTATGATCTCCGTGGACTCGTCCATGTCGAAAAAGTCCTGGTCCAGCAGGCCGCCGCAGCGCTCCGCCTCGACAATGCCGCTGTCGTACGAGCGCCACTTCGGGTGCATTATTTCACGGACGCCCTGCTGCGCCCTTCTTGTGTAGATATCCATATGCTGATCCTCCTGTCTCAGGACTGGCGGACACCCTTCATGGTGAGGGAGATCCGCTTCTTTGCGGTGTCGACGCTGAGGATTTTGACGGTGACTACATCGCCCACCGAGAGGACCTCAGAGGGGTGTTTAATGTAGTGGTCGGAAATTTGGCTGATGTGGACGAGGCCGTCCTGATGGACACCGATGTCCACGAACGCACCGAAGTCTATAACGTTCCGGACGGTGCCCTTGAGCTCCATGTCCGGTTTCAGGTCAGTGATGTCCATGACATCCGTGCGCAGGAGCGGCGGCGGCAGCTCGTCACGGGGGTCACGTCCCGGGAGGGAGAGCTCGCGTTCAATGTCCTTCAGGGTGGGGACACCGACGCCAATTTCCTCGGCGATGGAGTCGTACCCCTTCTGCTGCAGAGTGCCATGCAGCTTATCCAGCTTGCCGCCCTTGATGTCGGCCATGGTGCAGCCACACAGTTCCAGCAGCTGCTTGGCCGCCTTGTAGGACTCCGGGTGAACACCGGTATTGTCCAACAGGTTGCGGCTCTCGGGGACCCGGAGGAAGCCGGCGCACTGCTCGTAGGCCTTCGGCCCGAGCTTCGGCACCTTCTTCAGTTGGGCGCGGCCCGTGAAAGCGCCGTTCTCCTCGCGGTAGGTGACAATGTTCTTGGCCACCGTGCTGTTGATTCCCGCAATGCGGGACAGCAGCGGTGCCGACGCGGTATTCAGGTCCGCGCCCACCTCGTTCACGCAGTCCTCCACGACACCGTCCAGCGCAGCGGAGAGCTGCTTCTTCGGCATGTCGTGCTGATACTGTCCGACACCGATGCTCTCGGGGTCAATTTTCACGAGCTCCGCCAGCGGGTCCTGCAGACGGCGGGCAATGGAGACAGCGCTCCGAATGGAGACGTCAAACTGCGGGAACTCCTCGGCGGCCAGTTTGGACGCAGAGTATATGGAGGCACCGGCCTCGCTGACGACCATGTAGGTGACGTCCTCGGGGACCTCTTTGATGACCTCCACGGCGAAGAGCTCGGTCTCCCGGGAGGCGGTGCCGTTTCCTATGGAAATGCACTGGACACCGTGGCGGTGGATCCAGTCCTTTACGGTCTTCTTGGCCTGTTCCTTCCGGCCGGCACCCATGGTCACATAGATGATGCCCGTGTCCAGCACCTTTCCGGTGCCGTCGACAACCGCGCACTTGCAGCCGTTGCGGTAGCCCGGATCCAGGGCCAGGACTACCTTGTTCTTCACCGGCGGCTGCATGAGCAGCGGGCGGAGATTCTTGGCGAACACCTCAATGGCGTCGTTGTCCGCGCGCTCGGTGAGCATGCTGCGGACCTCGCGGTCAATGGAAGGCTTGATGAGCCGGTCGTAGGCGTCCTCCACGGCGTCGTTGATGAAGCAGTCCGCCTCATATTCCGGGCGATTCAGCCCCTGTTCTTTCCGCACCGACGCCACGACCCGGTCACAGATTTCCAGCGCGCGGTCGTGATCATATTCCACGGAGACCTTGAGGAAGCCCTCCTTCTCCCCGCGGTCTATGGCGAGGATGCGGTGGTTGGCAATTTTCCCGGCGCTCTCCTTGAAGTCGTAGTACTGGGCGTAGACGCTGTCCTCGTCCTTGGCCTTCTTTGTAACGATGACGGCCTTGTGCAGGAAGGACTCCTTCAGGCGTTTGCGGATTTCCGCGTTGTCGGATACCATTTCTGCCAGGATGTCGTTGGCGCCGTCAATGGCGGCCTCCACGTCCGGAACCTCCTTCTCCGAATCGACAAAGGGCTCGGCAGCCTGCTCCAGCGTCTTGCCCTGCAACTCGTCGTTCCAGTAGAGCTGTTCCAGGGGCTCCAGGCCGCGCTCTTTTGCCTTGGCGGCGCGGGTCCGGCGTTTCTGTTTGTATGGGCGATACAGATCCTCCAGTTCCGCCAGGGTAGCGGCCTTTCCAATGGCCTCCGAGAGCTCTTCTGTCAGCTTGCCCTGTTCCTCAATGCTCCCGAGGATCTCCTCCCGGCGCTTGTCGAGGTTGCGGAGGTAGGTGAGCCGTTCACTGATGCCGCGGATGACCTGGTCGTCCAGCGTGCCGTGGGCCTCTTTGCGGTAGCGGGCAATGAACGGGATGGTGTTGCCCTCATCCAGCAGGTTCACGGTGTTCTCCACCTGCCAGCTCTGAAGGCCGAATTCCTGTGTGATGGTCTTGATGATATCCAAAATGTGATGTTCTCCTTAAAAGTCGCTGTCCCGTCCGGCCGGCACCTGTCGGTGGTCCGGACCCAGGAACAGCAGCGGTTCGTAGCTGCCGAGGATGCGGGAGTAGACCCGCTGGCCGTAGTGTTTGGCAATTTCATCATACATGAGATTCGTGCTGATGATGGTGGGCAGCCCCCGGAACTCCCGGGTGTTGATGATGTTGCAGACGACAGACTGGGTGAAGCGGGTCTCAAACTCGGAGCCCAGGTCGTCCAGAATGAGGAGGTCGGCGTTCAGGGCCAGATCCTCCGGCGACTCGTCGAAAAGCGTGCGCTTAAAGTGCTCCCGCTCAATATCCGACAGAATATTGTAGGCGGAGTTGTAATAGACCGTCTTTCCCTTTTCTATGACCGCATTGGCCATGGCCAGAGAGAGATGGGTCTTTCCAAGTCCCGTCTTACCATACAGCAACAGGCTCGGCGAGCCGTGGCCGAAGTCTGCTGCCCAGTCCATACTGAACTGGCGGATTTGCCGCATGTGATCATAGACGTCCTTGTTGTACTCGTTGTCCCAGAGTCCCTTGTACCCCTCCAGCGAGAAGCTTGCAAACGTGCACTTCTTAGCCGGGGCCACTGCGTTCAGGTCCTTGTAGTTCAACTGGCGCACCAGCTCGTTATAGCATTTGCAGTGCCGGTGGTCGTGGACGCCGGTGTCCCGGCAGATGGGGCACGTATAGTGGACTTCCAGAATGTCCGTGGGCGCCCCGAGCTCCTCGAGGATGGCACGCTGGCGCTTCTCCAGCTCGATGGTCTCCTGATGCAGCCGCTCCAGGGCGGCCTTTCCGCCCTGTCCATTTGCCGCCGCACGGAATGCCTGGAACCCGGCCCGGGAGATTCTCTCATCCACGTCCCGGAGTTCCGGGGACACAGCCTCCAGCTCCCGGCGGCGCTGCTCCGCCTGGTTCTCGGCGTCTTCCCGGCGCTGCGCAATGATCTTCAGCGCTTTTTCCCTGTTATTCGCCATCCGTCTCACTTCTCTTTCGATAGGCTATGGGGCCCGTGGCTTTCTTGCGGAACAGACCGCTGTCGTAGGACGGTGCGGCCTCGCCCTGTCCACGCTCGGCATTTCCGCCGGTGGGCGATGGACTGTCCTTCGCCTGCAGTACCTCCGTCGGTGTCTTCAGGTTCTTCCGATGCCAGTCACTGAGCATGGTGTCCATATATTTAAAGTTGGCCTTGTTGATATTCTCAATGGTTCTCTCATAGGCGTAGCGGATAAGTTCCAAAGACTGGCCGTTCTCGGTGCGCCACTTCACGAGGTAGTGGAACCGGTCTCCCGTTCTTCTCGGCCGCTCTGAGGCCGGGAACTGGGAGACAAATTCGCCCCAGAGGCTCTCCCGCTCATCCATCTGGCGGAGTTTGTCCTCGGCCTTTTCGAGGTCGTCAATGCCCTCTTCGGCCCAGTTCTTCCCCACGCTGGTGATGTATGCCATGGAGGTCTTGCCGCGGGACGCCGCATACCCAATAATAGTCAGGATGACTTCCGGTGGAAGCCCGTAGGAGTCCACCATCATGAGAAGTTTGGCCTGGGCGTCATAGCCTAGGGTCCGACCGAGGCTCGCCTGCGCCTCGGTGAAGAGACCTTGCAGTTCCGGCGACTCCAGCACCCGGGCGTTCACCTGGTCATAGGTGGGAGTAATGTCGGGAAGTTCCTGCAGAGTCCGCTTGGGAGCATCTGCCTCCTGCGGTTTACTCTTGGGCGATTCGGTTGTCTTTGCCGTAGCAACGGGCTGTGGTGCCGCGGTGCCGTCCCGCAGCAGGAAGCCGGTGTCCGTCCAGTAACAGAGGGCGTCTGCGGCGTCCTCCGGGCTCAAGCCCGTCCCGTCGGCAATGGCCTGCCGGGACAGCGATTCGCCGCTGTGACGCAGAATAAAAAGCAGCACCTTCAGCTGCTGTCCGCTCGCCCTGCGAAGATGTTCGTCCGCCACTGATGACGGGACCGCGAAGACCGCGCCCCACTCGTCGGGATTCACCCGGATGCCCATTGGTTGAAACCACCCTTTCTGTTATAATAGCCGTGCAAAATATTTTACCAGAGCCCCACGGGGTTGTCGAGGACGAAAGCGAGTCGTGTCCATGCTGAAAAAGAACCAGGAAATAGAGCTGCACATTGATGGGATGAGCACCATGGGCAGCGGAGTCGGCCACTATGACGGGTTGGCGGTTTTTGTGAACAACACCGCCGTGGGCGACACCGTGCTCTGCCATATCATCAAGGCAAAAAAGAATTATGCCATCGGCAAGCTCGTCCGGGTCATCTCGCCTTCTGAGGACCGTACGGAGCCCGACTGCCCCGTTTCCCTGCGGTGCGGTGGCTGCTGCTACCGCCACGTTTCCTATGACGCGGAACTCCGCTATAAGGAGCAGAAAGTGGTCGACGCCTTCACTCGCATTGGTCATCTCAACGTGGAACTGGAGCCCATTCTTGGAAGCGAAGAGCAAATCGCCTACCGCAATAAGGCCCAGTACCCTGTTGCAGACTTTCCCGGCAAAGGGCCGCAGTTTGGCTTCTACGCCACATCGTCGCACCGCATCGTCCCCTGCATGGACTGCCGTCTCCAGCCCCCGGGGTTTGCCCAGGTCCTGAAGATCATCCGGGAGTGGATGGTCCGCTACAACATTTCCAGCTATGACGAGCGCACCCACACCGGCCTCATCCGCCACATCTACCTGCGGCAGGGCCACTACAGCAAGGAGCTCATGGTATGTCTCGTTGTCAACGGCAGAAATGTCCCCCAGACCTACCCGCTCATCCGCACTCTGCGGGATGAGGTCCCGAATTTCTGCACTTTCCTATTAAATTATAATACGGAGAAGACGAATGTCATCCTCGGCAAGGAGCAGGAGGTCCTGTTCGGCGAAGGCTTCATTCGGGACAGACTGCTGAACTGTACATTTCGTGTATCGCCCCAATCGTTCTACCAGGTCAACACGGCACAGGCCGAAGTCCTCTACCGTAAGGCCGCCGAGCTAGCTGGGCTGCAGCCAGACGACATCCTGCTGGACCTGTACTGCGGCACCGGCACCATAGGCCTCACTATGGCAGACAAGGTGAAGAAACTCTACGGGGTGGAAATTGTTCCCGAAGCCATTGCAGATGCGCGCCGGAATGCGGCAGAGAATGGAATCACGAATGCGGAATTTTTCTGTGGCGATTCAGCCATGGCCTCCGAGCAGCTCCTCCACGACGGAGTCAGCCCTGACGTCATCTTAGTCGATCCACCCCGCAAAGGGCTCTCCCCGGACCTCATCCGCACCATCTCCGAATGGGATCCAAAACGCGTCGTTTATGTCTCGTGTGACCCGGCGACCCTCGCCCGGGACTGCGGAGAACGTAGTTCTACTTATCAAAGAAGAGGAGAAATAGCAAATGAATATAACCATATTAAACGGCAGTCCGCGTCGCAGTGGAAACACTGAAATATGGCAGACATCCTAAAAATCATCGATCAGACTGACCTTCTCGTATTTGCCTCGCCTATCTATTGGTTTGACATTACTGCCCAGTTGAAAAGCGTCATTGACCGCATGTATGCCCGGGGAAAAATCGGGTTCCATTTCACAAAAACTGCTCTTCTTTTGGACTCCGGCGCCGACCATGTCTATGGCGCCGCCCTTGCTCAGTACAAAGCCATGTGTTCCTATCTCAAGTGGACAAGCATTGGTGAAATCTGCATCCCTGACATGATGAAAAAAGGGAGTATGAGAGACTCCGAAAAGCTTGCGGAAGTCTACGAATTGGGGAAGTCCATTCGGTAATAGCAATAATTTAATCAATTATCAATACAAGCAGCGGCAACGGAAAAATTTCTGATGCCGCTGCTTTTTTGTTTTCTTGATATGTGACTATATTTAGTATAAAATTATGTCACAGTAATAATAAGGAGGAAATACAATGCAGATCGTACCGATGAGAGACCTAAAAGATACTGTTGAAATAGAAAAGAAATGTGAGAATGGCCCTGTATTTGTAACCAAGAATGGCTATGGCAGACTCGTTGTCATGGATATTGATTATTACGAAAAACAATTGGCCCAGAGCGCAGAAGCTGGTTTCATCAATCGGGGCCTGAAAGACTATCAGGAAGATAAAGTGAAAGATGGGAAAACCGCTCTTCAGGAAGTAAGGAGCAAGTATGGCATCTGAATTCATCTATCAGCTGACGGATATTGCGCAAGAGGATTTTGATAACATGATCCGGTACATGTTAGAAAATCTTTGCAATCATCAAGCGGCTGTAACTTTTGCAGATGATATTGAACATGCTCTGGAGAATTTATGTGAGTTTCCATTTAAAGGACCGCACGTTGACAATCCATATTTATTCGTTAAAGATGTCAGACGGCTTGTCGTTAGGCAGTACATCATCTATTATTCAGTAAATGCAGAAAAGAAGATAATCACCATCATACGAATAAGACACAGTCTACAGGATCAGAACAGCCTTCTCGGAAAAGATGCTAAATAACAATGTCACCTCAGAATATTCAATTCGATAAAAGAAGAGGCTGTACCAAAGCGGTGAAACGCCATCTTGATACAGCCTCTTTTTATATTTCGGTGTAGGCGAGCTCGCAGGAGAAGGAGACATCTTTCCATTCTGAGACGGGGACGCTGTTGTCGTAGGTGCCGGCGGGGAAGGTGATGTCTAAGAGCATACTTGTCGGATAGCCGTTCTCCACTCTGCTACGAGTGGAATTCCTATCTTTCGAGACAGGTGCTAGCGTAACCGGTTCTTCCAGCGGTGCCGGATTTGCCACGGCAACGGTCTTTCCATTCGCAAATACACTGAGATTCCTCACGCCCTGAAACAATACACTTCTTCCAAGGACATTGTTTATTTGACAAATCATATGAAGATTTCCAGAGGAATCTGTGAGAAAATAAAGGGGAATCAGGTAGATATCGCCCCAGGCTGTCTTTACATATTGACTGTTGATAGCAACCGCTGCTCGAAGAACATCAATATTCTGAATACTACGCTGTCTTCCAGTGACATTGGAACCATCTGCAGCAGAGAGACGAAGAACCTTCCCAAAATATTGGTTTTGAGGATTCAAAGTTGTTGCAGTAACGTCAATCACACAAAAGACATGATCTAATGCTTCCAAGTCAGGATTAACTGCAAGCATCCCACCATTGGTAAAATCCTGTTCATATTGGCCCAGAGGATCGGGAAACTGGCTATAATATTTAATAGCATTAAGGTCTGTCTCAACAAGTATTTTTAAGATTTTTCCTGGTGTCAAAATATTATTTCCATGGTTGCTGATATCGGTCTGCGCAGCAAATGCCGGCAAAGCACAGGCCACAGAAATAACACATGCGGAGAAAAGTGCGAAAAATTTTCTCGAAAATTTTTTCATATTGAATCACCATTTCGTTGCAAATTTCTCATCTATTTTATCAAAATAAAGTCAATGAGAAAAGTGCCACAGTCCTGCTTACGCAGAACTGCAGCATTCCCTTTCTGGTCACCAAATCAGAAAAGGTGGGAAAGAATAAATCCGAGAATGAAAAGCATCCCTTTTCCTTTCCGATTGCCGATCGGTGATCTGTTGTTTTTTGTACAAGCGCCTGACAACTACTATGTCCGACAAAATCGGAAAAAAGTTCATTTTTTATTTTGATTATTTTTTGGAGTTTCGTTCATGACAGCCAGCAAATCGCCCATTATGCGGCTCTACCACACCGGCTTTTTCAAGCTCCCACACCCGGACGTCCACTACGGCCGCCCGAATGCTGATTTCGGTCAAGGGTTCTACCTGACGGCGGACCAGGACTTCGCCCTGCGCTGGTCCAGGGAGAATCCAGAGAAGGACACGTTTGTCAACGAATATGATTTGAATACAGAGGGGCTGTGCATCCTGTCTCTGGAGAGAGATCAGCAGTGGTTCGACTACCTCTACGCCAACCGGAACTTCCTGCCGGATCAATATGCAGAGTTTGATGTCATTGTGGGACCCATTGCAAACGACACCATTTATGACACGTTTGGAATCATCACTAGCGGGATGCTTTCCAAAGAGAATTCGCTGAAGCTGCTGCAGGTCGGTCCACAATACCGGCAAATTGCCTTAAAGACGGAACGGGCTGTAAAACAGCTAACATGGCTGTCTGCGAGAGAGCTGAGCCATGAGGAAATGCAGGGGTACCACGAAACCGTGAGGGTAGAAGAAGCAGCATTTCAGGAAAACTTTGCGAAGGAGCTGGAACGGCTGACAAGGGAAGACTGAAATCCTGAAAGCATCCCTTTTCCATTCCCCCAATCTGCCTCCCGCGTAGTATAATAAGGACATGACTACACCAAAAAGGGAGCCTTTGAAATGAAACTTAGAAAAACCGGGAGTGTCCTGTTCTCCCTCCTGCTCACCCTGCTGTTTTCCGTGTCTGTTGCCGTTCCGGCCTTCGCTGCCGGCGGATATCAGAGCGACTCCAAGGACATGCTAAACGCCATCAATAAGTACAGGACCACTCCGGCACTCTGCCAGCAGATGAATTTGAACGGCCAGGTGGACCAGCTCTATCGGAAGCCGCTGAAATGGGATAAGGACATGGCGTCCATCGCCCGGACCCGTGCCAAACAGGTCTCGACATATTACAGCCACTATCTTGCCAACGGCAAGACCTACTGGGATGTCACCTCCAATGGCAAAGAGGTCTACACCGAGCTCATCTGCCGGGACCAGGAGACTGCCGCCGAGGCCGCCGCATACTGGTACAACAAAGAGAGCTACACCTATGGAGCCCAGGGGAATCGCCGCGACATGCTGGATGACCGCATTACCTGCATGGGTGCCGCCCACTATCAGAACGATGAGGGACGGGACTACTGGGTCGTCTCGTTTGGGCAGTATTGAGTATGAAGTACACGGGAAAATATATCACCTTCGACGTCCCAGAGAGCTGGGCGGACACAGTTGATTTCCGGGAGGAGGAAAACTCCATCGCCGCCTCGTATCGGGGCCTTCCGCTCGTGGTCTTCGCCTTTCCGGAGAACCCGGAGTCCATTCCGGCCGCCCAGGGCTTTGAGGCCCTCGGCACACTGACAGATGGCACCTCCACGCGGACCCTCATGGCAGAGTTCCCCGAGGTCTCCAACATTATGGGCGATCCACTCATCGAACAGACCTACTACTCCCTCTCCCTCGACCTCCACGAACTCTTCCGCAGCATTTCGGGCAGCGCCCCCTGGACCTGTTCCCTGTTTGCCGGCGACCCCACATCCACAGGCTTCTATGTCACCGACCTCTGTCTCGGATGTCCCGCCTGCTACGAGGTCTGTCCCCAGAAATGCATCGACCTCTCCGACGTGCCGGTGCAAATTGATCAGGTGCATTGCCTGCGGTGCGGGCTGTGCAAGGAAGCATGTCCGCTGGGTGCAATTGAACAGAGATAATTAGAAGAGCTGTATCACTTAGGTGGTACAGCTCTTTTTTTGGGGCGTGGGGGCGATTTAACTGCTTTTCATCCATTTACTCTATTTTGCAGTTAATAAATTGCGGTGGCCGGCGGCGCATTAACTGTAATTTGTTCTTTGAACGTCCTATTGCAGTTAAATTTTTTGCTGCCGCCACGGCTGGTTAACTGCAATTGATATAAAAAATATGGGTTGCAGTTAATTTTCTCTGGCGGCAGGCTGCGCGTTAACTGCGTTCGTTCTTCGAACGGCTTTTTGCAGTTAAAATTCCCGCTGCCGCCACGGTTGGTTAACTGCAATTGATATAAAAAATATGGGTTGCAGTTAATTTTCTCTGGCGGCAGGCTGCACGTTAACTGCACTCGTTTTTCGAAAATCCTTTTGCAGTTAAAATTCCCGCTACCGCCACGGTTGGTTAACTGCAATTGATATAAAAAAATATGGGTTGCAGTTAATTTTCTCTGGCGGCAGGCGGCGCGTTAACTGCATTTGTTCTTCCAAAGGCCTTTTGCAGTTAAAATTCCCGCTGCCGCCACGGCTGGTTAACTGCAATTGATATAAAAAATATGGGTTGCAGTTAATTTTCTCTGGCGGCAGGCGGCGCGTTAACTGCACTCGTTCTTCGAAAATCCTTTTGCAGTTAAAATACCTACTGCCGCCACGGCTGGTTAACTGCAATTGATATAAAAAATATGGGTTGCAGTTAATTTCCCTAAGACGGGCCGGCTGCGCCGAGAAAACTAGGACCACCAACGCCGAAATCCCCGATGTGGTCCTAGTTTCGGCGCCCATAAGGGCGGCTACGCCGGGAAAACTAGGACCGCCAACGCCTAAATCTCCGATGTGGTCCTAGTTTCGGCGCCCAACGGGACCGGTTACGCCGGGAAAAACTAGGACCACCAACGCCAAAATTCCCGATGTGGTCCTAGTTTCGGCGCCCATCAGGGCGGCTGCGCCGAGAAAACTAGGACCACCGGCGCCAAATTCCGTAATGTGGTCCTAGTTTCGGCGCCCATCAGGGCGGCTGCGCAGGGAAAACTAGGACCACCAGGGCCAAATTCCGTGATGCGGTCCTAGTTTCGGTGCTCGGAAGGGCGGCTACGCCGAGAAAACTAGGACCACCAGGGCCAAATTCCGTAATGTGGTCCTAGTTTCGGCGCCCATCAGGACGGCTGCGCTAGAAAAACTAGGACCGCCAGCGCCAAAATTTCCAATGCGGTCCTAGTTTCGGCACCCATCAGGGCGGCCGCACCGGGAAAACTAGGACCACCAGGGCCAAATTCCGTGTTGTGGTCCTAGTTTCGGCGCCCGGTGCCCCAGCTGCGCCAGGCAATTCAGTTTTTTCTCTGAATTTTTCCGTCCAAACCTGAGTTTTCTGGTCCAGCCAGCCTGAAATTCAGTAAAACCGACCTTTTTTTCCTGCTCAGTTCTGAATTTTATTCAGACCAATAAGGGTGAAAAATTTGATCTGGTCTGAAGTTCAGTATTTTGAGCTGAGAATTCGGTCCAGGTCCAAATTCTGTGGTAGAGCCAGCCTGAAGTGCCGCCAATCAGCCCGCGGGAGAAGCGGAAAGTTCGGACCAAAGCAGACTAGAGCGGTTAGTTTTACTGAATCGCCCAAATTGCACGCCACTACCGTAAAAAAATAAACAAACTTGCCCGATTCGCCCAGTAAATCGCCAAAAAGTCCCCAATCTTTGACAAATGTGAATTTGACTTACACAGTGTCAGATATATAATATGGATGTGTCCGACATATTGTTGCAAAAATTCCCCTAGTTTTTGAATAATATGTCAAAATTGCTACAAAGAAAGGAAATTAGTATGGCAGCCACAAACCGATATCCTATCCTGCTCTGCCACGGGCTCACAGGCTGGGGCGACGACGACAAAATCACCAAGTACTTCCCCTACTGGGGTCCCCTTGTAAAGTACATGGAGGAGCAGGGCATTGAGTACTACGCCCCGTCCCTTGGCCCGTTCAACAGTGCTTGGGACCGCACCTGCGTCCTTTGGGCGTATCTCTTCGGAGGCACGGTGGACTATGGAAAAGTCCACAGTAAGAAACACCATCACGCCCGCTACGGAAAGACATTTGAGCACGGCGTCCTGGAAGATCTCGGCATGACCGAGGAGCACAAGAAGATGATCGTCTTCGGCCACTCGTTCGGCGGCCCCACCGTCCGCGCCATTGGCACCCTGTTCTCCTACGGCTCCGAGGCAGAGCGCGAGGGCACCGACCCGGATGACCTGTCCCCGCTGTTCGCCGGCGGACACGGCAACCTCATCCACTCCATCACCACCCTTTCGGGCGTCGACAACGGCACGACGTTCGCCTCCCTGTTCGGCAACGCCGGAATGACCGTCATCACCTATCTCATCATGATGGGCTGCGTCTTCCTGGGCGATACACCGGTGGCCAAGTACTACAACGGCCATCTCCAGCAGTTCGGCCTCCAGCCGGAGCCCGGCGACATCAAGGGCTGGCGCTTCCGCAACCCGCTCCGCCCGAAATACTGGAAGCATTACCGCCAGTATGACGCCAACCAGGACGTCGACAACCTCGCTAAAGAGATGGAAGTCGAAATCGTCCAGGAGCGCATCCTCCCGCTGGAAAAGGTGAACCCGGACATCTACTACTTTGCCCAGCGCGCCGATGCCACCCATACCACTAAGGACGGCAAGATCCGCATGGATGTAACACCGGACCTCATCTGCTATATCCCCGGCACCGTCACTGACAAGTGGACCGGCACTCGCGTCGAGAACTACGGCGTCGGCTCCGATCCCATGTGGTTCCACACCGACGGTTTCGTCAACGTTCCCGGCCAGTCCGCTCCGTTCAGCCAGCCCCACACCGACGGCGACTACAACACGGAGTTCAAGCCCGGCATCTGGTACAATATGCCCATTGAGAAGGGCGACCACGTCCTCTGGAACGGCATGTTCGTCCCGGCCAAGCGCCAAATCGACCTGTACAAGCACATGTTCGACCTGTGCTGGAACCTTCCGGTCATCGACAACTGAAAATCCTTCTGAGACGGGCTCCGCTGTTTGGCGGGGCCTGTTTTTTCGTGTTCCAGAGGTGAATCGCGCAAAATTCGGGGAAGTTGGCGCCGTTCGTTCCTGGGGCGCTGCCGTTCGTCCTCATCCTATGTCTTTTCTGGGGCGATTTAGGTATTGTTGGGGAAGGAGGTGATACTATTAATACCATCTTATTGGAAAAAGATCTTTCCGACCGCATTGCACTTTTGGAACAATGGATTTCCGAGTGTGAGGCCCGCCTAAAAAATGCACCGCCTGGACGATTGGCGGTACAGCACAGCGGAGGCGTATGTTATTACTATTGCAAAAACGGCAACTCTCGAACCTATCTCCGAAAAGATAAAGATGACCTCATTCGACGGTTGGCTCAAAAAGCCTACGACGAGGCAGTTGCAAAGGCAGCTCGGGCAGAACTGGAGGTGCTCTGCGAAGCCGTCCAAACAACCATTCCCTTAATGCCCAGGGTCTGCCCGGAAAAAATTTATAATCAGCTGTCCCAGGAACGTCAAAAACTGGTAACTCCCATATACCTTAGCGATGAGGAATTCGTGAAAGTTTGGAAAAACCGCACCTTCCCTGAAAACACCAACCACGAGAAAAGGGCAGAATTTAAAAGTCCTGGCGGAGTCATCGTGCGCTCAAAAACCGAATTGCTTATGGCCACTGCGTTTGAAAATCAAAATGTACCCTTCTTCTACGAACCTCTTCTGATATGCGGCAGCACCCACCTCTACCCCGACTTTCTTGTCCTTAACGTCCGTACTCGCCATGAATACTATGTGGAACACTTCGGAATGCTAGACGATCCACATTACGCGAATCAGTGTGCATGGAAAATCAATTTTTATGCTGCGAATAATATAATTGAAGGCAAGCAGATCCTCTACACCTTAGAGAGCAGCAAAAATCCAATTTCAACCGCTCAAATTTATTCATTAATTGAGGAGTACTTGCTGTAAGCTGGTTATTCAGCTTACAGGAGGTGGAAGAGAGGGAAAACTAGGACCGCACATGGCTAATTCGGGCCTTGCGGTCCTAGTTTGGAAGCATCTCGGGTGGTTGAGAGCAAGAAAACTAGGACCGCGCATGGCTAATTTGGGCTCTGCGGTCCTAGTTTGCGAGTATTTCCAGAGGTTGGGAGCAGAGAAACTAGGACCGCGCATAGCTAAT
>OMYO01000009.1 GCA_900315285.1 uncultured Eubacteriales bacterium | reverse complement strand
AGGAACTATTCGAGGAATTTTTAAACCAAATATATCAATCTGGCCCAAAGATAAAACTTAATTCGTATCAGTGTTCAAGTTGAACTTGCAATTTACCTTTTTTATCTTTTGTAAGATAAAATTTTTGCGGCTTTGATTATATTGAGGAATTGTTTCAGAAATGTTAGTCAAACGCACCCTCGTTTGTTCGTTTTTGTTATCCAATCTTCATAGAAGGGAGAAATTATGAAACTTTCCATGGCGCAAATGCGTATGACAGAAAATATGGAGCAGAATTCAGAAAAGGCACAATGGTTTTGCCGGGAGGCGGCGGGCAGCAATCTTTTGTTTTATCCGGAGATACAGGCAACTCCGTTCTTTCCGCAATACCCCGGGAGAGACGCCTCCGGTCTGCAGACCCCGGGCGATGCACCGGTCATCTCTTCCTTAAAGAATCTTGCCCGGGAACAGAATATGTATATCTCTCCCAACTTCTATATGGACGGCTATGACCGTTCTCTCTGGATTACTCCAAAAGGGGAGGTGGAGGGCAGTGCCTCCATGGTCCACATCTATCAGGGGGAGAAATTTTATGAACAGGACTACTATAAGCCTTCCGAGGACGGCTTCCAGACATTTGACACCCCCTATGGCCGAGTGGGCATTGTCATCTGCTTTGACCGGCATATCCCCGAGAGCATTCGGACCTGTGCGCTGAAGGGGGCGGATCTCGTTATCATTCCCACCGCCAATACCGAGGAGGAGCCCATGGAGCTCTTCGAGTGGGAAATCCGTGTTCAGGCTATGCAGAATGCAGTCTTTGTTGCCATGTGCAACCGGGTGGGGAGAGAGGATGCCATGGATTTTGCCGGGCAGTCTTTAGTGGCAGACCCATATGGCAATCTTGTCGTGAAGGCGGGAAATGAAGAGGGGCTTATTTCTGCTGAACTTGACCTCAGCCTTGCACGAAAGAGGAAAAAGGAGGTCCCATGGCTGGATCTTCGAAGGACAGACCTCTATCTTTGAAATAAGAAAATGGCAGTCAACTGGTTTCAGTTGACTGCCATTTTTATATTATCTGTGATTTTCAATTATGCCGGCTGTGGTACACGATCCATGAGCTTTTTGAACTCTTCTCCGCCAATCTTTTCATGCTCGAGAAGATATCCGGCAACTGCGTCCAGCTGGTTGCGGTTTTCTTTCAGGATAGCCTCGCAGCGCTCATAGGCCTCTTTCAGAAGTCGATTGACCTCCTCATCGATTTCAGCAGCGGTCTTCTCAGAATAAGTCCGGGAGCCGTAGTAGGGTTTTCGGTCTTCAAAAGTGCCAGGACCAAGCTTTGTGCTCATACCGTACCGCGTTACCATTCCACGGGCCAGAGCCGTTGCACGCTCTAGGTCGTTGGAGGCGCCGGTGGAGATGTCACCCAGTACCAGGGACTCGGCAACACGGCCACCCAGCAGGGAGACAAGCTCGTCCAGCATTTCGTCACGGGAGGCGTAGGAGCGATCCTCCTGAGGAAGCGACATGGTATATCCGCCTGCACTTCCGCGCGGAATGATGGAGACCTCTTCCACGGGGTCGAGATTCGCAAGATGATAGGTGGCAACAGCATGTCCAGACTCATGGAAGGCAGTGAGTTTCTTCTCCTTGTCCGACATCTTGTGAGACCGTTTCTCGGAGCCCATCATAACTTTGACGGAGGCCTCTTTCAGCTCGTCGTTGGAAATTTCTGATTTGTTCCGACGGGCGGCCAGCAGGGCTGCCTCATTTAAGAGATTCTCCAAGTCAGCGCCAGTGAACCCGGTGGTGGCCTTGGCGACGTTGGCAAGACTTACATCGGAAGAGAAGGGCTTGCCTTTGGCATGGATTCTGAGGATGGCTTCGCGTCCCTCCATGTCCGGGTAACCGACATGGACCTGACGGTCAAAGCGGCCGGGGCGGAGGAGAGCCGGGTCGAGGATGTCACCGCGGTTCGTGGCGCCGATCAGGATGATTCCAGTATCCGATGAGAAACCGTCCATTTCCACGAGAAGCTGGTTCAGTGTGGTCTCACGCTCTTCGTTGCCGGAGAAAATCTCCGAGCCGCGTTTTCTCGCCAGGGCGTCAATTTCGTCGATAAAAATAATGCAGGGCGATTTAGCTTTTGCCTGCTCAAACAGGTCACGGACCCGGGCAGCGCCGACACCTACAAACATCTCCACAAACTCCGAACCGGAGATGGAGAAGAATGGTACGCCGGCCTCACCGGCAACCGCACGGGCAAGAAGGGTTTTTCCGGTACCGGGAGGGCCGATGAGAAGAACGCCCTTCGGTACCCGGGCGCCCAGTTTCGTGAATTTTTCCGGGCTCTTCAGATACTCGACGATTTCCTGCAACTCTTCTTTCTCCTCATCTGCACCTGCAACATCCGCAAAGGTGGCTTTGCGGGTGGATTCCATGATGGCATTGGTGTGGGCAAAGTTCTGAGGCTGCTGTCGGCTGGAGTCGTCCCGGATGATAGTGATGGGCGGCTGGGGGCCGGCCTGGGGAGCCGAGGTCTGATAGTCAGCCCAGAGGAAAAAGAGACCCGCAAAGGCGGCAAGACCCGCGCAGACCCAGGTGGGGACGCCGCGGATATAGTCCATGCCGATTTTGCGGTCCGGATGTTCCTTATTGTAGCGGATGACCTTCTCGTGGACGTCCTTCAGGAACAGTTCCACAGACGGGATGATGGCGCTCTCCGGCATGTCTGCGCCCCTGCGCATAAACTGGAGCTCCCGGCTGCTGAAGTTCAAATGATAAGAGGAGATTTGATCCTCCTGGAAGAGCCTCAGGATATCCGAGTAGGAGAGCTTCCGCATATTGATGTAATGGCCCAGTTCCATGATGCCGAGACCGCAGAGGGAGGCGAGGCCGGTGGCCTCGCTGACCTTCTGCAGATCTTCCATGGTTTTCTGGTCCGGATTCTTTATCTTGTCAAACCACTGTTTGATAGGATTACTCATAGTGTTCACCAAGTTTCCTGTTTATATATCTGTATAAGATAAATTTTAATATAGTTGTGCAAAGTGAAAATGTCAAATACAGAACACAGGAAATTGAGAACGTCAGACGACTTCGTTCGTAGCAACCACGTCAATGCCAGTGCCAAGCAGATCCTTGATGATGACGTCACCAATATGGACTGGAGATGCAACGGACGCGGCGTTGATTTCCTTCATGGCGTCAAACAGAAGCTCCTTCGGAATGGCACTGCTCGTCTTGCAGGGTACCACGTAGGCGGTGCCGCCGGTGACACGGACAGTTGAGGTGAGAGAGCGCTCCGGATGGGTGACTTCTGCTCTGGCATAGGCGTCGCCGCGTTTGCAGGAGTTTCCGGTGACGTCGACCACATTATTGTTCGAGTCCAGAGTGACTGTGATATTGCAGCCCCTCGGACAGGCGACACAGATCAGGTTCTTTTCCATTGTTATGCCTCCTCAATGCTTACGACAATCTCGTCGTCCGGGGTCATCTCGGCAAGGTCAGCGGCCTTGACCGGGACGTTCTCCATTTCGCCGGGTGCCAATTTGATCTTCTTGCGGTTATAGAGAACCTTGTCTCCGCAGGTGACGACAACGCGCTTGTTGCGATAGATATTGGCAACACGGAAGAAGACTTTGACATCCTCTTTCTCATTCAGGTCGATATGCTGCGGAACGGTGTAACGTACACCATTGATACCGCGGAGGCGTACGGACTCCGACGTTTCCTGACCAGCGATGTAGCGGGCTGCGCCCTTACCGGCAATTTGAGACTCCTGGGTTACGAAGTCAACAAGGTCGTGTACCTGGAGTACGTTGCCGCAGGCGAAGACGCCCTTCTGAGAGGTCTCACGCATTTCGTTGACACGGGGACCGCGGGTGACCGGATCCATTTCCAGACCGATCTGACGGGAGAGCTCATTCTCCGGGATGAGACCGACGGAGAGCATCAGCGTGTCGCAGGGGATATATTCCTCGGTGCCGGGGATGGGAACCATATATTTGTCCACATCAGCAATGGTGACACCTGTTACACGATCTTCTCCATGGACCTGAATGACGGTGCAGGAGAGACGGAGCGGAATATCAAAGTCCTCGAGACACTGGACGATATTTCTCTGCAGGCCGCCGGAGTAGGGCATGACCTCACAGACCACTTTGACCTTGGCACCTTCCAGCGTCATGCGACGTGCCATGATGAGTCCGATATCACCGGAACCGAGGATGACGACCTCATGGCCCGGCATATAGCCGTCAATATTGACAAATTTCTGGGCCTGACCGGCGGTCATGACACCGGCGGGACGGGAGCCCGCAATGTCCAGGGCGCCGCGGGGACGCTCTCTGCAGCCCATGGCCAGAATAATGGCCTTCGCATTGATGGTGACGATACCGTCCTCTTTGCTGGCTGCAATGACCTGATTCGTCTTGGTGAGATTCAGGACCATGGTGTTGAGTTTGACTGCAATATTGGTTTCTGCAACTTGCTTTACGAAGCGGTCTGCATACTCTGGGCCGGAGAGCTCCTCGCCGAAGTAGGTGAGACCAAATCCGGTGTGGATGCACTGCTCCAGGATGCCGCCAAGCCGTTCAGCACGCTCCAGGATGATGATTTTATCCTCTTCAATGCCGTTGTCACGGGCGGAAAGGGCAGCTGCCATGCCGGCCGGGCCGCCGCCGACCACGACAAGATCGTAGTTCAGAATTTCATTCATGGCTTATTTCGTCCTTTCGTAGATGATCTTGGAGTCGCCGCCGAACTTTGTGATGTCACTGATGGGCTCATTGAGCTCTTCCGCAAGGATCTCCATAACTTTTGAACCACAGAAGCCACCTTGACAGCGTCCCATTCCGGCACGGGTGCGCCGTTTTACGCCGTCGATGTCAATGGCTCCGCCCGGAGCGCGGATAGCGTCCCGAATTTCTCCCTCTGTGACCGTTTCACAGCGGCAGATGATGTGTGCATATTCCGGATTCTGTTCGATGAGAGCGGCACGTTCCTCTGTTGTGCAGTCACGGAAACGGACCGGTTTTTTCCGGGACGGATTGTAGTCCGGATTCAGCTCCGGCTTCTTCTCCATGGCATTCAGGACAAGCTTCTCGACCTCTTCTGCAATGGCGGGGGAGGAGGCGAGACCCGGGGACTCAATTCCAATGAGGTTGATGAACTGATTGGTCCGGGTGGAGTAGTGGATATAGAAGTCGTGTTCAACCCAGTGGGCGCGAAGACCGGCGAAAGAAGTGATCTGGTCACGTGCTGCGACCTTGGGTACAGAACGACGGGCTGTTGAATAGGTCTGCCGCAGGGCGCCGACACGGATAGAGGTGTCGTGACGACCCTCAACAGTGGCCTCACGGTTGAGTGCGGTGGGGCCTACAAAGATGTTGTGATGGGTCGTGGGGGAGACAAGGATTCCTTTGCCCATGTCACTGGGGCACTGGAATATGGTGTGCTTAACCAGCGGATAGATGTTGCGATCCATAAGGCCGTACTCACCGAGGCGGGGAACAACTTTGAAGCGCTCACCGTCGAACTGGTTGGCAATGATGTTTGCAAAAAGGCCGGCTGCATTGATAACCATCTTGGAGCGGACAAGCCGTCCGTCTTTGGCGCCGATGATGAAAGTGCCATCTTCCTCGATAATGCCGCCTACGTTGAAGTTCCGCAGGAAGTCCGTGCCGTTGGCAATGGCACACTCTGCAGCGGCGATGGAGAGCTCGTAAGGGCTTACAATGCCGGCCGTCGGAGCATAGAGGGCACCGACGACATTCTCTGAGAGGTTCGGCTCCATTTCCAGCAGGGTCTCGCGGTCAATAATAGAGATTTCCTTTTCCGTCAGACCGTTCTTGCGGCCGCGGTCATAGAGATCCTGCAGGGTCGGCATTTCCTCGTTGTTCAGAGCGACCACGAGAGAACCGTTTCTCTCATAGGGGACATAGAGGGTCTTACAGAGATCCTCCATGAGACGGCAGCCTCTGACGTTAAGTTCCGCCATTTTTGTGCCGGGCTTGCAGTCAAAGCCTGCATGGACAATGCCACTGTTGGCTTTGGTGGTTCCTTGGGCAACATCGGATGTCTTCTCCAGCAGCACGTTTTTCAGCTGATATTTGGAGAGGGTGCGTGCGATCTGCGTTCCCACAACGCCGGCGCCGATGATTGCGATATCGTACACCATGAAAATACTACTCCTTCCGAATTCTTTACATGTCTTGTTATTTCCCGAAGGAAACTTTACCAAAGTATTATACAGAAAATTTTAGAGAACGTAAACATTTCCAATAAAATGTCAATCGTCTAGATGTTATTTTATAGACATATTGCACATGTAAAGCAGAAACACGCTGTCTGATAATTAACATGCGTCAGGAATTTCGGAAAATAGGGATAGAAAAATCGCACAGCGAAAGGAAATTCACTGTGCGAATAATAAATAATGATATTTTTTTTGCAGAGATAATATTATTTAATATAGGTATATAAAACAGGAGCAGCCATTTCTGCAAGGGAGAGAGCGAGATCCTCCGGCGAGACCGGGTGCTTGGCCGAGAACCAACGCTTCATAATTCCCGCTGTGCCGCAGGTCAAAAACATGGAGATGTTCTTTAGGGCAGGCTGGTTCTTTTCCGCATGCTCCGGTGTGCAGCATAGAGAAAGCTGATTGCTGATTTTTTCGGCGAGGGTATCTGCCACTATGTCGGTAATATCGTTGAGAAGGATTTCGCGGGCAAAAATATCTTGACTTAATATATAATGGATAACTGCTAAGAACAGATTCTCCAGTATTTCATCATTCATCGAATAGCCACCGGCCTGGAGCTGGGTGCGGATGATATCCGCAAGATGATCGGCAAACTCCTCCTCCATTTTGCGGGACAGTTCCGTCAGGTCCCGGAAATGGGAATAAAATGTGCTTCGTGAGATTCCCGCACGCTTAGCGATATCCTGGACCGATACTTCCCGGATACTGCCCTTTTCTCTGGTCAACTCCTCATAGGCTCTGACAATAGCTTCTTGGGTTTTCCTTGAGCGCTTGTCCAATGCTGGTTCCTGCCTTTCTGGATGAAAATTGACGTCTCCATATGACAACATTCAGAATTTTAGCAGAATGGCAAAAGATTTACAATGGTAAAAGTTCACTCACCCCGGAAAAGAACGAGAAAGTTTTGAAAAAAGACCTTGACCGAAAGATTGTGATGTAGTAATATCCTAATTGCATAAATTAGAACAACCAAAGGCATTGAAGGGAACAAAGCCTCAGCTGAAGTTTACAGAGAGCTGCCGGTTATGTGGAAGGCAGCAGCGGACCTGAGGGAATAACTCGTCCTGGAGCTGGCTGCTGAAAAGGCCTTGACAAGAGGCTAATAGGTGTGTCCGGGTTCTCCCGTTACAGAGAGTCATGTTGTCAGACATGAGCTGAGTGGGTATATCATACCAATAAGAGTGGTACCGCGGAATTTGAAATTTCGTCTCTTTTATTCGGTCTGCAGATTTTGCAGTTCCGGGTAGAAGAGTTTTTTTATACCCGAAAAAGGAAAGGAACCGCTATGAAAGGCTACGAAAAATATACAACACAGTTTTATAATCCCCCCGTGGTTACCATGGACTGGGCTAAGAAGGATCATATTGAAAAGGCACCCATCTGGTGCAGCGTCGACCTTCGTGACGGCAACCAGGCCCTCATTATCCCCATGAGTCTCGACGAGAAAATCGAGTTCTATAAGACTCTACTCAAGGTGGGCTTTAAAGAGATCGAGGTCGGCTTCCCGGCAGCCAGCGAGACCGAGTATGAGTTCTGCCGGACTCTTATCGACAACGACCTTATCCCGGATGACGTGACTATTCAGGTTTTGACTCAGGCTAGGGAGCACATTGTCAAAAAGACATTTGAGGCCCTGGACGGCTGCAAAAATGCCATCGTCCATCTCTACAACTCCACTTCTGTTGCGCAGAGGGAGCAGGTTTTCCACAAGGACAAGGATCAAATCAAGAAACTGGCTGTTGACGGCGCAGAAATGTGTAAATACTATCGCGCCGAGACCGAGGGCAACTTCCGCTTTGAGTACTCCCCGGAGAGCTTCACCGGCACGGAGCCGGAGTATGCTCTTGAGGTCTGCAATGCGGTGTCCGAGGTCTGGAAACCCAGTCCGGACGACAAAGTCATCTACAATCTTCCGGTCACTGTAGAGCTCTCCATGCCCCATGTCTATGCGAACCAGATCGAATACATGTCCAAGAACCTCAATTACCGGGAGAATATCATTCTCTCTCTCCATCCCCACAATGACCGCGGCTGCGGCGTAGCGGATACGGAAATGGGACTTCTTGCCGGCGCAGACCGCGTTGAGGGCACGCTCTTCGGTAACGGAGAGAGGACCGGAAATGCTGACATCGTCACTATCGGCATGAACATGTATTCGCAGGGTGTGGATCCGGAACTGGACTTCTCCAATCTTCCGAAGATCCAGGAGGTCTATGAGAAAGTCACCCGTATGACGGTTCCTCCGCGTTCTCCATACTGCGGCCAGTTGGTATTCTCTGCGTTCAGCGGTTCTCACCAGGACGCAATCGCCAAAGGTATGAAATACCGGGAGGAGAAAGGTCTCGACACCTGGACAGTTCCGTATCTTCCTCTTGATCCCACCGACGTCGGCCGTGACTACGACTCCGACGTCATCCGCGTCAACTCCCAGTCCGGTCGGGGCGGCATCGGTTACATTCTCGAGTCCCAGTACAAGTATGACCTTCCGAAGGCTATGCGTGGAGACTTCAGTTATCAGATCAAAGAGATCTCCGACCATGAACACCGCGAGCTCAAGGCGGATGAAATCTTTAAGATCTTTGAGGACACCTTCGTCAACAAGACGAAGTGGCTCAAAATTGTAGAATATCATTTCGTCCAGGAAAAGGGCGGCGTGATCGGCGCCACCGTCACCTTGGATTACAACGGACACCTCACTACTGTGGAGGCAAAGGGCAACGGACGTCTGGATGCTGTCAGCAACGCAATCAAGACGGTAACAGGCAATATCTTCACGTTGGACAGCTATAATGAGCACTCCATTGAGAGAAAGCAGTCCGACGATACCGCCGCTGCCTATGTCGGTATAGTCGACAAGAATGGAAACAAATATTGGGGCGTCGGCACGAACCACGACATCATCAATGCGTCCGTCAAGGCACTTGCCAGTGCCATCAATAACGAGCTGGAATAAATCTTTCAAATAGAGGTACTGTTATGAAAATGAAAGGCTCAGAAATCCTCATAGAGACCCTGATCGACCAGGGAGTCACTGACATCTTCGGATATCCCGGAGGAACAGTGCTGGATATCTATGATGCCATCTACAACCGCCAGGATCGTATCCACCATGTCCTGGCCTCCCATGAGCAGCACGCATGTCATGCGGCAGACGGATACGCCCGCGCCACCGGAAAGGTGGGTGTTGTCCTTGCCACTTCCGGCCCTGGTTCCACGAACCTTGTCACTGGTATTGCTACTGCCATGCTGGACTCTGTCCCCATTGTGGCCATCACCGGCAACGTCGGAAGAGCTATGATCGGAAAGGACAGTTTCCAGGAGGTTGATATCACCGGAATCACACTGCCCATCACGAAACACAACTATTTTGTCAATGACATTGACCAGCTGGAAGAAGTTGTCCGTGAGGCATTCAAGATTGCCAAGTCCGGTCGTCCGGGTCCGGTGCTCATCGACATCCCCAAAGACGTCCAGAACCAGATTGGCAATTTCCAGCCCAAAGGCCTGGTCCGCCCCTTTGGAAAGATCGCCCCGAGCCAGAATCGAATTGAAGAGGCTGCAGAGCTCATCAACCGTTGCAGACGGCCATATATCTATATCGGCGGCGGTGTCATCTCGTCGGGCATCTATGACGAGGTCAAGGAGTTTGCAGAGAAAATCGACGCTGTCATCGGAACTTCCCTTATGGGAATCTCCGCCATGGATACGGACTATAACCGTTTTCTTGGCATGGAGGGTATGCACGGCCATTTTGCCTCCTCCATGGCCCAGAACGACGCAGACTGCCTCATTGCAATTGGTACGCGGTTCAGCGACCGCGCCACCGGCAACACCAAAAAATTTGCAAAACGTGCCTCTATCATCCACATGGATGTGGACTTCGCAGAAATCAATAAAAATGTTCAGACCGACGTGGGAATTCGCGGCGACATCTCTCTTACGCTTCCGGAACTCATTGACCAGGTCGAGGAGCGCAAACATCCGGAGTGGATCGCCCATGTCAACGAACTGAAGCGGAAAGAGCGTGCTCTGGAGCCGAAGGCCACCAACATGACACCCCACGCTGTCATGGATGTCATCAATGATGTCCGCAAATCCGACAGCCCGGTTGCCACCGATGTCGGCCAGCATCAGATGTGGGCCGCCCAGTATCTGAAGTTCAGTAAGCCCCGCACATTTATTACCAGCGGCGGTCTTGGCACAATGGGATTTGGTGTCGGCGCTGCTATCGGAGCTGCTGTAGGTACGAAGAAACCCACCGTTCTCATCACAGGAGACGGTTCGTTCTCCATGAATATGAATGAAGTTATTGTTGCAGTGGAGAATAAACTTCCTCTTACCATTGTTGTTTTGAACAACGGGGTACTCGGAATGGTACGCCAGTGGCAGACGCTGTTCTATGGCAAGCGGTACTCCAATACCGTTCTCACCGGTCGACCCATCGACTATGTCAAGCTCGCGGAAGCTTATGGTGCCAAGGGCGTGGTCACGCTGACTGTTGACGCATTCCGTGATGCTTTTACAGAGGCCTACAACAGCGGTGACGTCACAATTATTGACTGCCGCATTGACAAGGATGAGTTCGTACTTCCCATGCTTCCTCCTGGAGGGGCCATTGAGGACATGATCACGGAGAAAGGGGCGGAAATCTAATGGGAAACAAGAAAGAAAACAACTTTGTTCTGGCCATTTATGTCGACAACAAGTTCGGCGTCCTGACCCGTGTTACCAGCATGTTCACCCGTCGCGGCTTCAACATTGACGCCCTCACTGTTGGGGTCACGGAGTCTCCGGACTATTCCCGCATCACTATCAGCATGAGCGGGGACGGGTATGCCCGAGCTCAGATGATCAATCAGCTCCGCAAGCTCTACAATGTCAAAAAAGTTGAGATTCTCGACGAAAATGACTCCATTGAGCGGGAACTGCTGCTCATCAAAGTGCAGAACAACCAGAAACTTCATCAGCTTTTACTGTCATCTATCGACATTTTTAAAGCAAAAATCATCGACTATTCCGTCGACTCCTTCAGCTTGGAAGTCACGGGCTCCAGTGACAAGATCGACGCGTTTATAGAGATGGTAAGGCCAGTAGGTATAATAGAAAGCTGCCGCACCGGCGTTGTCGCCCTCAGCAAGGGCAGCGGCTCGCTTCTGGAAAAGCCCGATATTTACTGACAAATTCTGCAAGTCAAAAATAGATAGTTTTTATCCATGCCAGAGACTTGCACTCAGTGAGAAAAGGTGCTAAAATTTTTCTCACATGTATATATAGGAACAAATACATATAATCTTTAATGTATTTATTCAATAAATGTTTCTCTATTAATTTATGTAAGGAGATCTTTATCATGGCAAAAGAAAACAGAATCTTCTATGAGAAGGACTGCGACGTATCCAAGCTTGACGGCAAGACTGTCGCCATCATTGGTTATGGTTCTCAGGGTCATGCCCATGCACTGAACCTGAAGGACTCCGGCGTTGACGTCATCGTCGGCCTCTATGAGGGTTCCAAGAGCTGGAAGAAGGCAGAGGACCAGGGCCTCAAGGTCTATACCACTGCCGAAGCTGCAAAGCGCGCTGACATCATCATGATCCTCATCAACGATGAGAAGCAGGCTGCAATGTACAAGAAAGACATCGCTCCGAACCTCAAAGCAGGCGACACTCTCGCATTTGCCCATGGTTTCAATATCCGCTACGGTCTCATCAAACCGCCCGCAGATGTCAATGTTATGATGATTGCTCCGAAGGCTCCGGGTCACACCGTCCGCTCCGAGTATCAGGCTGGCAAGGGTACCCCCATGCTCATCGCTGTTGAGCAGGACGCTTCCGGCGACACCTGGGACGTTGGTCTTGCTTATGCTGCTGCCATTGGCGGCGCACGTGCCGGCGTTCTTGAGACCACTTTCAAGACTGAGACTGAGACCGACCTCTTCGGTGAGCAGGCTGTCCTCTGCGGCGGCGTATGCGCCCTCATGCAGGCTGGTTTCGAGACCCTCTGCGAAGCAGGTTATGACCCGAGAAACGCTTACTTTGAGTGCATCCATGAGATGAAACTCATCGTCGACCTCATCTATGAGAGCGGCTTCTCCGGAATGAGATACTCTATCTCCAACACCGCTGAGTACGGCGACTACATCACTGGTCCGAAGATCGTTACTGAGGACACCAAGAAGGCTATGAAAGAAGTTCTGTCCGACATTCAGGACGGCACCTTCGCCAAGGACTTCCTCCTCGACATGTCCGAGGCCGGCGGTCAGGTTCACTTCCGTGCTCTCCGTGACAAGGCTGCTGCACATCCGTCCGAGGTCATCGGTAAGGAGATCCGTGCTCTCTACAGCTGGAACGACGAGGACAAGCTCATCAACAACTGATGATTTCAGGCTTTTAATGCCTGCGTGTTAAGGGTGCAGACTCCCATAGAAAGGCAGGCCTGCCGGGGCCGTTTCCCGGCGAGCCCCTTCCTGCGGGGGCGGCGCCCTTTATTTTTCTTTTGCTATGAGGAGAAAATAATTATGATCAAAGACACTGTTGTAAACGGTTTTAACAATGCACCGCACCGTTCTCTCTACAATGCCCTGGGTCTCACCAAGGAAGAGTTGAGCCGTCCGCTGATCGGTATCGTCAGCTCCTATAATGAGATTGTCCCGGGCCACATGAATCTTGATAAAATCACGGAGGCAGTCCGCATCGGCGTAGCCGAGGCAGGCGGCACCCCCATTGTCTTCCCGGCAATTGCGGTCTGTGACGGTATTGCCATGGGCCATGAGGGCATGAAGTATTCCCTCGTCACCCGTGATCTTATTGCTGACTCCACCGAGTGCATGGTCAAGGCCCATGGCTTTGACGGCCTCGTTATGATTCCAAACTGTGACAAAAACGTACCCGGCCTTCTTATGGCAGCGGCCAGACTGAACCTGCCGACCATCTTTGTCAGCGGTGGTCCCATGCTCGCCGGCCATGTGGATGGCCATAAGACCAGTCTCTCCAGCATGTTTGAAGCCGTTGGCTCCTATGCCGCCGGCAAAATCACAGAGGAGAAACTCACCGAGTATGAGGAGAAGACCTGCCCGTCCTGCGGCTCCTGCTCCGGAATGTACACGGCCAACTCCATGAACTGCCTTACCGAGGTCATGGGCATGGGCCTCAGCGGAAACGGTACCATCCCGGCTCCTTACTCCGCTCGCCTTGTACTGGCCAAACATGCCGGCATGCAGGTCATGGAACTGGTTAAGAAAAATATCCGTGCCCGCGACGTCCTCACTGAGGAGGCCATCTATAACGCCATCACCACGGATATGGCTCTTGGATGTTCCACGAACACCATCCTGCATCTCCCGGCTATTGCCAATGAAATTGATGTCCACTTTGACTTAAAGCGCATCAATGAAATCAGCGAGCATACGCCGAACATCTGCCATCTGGCACCAGCAGGCCGCACCTATATGGAGGACCTCAATGAGGCCGGCGGCATCTACGGTGTTCTGAATGAACTCGCCGAGGCAGGTCTTATTGACACCGACGTCATGACCTGCACCGGAAAAACTATGGCAGAGAACCTTCAGGGTCATAAGAAACTTGACTCGGAAATCATTCGTGATCTGGACAATCCGTTTACAAAGACCGGCGGAATTGCCATCCTCTTCGGTAATCTGGCGCCCAACGGCTGCGTAGTAAAACGCTCCGCTGTTGCTCCCGAAATGCTGACCCACAGAGGACCGGCCCGTGTCTTCAACAGCGAAGAGGAGGCCATCAAGGTCATCTACGACGGTGGTATCCATCCGGGTGACGTTGTAGTTATCCGCTACGAGGGCCCTGCAGGCGGCCCGGGCATGCGTGAAATGCTGAACCCGACCTCTGCCATCGCCGGTGCCGGCCTCGACAAGGAAGTTGCCCTTATCACGGACGGCCGCTTCTCCGGTGCCACCCGTGGCGCAGCCATTGGTCACGTCTCTCCGGAAGCAGCTTCCGACGGCCTCATCGCCTATGTTGAGGAAGGGGACATGATCTCCATTGATATCCCGAATTACAGCATCCATCTCGAGGTCTCCGACGAGGAGATTGCCCGCAGAAGAGCTGCCGGTGCCAAGGCTCCGGAAAAGAACATCACCGGATATCTCAAACGCTACTCCAAACTGGTATCCTCTGCAGACAGAGGAGCCATTGTCAATATCAAAGACTGAGAAACGAGGGAAACTTTTATGGGCATGACTATGACACAGAAGATCCTTGCGGCACACGCAGGGCTCGACTCTGTCTCGGCGGGCCAGCTCGTCCTTGTGGACCTGGACCGGGTGCTCGGCAACGACGTTACATCGCCCGTCGCCATCCGCGAATTCAATAAAATGGGCAAGGACGACGTTTTCGACAAGGAAAAGGTCATCATGGTAATGGACCACTTTGTTCCGAACAAGGACATCAAGGCCGCCATCCAGGCCAAGACCTGCCGTGACTTCTGCAATGAACTCGACATCCCGAACTTCTATGACGCCGGAAAAATGGGCATTGAACACGCCCTCCTTCCGGAGCAGGGACTTGTTGTCCCCGGTGACCTGGTCATCGGAGCCGACTCCCACACCTGCACCTATGGTGCACTTGGTGCCTTCTCCACCGGTGTCGGTTCTACGGATATGGCCTGCGGAATGGCCACCGGAAAGGCATGGCTCAAGGTACCTTCCGCCATCCGCTTTGTCCTGACCGGCGAAATGCCGAAGTATGTCAGCGGCAAAGACCTCATTCTCCATATCATCGGAATGATTGGCGTGGACGGTGCTCTCTACAAATCCATGGAGTTCACGGGCCCTGGCCTGAAGAACCTTTCCATGGACGACCGCCTTACCATTGCCAACATGGCCATTGAGGCCGGTGCTAAGAACGGCATCTTTGAGGTGGACGATGTGACTCTTGCCTATGAGAAAGAGCATGCAGACCGCCAGCCCGTCATCTTCAAAGCAGATGAGGATGCCGAGTATGAAAAGACCATTGAAATTGACCTCTCACAGCTCAAGTCTACGGTTTCATTCCCACATCTTCCGGAGAACACGAAGACTATCGACGAGTGCGGAGACGTGAAGATTGACCAGGTCGTCATCGGATCCTGCACCAATGGCCGCTTCCAGGATATGAAAGAGGCAGATGAGATCATCCGTGGCCACAAGGTGGCAGATGGACTCCGCGTCATCGTCATTCCGGCGACCCAGGAAATCTATCTCCAGTGCCTCGAGGCCGGCTTTATCCGGGACTTCATTGAGGCCGGATGCGTCGTCTCCACCCCGACCTGCGGACCCTGCCTTGGCGGCTATATGGGAATTCTGGCAGCAGGGGAGAGAGCTGTCACCACAACGAACCGTAACTTCGTCGGCCGTATGGGCGACCCGAAGTCGGAGGTCTACCTTGCCAGCCCGGCTGTCGCCGCGGCCTCGGCACTGACCGGTAAAATTTCTTCTCCCGAGGAGGTAGTTGGATGATCAAGACTGGCGACGTCATCAAATACAAAGACAACGTCGACACTGACGTTATCATTCCGGCCCGTTACCTTACGACCGGAGACCCGAAGGAACTCTCCCTCCATTGCATGGAGGATCTGGATCCCACATTCCATGACCGTGCAAAGGAAGGCGACATCATCGTCGCTGGATGGAACTTTGGCTGCGGCTCTTCCCGTGAGCATGCTCCTATTTCCATCAAAGCCAGCGGTATCTCTATCGTCATTGCCAAGAGCTTTGCTCGTATCTTCTACCGCAACTCTATCAACATCGGTCTTCCCATCATTGAGTGCCCGGAGGCGGTGGATGCCATCTCTGACGGAGACAAAGTCTCTGTGGATTTGGACAAGGGCGTCATTACGGACCTCACCACTGGAAAAGAGTTCCAGACGGAGCCCTTCCCGGCATTCGTTCAGGATATCATCACCGCCGGCGGCCTTGTGGAGTCGGTGAAATCTGGAATCATCAAATAAGGAGTCCTTTACCCATGGAGTATAATATTGCACTCCTCCGCGGAGACGGCATTGGCCCGGAAATTGTGGACAGCGCTGTCGCCGTGCTCGAGGAGACCGGCAAGAAATTCGGCCACACGTTCCACTTCACCCCTTATCTCATCGGTGGCTGTGCCTATGATGAGACCGGGGAACCTCTTCCCAAGGAGACGGTGGACGGCTGCCTGAACTCGGACAGTGTCCTGCTCGGCGCAGTCGGCGGCCCCAAATATGATAAGCTTCCGGCAGAAAAACGGCCGGAGAAGGCCCTTCTCGGAATCCGTTCCGCTCTGGGTCTCTTTACAAACTTAAGACCGGCAAAACTCTATCCGGCCCTCAGCGACGCCAGCCCCCTTCGTACGGATCTTATCAAGGACGGCTTTGACATCATGATCGTCCGTGAGCTCACCGGCGGAATCTACTTCGGAGATCGGGGATACCGCGAGGGAAAATACGGCACCGAGGCCTATGACACCGAGTGCTACTCCCGGTATGAAATTGAGCGAATCGCCCGGGTCGCATTTGAAACTGCCATGAAGCGCAGCAAGCGTGTGGCGAGCATAGACAAGGCAAACGTACTGGAGTCCTCCCGCCTTTGGAGAAAAACGGTCCACGAAGTGGCCGAAGATTACCCTGAGGTCGAAGTCCGGGACGTCCTGGTCGACAACGCAGCCATGCAGATCGTCCGCAACCCGTCCCAGTTCGATGTCGTTCTCTGCTCTAACATGTTCGGAGATATCCTCTCGGATGAGGCCTCTCAGGTCACCGGTTCCATCGGCATGCTCCCGTCGGCCTCTCTGAATGAGACGACCCGCGGCATGTATGAGCCCATCCACGGCTCGGCACCTGACATTGCCGGTAAAGGAATTGCCAACCCGCTGGCCACTATCCTCTCTGCATCCATGATGCTCCGCTACTCCTTCTCCCTGCAGGAGGAGGCAGACGCCATTGACGCTGCGGTCAACAGTTTCCTGGATGACGGACTTCGCACCGCGGATCTCATTGGCGACAGCACCGGCACGCCTCTTGGCACCGACCAGGTCACGGAAGAAATCATCAAACGCCTGTAATTTCGAGAATGCAACGCAAATACCCAGCATTTCTTGCGACATTTCTCGTCCTCACTCTACTCCTGACCCTTGCCGGCTGTGGCGGTCCCAAGGATGCCTCACAGTATCAGGGCCGTTCTGATAAGAGGGTGGAGGCGCATCTGCGCTGGTACACCCCGGAGCGGCTGACTCCCTCTGCCCGAAACAAGCTTGCAAAGAACGGCGTCTACGTCAATGAAAATGGAAAATCGGTGGGGGAGAGCTACCGCTACTGGATGGAGTTCTATAACAACTGCCAAAACAATGCGGCGGACTCTTTGGATATTGTCACGGTGGATAATGAGGGCAGACCCAAGGTCACCTATCTCAACTTCAACGGAAAGAATGTCCTGGTTGCCCGCATTTCAGATGGCGCCTATCACCGCACGGAACTGAAGCAGGTGGAAGATGTCACAGAGGGGCAGAACGTGTGGTCTGTACTCTCCGATGAGGACATTCCAAGCTATGCCTCGCTTAGTCGGAAACGGGCAGTTATGCTATTCACTCAGCAGCTGCCGCTTCTCCCAGAATACAGGTATGTGGGGAAGGACCCATATCTGGAGCCCATTTGCAACTATCTGACCTCTCTGGGCACAGAAAATTTTGGCTCGGCACAGGACACCGTTATGGTACCCATACCGGTCATTCTGAAAAAGGATGTCTCAAATCCGGCTCGGGTCCGAATCTGGGGCGAATTCTGGATCATGAATTACTCCCTCCGGGGCACTATCCTGTTCAACGAGTCGGGCGGCGAGTTCCCGGGAATGATGACTCTTGAGAGAAATGAGAACGGCTATGAGGTCACATCCTTCCGCCTTGCGGCAGAGGGGGAGAACATGGCAAAATCTCTGAAGAAAATCTGCGGAGATGACCGCACTCTCTACCATCAGTTCCAAACCCTGAACGGCGACATCAGTGTGAACCCCACTGCAGAAATCCGCAAGAAATTTATAAAACAATACGTAACGGAAAACGGCCTCCCGGTTACAGCCTATGAGGACTACGCCTGGGATCCCATTCCAATCCAATAAAAATAAGCATGCTGCAAACTTCCTCGGTTTACAGCATGCTTGTTTTTTTGTCTATTCGTCGTACTGCAGACGCAGCGTGAACTTCTTCGGCTCCCCGAGGAAATACCAGCTGCTTCCCTCCTGACCGTACGAAATAGTGAAGGGCTCTTCCGAGCGGATTTCTTCCTTGTAGGATATATCAATAGTGCGGAGCTCTTTCTCCTGCAGAACCGACACCGGAATGAGGTCCTCTGCCAGGTCCAGATAGGCGGTGTTGTTCATGTGACCATTGATGTCCGTCAGACTATAGGAGGCCTTCCGCTCCACCGAATTGGAAAGCTCCGGAACCGGAATGGAGGGCGGAATCTCCAATTCTCCGTCCCGATGGATTCCGGGCACCGAAATTCCCTTTGCCTCTGGGAAAATCATTTTGCGATTCACCGCGTCAATAATGATCCAGGTTGCGGCACCACGAACCATTTCTTCGCCGGTACTCTTGTCCGAAATTCGATAGTGGCGGGGAAAGAGAATGTGCTGGGTCGGCCCCGGCCACGATTCCAGGAGAATGTGGTCATCATAGACCGGCATGCGCTTTACCTCAATATGCTGGTTCATAATGACCCAGAGATAACCGCGGTCCAGTGTCTTGTCCCTTCCAGCCCCCAATGCCTCCGTATGGGCGATGGACGCTTCCTGCAGAAAACGGAGCAACACGGACGGCCGAAGCTGTCTGGTCAGCGTGACATGTTCTGCAAGGATCTTGATTTCCTTTTCAAAGACGGATGGGGTTTCCATACTCAGATTTCATCATAGAAGGCGTCAACGACGTCATCAAAGGTCTGAAGCCGCTTCCATTTGCGGTCCGGGATTTCCACACCGTAGAATGCCTCCAGCTTGGTGATGATGAGGAGGATATTCATGGAGTCCATTTCACCGACATTGCCGAGAGTGGTGTCGCCTTTGAGCGTGGTGAGATCGATCTGCGGGCAGTAATCTCCAATAACCTCTTTGACCTTGGCGGCAATTTCTTCCTTTGTGTATTTCTTTGCCATAATAAATACTCCTTTAACCATAATATATCAAAATAAAACCACAACATTATTGTAGCTGTGTGCTTTTTCCTGTCAATTCCCAATGTGGATGTGGAAAATCAGCTGGCGCTGACGATCATCCAACGCTTGAGCTTTCCAGTTGCTGTACGGGGCAGGGGGTCTCTGCGGACCTCAATTCTTGTGATCTGTTCACTGCGCTCCCGGGTGCTGTTGAATGCGTTAAGAGCCTCCTGATAATCCGTGGGCTTTTTATCCTCGGAGGAGATGACTGCGATGACCCTCTCATGGGAGTCCAGCATGACGCAGAGATCTTGTTCTCCAAGCGCTGCAGACAGCTGCATTTCATATTCCGGCAGGAAGATTTTTGTCCCGCTGGAAAGCACGAGGACTTCCTTCTTCCTTCCAATGATGTGGAGCTTTCCGGCGTCATCAAACTTGCCGAGGTCTCCGGTGTGGAGCCAGCCGTCAATGAGAACTTCTGCCGTGGCTTCCGGGTTCTTGTAATACCCCTTCATCATACAGTAGTCGGAGTGGATCAGGATTTCCCCGTCGTCGGCAAGATTAACGGTAAAGTCAGGACAGATGGTCATTTGGCTCGGGTCCGGATTTCCGGTGCTGATGGCGACACCGGAGGAGGTCTCGGTCAACCCGTAGCCGAAGCTCACGTCAATTCCCATACCCTTAATGGCCTGCATGAGCTGGGGAGGGCAGCCGCCTGCACCAATCAGAATTTGTTTGAGCTCCGGGTTCAACAGTTTGTGCTGGAAGAGAAAACCGACAAGAGCAGGTACAACGGTCAGGGCAGTTGGTTGATAGAATGCGCAGTCATCCACAAAATGACGGCGCCCGCGGCCGAGGGCAACTGCGGCACCGCACTCCCAGGCCCAGAGCAGGCAACAAACGAACCCGTACACATGGCTATATGGGAGAAGGCCAAGAAGGATGTCTCCTGGATGGAGCGGGTCACAGGAACTTCCGTTATATGCGCTGGCGCAGAAAGAACTCTCTGTCAATTCTACGGCCTTATTCATGGAAGTCGTTCCTGACGTGAAATATAAGATACTGTGGCTCGGTGTCGCAACGCCGCTGCCAAGAGCAGCCTGCAGGGCGGGACTGTCTTTATCCTCTCCCATGAGAGCGTCACAGTCCGTGGCTCTAATGAGCATTTGGAGCGCTTTTTCCGGTACGGAGGGCTCCAGAATAACAATTTGCTTTTCCGCCTTGGCAGCGGCAAAAATGTTGAGAACGGTGGAGAGCCCGCCGTCACAGAGTATTCCAATACTGGAACCGTCAGGTACTTTTACCTGGTTGATGGCGTCCAGCAATTCCTGATATGACATTGACTTTTTCTGCCCGTTTTCCTCATAGAAGACCGCGGTCCCATTCCCGCTGATCTCCATTCCGGCGCGGAGCAGTTCGTCAAATGTGGTATGACGACTGATGATTCCCATAATATATCTGCCTTTCTGCTGTTTATTTTTTGAACGTAAGATAGGAAAATTTGCAAATCCTTTCACAAAGAATAACAGCTTGAAATCAACTAACATTATAATATATAGTAGAGTGCAGAGCAAAAAGAATAACAATAATAGCTAATATTTTTTTTCAAGTGTTTCATTATTATGCCAATGTGCTATAATACTTATCGATGTGAGTTCCAATGTCCCCTCAAGGAATTGTGAACCCGCTAACAAAGGTATTTTTGTAAAATTATGGGAAAAGGAGTTTTTGTTATGGACAAAAACAGCAGAATCGCCATCATCGGCGGAGGCCCTGCCGGAATGGCAGCTGCGGTCTATCTTGAGAAGGCCGGCTACAACAACTATGTCGTCTACGAGAAAGAGGGAGAAGTCGGCGGTAAGTGCCATTCCCCCATGGGCTTTGACGGCAAACGGTATGAGATGGGTGCTGTTCTCGGCTGCCCGACTTATTACACCGTTAAAGAGCTCGAGGACTTCGGCGGCTACACCCATGACGGCCCGCCCCTCAACCGTAAGATGAAGTCCAAAGAGGGCAAAGAGGTTGACCCGTTCAACCCGAAGAAGAACCCGCTTAAGATCCCGAAACTTCTCAAAATGAAGAATCAGGTCAAAAAGCTCGGTAACCTTCTTGAGACCAAGTATAAGGGTTATGAAATCAACGGTCACCGCGGCGTAGCCTATGGTAAGGCTGACGGCTACAGCAACGACGCCAAGAACGAGAAATATGATCTCGACAACCCGAACCTCAAGGATCTTGCCCTTCCGTTCTCTGAGTTCCTGAAAAAGAACCATGTTGAGCTCTGCAAAGACGCCTGGATCGGACCGTACACCTCCTTCGGTTATGGTTATTTTGATGAGATCCCGGCTGCCTATGTCCTCAAGTATCTCGACTTTGAGACCCTTATGGACTTCCTGAGCCTCGACCTCTGGACCTGGGAACAGGGCACTCAGCACATCTATGAGTGCGTCAATGAGAAACTGAAGAACCCGGCTGTCCTCAACGCTGACATCACCAAGGTCGAGCGTAAGGACAACAAGGTCTACATTACCGTAAACGGTGAGGTCGAGACGTTTGACAAGCTCATTGTCACCGCTCCGCTTCAGTATTTCCCGAATTATGCTGACGCTACCGAGCAGGAGAAAGACCTCTTCAGCAAGATCGACTACTCCCGCTACAACACCATGGGCGTAACCATGAAACCTGAGGATGTTCCGGACGAGTCCTACTACATCTTCGACAACATGGAGAATGACCGCCGTGGTCACTGCATGCTCTACTTCAAGAGATGGACCGACGACGACAAACAGCCCATCGTTACCTACGTTCTCCAGAACCACAAGGATGAGCCGGATGTACCGTATGAGACCTGCAAGCAGAACGTCATTGAAGATATGAAGATCTGCGACAGCCCCATCGACAAGATCCTTCTCGAGAAGGCTTGGTATTATTTCCCGCATGTATTCTCCGAGGATTATGCAGACGGCTGGTATGACAAAGTTGAGGCCATGCAGGGCACCAACAATACCTACTATGCCGGTGAGATCATGTCCTTCGGCGACATGGAGGAGACCGCAACCTACTCCAAGGAGCTCATTAAGAGATTCTTCTAAGTCGTAACATCAACTGAAAATCTTCATTCGGGAGGGATCGCACCGGGTATCGGCGCGGTCCCTTTCTGCTCCTACACAGAAAGGAGGTTCCATTTGGCAGAATCCGAGACCATGCAGGATCTGGGCCGACAGGTCCTGACCCTCTCCCGCAACACCCTTATGGTGAATCTCCGCTTCATGGAAAATGCGTTATTCCGTTTTGATCTGCTGCCGGATGAGAAAGAAACAGACACATACCGTGTAGACGGAAAGTCCATCCGGTATAATTCCCGCCACGTTCTGAAACAGTTTCAAGAGAACCGAAATCTTGTGACACGCAGCTACCTCCATATGGTTCTGCACTGCGTATTTCGTCATGAGTTTGTCTCTCCCAAGGTGGATCACCGGTGTTGGAGCATTGCTGCAGATATCAGTGTGGAGAATATTATCCGTTCCCTTGAGCTAAAGAGTACTTCCTGTCCGGAACTGGAACAGAAAGAGGGGGAAGTGCTGGACCAGATTGGGGAACAGGTCCGCTACCTGACTGCAGAATGTATCTATGATTATCTTCTGGATCGCTCAGAAGATATTGAATATTTGGAAGAGCTCTCCGAGCTCTTCTCTGTGGATGATCCGGAAGAGTGGTTCCCCAAATTGGCCGATCAGAACGGGGAGAGGAGTTCCGACCGAAAAAGCAAATCTGGAAATTCAGGTGCAAACCCGGAAAAAGGGGAAACGGAAAAAAACCGGAATCCAGAGGACGGAATCTACGGCGGCTCAGAGGAGACCGCGGAAGATATGCCGCATTTTGACGGGACGGAATTTGAGGACGACAATCTCGAGGATGACGAGGAGCTGTTTTCTCTCCGGGCTAACCAGAAACTCGAGAAAGAGTGGGAAAAAATTGCCCGCGACATGCAGACGGACCTTGAGACTTTTGGCGCACAGAAGGGTATCAGCGCCGGGGATATGGTCTATAATCTGGAAGAGGTAAATCGCGAACGGTATGATTATGGGAATTTTCTGAAAAAGTTCAGCGGATACGGGGAGGAAATCACCACCAACGACGAGGAATTTGACAACATCTTCTACACTTACGGCCTTCGGCTCTATGAGAACATGCCTCTTATTGAGCCCTTGGAGTATAAGGAAATGAAGAAGATCCGGGACTTCGTCATTGCCGTTGATACCTCCGGCTCAGTTATGGGAGATATCGTGCAAAAATTTATCCGCCATACGGTCACGGTATTGCGTAGCCAGGAAAATTTCTTCCACAAGATCAATGTCCACATCATCCAGTGTGACGCAGATATCCAGGAGGACCATAAGATCACCTCGGAAGAGGAACTGGACTCCTATCTGGATCAAATGCAGCTTCATGGGTTTGGCGGCACAGACTTCCGTCCCGTTTTCCAATATGTGGACGACCTCATTGCTACACATGAGTTCAACAATCTAAAGGGACTAATCTATTTTACCGACGGATATGGAACTTTCCCAGAAAAGCCTCCGGCTTACCGGACTGCCTTCGTCTATCTTGACGATTATTCCACCAATCCGGATGTGCCCCCGTGGGCCATCCGTCTGGTGCTTCGCAATCGGGACATCAATGAACTGACTTAAGGGTATATTTATGGATATTAGCCGTGCAAAAGAACAAATCAAGAATGCCGTCTCTGTCTATCTGGCGCGGGACGAGCTGACCGGGGAATTTGAGATTCCGGTGGAGCGCCAGCGCCCCATTTTTCTCGTTGGCCCTCCTGGCATTGGAAAGACCGCCATCATGGAGCAGATTGCCGGTGAAATGGGCATCGGTCTTCTGTCTTATTCCATGACGCACCATACGAGACAGAGTGCTCTGGGACTTCCGTTTATTGTCCACAAAGAGTACGCCGGCATGGAGTTCGACGTGTCGGAGTACACTATGAGCGACATTATTGCCTCCATCTATGAGATGATGGAGAACTCCGGCGTGGACAGGGGCATTCTCTTCCTCGACGAGATCAACTGTGTCTCGGAGACGCTCTCTCCGGTCATGCTGCAGTTCCTGCAGTATAAGACGTTTGGAAAACACCATGTCCCGGAGGGTTGGGTCGTTGTCACTGCGGGAAATCCGCCAGAGTATAACAACTCCGTACACGAGTTTGACATTGTTACCTTGGACCGCTTGAAAAAGATCGTTGTGGAACCGGACTACGACGTATGGAAGAGCTACGCCTATACCATAGGCGTCCACCCGGCCATCCTGTCCTATCTGGAGATCAAGAAAAGCAACTTCTATAAAGTCGAGAGCACTGTGGAGGGAAAGGCGTTTGTCACTGCCCGCAGCTGGGACGACTTGAGCCGCATGATGACGGTCTGTGAGAAGAAAAAGATCCCGGTGGACCGGGAACTCATAGAGCAGTACCTGCAGGATCGGGAAATAGCCCGGGACTTTGCCTCGTACTACGACCTTTTTAATAAATATAAAAAGGATTACGAGGTCCCGGAAATTGCCGAGGGCAACTTCAGCGAGAGTCTGGAGGCACGGGCCAAACGCGCTCCCTTTGACGAGCGTCTGGCTGTGGTCGGACTGCTGCTGGACTATGTCTTTGAGGAGACAAAAGCCGTCATGGATACCGAGGCCTGCCTCAAACGGCTCATGCCAGTTCTGCGGAATGTCGTGGGCCGAATCGCCAAAGGAGAGAGCGCCTTGGAACTCCTTCAGGAAGAGGAGGAGAACAACCGCAAAAAAATTGCAGAGGGTAAGAAGACCTCCAGCATTTCCCGCAGTGAGGCCTATCTCCTCAGCCGGATGAACCATTTCCTTGATCAGGAAATGCATATTATCAAGAATGCCGACAGCGCCTTTGACATGGCCGATATGGTCAGCCACAATTTCAACGAGAATGTGGATATCCTGAAGGGTAACGTGGACGATGCCCATCGCCACCTGAAAAATATCTTCCATTATCTGGACAAGGTTTACCCCGAGGGGCAGGAGGTCCTCATCTTTGTGACGGAACTCACTGCCAACGAGTACTCCTCCCGGTTCATCGGAAGCTACGGTTGTGACGAATATTTCGACCATAACAAGGAACTGCTGTTCTTCGACCGCCAGAAGGAGATCGCAGAAAAAATAGAAAAACTGGAACTCTGAATTCGGGCCGCCTTGCAGGCGGCCCTTTATAATGCTAAAATATTTTGATTGTATTTTATAAGGGGGAGGCAGGCCATGCGCATCCTGGGAATCGATCCGGGCTACGCCATCATCGGATGGGGTGTTCTGGACTATGACCGTAATCGGTTTACTGTTGTGGACTACGGTGCTATCACGACGCCCGCCGGGGTGCCGTTTGATGACCGCCTGGAACAAATCTTTGACGAGTCCATGGCTCTCATGAGTCGGACGCATCCGGAGGTTCTCTCCATAGAGAAACTTTACTTCACCAATAACAAGACCACTGGTATTGATGTTGCGCAGGCTCGCGGCGTCCTTATGCTGGCCGCCAAGAAGCATGGTCTGGATATCCACGAATACACCCCTATGCAAGTCAAGCAGGGCGTTGTCGGTTATGGCAAGGCCGAGAAGCGCCAGGTCATGGAAATGACCCGCGTTATTCTGAATCTGAAAGAGGTCCCGAAGCCCGACGACACGGCGGATGCCCTCGCCATGGCCATCTGTCATGCCCACGTCAACGGCTCCTCTCTGGGATCGGTGGAGGAAAAGCTGGCCCGCCATGAACTCAAGGTGCGTAAGGGCATCTAACCGCAGGAGGTATTCAATGTTCTATAGTCTGACCGGAAAGCTGGTCTATTCCGACAGCACAAGTGCTGCTGTGGACTGCAACGGCATTGCCTTTCTCTGCCGCGTCTCTGTGAACACCCTGAAGAAATTGGGGCAGGAGGGCAGTGAGGTCACACTCTATACCATTCTATCTTTTCGTCAGGACGGTATGGACCTCTATGGGTTTGCCAACCAGGAGGAGCGGGATTTTTTTAATCTCCTGACCTCTGTCTCTGGCGTGGGCCCCAAGGCGGCTCTCTCCATTCTCTCGAGTTTGGAGCCATCCAAACTGGCCCTAAGTATTGCTTCCGAGGATTACCGTGCTCTTACGGCTGCCCAAGGCGTAGGCCCCAAGGTCGCAAAGAGAATCGTCTTGGAGCTAAAGGACAAGATTGCCCGGGAAATGCAGGGAACTGTGGCTGCCGGAACAAGTGCTGCTGCAGCGGGAGATGCTCCCATCGGGAACTCGGTTTCCGAGACCATCAGTGCGCTGGTCATGCTGGGGTACAGCCAGGCTGAGGCGTCCCATGCTGTGGAGTCTCTGGACCCGTCTCTCCCCACGGAGAAACTCCTGAAACTCGCCCTGAAAAATCTTTCCAGATGAGGATCGGTAGCAGAATATGAACGAAGAAGAACTCGACTTTGAGAGCCGGCTCATGACGCCGGAATACACGGAGAAGGATGCGGAGAACAGCTACGAGTACTCCCTCCGGCCCCGTACGCTGAACGACTACATTGGCCAGGAAAAAGTCAAGGAGAATCTCCGCATCTATATTGACGCGGCCAAGCGGCGCGGCGAGCCCCTGGACCACGTTCTCCTGTACGGTCCTCCCGGACTGGGAAAGACAACGCTCTCCGGCATCATTGCCTCGGAGATGGGCGTGGACATCCGGGTCACATCGGGACCTGCCATTGAGAAACAGGGGGACCTGGCGGCCCTTCTCACCAATCTCAACGAGGGCGATGTACTCTTTATTGACGAAATTCACCGTCTCTCCCGCCAAGTGGAGGAAATCCTCTACCCGGCCATGGAGGATCATGCCATAGACATCATCATAGGGAAGGGGCCGTCCGCCCGTTCCATCCGGCTGGATCTTCCGGAATTCACGCTGGTCGGCGCCACGACTCGTGCTGGACTTTTGTCCGCACCGCTACGGGACCGCTTTGGTGTGGTTTTTCGTCTGGAACTCTACACACCGGAGCAGCTTGCCGATATCGTACGGCGCAGTGCAGGTATTCTCGGCATAGACATTGACCCCGAGGGTGCCATGGATATTGCGGCCCGTTCCCGGGGCACACCCCGAATCGCCAACCGCCTGCTGAAGCGTTCCCGTGACTTCGCGGAGGTCATAGGAAGCGGCGTTATCACAAAGGATGCGGCGGATCTGGCGCTCTCCCGCATGGAGATAGACTCCCTGGGACTGGACAATCTGGATCGCCGGCTTCTCCACACAATGATTGAGACCTATGGCGGAGGGCCTGTCGGCCTGGATACCATAGCGGCGGCCATCGGCGAGGACCCCTCCACCATCGAGGATGTCTACGAGCCGTATCTCATGCAAATTGGATTCCTGTCGCGTACACCGCGGGGCAGGATGGTGACCCCGGCGGGGTATGACCATCTCGGCCTCACGTACCCGGCTAAGAAATAAAGGAGTAAATAAGGTATATGGGCAGATTATTTGGAACCGACGGCGCCCGCGGCGTCGCCAATAAATTTCTCACCCCGGAACTGGCAATGAAAATCGGACGCGCGGCGGCCATGGTGCTCATTGAGGGCGTCGAGGATAAAAAACGGCACCCCAAGGTCATGATCGGCATGGACACCCGTCTCTCCGGCGACATGCTGGAGTCCGCCATTGCAGCAGGACTTTGCTCTGTGGGAGCTGACGTCCTTCTTCTGGGTGTTATTCCGACTCCGGCGGTGGCCTATCTTGTCAAGGAATATGGATATGACGCCGGTGTTGTCATCTCCGCGTCCCACAACCCATTTGAGTATAACGGCATCAAAATCTTCAAAAATGATGGCTTCAAGCTTCCGGATGCCCTGGAGGAGGAAATTGAGGCCATTATCCTCGACGAGGTGCGCACGCCCCCGGTCAAAGTCGGTGCCGACGTCGGGCGGATCACCCGTTCCGATACTGCGGTGAAGGACTATATCAACCATCTGCTCCGCACCACGGAATTTCGCCACAACGGACTCAGTGTTGCTCTGGACTGTGCCAACGGTGCCTCGAGTGTGACCGCCGAGAAACTGTTCCAGTATCTCGGATGCAGCGTCTCGGTTCTGAGCGCCGACCCGGACGGACTCAACATCAACGATAACTGTGGCTCCACCCACATTGAGAACCTGCAGAATTTTGTACGGGAGAACCACTGTGATGTCGGCTTCGCCTTCGACGGAGATGCCGACCGTCTCATCGCTGTGGACGAAAATGGCAATGTTGTGGATGGCGACAAGATCATCGCCCTCTGCTCCAAGGACATGAAGGAGAACGGCAACCTTGCCAAGGACACCGCTGTTGTCACGGTCATGAGCAATATGGGCTTTTTCAAATTTGCCGAATCCGAGGGCATCCACTGCGAGAAGACGGCAGTCGGTGACCGCTATGTTCTGGAGAACATGCTCAAGAACGGCTACAATATCGGCGGCGAACAGTCCGGACACGTCATTTTCCTGGACTACGCCACCACGGGCGATGGAGAGCTCACCGCCATCCAGATACTCAAGGCCATGAAGCGCTCGGGTAAAAAACTCTCTGAGCTGGCCTCGGTCATGGAAATCTATCCCCAGGTACTTATCAATGTCCGCGTATCCCAAGAGGGCAAGGTCCGGTTCCCGGACGACGTGGAAATCAAGAAGGCCATCGCCCATGCGGAGGCGGAACTCGGCGACACAGGCAGAGTGCTGGTTCGGGCATCCGGAACGGAGCCCCTTATCCGTGTCATGCTTGAGGGGAAGGATACCGCACAAATTCAGCATCTCGGTGAGGTTATTGCCGAGGTGGTCAGAGAACGTCTTCTTTGAGGAGCAGCATAGAGAATGCGAACGACCAATTTTTGGAAGGACTACGAACTGATTGATACCTCCTGCGGCGAGAAACTGGAGCGGTGGGGAGACATCATCCTCATCCGCCCGGACCCGCAGATCATCTGGAAGACCCCGAAGAAGCATCCCCTTTGGAAACAGGCAAATGCCCATTACAAGAGGAGCCACAAGGGGGGAGGCCAGTGGGAGGTCTACCGGCCGTATCCACAGGAGTGGACGATTAACTACCGGGATCTCACCTATCGCATCCGTCCCATGGGCTTCAAGCACACCGGCCTATTTCCGGAGCAGGCTGTAAACTGGGACTACACCCGCGAGGTCATCCGGCAGTCCGGCCGGGACGACGTGAAAGTCCTGAACCTCTTTGCCTATACCGGCGGAGCCACAGTAGCCGCTCTGAAAGAGGGCGCCTCTGTGGTGCATGTCGACGCCTCCAAGGGCATGGTGAACTATGCCAAGGAGAATGCCCAGCTGTCCGGTGTGGCAGATGGAAATGTCCGCTGGCTCGTGGATGACTGCACCAAGTTCGTGGAGCGGGAAATCCGCCGCGGGCATCACTACGATATCATCATCATGGATCCGCCATCCTATGGAAGGGGACCCGGCGGCGAGGTCTGGAAGCTGGAGGACAAGATCTATGATCTTGTGGAGACCTGTTCCAAAGTTCTCTCTGACGACCCGCTGATGTTTTTGATCAATTCGTATACCACCGGGCTCTCGCCCTCCGTTATGAGCTATATTCTCGGTAGCATCGTAAGTTCTAAATATGGCGGAACCATTGAATGTGACGAGATCGGGCTGACAACGACGGCCTCTGGTATGTGTCTCCCCTGTGGAGCATCCGCTATTTGGCGCAAGAAATAACAGGAGCGAAACGCAATTTTGTTTGGAAAACGCAGAAAGAAAAAGAAAGACAACGGAAAACCTCAGTCGGCGGTGTCGGAACGACCGGTATTCACCGGTGAGGATCTCATAGATTTTCAGCACGTCTTCTTTACCTACGACGACCTGCCGGAGGAGGAGGGAGATGGTCCTGCCGACCCCGGCGAGGACCGTGCCGACGTGCATATGGCCATTTCAGACCTCTCACTGACCATCCATCGCGGGGACTGTCTTGCGGTGCTGGGCCACAACGGCTCTGGTAAATCGACCCTCGCAAAGCTCTGCAATGGGATCCTTGCACCGGATCAGGGAGACGTCATCAGTTTCGGTATCAACACCCGAGGCGAGGATGAACTTCTTGAACTCCGACAGCATGTCGGAATGGTGTTCCAGAACCCGGATAATCAGCTCATTGCCTCTGTTGTGGAGGAGGATGTGGCCTTTGGTCCGGAAAACCTGGGGGTTCCCCCAGAGGAGATCCGGGAGCGGGTGGATCGGGCACTGGAAGTGGTCGGAATGACGAAATATCGTCTCCACTCTCCCAACAAACTCTCGGGCGGCCAGAAGCAGAGGGTGGCCATTGCCGGCATCCTCGCCATGGACCCCGAGTGCATTATCTTTGACGAATCCACAGCCATGCTGGACCCCAGCGGACGCCGGGAGGTAATGGAGACCATCCATCGGCTCCACGACGAGTTTGGCAAGACGGTTGTGTTTATTACCCATTATATGGAAGAGGCGGCCACGGCCGACCGAGTCGTGGTCATGGACGGGGGAAAGATCATCCATGATGGAACCCCCTATGAGGTCTTCTCAGACATTGAGGGACTCCGTTCCGTGGGCCTTGACGTGCCTCAGGTTACTGAATTTGCTGCCATGCTTCGAGAGGACGGCTGGAATCTCTCCGATAAGATTCTGACTGCCGACGAGTGTGCTAATGCGGTAGCTGCTGCATTGGAGGTGGTCTGACATGGCAATTTTGAAGACAGAACACCTGACATATCGCTACTCTAAGGGCACGCCCTTTGAGGTCACCGCCCTGGAGGATGTGAACCTTGAGGTTGCTCCGGGAGAACTGGTGGCTGTCATCGGCCATACCGGCTCCGGGAAAAGCACGTTGATCCAGCATTTCAACGGCCTTCTCAAGCCCACAGATGGCAAGGTCTATGTGGACGGTCAGGATATTTGGGAGAGCAAGGAGTCGCTGCGCAAGAGCCGCTTCACGGTGGGTCTCTGCTTCCAATACCCCGAGTATCAGCTGTTTGAGGAGACAGTTTTCAAGGATATCTCCTTTGGACCGAAAAATATGAAACTCTCGGAAGAGGAAATTGACCAGAGAGTCCACAGAGCGGCCGAATATGTGGGGCTAAAAGAGTCTATGCTGGAGAAATCACCATTTGATCTCTCCGGCGGTGAAAAGCGCCGAGTCGCCATTGCTGGCGTTATGGCCATGGAGCCAAAGGTGCTCATCCTTGATGAGCCGTCCGCTGGCCTTGACCCCAGAGGAAGGGACCAGATTCTCGACCTCATTCGAAATTACCGCGACCGCACCGGCTGTACGGTCATGATCGTCTCCCACAGTATGGAAGATGTGGCGCGCATTGCCACAAAAGTCCTGGTCATCAATGACCACAAGGTAGACCTCTATGGAAGTGTGAAAGACGTCTACCGGGAATCCCGGCATCTGCTGGACATCGGTCTGGATGTCCCGCAGATCACCAAGGTTTTCCTCAGGCTGAAGGAGATGGGCTACCCGGTACGGGAGGATATCTACACGCCGGAGCAGGGGAGACGCGAACTCATGCGGCTTCGCAAAGAGGCGGAGAAAGGCGGGGCAACGAATGGTTAAGGACATGACACTCGGCCAGTATTTTCCCGGCAACTCCATGGTCCACAAGATGGACCCCCGCATGAAGCTGGTCCTCTCACTTGTATTTATCGTCATTATTTTTGTATGCAAGAACTTCTGGTCTCTGCTTCTTATGGTGGGTGCCTTGGCACTCATCGTCACTATCTCCCGCATTCCCGTCACTACGATATTGCGGGGGTTGAAACCACTGTTTATCATCCTGCTGCTGACTGCTGTGCTGAACGTCTTCTTTGTCCGCACCGGAAAGCCGTGGGTCAATATGAGTCATCTGCATATCTACAGCGGCGGTGTTTACACGGCTGCATTCATGCTGGTCCGGGTTATCTGTCTTATAGTGGCCAGTTCTATGCTGACGTACACTACATCGCCCACGCTCATTACCGACGGAATGGAGCGGCTGCTGTCTCCGCTGAAGTTCATGCGGAGCAGTATCCACACCGTGGCCATGATGATGACCATTGCGCTCCGCTACATTCCCATCTTGGTGGATGAGTTTGACAAGATCACCAGTGCGCAGAAAGCCAGGGGTGCGGACCTCGAGACTGGAAGCGTCGGGCAGCGGACCAAGGCGCTGATCCCGGTGTTTATCCCCATGTTTGTCACATCGTTCCGGCGCGCCTATGAGCTCTCGTTTGCCATGGAATGCCGGTGCTATCACGGCTATGAGGGCAGGACCCGCATGCGCCAGATGAAAATCGGTGCGCGTGACATCGTTGCTCTCTTGTTTGTCGCTGCCGTCACAGCTGGGATCATCCTGCTAAACCATTTTTTCCCGCATCTTGTATGAACCGAAAGGGGAGTCCTGTGAGAAATATCCTACTGAAACTCCGGTTCCTCGGCACCAACTATCACGGCTGGCAGGTCCAGGAGAACGCGCTCTCTGTACAAGAGGTGCTGCAGGATGCTGTCTGTGCTATCCTGGGCTCTCGGGAACAGGTGACCGGCTGCTCCCGCACCGACAGCGGCGTCCATGCCAATATGTACTGCTGTACGCTGAGGACAGAAAAACCCATCAGCTGTTACCGCCTTATAGGTGCACTGAATGCCAAACTGCCACAGGATATTGCCGTGTACTCGGCGCAGGATGTACCGCTTGAATTCCATCCCCGGTATGACAGCCAGGGAAAACAATATATTTATCAGTTCAGTAATGGTGTGGCCCGGAACCCGTTTCATGAGGGAAGGGCATACTACTATCGAAGACATCTGGACGAGGAATTTCTGGATCGGGAGGCCAAGGATTTCCTTGGAACTCATACATTTACTTCTTTTACGAATAACCCGGAGATAATCAACGGAAATATCCGGACAGTCCGCCGGGCCGAGGTCACCCGGGAGGGAGACATGGTCACATTTCTCGTGGAGGCGGATGGTTTTCTCTACAATATGGTACGAATTATGGCCGGAACCCTTCTGTTCCTCTCCGAGGGGAAGGCGGCGCCCGGCAGCATACCGGAGATCCTGCAGGCGGAGAACCGGCGCAGAGCCGGACCCACTGCACCGGCCTGCGGGCTGTACTTGAACAGAGTCTATTACCGAGGTGAAGATATTGGCGAATCGCAGAGTAACGAATGCCCGGAGGGCTGCTGAGTCCCGGCGAGACGGGGCGAGACAGGCTGCCAGGACAGCACGGACCTACCGGCTGTCGGAGAGCAGGCGAGCAGCGCTGCGCATCATAGCACTGGCACTTATCATCATCCTGCTGATCATTATTGCGGCATCCAGCTTCCGTCAGGCCTCTATTGCCTCCCAGGGCGGAGGTTCCGGGTCGTTCTGGTCCCATCTTGGACCGGGAAAGGGATACCCTTACGACTTGGATTCCAGCACAGTGGACGCTGTTGGCGTTCTCGACGGGAACCTCTTTGTCCTGAAGGACAATAAGACTTTGACTCTGAACTCCACAGCCAAGGAAATCAAGACGGCAAAGCACAGTTATGGCCGTCCCGCCATGAATATCTGCGGCAGTCGGGCTCTGGTCTATGACCGCGGCGGTGTCCGCTACCGCATCGAGACCCGTTCCAAGATCCTCCACTCGGGGAAACTACAGGCGGATGAGTCTATTATTACTGCTGCTGTGGGAAAGAAAGGCAACCTGGCCTTTGGCACCCTCTGTGACCGGGCAACATCCCGCCTTGTCGTATTGAACAAGAAGGCCTCGAAGCGTGTCTTTGTCTGGGACTGTGCCAATTATACCGTGAACTCGGTGGCACTCTCTGACAATGGAAAATACGCGGCGGTCTCGGTCATCGGGTCCGAGGGGGCGGTGGAATACTCCAAAGTATTTGTTTTTGACTTTGACTATAAAGAACCCCTCTATGAGGGCGAATTCCCCGGGAACACAATTCTGAGCGTCCATTTTGCCGACAACAATGATGTTGTTGCGGTTGGGGACACCGGCATTGCCTTTATTCGTGGCCTGAGTAAGAGCACTCTCGTCAAGTATGGTGACAATACCCTCTCGGCATTTGCCTTTGCCAGCAACGGCGAGACGGTTCTTGTGGAGGCAAAATACGGGAGTATGAACTCCCAGTCGCTGGTTGGCTATCGTCCCTCTGGCAAGGAGGCTTTCCGGAAGGCCTATGATGAGGAGATCAAAGGGCTCTCCACCTCGGATTCCCGCATTGGTGTTCTGACCTCGGACAGCGTGGATCTCTACGGTTTTAACGGCTATCTGCATAAAAAAGTCAGCGCCAACTCCAATTCTCTGAAGGCGCTTATCGTGGGGAACCGTGTCTATGTCTATGAGATGGGAAGCATTGAAAAGGCGCATCACGTCTCACGTAAGACCTGAGCGGACCGGAGCTTGTCCGGTTTGCAAAGTCATGAGGATTAGGGTATGATAATTGACATCATAATGTGCGCTGTGCTGGTACTTTTTTTGCTGTACCAGTACCGTAGGGGCGTTCTCCTTGCGCTAAGGGGATTTTTGACATTCCTCGGGGCAGGGTATCTGTCTTTTCGCACACAGAGTGTGGTATCTGACTTTATTTTCACCAGCTTTGTCCGTCCCTCCCTTATGGATCGGGTCCGGAAGGAGATTCTGACTGGGAGAGCTACCGACCCGGCCTACGAATGGCATACCGCCATGCAGAAAGTACTGCAGGTCACCACAGATCCCGGCAAAGTCTCCGAATACCTTGTGGACAAGGTCATTGGCCCCGGCGTCTATGCTGTTGTTCAAGCCATTGTCACCGCTGTTCTCTTTGTCCTTTTTTCCGTGCTGCTGTTCCTTCTCCTTCGAATGATCACCAATGCGGTGCGCACCACAGGGGCTTTGCGAGGTGCTGACTCTGTATTAGGCGGTCTGTTCGGTCTATTGGAGGGTGCAGTTTTGGATCTGACCGCCGCTGTGCTTCTCAATTTCTCGGTGGTACATGGCATCATCCAGTCCCAGTGGCTCGCGGAGCAGCTGGCGGAATCGCGGATTCTCACCTCCGTCTTCCAATCCTTGAATCCGCTCTTGCAGTCCTACGGACTTGCGTTATAATTTCAATACAACTACTGCTTTTGGGAAGGGGAACCTATCATGAGCAATCTTGAAAAACAGGCCAAGAGCCTGCGGGAGGGCATGTGGACTATTCCAAACCTCCTGTCACTCATCCGTATTATCCTGGTCCCGGTCTTTCTGGTACTGTTTCTGCAGCACCATTATCTTGGGGCAATCATCACCGTAGCTGCCTCCGGTATAACGGATTTTCTGGACGGAAAAATCGCCCGGAAATTCAACCAGATCAGCAACCTCGGCAAGATGTTGGATCCGCTGGCGGATAAGCTGACGCAGATCACCATTGCCATTGCTTTCTTCTTCCATTTTCACGCCTCACCGGACCCAATGCTTTCCGGCTTCAGCTGGATCTTCTGGTTCTTTGTCGCCAAGGAGGTACTCATGGTCGTGGGGGCCATTATTCTTCTTGCCAAGGACTTCCGTCCAGCAGCTGCCAATTGGTTCGGTAAGGTATCCACATTCTATTACTATATTGTCATGATCCTCCTTCTGCTTGTGGCGCCGGAGTTCGGTCTCTTCAGCAGATGGTGGTCCATGCCGGATCTTATGATCATCATCATGGTAAGTTTGTCGGTTGTACTCACTCTCCTTGCCCTGATCTCCTATACGCCCGCCGCGGTCCGACAGTTGAAAGACTCCGGAAAGGCAAGCGGAGACCAGAAAGAATGAAACCCCTTAAGGAAAAGGAGCCTGAAACATGAAGCAAGTGCTTTGCTGCAGGTGCCATAAAAACCCTGCAGTCATTTTCATATCCCAGGTGAACACAGAAAAGCAGGAGCCTCAGGGCTACTGCATCAAGTGCGCCATGGAACTCAATATTGGACCGGTGCGCCAAATCATGGACAACATGGGCGTATCCGAGGACGATGTGGATCAGATCTCGGATCAGATCAATGCCATGCTCGGCTTTGATGAGAACTCCGACTTCGAAGAGGGTGGCGCTCCGACCATGCCCTCCCTTGAGACGCTTTTCAATGCTCTGGGAAACAATGGCGTACAGAACCAGAACCCGGAAGGGCAGGGGAATGGAGAAAATTCAGAATACCCGTCTGTCCCGGATACGGAGGAGAATGACAACTCTCATAGACATGGTCCGCGAAAAAGAGGCCAAAAAGGAGATCGCAAAAAGCGCCGCTTCCTGAACCTCTACTGTACAGACCTCACAGAGCGTGCCCGAAAAGGGGAACTCGACCGTATCATCGGAAGAGACCGCGAAATTGAGCGTGCCATCCAGATTCTCTGCCGCCGTTCCAAGAACAACCCCTGTCTCATCGGTGAGCCCGGTGTCGGTAAGACCGCTATCGCCGAGGGACTGGCAGAGCGCATTGCCTCCGGCAATGTCCCGGCAAAACTCGCCGACAAGGAGATCCATCTTTTGGACCTGACCGCCCTCGTGGCAGGAACTCAATTCCGCGGCCAGTTTGAGAGCAGGGTCAAAGGGCTCCTCGAAGAGGTGGAACGGGAGAAGAATATCATCCTGTTTATTGATGAAATCCATAACCTCGTCGGAACCGGTGACGCCGACGGCACCATGAATGCCGCCAACATCATGAAGCCGGCCCTCTCCCGCGGGGAAATTCAGGTCATCGGCGCAACGACGTTCAATGAATATCGGAAGCATATCGAGAAGGATGCCGCCCTGGAACGCCGTTTTCAGCCCATCAAGGTCGAGGAGCCCTCTGTGGACGAGACCACAGAGATCCTGAACGGCATCAAGGGCTACTATGAGGACTTCCACCGTGTAAAGATCTCGGATCACCTGGTCCATGAGGCTGTGGTGCTCTCCGAGCGCTATATCACCGACCGTTTTCTTCCGGACAAAGCCATCGACCTTTTGGATGAGGCCTGCACCTCGGCCAATCTCCGGAACAAGGCCATCAGCGAGTGTGAGCTCGCGGAAAAGGAACTCGCCGACCTGAAGCAGGAGCTCCAGGATATGGAGTCCGACACCTCCAACCCGGACTATGAAGGACAAGCTAAGCTGAAGTCGGATATTCTGACTCTGCAAAATAAACTGCCGGCATTGCAGCGGGCTGCTGCTGACAACCAGGTTACCGAGGAGGATATCGGCAAGGTCATTCAGCTCTGGACCGGTGTCCCGGCATCCAAAGTCATTGAATCAGATCTGAAGAAGCTCGCCAATCTGGAGAGTGAGCTCAAGAAGAAAGTAATCGGTCAGGACGACGCAATCCATGCCGTTGCCCAGGCCGTCAAGCGCAGCCGCATCCAGATCAATGCCAGAAGACGCCCGGCATCCTTTATCTTTGTGGGACCCACCGGTGTCGGAAAGACCGAACTGGTCAAGCAGCTGGCAAATCAGCTCTTTGACACCCCGGAGACCCTTATCCGGCTTGATATGTCGGAATTCATGGAGAAGTTCAGCGTCTCGAGAATCATTGGATCGCCCCCCGGATATGTGGGTTACGATGAGGCCGGCCAGCTCACCGAGAAGGTCCGTAGAAAGCCCTACTCGGTCATCCTGTTCGACGAGATTGAGAAAGCCCATCCCGACGTCATGAATATCCTTCTCCAGATTCTGGACGAGGGCAAAATCAACGACGCCCAGGGCCGGACGGTCAACTTTGAGAACACCATCATCGTCATGACCTCCAATGCGGGCAGCAACACCAAGGATACCACTCTCGGCTTTAATAAGAATGCGGAGACGGCATCCAAGGATCACGCCATGAAGGCCCTGCGGGAATTCCTGCGTCCGGAGTTCATCGGCCGTGTAGATGAGGTCGTCGTGTTCAACGATCTCACCGATGACAACTATGACAAGATTGCTGAGCTCATGCTCGGCGAGCTGAAGGAGCCGCTGGCCGACAAGGGCATCACCCTGACCTGGGACGACGGCGTTCCCGCGGAAATCCGCAAGCGCATGGACAGCCATGTCCGCGGTGCCCGTGACCTCCGCAACGTCATCCGGCGCAGCATAGAGGACAAGATTGCCGATATGATCATTGATGCCGATGGAGCGCCTGTTACGGCCATTTCCATCACCTCGGAGGACGGGGAGATCGTCCTTCACAAAAATTGAACAATCTCGGAAAGTAATTATTGACATGCGGCGTTCGCTTCGATATAATAGTGAACGTCGCAGAGATGCGGGTGTAGTTCAACGGTAGAATTCCAGCCTTCCAAGCTGGCTACGTGGGTTCGATTCCCATCACCCGCTCCAATTTTTTGCGCTTGTAGCTCAGCTGGATAGAGCAACTGCCTTCTAAGCAGTGGGTCGGGGGTTCGAGTCCCTCTAGGCGCGCCATGACTCTGTGGTGGATGTAGCTTAGCTGGTTAAAGCGCCAGATTGTGGCTCTGGAGACCGTGAGTTCGAATCTCATCTTCCACCCCATCTATGAAAACCGCTCAGAAAACTCTGGGCGGTTTTTTCAAAACCAAACACGGGGGTGTAGCCAAGGGGTTAAGGCAACGGACTTTGACTCCGTCACCGCTGGTTCAAATCCAGCCATCCCTGCCAGGCCGTTCCAAAGCAATCGCTTTGGGACGGTTTTTGTATTTCCTCTGGCGGTATGATAAAATTATTATTCTAGAACGAATCGGAAGACGGAGGGATAGAGCATGGATTTTTCGACGGTACTCCGGACTTTGACAGAGGCTCCAGGCGTATCCGGTTGGGAGACAGGGGCGGCGCAGAGCGCAGCAGAACTTCTAAAGCCTTATTGTGATGAGGTGAGCTGCAACGCCCGCGGCAGTGTCCTCGGACGGATCAATGGCCCGGGGCCTCTTTTCCTGTTGGATGCCCATATTGACCAGATCGGCCTTGTGGTGACCGAGCTCTGCCCCGACGGGTTTGTCCGCTTTGACCGCTGCGGCGGCGTGGATATCCGTACCTTGGGCGGACTGGAGGTCGTCATCCATGGGACGGAGGACGTCTATGGCATCATTGAGACGGTGCCGCCCCACCTGAGCAATCCTGAGGATAAAGGCAGGGCGAAGCCCTGCACAGAACTTGCCATAGATACCGGCCTCTCGGAACAGCATCTTCGGGAACGGGCAAAATTGGGCGATCGAGTCACCTTCCTATCCCGTTTTCTGGAGCTGCCAAACGGTCAGATATCTGCCGCAGCTCTCGACGACCGCGCCGGAGTTGCCGTCCTCATTCGAACTGCTGAAATTCTGGAACACCGTGCCAATTTGGCTCTCACGTTCTCTGTCCAGGAGGAAGTTGCAGGGAATGGAGCCGCAACAGCACTCGGCCATGAGGTCCTCTCCGAAAAATGGGACATTCCATACACCGCCATTGCCGTGGATGTCAGCTTTGCTTGGACCCCTGGCTGTAGCCGTCAAGAGACTGCTGAACTTGGGAAGGGCCCTATGATCGGCTGTTCTCCGCTTCTCTCTCATTCTGTTTTTGAGGGCATAAAGCAGGCGGCCGTGGAACACGGGACTCCATATCAGTTGGAAATCATGAATGGCCGTACCGGCACCCACGCTGACGAAATTGCGACTTCCCTTGGCGGTGTCACAACAGGTCTTGTCTCCATTCCGCTGAAATATATGCATACACCGGCGGAGGTCATTGCAACGGAGGACTTGGAGAACACGGCCAGACTTCTTGCCGACTATATCCTGGATGAAGGGGGAAGAGCGGTATGAACACAGAGACCATTAAAACTTTGTGCGGAATCCCCGGGGTCTCCGGTCGGGAAAACCGTATCCGCGAGGCCATCTGCTCCCGGCTTCCGGATGACGTGGAGACTATGACGGACCCCTTAGGAAATCTCATTGTGAAAAAACATGGTGCTGCTGCTCCGAAGCACTCCATCATGATCTGCGCCCACATGGATGAGGTGGGACTTATCATTACCAGTGCAACGGAGGAAGGATACCTCCATTTTGATGAGATTGGTGGCATTGACCCCGCTGTCCTCATCGGAAGAACGGTGGGCCTGGAGAACGGGGGGCAAGGAATCATCGGGTTGAAACACCTCCACCTCTGTGACAAAGAGGAGAGGGAGAAAATCCCCGGCATGACAGACATGGTATTGGACATAGGTGCCTCGTCGAAGGAGGAGGCCCTGGAGCTGGCGCCCCTTGGCAGTTTCGCAGCCTATCCCGCCGATTTTAAGGAATTTGGCGATGGACGTATGAAAAGCAAGGCACTTGACGACCGCGTCGGCTGTGCCATCATGCTATATCTGCTCAACAGCGAACTCCCCTGGGATATGACATTTGTCTTCACGGTACAGGAAGAGGTTGGCACATTTGGCGCTCAGGCCGCCGCATTCCGTGTCCGCCCGGACATTGGCATTATCCTCGAGACCACGACGGCTGGCGACATCTGCGGCGTTCAGGGCGGCAAGAGGGCCTGCGTACTGGGCGATGGACCGGTGGTCTCCTATATGGATCGCCGTACCATATACGATATGGAACTGTATCGCCTCGCCATGGACATTGCAGAGAAGAATGGAATTCCCTGTCAGACCAAGACTCTGGTCGCCGGGGGAAATGATGCCGGTTCGGTCCAGCGGACAGCCGGCGGAGCGCGCGTAATGGCGGTCTCTGTGCCGACCAGATATCTGCATTCCCCTGTCTGTGTCATGGACCGCAGCGACGTGGAGAACACCCTGGAACTGTTGAAAGTCCTCCTGCCGGAGATTGGAGCCCTGCAATGATACGCTTCTTGGAAAATCCGTCCCGGGAAAAGCTCTCGGAACTTGTTGACTTCTGCGCAGACGGCCTGCTCGGCGTAAAAGCCATTGGCCCGCTGTTGTCCTATGGGACCGGTTATTCCTTTGTCCAAAGCTTCGAGCAGAGGGACGAGGACGAAAACCTCACCGCTTTTCTCTCTGTCTCCTATGGCGATTTAGTCATTTATACCGCAGACCCAATGGATTCTGCCCTGAGAACGGAACTGCTGGACTTCCTGAAGGTCATTTCCTGGCAGACTCTGACGGGCGACGCAAAATTTTTTCAGGAAACTCCCACCGGAATGCAGATGGAGTTCCCAAAGGGCTCCGACTGTATTGCGGTCCCCTCGAAAGAGCCGCTGCGTTTTGTGGAGAACACAGAGTTTCGAGCTTATTATGATCTTCTTGCAGAGAACAATCCCGGTTATTTTCCGGCGCCCTATCCGGACTGGCTGGTGGATTTTTCCCACCGCGTCCGGCACGGTACCGCACGTTCTCTGCTTCTGGAGGCCGACGGGAAATTTGTCTCCACGGCGGGGGCGCTCTCCATTACGGAACCGGCTGTCTTCATCGGGGCAATCTCCACAAATCCGGATTGCCGCGGAAGACACTTTGCCCATACCGGCGTAAAATTTTTTGCCGATGCGTACCCCGACCGCCGCATCTATCTCATGTGCATGCCCGAAAAACAGCGGTTTTATGAGAAAGCGGGCATGCAAAAAGTCGGGGAGTTTACAGTCATCCATCGCGGGTAACGGTGCTTTTAGGAGAGATACAGCATGAACACATTGAGCATCAGTTATAAGACGGCTCCACAGTCGGTGCGGGAGGCATTTTCCTTCTCGGCAGAGGAGCAGGAGCGGTTCTATCCAGAGGCCTTTGTAAAGCTCCCCGGTGTGAGCCAGTGTGTCATACTCAGCACCTGCAATCGCTTTGAGATCTATTTTGACGGCGGGCGGGAGAATATAAAGCCCATGGAGAAGCTGGTCTGCGAGAACAGAGGGATTTCTCTCCGGGAAGTTCTGCGGTACTTTAACGTCTATGAGGACGGGGGTGCAGTCCTGCACTTGACCCGGGTCGCCAGCGGTATTGACTCCATGGTCCTGGGGGAGGATGAAATTCTCCGCCAACTGAAGGAGGCCTATGGCCGTGCCCTGGAAAATGGTGCCACCTCCTCAGAGTTCAACACCATTTTTCAGATGGCCATTGCCGCGGCCAAAAATATCAAGACGGACACTGGCCTCTCCACGACCCCGGTCTCTTTTGGAACACTGGCGGCCAATGAGGTCTTCCATATGCCAGGAGAGCAGAAAACGGTGCTGGTCATCGGTGCCACAGGAAAGATCGGCTCAATTACTGCAAAGAACATTCTGAGCCATCCCGGTATCAATTTGTACGGCACGACCCGTTCCATGCACGGCAATGTGGAGTGGGATGTCTTCTCAGAGGGGGCCCATATGGTGCCCTACAAGGATCGCTATCGGTATATGGATGAGGCGGATGCCGTTATCAGCGCCACGACGAGTCCCCATTACACCGTCACACAGGAGGAACTGGAAAAGTACCTGAAGACGAAAAAGCCACGGCTGTTTATTGATTTGGCGGTTCCCGCTGATATCGACGACTGCATCGCCGACATGGAGGGGATTACCCTCTATAACATTGACTGGTTCCGAGAGACGGCGGCCCGCAATACCCGCTACAAACGGGAACAGGCCCAGGTGGCGGAGGAACGGGCGAAATCTTACGCCGAGGAGATCAAGAAGGAACTTACTCTGCACGACCTCATTGAGCAGCTTCCAGAGCTCCGGAGCACCGTGGAGAAAAACGGATTTGACAACCTGATCTATTCCCTCCGCAATCTGGCGGATGGCGAACAGGTGGAGACGGTCTCCCGCTGGCTGATAGGCTTTTTGCGGGAATATGGCGAATAGGGGGAGACATGGCATATTTTCCACTCTTTATCGACCTCGCAGATCGGCGGGTTCTTGTGGTCGGTGGCGGGGACACGGCTTTGCGAAAAACACGCACACTGCGGGAGTTTGGCGCTGATGTCGTCGTGGTATCGCCACAGTTTGACCCAAGTCTTTTGGAACTTGCAAAAGAAGATGCGTCGATTACGCTGATAGCACGGGAATATTCGGAAGAATTTTTCTCGGGCGATTTAGCCCTGGTCATAGCGGCAACGGATGACCCAGAGGTGAATCGCCAAGTAGCAGAGGAAGCCAAGAGACGCCATATTCCCGTGAACTCGGTGGATGACCCGGAGAACTGTACGTTCTATTTCCCCGCCATTGTAAAGGATGACGATGTGGTCGTGGGAGTATCCAGCGGGGGAAAGAGCCCGTTGGTGACTCAGCATGTAAAAAAGACCATAAAGTCGGTTCTCCCGGACCATATCGGTGAAGTGAACCGGGAGATGGGGGAGTACCGGAAAAAGGTGCGGGAAGAGGTCCCCGGGAAGGAACCGGAGGATCAGAAGAAGAGGGCGTCCATGCTGCGCCGGAAATTGGAGGAACTCCTATGAAAACGCTTCGGGCGGGAACCCGGGGGAGTGCGCTGGCGCTCCGTCAGACAGCATTGATAGCGGAAGAACTTCAGAGAATGGACCCGGAGCTCACGGTAGAGCCGGTCATTATCCGGACCTCCGGAGACCGAATTCAGGACCGCCCACTTGCGGATGCCGGTGGAAAAGGACTGTTTGTCCGGGAACTGGAGAGTGCCATGGAGCGCAGGGAAATTGACTTTGCGGTCCATAGTGCCAAGGATCTCCCATCGGCAACGGGTGCTCCGTTCTGTATTCCCGCAGTCTCGGAGCGGGAGAACCCGGCGGACCTGCTGATCAGCCGTCCGGACTCCAATCTTGAAACCGGTGTCATTGGTACCGCTAGCCCAAGGCGGGAGGCCATGGCCCATGTCCTTTACCCAGACTGCAAAGTGACTCTTCTCCGGGGCAATGTTCCGACGAGAATCCAAAAGCTTCAGAATGGCGAATATGATGCCATCCTGTTGGCCGCTGCCGGGGTAAATCGATTGGGGATTCCACTGGATGATTTGACGGTACGAAAATTTCAGCCGTCGGAGTTCGTGCCCGCGGCTTGCCAGGGGATTATTGCCTGCGAGGCCCTGAGGGGTTCCGAGGCAGAGCAGCTGCTTCGTCAAATTGACCATCCCAAGACCCATATTCTCTTTGACTTGGAGCGGGAACTCATGAAACAGCTTGGTGCGGACTGCCATGACGCGGTCGGCGTACATGCGGAGTGGACTGATTCCAAGACTGTGAGAATTACCGCATTTTATCGGAAGCCCTCCATTGTTGTGGCAGAGCTTTCTCTGGAAAACCGGAAACAGGAGCTGGAAAATCTGGCCCGTAAGATGGAGGGACACTCTTTTGTGTATCTCGCCGGAGCGGGACCGGGAAATCCTGACTATACCACCAAGCGTACCCGGGACCTTCTTAAAGACTGCGACGTCGTCATCTACGACTACCTTGCCGACGAGACCCTGCTCTCCCTGTGCCGTCCGGACTGTGAAAAGCTCTACGCCGGCAAGCGGGCAGGTCACCACTCCATGCGACAGGATGAAATCACGGCGCTTCTCCTGAGAAAAGCACAGGAGGGGAAGACTGTGGTCCGTCTCAAGGGGGGCGATCCATTTGTCTTTGGCCGCGGCGGCGAGGAGTGCCAGGCACTGCAAAGTGCCGGAATTCCCTATGAGGTCGTGCCAGGCGTGACCTCTGCCATCTCCGTACCCATGGCTGCCGGTATTCCGGTGACCCACCGGGGCGTCAGCAACATGTTTTCGGTCATTACCGGACACTCTGCCGATGGCTCCCTCACGGACAACTTAGACTTCTCTACGCTTGCCCGTATGGACTCCACTCTTGTTTTCCTGATGGGGCTCCATGCCCTTCCCAATATCTGCCATGCCCTGCAGTCCAACGGCATGGATGGAAGCACACCGGCAGCGGTCATCTCCAACGGGACACGTTCCGGGCAGTATGTTCTTCGCAGTACGTTGGCGGAGCTTCCAGCGCTTGCGGCGGCTGACCCCCATATTGTGACACCGGCTACTATCGTCATAGGGAAATGTGCTGCACTGGATATGACTTCACCGAAAGCTCTGCCACTGGCGGGCACCAGCACTACAGTATGTGGAACGGCCTCGTTCTGCCGAAAAATGTCCCTTGCTCTTGAGCGAGAGGGGGGAGCTATTACCCCTCTGCCGCTGCTGCAGATTCTTCCGGTAGAAGACGAGACGTTTTCACAAGCGTTGGACTCCCTTTCCGACTACACTTATGTGGTATTCACCGGACGAAACGCCATTGACCGGTTCTTCGAGGAGTTCTATCGCAGGGGGATGGACATTCGGCAGCTGGGCGGGCTGAAAGTTGCTGTGATCGGCGCTGCCACAGGTGCTTATTTGAAAAAATACCACATCGCCCCAGATCTTTGCCCGAAGACGTTTACCTCGGACGGGCTCGCGGAGGAACTTATCCGCACCGTTGGTCCCCATGACCGGCTCCTCATACCCAGAGCGGTTAAAGGCAACCGTGTGCTCTCGGAGCGGCTCTCTGAACAGGGAATAAACTTCACGGAGGCGCGGGTCTATGATACCGGCCCAAGTCCGGAAATTGCAGCGAAAATTCCGGCTCTTCCGGAGTCCGACTACCTTGTCTTCGCAAGTTCCGAAGGCGTGCGGGAATACTTTGCCGCCGGCGGATCGGTCACGGGAAAGACGGTGCCGGTCTGCATCGGCAAATATACGGCGGATTCGCTCCGGGAATATACGGATGCGCACACCGTCATCTCCGGGACCTCCTCCGTGGAGGGTCTCGTCCATACCATTCTGATCGAGGTTGAAAATTCATGAACAGATTCCGCAGATTACGAAAGACCCAGGCCCTGCGTGACCTCGTGGCCGAGACGCGCTTAAGCGTCAAGGAGCTCATCTACCCCATGTTTGTCATTGAGGGGGAGGACATCAAGGAGCCAATTCCCTCCATGCCCGGCGTATTTCGGTGGTCCCTGGACCGCATGGATGAGATTCTTTCCGAGGTCGCCGCAAGCGGGATATCCGGAATCCTCCTGTTTGGCATCCCCGGGACAAAGGATGCCGTGGGAAGCAGTGCCTATGACCCGGACGGCATTGTCCAGAGGGTCATTCGTCAAATAAAGGCAAAATATCCGAACCTCATTGTCATTGCGGATATCTGCCTCTGTGAATACACCGACCATGGCCACTGCGGTCTGATTGGGGAGGATCACGCCACCATTCTCAACGATGAGACACTCCCGCTTTTGACGAAGATGGCCGTCACCTGTGTACAGGCAGGTGCTGACATGGTCGCCCCGTCTGATATGATGGATGGCGATGTAGCAGCTATCCGCGCAGGACTCGACGCCGCCGGCTTTGAGTCGACCCCCATCATGGGCTACAGTGCCAAGTATGCCTCCGCCTATTACGGACCGTTCCGCGACGCAGCCGGGTCAGCACCCTGCTTTGTGGACCGTCGTTCCTATCAGATGGATACCCGTAACGGAAAAGAGGGTATCCGTGAGGTCGAAAACGACATTGAGATGGGCGCCGATATTGTCATGGTCAAGCCCGCCCTTGCCTTTTTGGACGTATTAAAAGAGGTATCGGAAATGACCGATTACCCCATTGCCTGCTATAATGTAAGCGGAGAATATGCAATGGTGAAGGCCGCATCGGCTAACGGATGGATCGACGAACGTCGCATTGTCACAGAGAACCTCACCGCCATGAAACGGGCCGGGGCCTCCATCATCATCACTTACCACGCACTGGATGTGGCACAATGGCTGAAGGAGGAACAGGCATGAGTCTGAACACGGAGCGGTCTGAAGAACTGTTTGCCGAGGCCAAGGGCCTCATGCCAGGAGGCGTGAACTCTCCGGTTCGCGCCTTCAACGCTGTGGGCCGGACACCACTGTTCATTGACCATGCCTCCGGCGACCGGATCTTCGACGTGGACGGCAATGAGTTTATTGACTACGTCTGCTCCTGGGGCCCGGGCATCCTGGGGCACGCCCGCCCGGAGGTCATAGAGGCGGTACAGAAAGCCTGTGCCGGCGGTCTCACGTTCGGGGCGCCTACAAAACGGGAGTCGGAGCTCGCCGAACTTATTCAAGCGGGTAGCCCCGCAGCGGAGAAGATTCGCCTGGTGAACAGCGGCACCGAGGCCGTCATGAGCGCGGTCCGTGCGGCACGCGGCTACACCGGCCGGGACCTCATCCTGAAATTTGTCGGCTGTTATCACGGACACTCCGACGGTCTTCTTGTCAAAGCCGGTTCTGGTCTTCTGACCAATGCTGTGCCTGACAGTGCCGGCGTGCCAAAGGCGTTTACGGACTGTACGCTTCTTGCTGAGTACAACAATGTCTCTCAGGTAGAGGATCTGTTCTCGGAATATGGCGACCGCATTGCCTGTGTCGTCGTGGAGCCCGTTGCTGCCAACATGGGCGTCGTGCCGCCGCAGCCGGGCTTCCTTTCCGCGCTGCGCCGCATCACGGCGGAACATGGAACCGTCCTGCTGTTCGACGAGGTCATCACCGGGTTCCGCCTATCCTATGGCGGCGCCGCGGAATACTACGGGGTGAAGCCGGACATGGTGACCTACGGAAAGATTGTCGGAGGGGGAATGCCACTGGCTGCCTATTGCGGGCAGCGTGACATCATGGATTGTGTATCGCCTCTTGGACCGGTTTACCAGGCTGGAACCCTGTCCGGCAACCCCGTTGCCACGGCTGCAGGCGTCACGACGCTGCAGCTCCTCTTAAAGGACAAGGATATCTATCGCCGCATTGACGAGAAGGCGGAAAAACTGGAAAAAGCTTATGCGGAGACGGGAAAGGTGACCGTAAACCGCGTGGGTTCCCTGCTCAGCGCCTTCTTTACGCATGGGCCGGTCCGCAATTTCACAGATGCCGACCGGACGGACAAGACTGCTTTTTCCGCCTATTTCTCCTATATGCTGGAGCATAGCGTCTATGTTGCGCCATCCCAGTATGAGGCCATGTTTGTCTCCGACGCCCACAGCGAGGACGACATTGCCCGAACTTGTGAAATTATCAAAAACTACTGACAGGAGTGTTGTGACCATGTTGACCGAGACAGATATGCAGGAGGTCAAGCGGGTCTACATTGAGCTATTGGGCTCAGATATTGAGGAGACGGAGTTCTCCCCGGACCATGTAAATCATCCTATTTTTGAGAGTGCCGTACTTCCGGTGCGTATGCCGGACGGAAATCCCGGTCAGGTGAACATCCTGGAGAACGGAGCAGCCCGTGACATGATTGCCGGACAGTATCTCGAACAGTTCCACTACATGAAGAACCCTCAAAGCGTTATGGCATTCATGATCCGCCGCTCCTGGTGGATGCTCTTCCTGGAGAAAGTCCAGAAGAGTCTCAGCATGTATGACTTTGGGGACTGCCTTGGAATGGCCTGGATCATGATGGAGAACCCCTTCTCCCATACAACGGAGGAAAAGGTCTATGCCATGCTCCACGCCGCCACGGCAGAGGCTCTCATGACAGAGGAAGAGCTCTCTGTCTATAACAGCCTTCCTGAGGAACTGACACTCTACAGCGCGGACGGTTTCCACTGGAAAAAGGAACCGGAGGGGGAGGGTGCCGCAGAGCGCACCGTCTCCAAAGAGAATATTATTGCCTATTTTAACCGTAATGATACGGAGGAATATCTTCTCGAAAAGGAGTGAATGCCATGAAAATGAAGCTGACCCCGGAACAGCAGGCCATTTATGATGGGGAACAGGGAGCGGAGAGAGCAAAAATCATGAAGTCTCTGGTCCTGTTCGGTGAGGCCTTCGGGGCAGAAAAAATGGTGCCGGTCACCGGAAAGTACGGTCATCTGGTCACCAGTTTTGGTCTCTCGTTTCTGACGCCGGTCTTTGACCTAGTACAGGAGCTGCTGGACGCAGGGGTCGTGTCCAAGCAGCCGTTTTCGGTGGACCCGTATCCGCTGGATCCCAACGTCCCTGCATCGCCCCTGGAACGCCTGACCTGGAAAGCCATCTATCTGAAGCAGAAGCCCTATGACAAACAGCTGAAGAAGATGGGCCTCATGAACGATCGCGCCTACACATGTACCTGCTACATGGATGAGGTCGGGAATATCCCGGAGAAGGGCGATGTACTCTCCTGGGCTGAATCTTCCGCTGTCGTCTACGCCAACAGTGTACTCGGTGCCCGCTGCAACCGGAATTCCGGAATCTATGAGCTCTTCGGCTCCATCCTCGGGTTTGTCCCATATTATGGTTTCCTGACCGATGAGGGCAGAAAGGCCAAATGGGTCGTCGAGGTCCGCACCTCCAAGAAGCCGGAGGCCCAGGTGCTGGGTTCCGCCATCGGCATGAAGGTCATGGAGGATGTCCCGTATGTCAAGGGTCTCGACAAGTGGATCGGCACGGAGTTGAACGGTGCGGCCAAGGACTACCTGAAGGATTTCGGCGCTGCCACTGCTTCGAATGGAGCAGTTGGTCTTTACCACATTGAGAACCTGACTCCGGAGGCCGTAGAGCTCGGGGAGTCGCTTATTGCGGATGACGCGAAGGTCTATGTCATTGACGACGCCGAACTGGAACGGGTGAAGGAGAGCTACCCCTGCATTTGGAAGAATCCAAAGGCAAAGCCCAAGCTCTGCTTTATGGGATGTCCCCATATGAGTTACCGTCAGCTGCAGCAGTGGACAGAGGATATTGGAGAGGCCCTCGCGGCGAATGGCAAGAAGAAAGTCGTCATTCCCACGGTCATCACTACATCGCCCGATGTTCTGGAGGTCTTTCAGAAATCGGAGGAGTACCGCAAACTGAAGTCCTATGGCGTCGTGGTCAGCAATATCTGCCCACTCATGTATATGGACAACCCGCTCTGTGCGCGCAAGCCCGTTATCACCAATTCCAACAAACTGCGGACCTACACGTCCAGCAGATACTATACCGACAGCGAGATCCTCGCGCAGATCACAGGAGGTGACCTTGCATGAAGGAGTTCAAGGGGAGAGTCGTAATACCCGGAAACTGCACAGCTGAGGCTGTCGTCACCCATGAGGGCTTCAACACGCTGGCCTCCATGCAGATGATGTTTATTCAGAAAAAGACCATCTGCAACGACCAGAGCAACCGGGAACTCTACAAAAAAGAGCTGCAGGGGAAGGCGCTCTGTCTTCCCAAGACCATCGGGTCCACTACCGGTGGAATGATGCTCTACACCTCAGCCAAGCTCGAGAAAAACCCGGCCTGTCTGCTGTTCTCCGAGCCCATTGATTCACTGGCGGCCGCCGGAGCCATCCTGGCCGATGTCTGGACTGACAATTCCATGCCCACCGTGGACTCCCTGGGAGAGGAGTTCCTGGAGGCGGTGAAAGACGGGGACAAGATCACAGTCAAAGAGGACGGCACTGTCGTCATTGAATAAGAACTGAAGATGAAGGAGATCTTTGAATGGAGAAACTATTCAAGCTGAAGGAACACGGGACCAATGTGAGGACGGAGATCATCGCCGGACTCACGACGTTCCTGGCTATGGCGTATATCCTGGCCGTCAACCCACAAATTCTTGGGAGTGTCATGGATCCGAGTGGAGTGTTTGTTGCCACTGCATTAGCATCCGCTATTGCCACATTCATCATGGCATTTCTGGCAAACTATCCTATCGCGCTCTCAGCAGGCCTGGGACTGAATGCTTACTTTGCCTATACCGTTTGCCTTAATGATTTGAAAGATGTGCCCAACGCCTTCACAGTCGCTCTCACGGCGGTCTTTGTGGAGGGTCTCATCTTTATCCTGCTCTCGGTGTTTAAATTCCGGGAGAAAATCGTAAACGGTATCCCGCAGAATCTGAAATACGGCATTACCACCGGAATCGGATTGTTCATCACAATCATTGGTTTGAAGAACGCCAAAATCGTGGTGGCAGAAAAAACTAATATACTGGGCCTTGGCAACTTCGCCTCTCCGGAGGTTGTTCTTTGCCTCGTTGGCTTCTTGCTGATTGTTGTTCTGTCCCACTACAATGTAAAGGGTGCCGTTCTTATCGGAATGCTTGCAACCTGGGTTCTCGGAATGTTTGCACAACTTGGCGGCTGGTATACTGGTCTTAGCCTATTCCCGGATTTCTCCCAGGGTCTCCATCTTGGCGGCCTTGCCAACACGGCCTTCAAATTCAATTTTGCATGGGCAGGACACCATCTGCTTCAATTCGCTGCAATCGTCATCAGCTTCCTCTATGTCGACCTGTTTGATACGGTAGGCACAGTAATCGGCGTTGCTGATAAGGCTGGCCTGCTTGACGAAAAAGGCAATCTTCCCCGTGTCGGCCGTGTCCTTATGGCGGACGCACTTGGCACCACTGTGGGTGCCTGTCTCGGTACTTCTACCGTAACGAGTTTCGTCGAGTCCAGTGCCGGTGTCGCTGAGGGCGGCAAGACTGGACTGACCTCGTTCACTACCGGTTGTATGTTCATTCTTGCACTGTTCTTAAGCCCCATCTTCCTGGCAATTCCGTCCTTTGCAACTTCTGCTGCACTTCTGTACGTCGGAATGCTTATGATCTCGAATGTCACCAAGATGAACTTTAGTGACGACGTCGCTGATACCGCCGGCGGTTTCATGGCCATTGCAACTATGCCCATGACTTCCTCCATTGCAAACGGTATCATGTTTGGCATTATGACTTGGGTCATCTGCAAGGTCTGCACCGGAAAAATCAAAGATGTATCGCTCATCATGTGGGTCGTCTTTGTCCTGTTTGCGCTGCGAATAGCACAGCTGATTTTTAAGTTCCAGTAACCAATCTGAGAAAATTTTAGGACTGTACCAAGACGGAGTTTCTCCGTTCCGGTGCAGTCCTTTTTGTTATTGTGGGCGATTCAGTCCTAAAAAAGGGGCTGTATCAAAATGGCTGAATAAGCCATTTTCGGTACAGTCCTTCTTCTTGTTCTCAAATCCTGTGGATTGGTTCCACATTCCGAGAAAAGG
>OMYO01000033.1 GCA_900315285.1 uncultured Eubacteriales bacterium | reverse complement strand
CCATATGATTATCGAAGAAAATACGATTTGGAGAAGGCGAAACTGCAGGTAGCATAAATTAGTGGGTTTTTAGACTGCAAAAATATTGACATCTCCAATGGTACTCCTATGAACAAGCAGCCAAGTGTCGATTCTGTCTTAGCAACAGCCAACAACCCAAAATTATCTACCGCCCAAATGAAAGACCTATTTGGTAGAATCATCCAGAATGGATTAAGTGGCAAAGTCAAATTCAGCGTTTCTAGCTCTGCTCAAAACATGAACACCGAGATGGCAGAATGGCTTGCAACTCAAATTCTCATTTGGGAGACTCTTGTTGGTCAAAGAGATGCCAACTTCAATTATGTTGAGCCAACGTCTGGAAAACCAGTCAAGACATATGCGGGTGAGAAATGGTCATCAATGGTCAAATCCCCATATGAGAGAATTGAGAAGGCAGTAAAGGAATCTCTTAAGAACAGCATAACCCCACAGTTCATGTTCGACACGAAAGAAGACGCAGCAAAGGCAGAGAATGTTCGGGAATTGAAGCCAGAAGCAGATGGCAAGTATTCTCTTACCTTGACCGATACAAATAATGTACTCGACAAATATACATTGTCCGCAGATTCCAAGGACATTACCATTACTCCAAAGGGCAACACACTTACCATTACTTCTGATAAAGAAATTACATCCCCTATCACCATTACTGGCACATCCGACTCTGTTAGCACTCCAGAAATCTTTGTCTTAGGACATAAGCCACTAGCGAAGAAATCTAGTAGTGAAGTAACGGCTGCTAAGACAGAGCAAGATGTTGTTGGTGGTGTGAATTCCACAAAGAAGGTCTATCTTCAAGTGCAAGCACGTCCAACAACCACAACACCAACAACTACTACTCCCACGACTCCTACTACCACTCCGACAACACCAACAACACCCACCACACCGACCAAAACCATAATCACTCCTCCGACAACAACAACGACTCCTACCACTCCAACCACCCCGACAAAGACCACGCCCACGACGACGACAACCACAACCACGACGACCACGACACCCAAACCCGGCACGCCGTGGTGCGCAGCACCACGGTGCCTTTTTCCGGTTTGTTTAGAGATTTTGCTTTTTTGAGGGAGAAGGGTGAATCGCCCATAAGAAAAGGATTCCGACCAGGGTGGGTGGAATCCTGATTTTTCTATTTACTTTGCAATTTTTTCCTGAATGGACTCCTCGACCAGGTGGTTCAGGGTCATTTCGTGCATGATGGCGTATTCGGCTGCCTGGCGGTGGAGATCAGGATGGATGCGGACGTTGAAGGTGCCACGGAAGGGTTGCTCGGGGGTCTTGTTTTTGTCTTCGCAGAAATTGAGGTAGTCATCTACGCCATCATGGAAGTCCTGGAGAAGTTCCTCAACATTTGTACCCTCATAGGTTATGGAGCTTCGGATACCGATGACTTTTCCGAATAGATAGTTTTCCTTTTCGTCAAACTCTACGGTGCCGGTGTAGCCTTGGTAATGGATTAAGTTTTTCATAGTAAACCCTCTTTTTCTAGCTCAAGTTCCTCCCGCTCTATACGAATAATAACTTATTGCTCATTTGATTGCAACTATATTTAGTTGCAAGTATCGATAGGTTGGGACTATGTCCAAGTCATAGTCTGGCCATTTGGAACAGCCTTTAGAGAAAGACTTCAGTAAAACTATCTTTTCTCCGGCTGGATGGACTTAATTTGCCCCTGTCCCAATGGAGTTCGCGTCGTCCAACTCAGTTCAAATCAACAAATATTTCTTCAAATACTGAAAATTCTGGCCCAGCCAGACTGAATTTCAGATTTCCTCCTCTTCAAAGCTTATTTGGTCTGAATAATTTTCGAACCAGAGCCTGCATATAAGGATAGTTTGACTGAATATCAGACCAGAGGGGGAAAAAGTTCAGGTTTTGATGAAAAGTTATTGGAATCTGACTGAATCGCCCGCTGCGGGGAGCCTCTGGGAGTGCAGACTTCGGTCAGGATCAGGAATTTATGGCCTCCAGACTGAATCGCCCCCGCTCCCAAAAAACAAAAAGGGAGGATGCCCGCCCCAAGGCGGCACACCCTCATCATTTAGCCTAATTATAATTCAGATCCGTGACCACCATCTGAAACAGGAACGGCCGGCTCTCCAATGTCGGCGAGCTCACCACGTCCCCCACCATGTTGTCCGTCCCCACGCCGAAAACTTTATCGCCAACCTTCACGGCGGCGCCAAACGGAATGGCGGCATGGAAGGGCGTCGGTCTCGTGTTATACGACATCCGGTACTGGTACTCCGCCAGATAAACCGTGTTCCGATCCTCCTTGTTGTCATACACCAGCGGAATAGCCGCGCTGGCGCTTACCGCCATAAACATTACACACGCCAATACAGCCGCAGCAATGGCAACAAACAAACGGGTCTTCTTTATTTTGGATGCTGTCATAATGGTTCCCTCCTTCTGGAATCATTATGAATTGCAAGCCTTAAGGGACCATGAAAATTTCGTGCGTTCCCAAAATTTTTCGGACAGCCTCCGTGGCCGAGGTGAATTTCGCACCTCTATGTCATCCGTCAAAAATCCGAGCGCACAAAGGCTCTCGTAGGTGACTTCCGTCAAGACATCAATATTTTCCATGCCTGTCCCCCCTTAATAAACAAGAGCCTGCGAACTCATTCAATGTTCAAAACATACTAGTAAAACCCCACTGCAGATGAGCGGTCTTTTCCGCCCTCTCTTGACTCAGAATCTCGTAATTTTGAAGCAGATTCCTCCATATTCTCATCAAATCCATGGCCATTTGAAAGATTTTTGGCCTTCAAATCTGAGGATTTCCTGCAAAACTTTCCTGCGCAAATGCGCAACACTTGTCCGAAATTTGATAGACAGAACGACCCATTTTGGTGTATGATAATTTCACCGCAGAATTGGAGATCCTGTGGTCGATGGAAAAATAAGAGAGCATTTCTCCACAAAAACACAGGGGAGTCCTTACCGGGCTCCCCTGTGTTTTATCTTTAGTCCATGTCGAGGTCGCTGATTTCTTTCGTAATCTCTTTCTGCCGCTCATAGAACATGAGGTCCTTATTATACGTGAAATAGTCCTCGCACCCATAGTGGCTGATGAAGTTGGATGCATAATAGTTGGACGTCAGCTCGGTGACCAGAATGAGCATTTCGTTCTCGGTGCCGAACGTGCGCTTCACGAATTCAAACAGGTTGTGGAGACGGCTGCCGGTGCGGGTCACGAGGTCTTTGCGAGCCGCGTTCTCCTTCGACATCTCCGAGAGGATGACATTGTACACACCCATGCCGGAGTTCGGCGAACTGCGGCGGACCTCGTCGATGATGGCATTGATCTTGTCCTGTGCGGGCTTGGAGTCCTCGCCATAGTTCAGCATGCAGATTCTCTTCTGTATTTCCTTCAGAGTGTCCATCGCCTTGTCGGGTGTGGCACCCTGGATAACGGCTTTCCGCTCGCGGAACTCCCGGACCAGCGGCCGCAGGGTCTCCTCTTTCTCATAGATGGTGTTGAAGTCGTTGCCGAGATTGTCCAGCAGCAGGCCGAGCACGGTGAGGCGCTCGTCGAAGCGGGCCACCTTGGCGCGCTCCACAATGTCGTCGGAGACATTGCCGTCCAGGATCTGGTCAATCTGGTAATCCGACTTATATTTGTTATACAGCGAATAATAGATGGCGAATTCTTCGGCGATCCGGCTGTTCTGAAGATACTGCGACATGAGGTTGATATCCACCGGAAAATCATTCTGCTCATAGAGACGGATGATGGTGGAGAGGTCCTCCCAGCCACGCGCCGTGACAAAAGACTTGCCATCCACGGTAGTCTGTACCAGGTAGAAGTCCTGCGGCCGGGCATTCAGGTACGAGATGATGGCCGGATGGATATGGTACCGATACGCATATTCCTTCCATACCGGGTAGTCCGGCTCCACGTCAATGCGCTTCAGACGGTCCCAGGTGACGATATCGAACTCGCGAACGGAGTCGTTGTATTCCGGCGGGTTGCCAGCGGTCACAACGACCCAGCCATCTGGAATACGATGGCGGCCGAAGGTCTTGAACTGCAGGAACTGCAGCATGGACGGTGCCAGGGTCTCGGAGACACAGTTGATCTCATCCAGGAACAGGATGCCTTCTTTGCGCCCGGTCTCCTCCTCCTTATCATACATGGAAGAGATGATCTCACTCATGGTGTACTCGGACACGCGAACCGTCTTGCCGTCATAGACTTTATCCGTAATGAAGGGCAGTCCCAGGGCACTCTGCCGCGTATGGTGCGTCATGGAATACGACACCAGATTGATACCCAGCTCGTCCGCAACCTGCTGCATAATGGCGGTCTTTCCAATGCCGGGAGGGCCCATCAGGAAGATGGGGCGCTGTTTCTCGACGGAGACAATGTATTTTCCGTCCTCGTTTTGGGTGAGGTAGGATTTGACCGTGTACTTCACCTGCTGTTTTGCTTCCTTAATATTCATAACTCCTCCTCATCCAGAACGACCTTGATGGCCCACGGCGGGACCTGCGGGTCCTCATGTTCTCTGCGGATAAACACAAATGCGCTGTCATACTTCGGACGGCTCTGCGGGAACGGCCCATAGCCGTCCGTGAAATAGATGATTCCCTTTAGGCGATTGAATTTTTGCTCCTTCACGAGCTCGTTCACATATTGGAACACCGGCCGGAAGTCCGTGCCGCCTTTTCCCTTCAATTCCAGCCCCGCGACAATTTTGTCGACGTCCTCAATGTCCTTGATCTGCGTCACTGACGTAACGGCCACATCGGCCTGTACCACATAGATATTGACCTTTGTGAAGAACGTCTCTGAGGATTTCAGGACGTTGAACGTCTTCTGCAAAAAGCGCTGGGTCAGGTCGCCGCTCGTGGAGGCCGAGGTGTCAATGGCTATGACGAAGTCTCGAATGCGTTTGACTTCCCGGTACTCCAGTGGCTCTATGAGAGGTAAATCGCCATAGAGTTCGAGGCCATAGGTGTAATAGATGTTGTCGAACTCATCGTCATTCACGGCGAGCTCCTCGCCCATGACCGCAAACTTGCGCAGGAACTGGGTGTAGTCGTACCGCTCCCGGTGCAGTTCCTGCAGCTCCAACAGCATGCCGCCCTGCTCCTCGCCGGCCTCCTTGGACATGGTCTCCATATCCACCTGGATTTTCCGGCTGATGTCGCGCCACTGCTTCTCCTGCTGCTTCCTCTGGTTGTCCTCCAGAGGCTTGCCGCCGTCTTGCATTTCCTGCTGCTGGCGGCGATTGTTGTTGTTCTTCGGGTCCTTGTCCGGGTCGGGCTCGCCGCCCTCGCTGTCCCCGTCCCCGTTGTCCTCCGAGTACCAGATCTCATGGTCGTCGGCGTAGAACGCGTCCCGCATGCGCTTGACGTGCTCCTCACTGTAGCCGTTGTCCTTGAAATACCGGTACAGCTTCTCGGCAGTCAGATCCTCCGGCTTGAAGCCCAGCTTGATGAGATATTTGGTCTGCCGGTTCTGCCGCTCGCTCTGGAAACAGGGCAGGTTCTGCTGGTTGATGAGATTCTCCACCGCAATGTCACAGGCCAAATCCCAGTAGGGCTTGTCCATGGCCTTGTGAATAAAATTGTGCTGGAAGATGCAGTGCAGCAGCACATGCATGTAGTCCCGCGTCATGGTGGTCTTCTCTTTGCGGTACTCCGAGATGAGGTACTCCGGGTCATAGTACAGGTACTTCCCGTCCGTGGAGAGCGAAATGGCCCCCGGGTATGGGATGAGCGCAAAGACCGCCGGGTCCATGTACCGCATATTTATGGAAATACTGCTCCGCGACAGCAGCAGGATTCGGGACGCTATGCGATTCAGCCGCTCGTCCCGCTCCGCTTCTGTCTCAGAGTTCAAATTCGTCATCGGCATGGTTGTAACCTATCCTGTTCTGCCGGTACTCCATGAGGATTGCCTTGATCTTCATGTTGTTGCGCCGGCTGACATACTCAAACAGCTCGTCAAACTTCTGGTTCACGGTCTCTGTGACCGTGGGAAGCGTCAGCACCTTGACGAACATGGCATCGTTAAATTGGTCCGCGAGGAGTTTCAGCGCCTGCATGGCATACCGGGCGATGTACTCCTCGAGCATGCTGCTCCGCAGCGACGGCCCCACGAGTCCAGCAGCCAGGAACACCTTATCTTCAAACTTGCTGGTACTGAGAAACATTTTCTCCGCCGCCTGCACCGACGGGTCGGTGAGTTTTATTTCCGAAAGTCCCGTGCAGCCCTCAAAAAGATCATTTCCCTTGTGGGAGAGCACTGCCGGGAGAGTCACACTCTGCAGTCCGCTGCAACCCCAGAAGGCACCACGGCGAATGGTCTGAACCGAGTCGGGAATGCGAAGTTCAGAAAGACCGGTACAGCCCTCAAAGGCATGCTCCCGTATGGTCTCAAGACCCCTAGGAAGCTTTAGTTCTGTGAGGCTGCGGCAATTGATGAACACGCCAACATCCAGTTCTTTTAGAAACGTAGGGAGCTCCACCTCCCGCAGACTGCGGCACTGCTCAAACGTCCAGCCTCGGATTTGGGTAAGCCCGCTAGGAAGATGCACCCTCCTCAAGTTCGAGCACCCCTTGAAGACCAGCGGTGCCATGAGTTGAACGCTGTCCGGCAGATCCGCCTTCTCCAGTGAGGCACAGTCGGCAAAGGCGCAGGGGCCAATCTGCTCCAGCGTCTCCGGCAGCGAGATTTCCCGCATGGCGGAACAGCCCTCAAAGGCCCGCTCCCCTATGACACGGGTTCCCCGGGGGACCGTGAACTGCGTGAGCTCTGTATTATTTTGATAAGCATAGGATGCAATGTCCATGGTGGCTCCCCCTTTCTTTTCCATTTTAAAAGATGAGCAGAATTTTGTCACTCTCATACTCAGAATAAAGGGGTGACAATTGGGACCGATTGTCTCTCTTTCATAAATAAATCCAATTTCCCAAGTGCAGTAAAAGGGCGGGCACCCCGGATTAAGCTCCGGCGGCACCCGCCCAAATAATATTCTATTATTCGCTTACTTCCACCGGACGAGCGTTGTCGACCAGTTTGAAGGAGTCAGAGACCTCCATCTGCTCTACGGCGACGGCGTTGCGCTTGCCGCTTCCGCCGATGGGGAACGGATTGTTCGGGTCAAACGTACGGTAGAGAAGGTGACCCTCCAGTTCCGGGAATTTCTTGAGGATTCTCTTGTTGCAGCGGCGAACCGTATAGAGGTCGTCGGTGGTCTTCAGCGGGGAGAACTCCAGGTTCACAATGAACATGACCTTGCCGTCCTGCTCCGATGTGGTGATGATGCTGGAGAGGATGTTTTTCGGATCCTCTTGGATGGTGTCGACGATCTTAAACGGATAGACCTTTGTGCCGTCCTCCATGATGACCTTGCTGTCACGGCGGTCCTTCATATGGACACAGCCCAGGGAGTCAATGTAGCCGAAGACGTCACAGGATACCCACTCGACGCCCTTTTCGTCGACGATGATTTTGCCTCTGACCTTGTCAAAGTCGGAGTAGCGCTTCAGGGTCGTTGCGCAGTTAGCAACGATGACGCCGTACTCGTTGTAGCCGGCCTCTTTGAAAGTGCCGTCATCCTGCTTGGCAAGAACGGTGACCTGTGCGTAGGGAACCGGTTTCAGGCCGTAGCGGCTGCCCTTCAGGGCGAAGGGGTGGAGTTTCTGCATGAGACGTCTCCACAGGGTGTAGAAGATTCCGCCGTGCTCGGTGTCTCCTCCACCGTAGCCCACGGTAATGTGGGAGAAATGGAACGGACCTGCAAGGTTGACAGAGGAGCCAGCCTTGGCCTCCTTCAGGAACTCGTTGATGAACAGTTCCTCACCGGGGGTGCAGGGCTCGCCGACAGCCATGAGGACAAGGAGGAAGCCGAGCTTTCTGCCCTTGCCGTTGACATGGTAGCGCTTGTCAATGAGATAGTCATTGGCGGCGCGGAGGCAGAAGTTCGTGGTTGCGGTGACAATGTTTGGCTTATCCACAAACAGATAGTCCAGGAAGATTTCTCTTCCGTACTCCGGCTCCGGGCAGACAGCCCAGTGCTGCATGAAAGCGTCGGAGTAGCAGGTGATGAGGTCGGTATTGGACTCGGTGTGGATGTGGGCCAGAGCGCGGAGACCGGTCATGGCCGGGTTGCCGCAGAGCTCCGGGTCATGGAACACGCCGATGGTAATGAGGGAGCGGTTTCTGTGGAACATCATCTTCGGGAAACCGACCTTGGTGGAACCGGAGGTGTAGGTGACAAGGAACTCGTCATCCATTTTGCCCTCGTCCACAACGTCCTCGGTGACGGACTTGCCAAGCTCCATGAACTGCGGGAATGTGATGATTTCCTCACGGACCTTGGCGTACTCAGCAGCATAGTTCTTATAGTGGTAGAAGCGATCCAGATCCTTCTCGTAGCCCTTGCACTCCTCCGGGTGCTCCGGGAGAGAGTCGGCCTTGGAGATGATGACCTTGTTGGCCACGTCCTTCTTATCCAAGTACTCCTTCATTTTCGGGTACTCGTCGTCGGTGACGAAGAGGACCTTGTTGGAGCACTGGGCGAGGATCTCATCCAGGAACTCCGGGGCAAAATGGGAGCCCACGCAGTTCATTTTGGCTCCGATCTTATTGAAGCCGAGCATGAGGTATGGGACCTCGGGCAGGTTGGCAAGGCAGCAGAACAGCATGTCGCCGCGCTTGACGCCCAGGGCCTTCAGGGAACGGGCGACCATGTCGCCGCGCTCTATCATTTCACGGTAGGTGACGGAGGTGCCGCGGTAGAAGATGGCCTCTTCGTCCATATATTTCTGTGCTCTCTCGACAACGACGCTGTACCAGGAACGGTCGTGGAAGCGCTCCTCAACGATCTTCATGCCCTTGAGAGCACGGCGTCCCTCTTTGGTCTCATAGATGCGATGGGACGGCATGCCGACCCGGTCTGCGAAGAGTTCCTCATGGTCCTCCGGATGGTAGACCTTGAGCTCTTTCTTCTCCTCGTCAATGAGAGAGAGTTTCTTTTCTGTTGTTGCCATAGCTGTGTTTCTCCATTCTTAATAATTTCCAAACTCCATATTCAGAATTGTATGAAAAGACTCTTTAATTCAGCTGAAACAAGTCTACCAATATAATTAACATCTGATAGTTATCAATAATTGATGATAAAAAGAGGACCACGCCGTACAGCATGGTCCAAATTTGTTCGAATAAATTATTTGTTTACTCCCGGTGCCACTTAACGCCCTGGGGAGTGTCCTCGAGAATGATGCCCTGGGCTTTCAGCTCGTCCCGGATGGCATCGGCCGTGGCAAAGTCCTTTTCGGCACGGGCGCGGTTGCGCTCCTCGATTTTGTGCTCGATTTCAATGTCGATGTCTTCCTTCTCCCGGTTGTAGACGAGACCGAGAACACCGGTCAGCTCGTCAAACTCCTCTGAGGCGAAAGTGGCGAGACCCTCAGAGGCCTTGCCGTCCAGGACCAGCGTGTTGATGTCCCGGACGAGTTCAAAGACAGCAGCGAGGGCGTCGGCCGTATTCAGGTCGTCGTCCATGGCCTCGTTGAACTCGGCGCGATGGGAATCCAGCTGTTTCTTGCGCTCGAAGTCCACCGGACGATCTTCAACGTCCGCGTTCTCAAGGGCGAAGTCCAGACTGTCACGGCAGGTGTAGAGCCGTTTCAGTGCTGCCTGGCACTGCTTGATGCTGTCGACGCTGTAGTTGATGGGAGAACGGTAATGGGAGGAGATCATGAGGAAACGGATGGGTTCATAGCCGAATTCCTGAGCTACATCGCGAACCGTGAAGAAATTGCCGAGGGACTTGGACATTTTCACGTTGTCGACGTTGATGTAGCCGTTGTGCATCCAGTAATTGGCGAAGGGGGCCTCGTTGGCACATTCGCTCTGGGCAATTTCATTCTCGTGGTGCGGGAAGATGAGGTCCTGCCCGCCGCAGTGGAGGTCAATGGTGTCTCCCAGATATTTGTGGTTCATAGCCGAGCACTCAATGTGCCAGCCCGGACGACCGGGTCCCCAGGGGGAGTCCCATGCGGGCTCGCCGGGTTTGGAGGCCTTCCAGATGGCGAAGTCCATGGGGTCGTGTTTCAGCTCGCCGATGTTGATGCGGGCACCGGCCTCCAGGTCCTCGAGGGGCTGATGGGAGAGCTTGCCATATTCTTTATCCGTCTTTGTGGAGAAATAGACGTCTCCATTCTCGACGACATAGGCATGGCCTTTCTCAATTAGAGTGCTGACCATGCTTATGATTTCGTCCATGGTCTGGGTGGCGCGGGGCTGGATGTCCGCCGGACGGATATTCAGGCCCTCGGCGTCCGTGAAGTACTCCTTGATGAACTGCTCGGAGACGGTCTTGTAGTCCGTGCCGTCCTCGTTGGCCTTGCGGATGATCTTGTCGTCAATGTCCGTAAAGTTCTGTACGAAGGTGACCTTGTTGCCGCGGTATTCCAGGTAGCGACGAAGCGTATCAAACACACACATGGGCCGCGCATTTCCGATATGGATATAGTTGTAGACCGTAGGCCCGCAGCAGTAGATTTTGTACTCGCCAGGGGTAATGGGGATCATTTCCTCTTTTTTGCGGGTCAGTGTGTTGAAGACTTTCATTTTGCCTCTCCTTCGTTTTCTGATACGTCTAGCTGACGGCGCAGCTGCGCAATTTGCCGGCGCAAATCGTCCATTTGGGTGACCACCGGGTCCCTGCGCTTGCAGGTCTCCACGTCCTCGCGGGCCAGTTTTACCACGTTTGTCAGCTTTTTCATAATGTTCAATATACCATTTTATTTTGAGAAGTCAATGATGCGGGAACCCTGCACCACATAGGTGATTCCGGAGATGAGGGTCAGTGCCGCACAGATCCAGAGAAGGATTTCCGAAATGAGGGGCAGCGGGAAGGCGTCCGGTATGACATGGAAGTCCTGCTGCAGGGAAAGAGCGAACATAATGAGGCTCGTGAAGACCATCATGGACATGGTCTTGGCTTTGCCCCAGATGTTGGCCGGAATAACGACGCCCTGGGAGGAGGCCACCAGCCGGATGGAGCTCACGAGGAACTCCCGGAACAGGATAATGAAGACGATCCAGACGTTACAGTACCCGTTGACCATGAGTCCTAGGAACGCAGCAGTCGTCAGCATTTTGTCCGCCAGAGGGTCTGTGAACTTTCCGAAGTTTGTAATGAGGTTGCGCGAACGGGCAATGCGGCCGTCCAGGAAGTCCGTGAAGGACGCAATGAGATAGATGATAAGGGCAATAAGGTAATGGGCCGGAATACTGGTGACCGTGAAGAACACCAGAAAGACCGGCGTGAGGACGATGCGCACCATCGTCAGCTTGTTGGGGGTGTTCATAGCAACTTTCTGACTCATTGTTATTTTCTCCTCTATTTTTTATTCGAAGCTCTCGCCTTTCAAGTCGTACTCCTCAGCGCCGAAGATGTCCACCTTGACAAAGTCACCGATGGTGACATGGTTCTCGCTGGTGAAGAGGACAGAGCCGTCAATTACCGGCACGCTCCGGTAAGAGCGGCCGACAAAGACGTCCCCGTATTTATTGTAGCCGTCCACAATGACTTCCAGCTGGCGGCCAATACACTCCTGGTTCTTCTGCTCCGCAATGTCGTGCTGGAGCTCCATGATGAGTTCCTGACGGTGCTGCTTGACGTCGTCGTCCACCTGGTCCGGCATTTCCGCGGCCAAAGTCCCCTCCTCCGGAGAGAAGGCAAAACAGCCCAGATTGTCAAAGCGCATGGCCTTGACGAACTCGGCCAAAGACTCAAACTCCTCCTCGGTCTCCCCGGGAAAGCCGGTCATGACCGTGGTGCGAATGCAGCAGTCGGGAATGCGCTCTCGGATTTTGGCAATGAGCGCCTCGAAGTGTTCCCGGTCCCCAACGCGGTTCATGCGCTTCAGGCAGGCGCCGTCGGCATGCTGCAGGGGGATGTCAAAGTAGTGGCAGACCTTGGGTTCCGTCGCCATGACCTCCAAAAGCTCGTCTGTGATGCGTTCCGGGTAGCAATAAAGGAACCGTATCCAGTGAAGGCCTTCTACTTTACAGAGCTCGCGGAGCAGCTCCGGGAGCTTCAATTTTCCGTATAGGTCCTTGCCGTAGAGGGATGTATCCTGCGCAATGAGGATAACCTCCTTGACGCCCTTTTTGACAAGGGCGCGGACCTCTCCAATGATGCTCTCCATGGGGCGGCTGCGGAAACGTCCCCGGATTTCCGGGATGGCGCAAAATGCGCAATTGTTGGAGCAGCCCTCCCCTATTTTTACATAGGCGTAGTAGTTCGGAGTCGTGAGGATACGGTCACCCTCCAGCGGAAGCTCCTCCTTGTCCGGGAACTCCAGGACCTTTTCGCCTTGAAAGACCCGTTCCATGACTGAGACAATATCGGCGTCACCGCCGAGGCCAACGACGGCGTCGACCTCTGGCATTTCGTCCATGATCTGCCGCTGGTAGCGCTCCGAGAGACAGCCCGTGACCACGAGTTTGCCGACCTCGCCGTCCTCTTTGTAGCCGGCCACGTCGAGAATGTTCTCAATGGCCTCTTTCTTGGCGGCCTCAATGAAACCGCAGGTGTTCACGAGGACCGCATCACAGCCGGCCACGTCGTCCCGGATTTCATAGCCTGCCTCGGCCAGCTTCTCCAGCATGAGCTCGGCGTCCACCTGGTTCTTGGGACATCCGAGGGAGATCATGCCAATTTTCTTCGACTCGGGTTCCTTGTTTTTGCGTCTGCCAAACATTCAGTCTTCTCCGTTCACAAAGCGGGTCACAAAATTCTGCACCCGCCGATTATTCTCCGCACACTGTCCCCCGCTCCACTGCAGCATAAAAAGATGGCGGCGAATGGGGCTTGTGGCACAGTATTCCTCATAGGGAACGCCGGCCCTGTCCAGCATGAGTTTCAATTTCCTTGTCTGCCCGTGGGCGATGTAGTCGTGTTTTGCATGCGAAAGGAAGATTTTCCGCGGAAACTCCTCATTCACAAAGTTCACCGGGCTGCAGAGCTCCTTGTCCGGATGGGCGTCAAAGCTGCTTTTAGCAGCGCCCATGGTTCCCTGTGTCAGAATGCCGAGTGGCCGGCCCAGGACAGGGAGATGGATGAGCATTTCCAGGTCATAGAACCCGCACTGGAACAGAGCTCCGGCAAATTTCAGTTTTGGTGGCTGTATGCCGAGCCGGTATGCCAGATTCCCGTTCGTTGCAATTTCCAGTAGGAACAGCCCATAGTAGGCTCCAGCTGAGTCAGCGGCCACCATGACACGTTCCGGGTCCATACGGTACTCCGCTGCGTGGTCTGCCACCCAGTCCGCTGCGCGACAGAGCATGTCGAGAGACTCACGGAAGTCGTACTTCGGGGCCATACCATAGTTGACATTTACAACGCAGGCGCCGGTCTTGGCAAGCCAGGTACATAGCCCCCGGCGATATTTTTTGTCCCCCGAGAGGAAATTCCCGCCGTGGATGTAGAAAACCACCGGCTGCAGTTTATCCGACTCCGCACGGTACAGGTCCAGCCGGGCATCCCTTTCCGATTCTATATAGGTAATGTCGCGATGCACCCGGATTTTCCCGTCCGGGTCCCGGACCGCCTCCGCCCTGTTCCTCACAGGGTCTGTCATTTCATTCCACAGGGCACCGAGTACATGCTGTGGCGACAATGCGGCCAGAATATTTCTAAAGATTCGTTCCGAATTCATATCATTCTCCTGTCAGTTCCTCTTATTATACCGCACTTGCCGCTATTTGGAATACGAAAGAAGAAATCCGAGGCGATTCGTGAATCGCCCCGGACCCGGGAAATATTCGCAATTACAGGCGCAGCAGTTTCTTCGCGTTGTTGTAGAAGACATCCTCCTGCTCTGCCTCTGTCAGGCCGCTGTAGCGCACCTTGTCAATTTCCACCTGCGGTGCGTGGAACGGCGAGTCAATGCCGAACATGACCCGGTCGCTGCCCACGGTCTTGTAGGCCTCGTAGATCTTGCTGGGCATGGGCATGCCGCTCATCTCGAGATACAGGTTCGAGAGGCGTCTTGCCATCTTTATGGATGCATCAATATATACGCCGTGGCCGTGCCCCATATGCAGCATGGTCACCCGTACGTCCGGATACCGCTCCGCCAGGAGTGCCACCTGCCAGGGCAGCGAATAAGGCGGATGTCCACAGTGGATGAACACCGGCAGGTCATGCTCCTGCGCATAGTCCATGACCGGGTAGACCACCGGGTCATCTGTCACGAAGGCATCGAACAGCGGCTGCATTTTTATGCCGGCAAAGCCCTCGTCTAGAATATAGTGATCCAGTTTCTCCTTCACGTTATCCTGCAGTGGATTCATCCACACCATGGGGACAATTTTGTCCGGATATTTATGGTATGCCCTGGCCAGCTCCTCATTGGTCTGGAACGAGGACGCGGTCAGGAAGGTCTTCTCAATGTCCAGCTCCTCCATCTGCTCGAGCAGCTTCTCCGCAGTGAATGACACGCCGGCCCAGCCGCCAAATTCACCCAGGTGGGAATGGGCGTCTATCTTCTTCATATTTCCTACCTCCTTCGCGATTTGCCCCTATTGTATGGCATCTACTGTCATTAAAAAATACACAATATCATCTGTTTTACAATATACAGATTGCGGAGCAGAGGAAAAACCCCGCCGGGTCCACTAACCGACGGGGTCTTTCCTGTTTGAATTCATTAAGAATAGGAGAAATGAATTGAGAAAATGAAAAAGAAGGGGATGTTGAAGGTCTGTCACCCTTCAACACTTCAAATGATACTGTTCCAACCTAAAATCCAGATTAAAAAATAATTTATGATTTATGAACAATTGTGTGGGACTTCATGAACTGTTGGGCAGTTCCCCGGGGTAGCTGTTCGATAGCACACCAATAGTGCACAGCACCGCCGACAGCCCGCCACAACGAAAAAGACGCCAACCGGGGTCCAGCCGGTCAGGCGTCTTTACTCGTAATACTGAAAATAAAAGGAGAAAAATGAAAAAAGGGGTGGGTTGAAGCAGCCTTGCACTTTACTTCTTCAACAGTTACCACTTTAAAGCCGGAATGGGAACTGCCGATAAACAGGAGATTAACAGATTATGAAATTCCGGCCTCCCGCCGGATCCACCCCATAAGGACCTCCACAATATACCGCTGCTCCTCCTCACTGAGCGGCTTTCCTGCCGGAATATTATGCCACTTTTCCAGGCATTCCCTGCAACAACATCCAGTGGCGTGCTGCGCCTTAAAGACCGGGTGCCCACGCATGGGCGTCTGCGCTCCATCCTTCTCCGGGTTCTCCGCTGCCAACCGCATACGGACGAAGTCCGCCGCATGATGTTCAATGGTCCTAAAGCCCTTCTCCTCCAGATATTTCTGGTCCTTTGCGTCCAGGTGAAACCGACTCCGGAAAGCCGAACGCCCCAACCGCTGCACCAGTTCCTGTTCCGTGGGCGTTGTGTAGCGGATGCCCTCAGCAGACCCGGTTCCAGGCACGTAGCTCAAGCAGGATTTTTCCGCCTGCGACCGCTGTACTCCTGCCGATTCAATGCGGTATTCTTTCCCCTGCCGTGAGAAGCGGATTCCCGTTGTAAGAAATTCAAATGGAATTCCGGCCCGAATGCACTGGATGCGCACGTGCCGCACCCACTCATACCGGCAGAGGCGTTCCTCCGGCCGGTCGTCCCCTCCGCAGCGGACGATTTGGATTCCGTCCGGGCCGCCGAGGAACCGTTTTATGTCCACGTCCTCACACAGTGGAAGCAGATCCAGTTGACGGTTTTCCGCGGAGGCATTCATAAAGGGCGGCAGCCGGTCCTCCACCTCCCGCTGGGTGGAACAGGTACAGATATTCCAATGTTCCATAGGATGCCCCCTTTTCTTTCGAGAAAACAGGGCACGCCCGTTCAAGGCGTGCCCATGGTAATTTTTAGTAAAGATCCTCCGGATAGGAGTCCCCGGTAGAGAACTCGGAGATGGCGTTGTTGATTTCCCCGTAGGTGTAGCCAAGGCGGAGCAGCGCGTTGACCGTCCTGCGGCGGTCCTTTTCGTCGTGCAGATTGCGGGTCCGGTACTTTGTCTGCAGAAGAGTGCGGATGGACTCAGCCGGGTCCGGGGCCAGCTCCTCCACGACGATGTCGGCCGTCTCCCGGGCAACACCTTTCTTTCGCAGTTCCTGCTTCAGGCCTCGGGTACTCAGGTGTTTTCGGCGAAGGAGCTCTGCGGCGTAGCTTCTGGCAAAGCGCTCGTCGTTGAGCAGACCAGCCTCCTCCAGCCTAAGGCAGATGTCCTCGGCCCGCTGCCGCAGAGCGTCGTAGTCAGGGCGTTCTGCGTCCAATGTGACGGAACTGTAACTGGCGTCCGTGACACCGAAGTCTCGGCTCTTGCCGCGGGAAGTACGCCGCCGCTGTGCCTCCTTCTGGACGAGTTTGTCCGAGAGCTCCCGGTGGCTGTAGTCCCGCTGGGTCAGGAGGTCCAATGCCTTCTCATACATACGGTTGTCTTGAACCCGGTCCAGGATTTCCTGAAGTTGGTCTTCCTCTACCTGGCATGGTGAGGAAAGGCCCAGTGAGTACCAGAAGGTCTTGTTGGTGGTGGCTATATATTCGCCGTCCACAGACAGGTGGATTTTCTCCCCCCGCCCGGTTTCCGCAGTAAGTTTTCTGCTCATGGGGCGTTATTCGTCGTCGTCCACAGTGATGTCGAGCTGCGCCTTGGCAGCAGCAGCGGATGCGGGCGCCTTGCTAGAACCAGTTCCCTTGGCGTCAGCTGCTTTTGCCTCTTCCGGTGTCTTATGGTAGTTGCCGCCCTTATAGGAGGCTTTTGCCTGCTCGGCAAGTTCCTTGTCATGCTGCTTGATTTGCTTTTCGAGACTCTCCATGAAGTCCGGATGGTCCAGGAGGTACTGTTTAACATTGTCTCTGCCCTGTCCAAGGCGCTGTTCACCATAGGAGTACCAGGCACCGCTCTTCTGGATGATGTCCAGCTGTGTAGCGGCGTCCAGAACTTCGCCCTCTTTGGCAATTCCGCGGCCAAACATGATGTCAAACTCTGCGGTCTTAAAGGGCGGAGCCACCTTGTTCTTTACGACCTTGGCACGGGTGCGGGCACCGATGAACTCGTTCTTATTGTTTTTCAGCTGTTCAATGCGGCGGACATCAATACGCATGGAGGCGTAGAATTTTAGGGCACGACCGCCAGTGGTGACCTCCGGGTTACCGTAAATAACGCCGACCTTCTCACGCAGCTGATTAATGAAGATGATGATGGAGTTGGACTTGGAGACGGCACCGGCCAGCTTTCGGAGTGCCTGAGACATGAGTCTTGCATGGAGACCGACATGGGAGTCTCCCATGTCGCCCTCAATTTCCGCCTTTGGGACGAGGGCGGCGACGGAGTCGACGACCAGGATGTCAATGGCGCCGGAGCGAACCAGCTGCTCTGCAATTTCCAGTGCCTGCTCGCCGTTGTCCGGCTGTGCAACCAGGAGCGAGTCTACGTCTACGCCGAGGTTGGCAGCATACTCCGGGTCCAATGCATGCTCGGCGTCAATGAAAGCGGCCTCTCCGCCGATTTTCTGTGCCTCTGCAATGGCATGGAGGGCCAGGGTAGTCTTACCGGAGGACTCCGGTCCATAGATTTCAATGATGCGCCCACGGGGGTAACCGCCGATACCAGTGGCGGCGTCCAGTGTCACAGAACCCGTGGAGATGGCCTCCACCTGCATGGTCTTGCTGTCACCGAGGCGCATAACGGCGCCTTTGCCGTACTGTCTCTCAATTTGGGCAATGGCAGTGTCCAGTGCCTTTTTCTTCTTGTCAGCCAATGAAATTCCTCCCGTTTTCAGCGCCTAGTAGGTCGTCTTCGGCAGTTGCGAAGCTGAGGCGCACAAATGTTCGTATTCGGTACATCACAATTATATAGGATGCCCCCGTAAAAATCAATATGAAAGTGAATGGTGACTTTCTCTCTTATAAATGTAATAATAAGAGATAGTTGGCGGGAGTTACGAAAATTGCATCGCCCACGGGCACGGAAAAAATATGGGAAAAGGCTAAAAAAGTGCTTGCATTTGCCCCTCCCAGATGATAATATATAGCCGTTGCATTTGAGACGGGTCGGAAACCCGCCGAGAAAAAAGGAGGTGCCGACACATGGCAAAATGCGCATACTGCGGTAAGGAAGTGCAGTTTGGAAACAAGGTTTCCCATTCTCACAGACGTTCCAACAGAGCTTGGAAGCCGAACCTCATGAGAGTCAAAGTCGTTGAGAACGGAACTCCGAAAAGAGTTTATGTTTGCTCACGTTGTCTGCGTTCCGGTAAGGTTAACCGCGCACACTAAGCACTCTCCTTCTAAAAATTGTATATTGGAAGCTGGTCACAGCTTCTAATTGCATATAGCGGAATTGTGTAATGGTAGCACGACAGACTCTGACTCTGTTTGTAGGGGTTCGAATCCCTTTTCCGCTGCCAAGGTAAAGACTGGATCTTCGGGTCCAGTCTTTTTTTGCGTGGAGAGCTGGATGGGATACTTGTTCCTTATTGAAGAAGGGAGGATGGATACCCGTTTTGAGGAGGGAGTCGGATACCCCCTCCGGGTATTTTCCTAAAAAATTACCACCTTTTTCTATATTGAGGCAGTTAGGTGGTAATTTTTAACCTTATTCGGTTTAATTTCTGGCCTTAGTGGGGCTGAGATAGAGCTTGGTGAGGGCCGGGAATCCAATTTAAGATACATTATTTAGTATTGTGCAGGTTAAATACTGTTGGATAGGGTGGCATTTTACCACCTTTTTCTTATTTTTTGGCCTTTAGGTGGTAATTGGGCCGCGCCCTCCCCTTTTTCTTATTTTTTGGCCTTTTGGTGGTAATTGGGTCGCCCCCTCCCCTTTTTCATATTTTAAGAAGGTCTCGGTGGTAATTCAGGCAACCCCCACTCCCTCCCCACCTTTTCAAACTTCCCGCACACAAGTACAATAATAATAATCGTAAATTCCGGGAGATTTCCTCAATCGCCCAAGAGGAAAGCGGAACGAATATTCAGGAAAAGAGGGACCCAGGTGCATCAGGTGGATTTTGTCCATGGAAGCGTGGGAAAGGCAATTCTGCAGTCTGCGCTGCCCATGTTTGTTGCCCAGTTCTTCAATCTGCTCTACAACATTGTGGACCGGATCTTCATTGGGCGCATTCCCGGGGAGGGAACGGCGGCGCTTGGCGGCGTTGGGCTGTGCTTTCCGATCATCATCATTGTCCTGGCGTTTTCCAACCTGTTCGGGACAGGCGGCGCGCCCCTGTTCTCCATTGCCAGAGGCCGAGGAGATGACAATAGCGCCGCAAAAATACAGAGCGTTTCGTTCTTTCTGCTGTCTGCCGCAGCCGTTGTCATTACGCTGCTCGGCTTTTTCCTGGCCCGCCCGCTTCTGCGGCTGTTCGGCGCCTCCGCCAACGCCATGCAGTACGCGCTTCCGTATCTGCGCATTTATATACTGGGCACATTCTTTTCCATGATTGCCACGGGCATGAACCCTTTCCTCAACGCACAGGGTTTCCCCGGGTTTGGCATGGCAACGGTCGTGGCCGGTGCTGTCATGAATCTGGTTCTCGACCCGGTCTTCATTTTTGCCCTGCATCTCGGCGTCCGCGGCGCCGCCCTGGCCACCGTCATATCCCAGGCGCTGTCCGCCTCCTTTGTGCTGTGGATTCTGCGAAGCCGCAGGGTCGACCTAAAGTTGCGGGTGCTTCACCCGAAACAGTGGGCTGCTGTTGGACTGTATGCGAAAGACATCATCGGCCTCGGAACTGCCGGATTCATCATGCAATTCACCAACAGCCTCGTCCAGGTCTTCTGCAACGCCACCCTTGTCCGGTTCGGCGGTGACCTGTATGTTTCCGTCATGACCATTGTCGCCTCGGTCCGTCAGGTTCTGGAGCTGCCGGTGCTCGCCATCGGAGAGGGCGCCTCCCCTGTCCTCAGCTTCAACTACGGCGCGGGCCGCGGGGATCGCGTCCGGAAGGGCATCCGTATAATGACCGTGACCATGCTGCTCTACACTCTTGTCAGCTGGCTGTTTGTCCTCTGGCATCCGGAGTGGTTCATTCGAATTTTCACGTCAGACCACTCTATTCTGAAGGATGCGGTTCCGGCTCTTCACATTTACTTTTTTGCTTTTATTTTCCAGGGGCTCCAGTATACGGGACAGACCACGTTCAAATCGCTGAACAAGAAAAAGCAGGCCATTTTCTTCTCCCTGCTCCGCAAGGCCATTCTCGTCATCCCGCTGACGCTTCTCCTGCCGCACCTCTTCGGGCTTGGCACGGACGGGGTCTTCATGGCAGAACCCATCTCCAATGTTGTGGGCGGTTCCGCCTGCTTCCTCACCATGCTGCTGACGGTGCTTCCGGAGCTGAAACGGCTCGCGCCTGCACGAAAAGAATCCAGCGGAGAATGATCCCGGGCGATTCACTATTTTTCTTTCCGCAGTTGGCAAAGTTGCCAGACACATGTACAATAAAAGTGGTCAAAAGTTTTCGGCAGATCTCTCAATCGCCCAACATGAAATGAAATCGTATCAATGAGTGGAACGATCACAACGGTGTCTACGCCGCATACATTCAGAACATCTTTATTTCGGCCACATTTATCTCCATGCTGTATCGCCGCGGCAGTTCCAAAGGACAGAATATGGGAATTGCCATCTGCAAATGGCTCGGCACTCTGGCCCCGTCCCTCATGGGCGCCCTCGTCATGTATCGGGAATACGGCGCCAACTGGCCCATCTTCGTGGACTTCAAGTTTATGCCCCTCATGAAGTTCCTCATTGAGTGCTGCTTCCTGTTCGATGTCATTTACATCATTGCCCTGTACCGCTTCATGAAGTCCAAGGAGCACCTCAACCCGTGGACCCGCAAGCCCCTCCCGGAGGCTGCTGAGGCCGAATAATTTGGGCGATTCACGGTTCGAATAATATATGAGAGAAAACTGCCAACAAGCTCACCCGGTCCCTGGTTGCGGGGACTGGGTGAGTTTATTTTCCACCTTCTCTTAACACAACCGGAACCTGTTTTTAATATGGGTCCTCTATCCTTTTTTTGTTAGACTACCAAATCGCAAAAGAGAAAGGAAGAAGAGGAATGACCCAAGAAACACGGTCCTCCCGCCATCTGTCTGCCGTCATGGCAGCCGCCCTTGCCCTTGTGCTGGCGGCAGCAGTCATCCTGCTGCCGGTCTCTGCAGCGGCAAAGAACAGAAAAGATCCGGAAAAGCTCCGGGTCTTCGCCATCTCCGACACCCATGTGCTGGCACCAGAACTCGTGAAAGACACCGAGGATTATCGGGCAGACAACGCCGTCGGCAAGGCGTTCCGTGAGGGGCTCGGCAACGTCGACGCCCATCTGAAGGAGGCCGAGAAAAACAAGGCCGATATCGTCATCATCTCCGGTGATCTGACAAAGGATGGTGAGCTCGAGAGCCACCGTGCGCTGGCCAAACGGCTGCGCGCCTTCAAGAAGAGCAACCCGAAGACCCATGTCTATGTCATCAACGGCAACCACGATATCAACAACAAAAACGGCAAGAACTACAATACAGAAGACGGAAAGGCTGTGAAGGCCACCCGCACGACGCCTGCGGACTTCTACAACACTTACAAGGATATCACCTATGATGATCCCACCGTCGTCGAGAAGTTCCAGCCCGCTGACGGCAAGCAGGCTGGCCAGGAGTCCTATGTAGCACGGCCCAAGAAGGGATATACGCTTATTGCCATAGATACCTGCCGCTACAGTTCCGATAACTCCGGATCCGGCAAGGACGAACACAACACCAGCGGACAGATCAGTGCCGACCTGGAGGCATGGGTCCTCAAGCAGATCAAGGCCGCCAAAGAACGGGGCGACACGATCATCGGACTGGAACACCACAACCTGCTCCCCCACTTCCAGCTGGAGTCCGTTGTCATGGTCGACTATGTCATCCACGATTGGAAGCGCCTCTCTACAGAATTTTCCAATGCAGGCATGCACTATGTCTTCACCGGGCATGAACATGCCATGGATGTGGCCAAAGCCACAACGCAGGAGGGCAATGACCTGTACGACTTCCAGACCGGCGCAGTCTGCGCCTACCCGTCGGCTTCCCGCCTTGTGGACTTTACCCGGAGCTGGGACAAAAAGACCGGACGCAGGACCGAGACTGTAGATGGCAAGATCATCAACCACCTGAAAGTCACCTACTATGATGCCATTGTCGGGAAAGATGTAACTATCCCCGACATGACTGAGTACACTAAGGCCAACTACGGCATTGACTTTAACATGATCAACCGCAACGTCTACGGATATGCACTCCGCAGTTTCAATGACCTGGCTGAGAACGTGGGCATGGAGCTCACGCAGGAGGACATGGATGCCATCTACAACTTCGTCGATGACGTCCTCGGAGTCAAAGTCTCGAAGGATGGACACAATGTCCTTCAGCTCGTCGCCTACGCCAATGAACGTTTCTCTGGCGGTGAGGACAACGGTCCTGTCCCGGCATGGGTCGATGAGGGCTGCCAGAACGTAGCCAGCGGACAGACCGTAAAAGAGGTCGTGAACTGCCTCGTCAAGGAGGCACCGGAAATGGGATACCAGGTGCTCAGCAGTCTGTTTGGACAGATGCTGTTCCCGGCAAATGTCATGGCCAGACTGCATCTCAGCATCCAGCACGACATTATTGACCCCATCTGGAATGCCGCCACCGGCGCAGTGCTTCCGCAGGACGGCAATGTTCTGTCCGACTCCGTCCTGAAAACTGTCAGCGCATTTGCCGCCGACTATCTCAATACAACAATCCATGACACAAACTACCCGGACGACTGCACATTCCACATTGTGGAAAAAGAGGATGCCCATGGAAACTTCCGCGATGGAGTTCTCGTCCCTCCCGCCGAGTCCACCAACGACTCCGAGCTCTATAACACCATCCGCAAAGTCATGACAAAAGTCGGCGACTATGTCTAACCATAATTAAATGGGGCGCGCTGCAGAACCTGTCGGTTCTGCAGCGCGCCTTTTCCTGTGGCATTGGTGAGAGGTGCAGTGGATACCCCCTCCCGGTATTCTCCCAATAAATTACCACCTTTTCGCTCATTTTAGGCAAAGAGGTGGTGATTTTTAACCTTATTCGGTTTATATTCTGGACATAACAGGGCCGAGGCGAGGCTTGAAAGTCAAGATAATATACAATAATAAGAATAATATAGCTTAAATTTGGAAGGATAGGGTGACATTTTACCACCTTTTCCCATTTTTTGGCCTTTCGGTGGTAATTGGGTCGCCCCCTCTAAAAAACAGAAAAAGAGCTACATCGCCCACCGGCAACGCAGCCCCAAATAAAATTCGGTTAATTACTCACGCCTGCTTCAGCGCTTTGGCCTTAGCCTTTCTGTCATACATGGGGGCATAGAGCGGCTCACCACAGAGGGTGCAGACAAGTGCCTCGGATGTTACCGTGATCTCTTTTCCATTTATGTTGAAGTGCTGTTCGATGGGTTTTACAACGGGTTTTACTAGTGTCTTGCAGTTGGAACAAAATCTCATAATAGTAACCTCCTTCATTAGGTTAGAACGCATTGTAGCGCAGGAATGTGAAGTTGTAAATCGATAATTTCGCATCTGCCCGACATTTCTGTTAAATGTCTAAAAAGTTTCGTGCCCGTCCACGGATTTTGGAGAAAAAGTGTGCAGATTTGTTCCGCAAAATACAGGTCGGAATTTTACGGATAATATCACACTTTCCCCTTTTCTGTTCTGGTTTTCCCGACAATATTTTCTAGGTAGATTGTAGAATCAACTTGAACAACTAAATAAAAAGAAGATCCATAGATCATCCTTTTGGTAGAATTAAGTTACCACAACCAAAAACGCCAGGA
>OMYO01000047.1 GCA_900315285.1 uncultured Eubacteriales bacterium | reverse complement strand
AAGCTAAGAAAGATTGCTCATGAGCAGCAAAAATTGATGGCTGCTTGAGAATAAAAAACTTGAAGGAAATTAATTTACACACAAATATGGACTTGACTCGAATAAGGTTGAAATTTTAGACCAATTAAGAGAAAAAAGCTGTGATGGTCTAACGAGAAGCTCAATCGCCCCCCAAAAGAGGGGAAATCGTCAGACCAAAAAGGAATTTTTTAAGGGAAAGGTCTAACTGCCAGGTCACGGCCTGCAGCTCCCGCACGGCTCATACCCCTCCCGGATCAGCGTCCCCCTGTCCGCGGTGGTGTACTCCCGGTTCTTCGGCGACATCTGTGCCACGCTGTCGCACTCTTTCCGGTGGAACTTCCGGGAATTTCGGTTGATGACATAGGTGGCCTCACTGGCGCTCACGCCACTCCTCTTTGCGCCCCCGGACTGCCTGCCCGCCGCGCTGGACTGATTGCCAGCCTCACTCCCCGAACTCCAATCATTGCACGGCCGCTTGTCAAACCAGTATTTCCCGCTGTCCGCAAAAACCGTCACCTCACCCTGTTTGTCGGTGCGGTAAATTTGGACGCCGCGGCTCTTCAAGGTGTTCAGCGTGCGACGGTGCGGATGCCCGTAATCATTGAACGGACCGCAGCTGATCCATGCATAGGACGGCGTCATGGCGTCCACAAACTGTCGGCTGGACGATGAGCCGCTTCCATGGTGGCCCACCACATACAGGTCTGCTGTAATGGGAAGCCCAGAACGGACAATGTCCTGCTCCTCTTCTTCCTCGGCGTCCCCAGTGGCAACAGCGCGAAACTGCCCATACTGGATTCGGAGGGCGATGGACCGGTTGTTCTCCACTTCAGCCCGGTACGACCGCGGACCGAGAACGGTCATCTGTGCCCCTCCCAGAGAAAAGCGGTATCCGGTTTTCGGATGGACCACGGGCACGCCCTTGTCCCGGACAGCGCTCATAAGGGAGCGATAGACCCTGGAGTCAGCGGTGTAATCCGGCAGAATGGCTTTACGCACCGGAAACGTATGTATTACACCGACGAGACCGTTGATATGGTCCTCATCGTAATGGCTGGCGACCAGATAGTCTATGCTGGTTATGCCGTGTTGCTTCAGATAACTGACAACGTAGCTTGAGTAGTTTCTGCCGCCGCCGTCGTAGAGCATGGTCTTCCCGTTGGAGCGGATGAGCAGGGAGAGACCCTGACCCACGTTCAGCATGGTCATGGAGAAGGGGGCGTTTCCCTGGGAGCCTGCCGAGGCTGCCTGTGTTTGGCGCTCCGGGGCGAAGGAGCAACCGGCGAGGCCGAGAAGAAGGGAGAGGATGAGCAAGAGGCTTAGAAATTTTTTGGAATGGCGCAATTGATATGCCTCCCGGGCGATGCAGATTTTCATAAGAAATTATACCACCGGAATGCGCAAAAAAAGCCCCGCCTATGTACCATAAGCGGGACTTGTAAAGGCTGGGGTCAATAGTTCTCCTCACGGACCTCAAAGAAGCTCTGCGGGTGTTTGCAGACGGGGCAGACGTCCGGAGCCTGGGTTCCGACGACGATGTGTCCGCAGTTGCGGCACTCCCAGATCTTGACCTCGGATTTCTCGAAGACCTGTTTGTTCTCCACATTCTGGAGAAGTTTGCGGTAACGCTCCTCATGGGCCTTCTCAATGGCGGCGACGCCGCGGAACTGCTCGGCGAGCTCGGTGAAACCCTCCTCGTCGGCCTCCTTGGCCATGCGGTCATACATGTCGGTCCACTCGTAGTTCTCGCCCTCTGCGGCGTGGAACAGATTCTCCTCGGTTGTGCCGACACCGCCAAGAGCCTTGAACCAGAGTTTGGCGTGCTCTTTTTCGTTGTTGGCGGTCTTCAGGAAGAGAGCGGCAATCTGCTCATAGCCTGCCTTCTTGGCGACGGATGCGAAATAGGTGTATTTGTTCCGGGCCTGGGACTCACCGGCGAAGGCCTCCCAGAGGTTCTTCTCGGTCTTGGTACCGGCATAGGGGTTGGGGCCGGTGGCTACTTCGACTTCCTGGAAGACGTTGGTCTGCTTACATTTGGGGCAGGTTTCGGGGGCTACATCGCCAACATAGACGTAGCCGCAAACCTTACATACGAATTTTTTCATTGTGTACCTCCTTATACCCGTTATTTTACGGGGAGTTTCAATTTATTATTATACAAAATTTTGGTGGGCGATTCAGCGCTTTGTCCATTCCTTTGACATTAGTTTTACGATATAATACAAATTGCTGATTAACACAGCGTGAAATAATATTAAAGATTAGGGATGAGAATTTTAATGAGGAAAACCACTCGGATCGTACTGGCCCTGCTGCTCAGCGTCCTTGCGGTGCTTGGAATGAGCACAGCCGTTTTCGCCGCAGCTTCCCCGCTCGGCTATTCGGACTTTCACTACTACGGCAGCGTCAGCAACGTGGACAAGAATGGCAATTATACCCGGGAGGGCGGCTGGACCAACTACGTGGACTATATAAATAAGAACCCGAACAAGAACTACCGGGTCTTTTTCCGGGACAATGGCTATGACACGCCGGAAAATATCAGAAGATCGAACCGCGGCATTGGTATGGGTTCCACCACGTCCCAGCTCGTGGAGGCCTATGGAAAGGGCGCTGGACGGGTACAGCACATATATGATATGTCCAAAGAGCCCGGGCAGGCCGCCAAGTATTACACGAAATCCGATGTCCCCACCTATAAAATAACCTACTCCTACAAAAATGGAAAGAAGACATTCCACAAAAGTTTTTACTGTGACGTGAATGACCAGGTGTGCTTCATCCTCTGGTGGTGGGAATAACAGAAAATTAACAGCGCAGTCCGCGGTTTCGGATTGCGCTGTTCTCATTCTATGCTAAAATGGAAGTGCCGAATAACCTAACGAAAAAAGGAGAAGTAGCAGCATGAATAAAAAGACCCTTCGTTCCATTGCTCTCGTAATGGTCCTTGTCGCACTCCTTGCCTGCGTGTTTGTGGGCTGCGGAAAAAAGGACAAGGAGACCACCACCACGGCCTCCACAACCATCTCGGTGACAGACACCAGCTCCTCAACAGCAGCGGTCCGTCATGTCAATACCGCACCGGCGCGCACAGGCGCTAATCTGACAGCGACCCGTCCGGCGGTCACAGAGACCACGGCCCATCAGAGACCTACCGGAACCACAGCGGCCAGTGTCATCCAGAACGGTGAGGCTGCCGGCGAGGGAAGTTTTGGCGGACAGACCTCGTGGTAAATCGCGAATAGGAAGAAAAAAGCGCATTGCGTACCTGTCAAATGGCGTCGCAGTGCGCTTGTTTTTTATCCAAATGATTTGACCGCCTCGGACAGGATCCGCCCTGCCGTGTCTGCGGCCTGACCGGCAAAGGATGCCGCCGAGCCGCTGTCGGAGAACCCGGGGATGAGTTTGAACAGACCAGAGTACAGGCCGCCGCTCAGGGCATTGAGCTGGTCCGGACCGAGGAGGGTGATCTTCCATCTGCCAAACCGGCCGCGCTCCAGCGTGAAAACACAGGAGTTTTTAGCGCTCTTATTCTGTAGCTGATCCAGCTGGCTGCTCAAAACGGAGAACGTGTTATCCTGTGTGTCGGCAGCGTTGCTGTTTCCGAGCATAGACTCAAAGAAACGCTCAATGCCGGATGCGTTGCTCTTTAGCAGGGCCTTGCCAGATGAGGCAAGGAAGGACGAAAAGTCGTAGGTGGTTATGGTCACGCCGACCTGCGCCGTGCTGCCGTTTACCTTGACGCTGTCAATGGTGTAGTCAAAGTCACAGACCTTGTCGAGCAGCTTCTGATAGAACTGGCCGCCGCCCTGGCCGAGGTTATCAAATGTGGAGGCACTCGGGAGGCCAATTCCGAGCGGGTTGCCGGAGTAGTACCGCTCAGCGGTCTTCCAGTCCTGACGCTTCACCGCGTTCAAAAACCGTTTTGTGGACTTCTGAGGTGTGGAGCGGAACAGGAAGAAGCAGGCCACAAGGACAATGGCAATGACGAGGGCGATGCAGATGCCCTTCAGCACCCGGTTCCTCTTCTTCCCCTCATTGTCTTGGGGCGTTGGAGCCGAATTCGTATAGACAGCCCTGCCGCAGTAATTGCAGTAGGTGCTGCCGTCCGGGATCTCTTTCCCACAGGATGGACAAAACATAATTTTTACACCAAATTTTTGTAGTACAGGCAGATATCCTCATAGGATCCGTCCTTCAGACGGAACCCGCCGGGGACGGTACCGAGGAGTGTAAAGCCGAGCTTTTCATAGAGATGCCGGGCCGCTCCATTGCCGGCCACCACGGCGTTGAACTGGAGGACACGAAACCCGTGCGCCGTCGCCTGCTGGAGGCAGTCGAGGACAAGCTTCTCGCCGATGTGCTGGCCGCGGATGCCGGGGGCGACGGCGTAGCTGGCGTTGGCCAGATGGCCGCACCGCCCCACATTGTTGGGGTGCAGGATATAAAGCCCGACGATGCGGCCGGACTCCGTGTCCTCGGCGACGGCGCTGACGGTCTGGCCGGCAAAGAACGGGTCGGCCTCCTCGGCTCCCAGGCCTTCCTCCTGGGGGAAGGCATTCGCCTCGTCGACAACATGGTTCCAGATTTCCCGCATGGCGGGCAGGTCTCTCTCCTCAAAGGAACGGACAATAATATTCACAGGATTTCCTCCATGGTTGTTTTCATGGGCTTCAAGCCCATCTTCTCATAGAACTTCTGTGCGGCGAAGTTCTGTGCCCAGACATTGAGCGTGACATGGTAGCAGCCAATTTCGCGGGCATAGGCCTTGACGGCCTCATACAGTGCCTCGCCAACGTGCTGGCCGCGGCAGGACTCGTCGACGCAGAGATCATCAATGTAGAGGGTCTTGATGGGCGGCATGTTATTGGATTTCACCGGCTCCTGGATGACACAGAAGGCATAGCCGACTGTCTCATCGTCATCATTGGCGGCGACAAAGACCGGGGTCTTCTCGTCTGACAGGATGGACTTGAGTTCGTCCTCGGTGTACTTGGTGGTACCGTGGATGAAAAGGTCCGGGCGCTCATCGGCGTGGATGGTGAGTACTTCGGACAGAAGTTTCATGATACAGGGGATATCTTTTTCCGCTGCGAGTCGAATATTCATGGAGTTAACCTTCTTTGATGGATTTTGGGTGGCGTTCATCGCCAAAGATGAAACGGATGGCGACGAGGACGGCCAGCATCATGACAATGGAAATGCCAAGGGAGACATACACGTTCTTGACGAAGCCTGCGACAATATAGGAGACAAACGATACTGCAGCAACCGTTATTGCGTAGGGCAGCTGGGTCTTGACGTGATTCAGATGATTGCACTGAGCACCTGCGGAGGACATGATGGTCGTGTCGGAGATGGGGGAGCAGTGGTCACCGCAGACGGCGCCTGCAAGACAGGCGGAAATGCCGATGACGTAGAGCGGGTCGGTCGGTGCAAAGATGGCGGTGACAATGGGAATCAGGATGCCGAAAGTTCCCCAGGATGTCCCGGTGGAGAAGGCGATGAAGGCGGCAATGATAAAGATGAGGGCCGGGAGGAAGGCCTGGAAGTTACCAGCTGTACCGGAGACGACATCTTTGACAAAATCGGCGGCGTTCAGTTCACTGGTCATGTTTTTGAGTGCGGTGGCAAGGCCCAGGATGAGCATAGGGGCTACCATGGAGGAGAATCCCTCGGGCAGGCACTTCATAGCATCCTTGAATGTGATAACCTTGCGGCAGAGCAGATAGATGATGGTGAAAACCAGAGCTACTAGAGTGCCCCAGGGAAGAGCCGTTGCTGCATCCGTCTCGGAGAAGGCATCAATAAAGCTCTTGCCTTCGAAGATGCCCCCGACATAGACCAGGGAGAAGACGCATACGCCAATGAGTACCACAATAGGCAGAATGAGGTCAATGAGTTTACCGCGGGAGTTGTGGACTGTCTCCACCTCTTCGACCCGTTCTCCATCGGTATAGAGGTCGCCGTTTTGAATGGCATTCATTTCATACCGGCGCATGGGACCGTAGTCGACCCGCATGAGGGAGAGGGCAATGATGAAAATCAGTGTCAGCAGAGAATAGTAGTTGTAGGGGATGGCACGGCAGAACAGGCGAATTCCCTGCCCCTTCTGGGCGTAGGAGGCGACAGCAGCTGCCCAGGAGGAGATGGGGGCAATCATGCAGACCGGCGCCGCGGTGGCGTCAATGAGATAGGCGAGCTTTGCCCGGGAAATGCGGTGGGAGTCTGTGACCGGGCGCATGACGGCGCCGACGGTAAGGCAGTTAAAATAATCATCAATGAAGATGAGAACGCCCAGCAGGAATGTGGCGAGCATGGCGCCGACCCGGGTCTTGATATGGGTCTTCGCCCATTCACCGAAGGCGGCGGATCCGCCGGCCTTGTTGATGAGGGCCACCATGGTGCCAAGCAGAATGAAAAACAGAAAAATTCCGGCCTGCGCCGTGATGGAAGTGATCATTCCATCCTTGACCATGACGTCCATTGTCTTGAGCGGACGGAACTTTGCGACAAGCATGGCACCTGCCAGAAGACCGATAAACAGGGAGGAATAGACTTCCTTAGTAATAAGCGCAAGTCCTATGGCCATGACAGGCGGGAACAGGCTCCATAGTGTAGCGGATGCCTGTGTGGCCGGCGCCAAACAGGCGCACAGGACACCAAAGGCAATGACAAAAATAATGGCGACGACAGAAGTGGCGTTAAAGCGCTTCTTCTTAGGCCGGGCAGGTCTTTCCATTCATCAGGACTCCCTTAACTGTTGATACTCTATATTATAAGAAAGCGTCAACTATGATACAATAAAAAATGAGAACGGAGAACCGTGGAAAGTCTCCGGATTATGGGAGGAAATGGGTATGGAAACCATTGTAAAATCGGTAAAAAATGGCTCCATCCGCGGCACGGTGGAATACGGTGTGGAGTGCTATAAGGGAATCCCCTATGCGAAGCCTCCAGTGGGCGAACTTCGCTTCCAGCCACCGGTCCCGGCGGAGCCCTGGGACTGCGTACTGGACTGCACAAAATATCGCAGCAATCCCATGCAAAATATCCCCGAACCCTCTGTCGCGTACCCGGAGGAATATCTTCCGGACGCCGAGGCGGGATACTCGGAGGACTGCCTGCATCTGAATATCTGGACCGCACAGGATGGCCAGGAGAAGAAACCCGTCATCGTCTACCTCTTCGGCGGAGCCTTTGAGACGGGCAGCGCCAATACGTTCTTCTATGAGGGCGACGAACTTGCGGATAAGGGAGTAGTCTTCGTCACGGTCAACTTCCGTATTGGTCCCTTTGGCTTCCTCTGCCATCCGGATCTCCGGGAGGAGCAGGGGAGAGACGGAAACTACGGAATCAAGGATCAAATCCTCGCGCTCCGCTGGATCAAGGAAAACATTGCAGACTTCGGCGGTGACCCGGACAACGTGACGCTTATGGGTACTTCGTCCGGCGCAAGCTGCGCGGAATATATTGCCCTGTCGCCGGAGGCGAGAGGCCTTATCAAGAACGCAGTTATTATGAGTTATCTGCAAGTGCATCGCCCCATTCCCAACATGGTGGATGAGGAGCAGCGCATTCAAAAGGAGGCCGGAGAGCACTCTCTGGCGGACTTGCGGGCCATGTCACCGGAGGAGGTCCTCAGCACCTACGCGAATGTGGATGAGTGGGTCCCGGTCATTGACGGCGTGACCATTCCTTTTACTACTCTGGACGCGTATCGGTATGGCACGGCCAACAACGTGAATTTCATGATTGGCGGTGTCGCCGGCGACACACCCAGTGCCGGACGCTACGCCATCCGGGAACTCATGGGCCCCGCCATGGACTCGGAGGAGTTCCGCACCCATATGATAGAGACCTACGGCCCCATCATGGCACCGCGCATTCTTGAGGACTACCCCTTTGAGACCGGGGAAGAGCTTTCCCAGGCCATCGACGACCTGAAGCGGGACGAGCTCATGTGCTACTACTACATGACTGGAAAGGCCCGCGCCCTGCACCCGTGCGGGGAGACCTATATCTATTTTGGCAATGCTACGCTCCCGGGGCGCGAATACCTGGGGGCATATCATGGAAGTGACATCCTTTACTGGATGAACAATATCGAAGGAGATCTGGCAGAACTCATGTCCGACCAGCTTGTCGCCTTCGCCAGGAACGGAAATCCCAACGGCACCGGCCTTCCGGTCTGGGAGCCCTGGCACGGTACGGCGGACTTCTTCAGCTGGCCCGACAACGACGCATCCCATGCGGGCATGACGTCCACCCACGCCAACTTCTTCTGGCAGAACTACGGCGAAGAGCAGATCAATCTGCAAGCCTGAGAGCAAGGAGGAAATCATGAAAAAGAGAATACTGAGCGTACTGCTCGCTCTGGTGTTCACCCTGTCTCTGTCTGTGAGCGCCTGGGCTCTCGACGAGACACCGGGAATGAAACAGGTGGCGGATGCTTTTGGCAGCGTGCAGAACACGGTCACAAAGGCCACCGCCAAGAGTAATACCGAGGCCAAGGGCATGCCCACAAAGTACTCGGACAAAGTCGGCTCTGTGCCGCGGAACGAGTATCCCCGGCCGCAGCTGCAACGGGACAGCTACCTGAATTTGGACGGGCAGTGGGACTATGCCATTGCCAAGGGCGAGCTGAAACCGGAGGGCTACGACGGGAAAATTCTGGTCCCGTTTGCACCGGAGTCCTATTTGAGCGGCGTGCGGAAAATCGTCCAGCCGGACGACACGCTGTACTACCACCGGACATTTACAGTGCCCAAAAAGTTTATGAAGAAAAAGACCCTGTTGCACTTTGATGCGGTGGACTATGACTGCCAGGTTCGCGTCAACGGAAAACTTGTTGGGAGCCACACGGGCGGATATCTGCCATTTGCGTTTGATGTCTCCAAGGTGCTCGTCCCCGGAACGAACACAGTGGAACTCACGGTCACTGATCCAACTGACACCGGGGACCAGGCAAGAGGCAAACAGTCCCTGAACCCGGGCAATATCTGGTATACATCCACATCCGGAATCTGGGGTCCAGTATGGCTGGAGAGCGTCCCGGAGAACTATGTCCGGGGTATTAAGACGGTGCCGGATATTGATAAGAACCAGGTCACGGTCACTGTGGATACCGACGCACCGGGTGCTACGGTAAAAGTCTATGACGGTGGCAAGAAGATTGCTGAGAAGAAGGGCTCCGGCCCCATCGTCATCCCCATGAAGAACTACACTTGCTGGTCCCCGGAGAACCCGAAACTCTATGATCTCGTGGTCTCCACCGGCAAGGACACGGTCCGCTCGTACTTTGCCATGCGCAAATTCAGCGTCGGCACGGACAGCAGCGGCAAAAAGCGCCTCATGCTGAACAACAAGCCCTACTTCCAGGTCGGTGTTCTTGACCAGGGCTATTGGTCCGATGGCCAAATGACCGCCCCCACCGACCAGGCCATGATTGACGATCTGCAAATGCTCAAGGACATGGGCTTCAACATGGTCCGCAAACACATCAAGATCGAGCCGCTCCGCTGGTATTATCATGCGGACCAGCTGGGCCTCATCGTCTGGCAGGACATGGTGAGCGGCGGCCACGACTACAATCTACTGGCCATTGGCGGCTACAACTACCTGCAAATCAAGGTGAAGGACGATGCAGACCACTACAAGTTCTTCTCCCGTGAGAACCAGGCGGGCCGTGACGAGTTCATCCGCGACACAAAGGCAACCGTAAAACTGTTGCAGAGTGAGCCGTGTATTGGCCTCTGGGTGCCCTTCAACGAGGGATGGGGTCAGTTTGAGTCCGATGCCGTCAGCAAAATGATCTATGAACTCGACCCGACCCGGCCCATCGACCGCACCAGCGGCTGGGATGACCAGGGCGGCGGCGACTTCATCAGCAAACACATTTATTTCACGCCCATCTACACCCCGAACGACGAGCGCTGCTACGTGCTCTCGGAGTTTGGCGGCTACGTCATGAGTACGCCGGGCCACCAGCTCTCCGACCTGCCGTTCGGCTATCGGACCTACTTCTCGCAGGAGTCCATGCAGAATGCGTATAAGAGGACGTTCGAGACACAGATCTACCCGTCCATCGCCAAAGGCATGAGCGCCTGTGTCTACACGCAGTTGTCTGACGTAGAGCAGGAGTGCAACGGCCTTATCACCTATGATCGGGCTGTCATGAAGTTCGACCCGGCCTTCCTGAAGGCGGTCAACAGTCAGTGCGTCATACCGTGATAGTAAAATACGGGGCTGCATCACTGGTAAGTGGTGCAGCCTCTTTTGTTTTGGGAGGAAGGAGGTATCAATGTGGGGTTAGCTGAAACTCTCTTTCGGGCGTTAGACCATCTGCCTCAAAAATTCCATTTTGGTCTGACGATTTTGCCCTATTTCTGGGGCGATTCAGCCTCTCGTTAGACCATCCCACTTTTTTTCTCTTGTTTGGTCTGAAATTTCAACCATATTCGGTTTGATTATCAGACCAGATTATTAATTATGATATGTACCCTCTTTTCTGGACACCCAGCAAGGAGGGATTTTTTTGCGCTACAGCTATGAATTTAAAAAGCATTGTGTCGAATTGTATCAACAAG
>OMYO01000032.1 GCA_900315285.1 uncultured Eubacteriales bacterium | reverse complement strand
AGTACCAGAAAAAGAGGAATGTGCTTCCCCTTTTTCTGGTACTCTCTCCTTTTCTCGGAATGTGGAACCAATCCACAGGATTTGAGAACAAGAAGAAGGGCTGTACCGAAAATGGCTTATTCAGCCATTTTGATACAGCCCCTTCTTTTGGTTCCCAAAGCCGGATCAAAACTGATCCACACGATCCGAATTTTCCAGCAGGTAGAAAATTTTGCGCATAATGTCGGAGATGTCATGGTAGTCGTCCTTGCAGCCGTTCTCCAGCCAGTCGGAGACGACACCCTTGTATCCGTAGAGCAGGAACTTCGTGTAGAGGTCCGGGTACTGAGGATAGTTGGGTACCATGCGGTAGAGGTAGTCCTGGAAAAATCCGAGGCTCTGCTGCAGGGCAGGGTTGTTGACGTTCATGGCGAACATTGTGCGGAAAATTTCCTGATGCTCCTTCACATAGTGGAAATAGATGTCGGTGAACTCCTCAAAGCTCAGCATGTCGGTGTTCTGGAAGCGATCCACTATTTGCTCATTTGTCTCCTGGGCTATCTCATTGAAACAGTCCTCCGGGACAGAATAGTGGTCGTAGAATGCGGAACGGCTGACATTGGCCTCATTGCAGAGCATGGTGACAGTCATATTCTCCAGCTTCGTGGTTTTCAACAGACGGATCATGGCCTCGTGGAGAGCTCTCCGCGTCTTGATGATCCGGCGGTCTTCCCCGCTCCTTTTCATGGTTAAAATTCCCCCATATTCATTTTCCTATTGTTCTAAATTATTATACATTGATTTGTCGGACAGCCAATTGGACAAAGTACTATACCTTGTTGAAAAAATGCAATATTTTTTGAAATCTCACACACTGTCTCCAGTGGATATGTTAAAATTACTAAAAAGCCAAAATCCTCTTCGTGGCTTTTTGTTATCCCTTTTCGGCTGGGCCCGTCATCTGCAGTCTCGAGCCTGTCCACTTGGGAATAGCGTGGAAAGGAGAATCATATGTCAGTCCTGTACTGTCTGTCCGAGTTAATCGGATCTATCATCTTCCTTGCCGGCGGTTACGCCTTCAGCGCCCAGCTCGCTCTGAAGGACACTGCTGTCAACAAAAACCGCTCCACCACTCTGGAAGCGGCATTCGCCTGGGGCAGCTCCCTCGCCCTCGGTGTCATGGTGGCTGCGGCCCTCGGTGGTCCGGCTGCCCTCAACCCGGCCGTTCTTCTCGGCCTGCTCATCATGGGAGGCATCACCGGCGCCCAGTTCGGCATGCTCCTCCTCATGGAGTTCCTCGCCGCAGGAATTGCTGTCCTTATTGTCTGGATCTTCTTCTTCAACAACTTTAAGGACACCGTAGAGGGTTCCAAGCGCGGAATCTTCGCCGCCTATCCGGTGAAAATGGATATCCCCGTCAACTTCCTGCAGGAGCTGATGGCATCCGCAATGTTCATCTACATCCTCTTCATCGGCCTCATGCACAACGCTCCGGCCACCCCGAACATGGCAATGGGCTCCTTCGCCGCTACCAACGCCATCGGCGCAACCGGCATGGTCGGCCAGTTCGTCATCACCCTCGGCTGCATCATCTGGATTGCCCTTACCTACAGCAACACCGGATGGTCCATGAACCCCATGCGTTCGGTCTTCTCCAGTATCTGGTACACCATTCTCCCCATCCAGAACAAGGATAAGGTGGACTGGAAATATCAGCTCATCGTTAACCTCTGCGGTTCCACCATCGGTATGATCATCGGTGTCGTCCTCGCAGTCGTCACGAAGAACGCCCTCGGAAACGCCGGACTCCTGTAATTTCAAATTACGACCATTAGAAAAGCATGCTGCTTACCTTGCAGCATGCTTTTTTTCGTGGGCGATTCACTTTTCATTTTAATAGCGGTCTCAGATTAAATCAAAGTGCTCCATCGCCAAAGCCAGACCGTCCTCTTCAATGTCAGCGGTGATATAATCCGCCCGCTCCTTGACCTCGCTTCGCCCGTTGCCCATGGCAATACTGTGGCCGGCGAAGTCCAGCATATCCAAGTCGTTGAGGCCGTCCCCGAAGGCGTAGGTGTTCTCCCAGGGCAGGTCCAGCGCACAGAGCATTTTCTCCATGCCGGTCCGCTTGGAGCAGCCCGGTGCCACGACCTCAAAGGTCTCCTCGCCGCGGCCGATCACATGAAAATTTTCATTTAGAAAGTCCAGAAATTCCCCGCAGTTGGGGTTCTCCGGCCGAGTCCAACAGAAGATCTTGTCGAAGGCATAGTCCGGGGCATCAATGTCCCCGTCCACATTGAGACCCACCCCGCCGAAATGGTCTCGGGAAGTCCTCATATAGTCGTTCAACGGGCGGGTCCGGTCAAAGAACATACCATCTTCATTCTCGTAGATGACGTCGGAGTCACTGGCACGGGCGAGGGCAATGGTCTTTCTGGTGATTTCCGGTGTGGCAGAGGCGTGAAAGAGGTCCTTCTCCCCCAGCACAACGTGCATGCCGCAAGAGCAGACAAAGCCGTCAAAGCCAATGGCCCGCACCTGGGGGTCCACATGGGCAACCGGCCGCCCGGAGCAGATGATGCAAATATTGCCGTCCGCCCTCGCCCGCTGGATGGCGCACACCGTGGACTCCGGGATGGTATAGGAAAATGTCATGATGGTCCCGTCAATGTCAAAAAACAGGACCTTGGTACCGCTGTCCATGGGCCGCCTCCTTAGAAAGTTTATGGTGCCATTATATAACAAAACCGCCCCCGGGAGACCGGAGACGGCAATTTTTTGAGCAAAATGTCAGTTCTGCGCCGGCATTAATGTGTTGGTGGTAATGTATTCGGGCTTGTCCACGAAAACCAGAAGAGAGGCAATGGTCGGGTCGTCCACGGTCCAGGCATTCATCTCCACGCCCGCGAGATGGGCGGCGTTGCTGGTGAGCGGTGCTGCGAGGAGGCCGTACTGTAGAACATCTATGCCGCAGTTCTGAAGGAGCTTTGCGTTGAGAATGACGCGGGTGCTCATGGTGTTGGACAGATACTGCATGTGTACGTCCGGGTCAAGGGCACGGACGGAGGCCAGAGGCTGGGTGTAGAACGAGATGATGATGGTGCGGTCCTTCATGTCATACTTGTTCAGGGTATCCAGAATGGCCTGATAGGGCTTGTCGAGTCCATAGCACTTGATTTCCACGACCGGGTTTAAGTCGTTCTCCTTGCAGGTGCGGATAAAGTCGTCAAACGTCGGGGTGACGAGACCCGGATACTTGTCGACATTGGCACCGTTTGTGATGGGATGGGACTGGACCTCAGCGAGGGTCATGTCGGCAATTTCCCCGTCATAACCCGTCATGCGCTTTAAGTTGCTGTCATGGCTGACGACCCAGACGCCGTCCTTCGTGGCCTGGATGTCGGTCTCCGCATACTTGAAGCCCTTCTTTGCGGCGAGCTCGTAGGCCGGGAGCGTGTTCTCCGGTGCCTCGGTGCCAAGGCCGCGATGGGCAACGAGAATGACGTCGTCGGCGTTGTTGACCTCGGTAATGCTGCGCTGCTTCTTGTTCTTAATGTCACTGGACTCCTTGATCTGGCTGATGGGGTCGGCGGCATAGGCCGGGACCGCAATGCAGACAGACAGCAGCAGGGCAAGTGACATGATCAGGGAGATTACCCCTCTCCATGTTCTCTTCATGTTTCATTTTCCCCTTTATTTGATATAATCTGCGGCAAATTTCGCCGTGTATTTCTTATTGGCGGCATCCGGGAGAATGCAGTTGGACGTCACAAAAGTACAGCCGAGTTTGACAGCCTGCGATGCAATGTCCTTATCATCCACAGTCCAGGTATTCAGAACCAGACCCTCTGCAACAGCCTTTTTGGCCATATCCGGGTGCTTCATGATGTCGTTGTAGTCAATGTCCAGACCGCAGTTGCCGAGCTTCTTGGCGAAGTCGATGGCGTCCTGATCCATATAGTCGGAGAGCCACTGCATTTTGACGGTCTTGTCAAAGGAGCGGATGATTTCCATGGGCTCCTCCTCGAAGGAGATGATGGTGGCCTGGTCGTAGAGATCATACTTCTTGAGAAGATCAATGACCTCGCGGTAGTTGGCATCCTCACTATCAGTCTTGATTTCAATGACAGGATAGAGATTGTACTTCTTGAGGGTCTTCAGCCAGTCCTCATAGGTCGGGGTGACCAGGTTCGGATACTGCTTGATGTTGGCGCCCTCGGTGAGCGGATGGCTCTGGACCTCTTTCAGGGTCATGTCCTCTATTTCCCCGTCATAGCCAGTCATGCGGACCAGGTTGTCGTCGTGGCTGACGACCCAGACACCGTCCTTTGTGGGCATGATGTCGTTCTCCACAAACTTGATGCCGTGCTTGGCGGCCTCCACATAGGATGGGAGCGTATTCTCCGGGGCCTGAGACGGCAGTCCGCGGTGACCCACAACGATCATTTTGTCTCCGCCGGCCACCTCACTGCTGCTGAACTGCTTTGCATACTGGCAGAAGTAGTCCTCGCGGTGTTTTTTATTGGCTCTGGCGCCGAAGATGATGAGCAGAACGGCGACAATGACCAGAACAACGCACACGATGGTCCAGGCAATCTTCTTGCCGTTCCCCTTTTTCTCTTTTTCCATTTTGACACTTCCTTTCCGGAATGATTCCAATGCCCATTATAGCCTATTCGGGACGGGAAATGCACCGATTTACCAAGGATTAACAAAATAACCGCCCCCGGTAAACCGGGAGCGGTTATTTTTAACAAGTTATAACTTATGCAGCAGTGTCAGTCTCAACATTCTGAGCAACTTCATTCTCAGACGGAGCAGCGCCCTCAGAAGACTCCTCAGCAACCTTGGTGGCGCCAGAGAAGAAGTCGAGGAGACCAGCGGAAGCCGGAACGGCTGCGATGGCAACTGCGAGAATAACGGAGAGCATTACTGCAAGAACTTTCTTAGACATAATGGGTACTTCCTTTCACTAAAGAATTAAAGTGTTCTGGTAAATTATACCATATATAGTTCGAACAGACAACTTTCAGGCTATCTGTTGAAACCCCTTCTGATAATTCGCGGCGAGGGCGGCCTTCTGCTTCCCGCCTAGATTCCCGTCCCGACTGGGGTTATACCCCTTTGCGGCGCCCAGGACATTATAGACGACCTTCCCCTGTTTCAGGAAAAACACCTGAGGAACGTAGAAGTGGTCTTTGCCCTGCTCGTCAAGTTTTACATATTCCGGGAACATTTTCATGAGGGAGGCCAGGTAACCGGGCTGCGTGACATCCACATAATAGACCTTGGAGCGGTTCTTTTTTGCGACGTCGTTGAGAACCGGAACAGCCTGGTAACAGTGCGGGCAGGTGCTCCTGCCGCAGTAGAGAACGAAAGTCTTCTTGCTCTTCTGCATTTTCTGCACTTCCGCCGGGGAGACGGAGATGAAAACGTGGTCCGGATCCTTCAAAAGCTTGTAACCGGACATGTCCGCCCTCTTTGCTGCGGAGACCCCGATGGCTAGGGATGCCACAGTGAGAAGTGCCATGAGAACGGCAAGAATTTTGCGCATACAGTTCCCTCTTTTCCGAATATGGAAACAGTATATCCAAAAACATTTAAATTAATCTGAACAAAAATGTATTTTTGTCAGTTCCTTGCCGCCCTCGTTCTGAATTTTACCATCTGCGAGCAACAGAGCGTGGTCACAGAGGGCATCGGCGCAGCGGTGATCGTGTGTCACCGTGATGAGCGTGGTGCCGTTTTTCTCGTGCCAGGAGTTCAGGATATCCACCAGTTCCATGAGCCCGCGGTAGTCCTGCCCCACCGTGGGTTCATCCAGAAGGAGAACCTCCGGGGAAGAGGCAACAACGGCGGCAATGGAGACCCTGCGCTTCTGTCCCTCCGAGAGAGACTGCGGGTGACGCTGCGCAATCTCTTTCAGCCGAAATGCCTCAAGCACCTCTTCCGTCCGCTCCTCCGACCGGCACCCAAACCAGATTTCCCGCTCCACGGTGGGCATAAAGAGCTGATAGTTCGGGTTCTGATAGACCACACCCATGTGCCGAAACCAGTCCTTTTTCTGGAGATCCCACTGGACGGAGCCGCCGGACGGCTTGTTCAATCTGGCCAGGCACCGAAGCAGCGTGGTCTTTCCGCATCCGTTCTCCCCGAGGAGCAGTAGGCGCTCTCCCCGCTTGGCGGAAAATGTCACATCCTCCAAAATTGCCCGGCGTTTCACCGAAAAAGCGAGGTTCTGCACCTGGAGAATGTCCTGCTCTCCCAAAAACGGTCCGCAGGGGTCCGGCAAGATCGCGTTCTCTGGGGTCTCCCGCGTCTGGGCGATGCAGCCATCTATGATATTCCACACCGCATCGGCATATGGCAGCACCACATCCAGCCGATGCTCTACGATCAGGACCGCATAGTTCTCCTCATGGGCAAGCTTCCGCGCCAGCTCCATGACGAGTTCCGCGCCCTCCCGGTCCAGATTGGCCAGGGGCTCATCCATGATGAGAATCTTCTGCCCCATGGCGAGGACACAGGCCGTGAGGAGGCGCTGCTTCTGGCCGCCGGAGAGTTTTCGGGGCTTCCACTGGGGTGAAAGCTTCATGAGATTGCAGGTCTCCTGCACTTGCTCGGCAATTTTTTCCGGAGGAAACGCCAGATTCTCACAGCCAAAAGCGATCTCATCCTCCACGCTCCGGCGGATGATCTGTTCATCGGCGTTCTGGAGGATGACACCAACTTTCCGGCAGAAGGCGCCGATGTTTTTCCCGGTGTAGGATTCGCCGTCCACCAGTACATCGCCCGTCATGGTGCCGGGTATGGTGCCCGGGATAATGCCTGAGAGGATTCGGAGGACCGTGCTCTTGCCCGCCCCCGAAAAGCCTGCCAAGAGGGCTACCTCGCCGTGTTCCACATGGAAATTGACATTGCGGAGCACCGGCTCCCCGGCGGACTCATAGGTGAATGTCACGTTTTTCAGTTCGAGGGCCGTCACAGGATCACCGCCGTTCCGATCCCGGCCGCGAGGAGGACCAGGAAGATGATATCCCGCGCTTTAATGCGGATGGGATGGTAGACGGAGCACTCCGACTCCCGGTCAAATCCACGGGTCTCCACTGAGAGGGAGAGTGTGTCCGAGATGTTGACGAGCCGCATGATGAGCGGGATGAGAAAAGCCCGGTAGAACACCGCCGGACGCAGCGGATTTCCGGCGCCGCGGGTGCGCATGGCCTCCCGGATTCGCCGCACTTCATCCCGGAGCATGGGGAAGAACGAGAACGTGATCATCATGCCGAGCACCAGCATGCGGGGAAAGTGCAGCGCTGTCAGGTTCCGGGTCAGATCCTCCACCGGCATGCCGAGGCCTGGGATGATGGCGACGCAGAGTGCGAGAATGCGGTTAAAGGCGTATCGCGTCTGTTCCGGGTCCTTTGTGGCGGCCCACGTCACACCGCAGAACACCAGGGCCATGATGGCGGTGAATGGGATCATGGCGATGCACGCACGCCAATAACCAAACACCAGAAAAAGACCAAAAGCCCCCAGCAGAAGCCAGAGGCAGTTCGGATCCTCCGCCAGCGCCATGCCGCCGAAGAACAAGATCAGGGTGGTCAGCACGCCGAACAGAGGATAGATGGGATTTTTTGCAGTCAGGTTTTCACTCACTTCTTCAGCGCCCCCGATTTCTGGAGTTCCCGGAAAATTTTCATGCCAAGGAACGCACCCAGTGCGGACACGGCAATGACCGCCGCAGACATTCCGATCGTCATACCAACGGACTTGGCAGCCACAGCGGCGAGAGCTTTTTTGCCGAACCAGAGATTGTAGAGGTAGTTAAAGGGCAGCGTCAGTGGTGTGACGATCATTGCACCGAAGAAGACGGCGCCATCCTTCTCGTATCCATGGAAAATGAGCCCGACCAGGAGTTCCGAGATGACTCCGGTTACGATTGTGGTAATAAACATGGGCGGCGACATGGCAAGCTGGATAAGGCCGGTGAACAGAGTCATGATCAACAGCGAGCCGGGTTTACGCACCTTTGCCAGACCGATGGCATAGAACAGGGACAGCTGCAGTCCGGTGACCAGCTGGGCAATTCCGAAGATGACGGTCAGATACGGGATGACTAACGGCATGACGCCGCATGTCACCAGAGCAATGGCGGATACGATGGCGAGGAAGACGATATCCCTCACCTGAAATTTCTGAAAATAGGACTTCTTTTCTGACATGGGACTCCTCTCTTGGATTCTCCTGGGGTTTTGTTGCGATTGTGCTTAAAGTGTAAAATCCCCGGCCCGGGTATTCAATTACCTTTAACTAACTTTCTTGTTGCACTAGTCTAACTATTTTCGAAAAGTGAATCGCCAATTCGAGAAGAAATTCGCATATCTACGTGGATTTTCCATTGTTGCACAGGCGTCCCAAACTGCGTTGACACCAGATTTCACAAAACTAGAATATTAGATGTTGCCGGCGGAACCCGGCGCAGAGGGAGCACGGCTCCCGGAGAATTTTCGGAAAGGATGTTATTTTTGAAGAACAAAATGAAAAAAGTACTGGCCATCCTCATGGCCGTTATGACTATGGTACTCATCGGCTGCACCGGTGTTATGGCAAAGAGCCAGTCTATTAAGAATGGAACCTATAAAGTCACCGTAAATTTCTGGAAAGCAGACCAGAACAAGGCATCCATGTCGAACCCCTCTCTGAACAAGACCGCTAAGCTCCGCGTCAACAACGGCAAGATGACCATGACCATCTACACCCACCCCATGACCTATGGCAAGCAGAGCGCTGCTCTGCAGGAGATGAAAGTCTACAACGGCAAGGGCTGGACCCAGGCCAGAGTCGTATCCCGCGACAAGAAGGGCAACCCCTCCGCTTTCTCTTTCCCGGTCTACAAGAAGACCACCTACATTCCGATCCAGGTCAATCCCCACGTCAAACAGATGGGTAACACCTATCTGGATGCCCGGCTCAAGATCAGCTGGGACACCCTGAAAAAGGCATAACCTGTCTTTTGAAATCATAATATGACCCATGCAGAAGATGCGCGGCGAGGCCTCGGCTCCGCTGCGCATCTTCCTGTATTTACAGCTTTCCGCGGCCTATCCATTTGACAATTACGGTACGCCTAATAGAATAGTAGATATACTTTCTACAGAAAGGGTGTATCCTCTTGCAAAGAACCTGGAAAAAAATCATCGCCGTCCTCATGGCTCTGACCTTCATGGCACTGACATGTTCCGTCGCCGCCATGGCCAAGGGCAGTTCCGTAAAAAACGGCAGCTATAAAGTCACTGTCAACTTCTGGCAGGCCGACAAGAACAAGGCCTCCATGTGCAACCCCGCCCTCAGCCACACGGCTAAACTCCGTGTCAACAACGGCAAGATGACCATGACCATCTACACCCACCCCATGACCTACGGCAAGCAGAGCGCCGCCCTCATCAAGATGAAGGTCTACAACGGCAGCGGCTGGTCTCAGGCCAATGTCCTTTCCCGGGACAAAAAGGGTAACCCGTCCTCTCTCTCCTTCCCGGTCTACAAGAAGGCGACCTACATTCCCATCAAGGTATCGCCCAGCGTCAAGGAGTTCAACGGCCAGTATCTGGATGCCCGGCTGAAGATCAGCTGGGACACGCTGAAGAAGGCGTAAGGCTTTCGTAATCAATATTATTTTGACCCGCTGCGGGTGTCGGGAGGCGCCTGCAGCGGGTGTTTTTTGTTTTTTGCGGGGCGATTCAGTCCATTCTCTTCCAATTTTCTTCTAATACTGAAAAATCTGGCCCAGCCAGTCTGAATTTCAGTCAAACCAACCTTCTTTTCCTGCTATGGTCTCAAATTTTTTCAGTCAAATAGAGGTAGAAAGATGGCTTAGACTGAATTTCAGTATTTGGAAGCTAGAATTTCGAATTTGACCGAAGTTTGTGGTCACATCAGACTGAATCGCCAACATTAAGAAGGCCGAGAGGCCACAATTTCAGACCAAGCCATGCAAGATAAGGCAGTTTGACCGAAGTGGCCTCCCCCCTGTCCCCAAAAAGCAAAAAAATTGAGCGCCCATTCCTGAGCGCTCAACATCATTTCTATTATTATGACTTTTACGATACTGTGACCTTCTTGCCCACGGTCTTGCCATTCACTGTACCCGAAACGGTTGTCGTTCCAGCGTCCAGTGCGGTGAGGATTCCGTCCTCGCTGATGGTGGCGACACTCGGGTTGCTGCTCTTCCAAGTCGGCTTGTCCTTCAGGCTTACCGTGAAGGTGCCGTTGTAGGCGTCTGCGTCATTATCCGCATAGTAACCTACAACCTCATAACGGATCCGCTTACCAACTGCAGTAGAACTTGCGCCGTTCAGGTGATAGGTCAGTTTCTTTTTCAGAACAGTAACCTGCTCGGTGGAAGTGCCAGCCGTGCCGTAGGGACCGGTGGGAAGGTCATCCGCCTTGGAGAACTCCAGGCAGGTGCAGCGACGGATGGTCCCCTCGCCCACAGAGAAGTTCCGGAGGCCAATGTACTTGTAAGAGGGGTTAATAAGGTTGATATAGTTTCCAGCCTGCGCAGCGTCCTGGGTCTCCATGTACGTCTGCTTGCTCTGATACCAGTACTCAATGGAGTCCATGGCGGTGCGGCCCCAGTCCAGGTTCTCTCCGTCCGGCTCAACGCCGTCATGGTCCGCGGTATACCAGACAGAACCGTCGGTACGGGTATGGGTGCTGTTGGCGCTCATCATGGACTCTACAGCGCGCTGAGTAGCAATGGCCTCCATGTCAGAGGACCACTGTACCGGGACATAGGTGGAGACGAGATGCTCCTCATAGGCCTCTTTTCGGATTTGATTTATGCGGTTCAGGATCTGATTCCGGTCAATATTGTCAAACATTCCGCTCACGAGGACGTCCACCGTGCTGGTGGTAGGTTCTGTAGATGCCGCGGGATCCGGGTTCGTGGGTTTGGCAACGGCAGTGGCCACCTGGGGATTCTTTTTGCCCGAATTTCCCTGATTGGGAATGAGGCTGTCCCATTTGATGGCGGCAAAAGAAGGCACCGCACACGCACAGGCAACAGCAAGGGACAGGATGACTGCCAGTAGTTTTTTCATAAGATTTTTATCCTCCATAACCAGTTATATTGGATGAATTTGATTAATATTATAGTTTTCTCCCGTCGCAAAGTCGAGTCGGGAAATGTGAACAATTGAGGTGGAATTATCCGCCAATATGTTCAAGTATATCGTTCTCCGCTGAAAAGACCCTTAAGAGACACGAAAAGGTGCCGGGAACCCCGAGAGAAAAGAGGCCCGCTGAAGATCAGAAACTGGTCTTCAGCGGGCCTCTGGTACGGCTAGAGGGATTCGAACCCTCGACCTCATGAGTCGGAGTCATGCGCGCTATCCAGCTGCGCTATAGCCGCGCAACACATGATAGTATACACTACTTTCCAGTGGAATTCAAACTATTTCAGGGTGACTTTCTGCATGTAGGACTTGGCCTCATTGTTGTAGAGGATATAGACATTGACGGTCTCACCGGGAGCCCATTTTCCATACTCCATATGTACGCGTGGATGCGGTCTGCGGTGCTTGGGCGCCACACGGCCATCATCAATATGGAGCTTCTCATACCCGGCCTCGTATTTGATGACTTCCTTTTTCGCAAAGGCCTTGGCCTCTTCCGACGTGTCGCTCTTTGCAATGCCGCTGTAGAGTTCTCTCTGCCAGGCATAGGCATACTGGTTGACCCGGTTCGTCTCCGCACGCTGGACCATGCCGATACCAAGGGTACCAAAGCAGGTCAGGAGCACACAGATTGCTCCAACGATCATTAGCGGAACACTGTTCTTCTTCTGGGCAAAGGAGCAGACGAGCAGGGAGAGGACGATGCCGACGATGGCAACGGCACACCCTATCAAAAATGTTTTACAGAGCATGAAAATTTATACCTCTCTTCCGGTCAGCGGAATGATGGAGTCCGGCTCCACATGGCAGCTGAGTGCCATGATGTGGACGCCGGCGCAACGGGCCTTTTCCAGAGCAGTGCTAAATTCCGGGTCCGTTCTCCCATTGGGACGGACCTCTGTGACGCCGTCCATTTGGGTCACGAAGCAGATGCCGGCATGATACCCTTCCTGCGCCGCACGGGTCAATTCCGTAAGATGCCGGGTACCGCGCACTGTGGGGGCGTCTGGGAAGTAGCCGATGCCGTCCACCTCCAGCGTGCAGCCCTTGACCTCCAGGAGCCAGGGCTCCCCGGCGCGCTCCATGTAGAAGTCCAGACGGGATTCTCCATAACGGTATTCCGGACGGACAATGTCAAAACCGCGGGTCTGCAGCCACTCGGCAGTCACGCGATTCGGAGCAGAACTGTCAATGTTAAAAAGCACACCATTTTGCTTGCGGACTGCGATGAGGTCATAGCGGGTCTTGCGGTTCGGATTGGAGGCGGCACTCAAGTAGACCTCGGCACCAGGCACAAGGAGTTCCCGATTCCGCCCGGTGTTTTTGACGTGAACGGTCTCGGCATGGCCGTCCCGTTCCACGTGGGCGACAAACCGGTTCGGACGGTCCAGGAACACGGCACGGGACACGTTTTCATACTGCATGAATAGCCCTCCGCGATTTACTGTTAACAGTATACACGATTTTCCCCTCCGGAACACCAGAAAATGAAAAGCAGGTGCAACCGCTCTGCGGAAACACCTGCCATAATCTGCCAAGCAGAAAATTATTTGTCCTCGTCGACCGGCTCGGCCTTGACCTCCTCGACAGGGCCGTTATCCTCTGCGGGGGCCTCTGCCTCGGTGCTGAGCTTCTCGTCGATGAACTCTTTTGCCTTGTCGGCGGCGTCTTTGCTGGCGTCAAGTGCCTTGTCGGCAATGTTCTTGGCCTGCTCTTTGAGCTTGTCGGTGTCAATTTTCTCGACCTGCTCCTTGGCGAAGTCGACAGCCTTGTCGGCAACTCCTTTGGCCTGCTCTTTCAGCTTTTCGGTGTCAATGTTTCCGAGCTGCTCTTTGAGTTTTTCCTGGACCTCGTTGGCTTTTTCTTTGAAATCCATAGATAATACTTCCTTTCTCCATCAATACAGGGCGCAATCGATGCGCTCTACAGTTTTTATTCTAGCACGGTGTCGTACTAAAAGGTATCCATTTTTTCTAAAGTTGCATGGCGAAACAGGATATCCTCCCCCACCAGTTCAATGATGCCGTATCTCCCATTGCAGACCGCACCGGGATTAAATAGATAGACTCCATCTTTATAGTCCTCAACCGGGTGATGGGTATGGCCGAACAGAGCGACCTGGCAGTGAAATTTTTCGGCGTCAAGCCGCAGATAGTCCGTGCCATATTTTACATGCTGCTGGTAGCCATGGGTCAGATAAAACCGGTAGGGCCCAATGTTCTCAAAGGAGGTTATCGGGAGATCTGAGTTGAAGTCGCAGTTGCCGCGGACCTGGATGATGCGTTTTTTCTGCATTTCCGGTAAATCGCGGATCAAATCAAAATCATGTTCACCGTCTCCCAGATGGATGATGATGTCACAGTCCAGATGGTTATACACGATGGCGGCAAGATACTGGTCCCTGCCATGAGAGTCCGAGAGGACAAGGATTTTCATGGGATATCTCCTTCTAAAATAAAAGAGACGTGCCGCGGGTCTGTCTACCGCGGTACGCCCAGTTTCGTGAGAGATTCAAACGTCGAAGGTCTGACTGCCAAGGTTCAGTTTTTCTTTGACAAAGTTGAGCCCGGTCTGTACAGGCTTGCTGTCAACGACGCCTTCAACGGCGCCCTTTGCCTTGGCGACAACAGCATCTGCCTTCTTCAGGTACTTTTTGTAGTTGACCTTGGTGACCTTGTCAATGACAGGAACCACGAGGTCCTGAAGCCGCTCAGTGACGTTGTCGAAGTTGAGGCCTTCCAAAACTTCTTCTTTGTAAGACATATGATCCACTCCCATATTGAGTCAGTTTCCCAACATGACTACAGCTTTATTATAGCATACGGGAGGATTTTTGGGAGAACACATTGCAGATTGTGTCTAATTTTTCCAGATTTTTGAAAATTTTTCCGACCACTTCCGATGGCGGGCACGCCAGGGGAAGTAGAGCAGCAGGGCGTTGCGGCTGGGCGCTATCTTGACCCCCACAAGGCGCTCCGTGCTGTTGCCATCCGACACGGCACTGTCTATGAGCTTGTGGAATTCCACCTCCCGGTCGCCGCGGAGCGGACGGGCGGACCACATGCCGTATTTTTCCCCGTCCCCGGCCTCGTTCTCCAGGAGATCAAGGGATTTCTCATATTCGCTGAGAGAGGGTGAATTCGGGAAGATGGAAAATGCCACCGGCCCTAAGAGTTCGCCGGTCACGGTGATGCCGGTCTTGTCGTCCCGGAAGCAGCGGGTGCCGCGGGTGGAGCCCGGTGTTTTGATAACATGGATGGTGCGGCCACCCAGGTCATATTTCGAGGCGTCGTCCACAACGACTCTCCCCTTTTCTTCAGAGACCTTTGCCCCGTTGTGCAGAACAAGGCGGGCGGGGTTCAGGAGGGCAAAGCCCTTACGGATTTTTGGGGAACAGAGCCACTTGGCCATGGGCACTTCGCTCTTGGGCAGGTGGACCCCGTCAAAGTATGCGGCGCCTCCCATTGTGAGGGGCGATGCATGGGTCGCTGTGACCGTGAGAGGTTTTCCACCGGTCAGCTTCTTGATGCGTTCCGGCAGTTCCGGATACCCGAGACCGGTGTCAACAAGCAGGGCGGAGTCCTCGCCCACAAAGAGGTAGAGAACGGGAAGGATAGTGTCGCGGATGGCATAGGCTCCATCGCCCAAGGAGATGATGCCCTCGCCGGACAGCTTGGAGCGGAGATTCCAGTTTTCCTCCGAGTTCCAGAGCTCCAGGAAGAACTTATATTTCTTTCCGCGGAGACCGGGGAGCTCGTCGGCGAGCTCCTGCAGCAGATCTGTAATGATCTGGTCCACGGATTTTCCCTTCAAGATGTTTTCCATGAGAGATGCCCCCGGAAGTCAGACAAGTTTCAAAAGTTCCGTTTCGGTGTCCTTATAGGTGCCGTCAAAGATAGTCTCCCACCAGGTGTGGCGGGTGTACCAGTCGATGGTGCGGTTCAGGCCGTGATCCATGTCCTTCTCCGGCTCCCATCCCAGCTCGTCGTAGAGCTTTGTGTCGTCGATGGAGTAGCGGCGGTCGTGACCTGCGCGGTCCTCCACAAATTCAATGTACTCGTCCGGGTCCTTCCCCATTCTCTGCAGGATGTCCTGGGCGAGATTGATGTTGGCGTAGTCGTCAGTGCCGTCCACATTGTAGATATTGCCGATCTTCCCGTCGTGGATGATGCGGTCAATGGCACGGCAGTGGTCCTCGACAAAGAGCCAGGTGCGGACATTCTGACCGTCCCCGTAGAGCGGGACCTTTTCGTTGTGGAGGGCGCTGGTAATGATCTTCGGTACCAGTTTCTCCGGGAACTGCCGCGGGCCGTAGTTGTTGCAGCTGCGGGAGATGGTGACCGGAGTGCCGTAGGTGTTGTAATAGGACATGCAGAGCATGTCGGCGGCCGCTTTGCTGGCCGCATAGGGGTTGCCGGGCTTCAGCGGGGCGTCCTCGGTGAAAGCCTCGTCGCTGTCCAGTGGAATACTGCCGTAGACCTCATCCGTGGAGACCTGATGGAAACGGGAAATTCCGTACTGGTTAAAGGCGTCCAGCAGGACCTGCGTGCCCACATAGTTCGTGGTCTGGAAGTCCGCCGGCTCCTTAATGGCCCGGTCCACATGGCTCTGAGCTGCAAAGTTTACGACGATATCAAACTGCTCCGTGCGCATGAGGCGGCCGACGCTCTCGGCGTCGGTGATGTCGCCCTTGACGAAGCGAAAATTCGGGTCCTTGCTGAGGATAATAGAACGAAGACTGCGGAGACAGCCGGCGTAGGTCAGGTTGTCATAGCAGACGATCTGAGTGTCATTGTGCTTGCGGAGCATGTAGAAAATAAAGTTGCTCCCTATGAATCCGGCACCGCCGGTGACTAAGATTTTCTCCATAACGTATCTCCTAATTCTGTGCAGTCTTTAGCCCTATTATTATATCACACTTGAAAGGCGTCCTCGATATTCATCGTCGGTCTCGCGTTCAAATCCGGACCGGCGCGGACACCGCTCAGAAACTCATAATACCCCTGCGCCGCCACCATGGCGGCGTTGTCCCCGCAGTATTTGAGTTCCGGCATGTGGAGAGTCCAGCTGTGGGATTTGCAGAGAGAGGTGAATCGCCCACGGAGGAAAGAATTGGCGGAGACACCCCCGGCAAGGACGATATTGTCATATCCGTACTGGAGTGCCGCCTTCTCGGTATTCCCTGCAAGGCAGTCCACGACCGTGGTTATGACAGAGGCACCCATGTCGGGCACGTTCGGCTCCTCGCCCTTCTGCTCCATATTGTGCACGGTATTTATTACAAAAGTCTTAAGGCCGGAGAAACTGAAGTCGTACTCCGAGTCTGCCACATGGGGGTGCGGAATGGCAAAAGCCTTGGGATTCCCGTTCTGGGACACGGCATCCAGATTTTTGCCGCCCGGGTATGGGAGACCGAGAACACGGGCGCACTTGTCCATGCACTCGCCGGCCGCATCGTCACGGGTCTGTCCGAGGACAGTATATTTTGTGTAGTCGTCCACCCGGACAATGTGGGAATGGCCGCCGGAGGCAATGAGGGCCAAAAACGGCGGTTTCAGGTCTGGGCTGCAGATATAGTTGGATGCCACATGGGATCGCAGATGGTGGACCGGCACCAGAGGGGTCCCCGTGGCCATGGAGAGACCTTTGGCAAAGTTGACGCCCACAAGTAGGGCACCTATGAGTCCGGGGGCAGCAGTGACAGCAATGGCGTCAATATCGTCCATGGTCACGCCCGCCTCATCCAGGGCCTGTGTCGTTATCTGCGATATAGCCTCCGTGTGGCGACGGGACGCAATTTCCGGCACAACGCCGCCGTAGAGCTTGTGTTCCTCCACCTGGGAGGCCACAACATTGGAGAGGACCTTGCGGCCGTCCTCCACCACAGAGGTGGCGGTCTCGTCGCAGGAGCTCTCAATTCCGAGAATCTTCAAAGAAACCTCTCCTTATCAGTCATTGGGGATAATGGTGATGCCGCGGCCGCACTGGCCGAGGCCAACGTCGAATTCCGGAGTGAACCGCTTTGTCATGAGGAAGGCGTCGTCCTCCGGGTCGCTGTAGTAGCGGCGGCGGATTCCCTCCACCTCAAAGCCCTCGCTCTCGTAGAGCTTCACCGCGGGCTCATTCTTGCTCCGGACCTCCAGAGAGAGAAACGACGCACCGTTATCCTGGGCGCTCTGGGCAGCCCGCTGTACAAGCATACGCCCTGCCCCCTGCCGTCTGGCGTCCTTCGTCACGCAGACATTGTTGATAAAGGCCTCGTCGCGGATCTGATAGTAGCTGATATATCCCACCGGCCGATTCTCATCGTCCTTGCAGACGAAGAAAAAATACGCCGGGTTGTTGAAGCTGTCCTCCATGTCCTCCCGGGCCCAGGGATGGGAAAAACACTCCTGTTCTAGGGCATAGACATCGTCGAGGAGCAGCGATGACATTAAAACAATACGCAAGAAAGATCAACCTTTCGCTTCATACCAAGTCTTGCCCACATGGGCGTCCACCTTCATGGGGACCGAGAGCTTTATGGCATTCTCCATTTCGTCCCGAACCAGGTCACATACCCGCTGGGCGATGGACTCCTCGGCCTCGACAATGAGTTCGTCGTGGACCTGCATGATGAGCTTCGCATCCAGGCCCTCGGCGTTCAGCCGGTCATAGACCCGGACCATGGCAATTTTTATGATATCGGCGGCTGTGCCCTGGATAGGCATGTTCCGGGCCACCCGCTCTCCGAAAGCCCGAAGGTTCCGGTTCGATGAGGTGAGCTCTGGAAGGTAACGGCGGCGCTGATACAGCGTCTTCACATAGCCGTCGGTCTTTGCCTGCTCTACGACCTCCTGCATGTAGCGGTCGACGCCGCTGAAGTGGTGGAGGTAGCCTTTGATGTAGGCATCTGCCTCTTTGCGGCTGACGCCGATGTCCTTGGCGAGGGAGAAGGCCCCAATTCCATAGACGATTCCGAAGTTGACCGCCTTGGCGCGGCTTCTCATTTCCGGTGTCACATAGTCGAAGGGCACATTGAAGACCTGTGATGCCGTAATCCGGTGGATATCCTGGCCGGAGCGGAACGCCTCGATCATGTTCGGATCATCCGCCACAGCGGCGAGGACCCGCAGTTCGATTTGGGAGTAGTCGGCGTCCACGAGCAGATACCCGGGACGGGCCGTGAAAAACTTCCGGAGTTCCGAGCCAATTGGCTTTCGCACCGGGATATTCTGCAGGTTGGGCTCCGAGGAGGACAGCCGCCCGGTGCGGGTGTCGGTCTGGTTCAATGTGGAGTGGATGCGGCCGTCGTCGTCAATGACCTTCAGAAGGCCATCACAGTATGTGGACTTGAGCTTAGAAACCGTCCGGTACTCCAGGATGTCCGATACGATGGGGTACTGGGGCGCAAGGGACTCCAGGACCTCAGCATTGGTGGAGTAACCGCTCTTCGTCTTTTTCTTCGGCGGGATGCCGAGATCCTCAAACAGGACCTTTCCCAGCTGTTTCGGGGAGTTCAGGTTGAAATCCTGTCCCGCCTCCTCATAGATTTTCTGCTGCAGGAGCTCCACCTCAGCGGTAATCTGCTTACCGTACTCGGTGAGGCCCTCCCGCTCCACGAGGAAGCCCTCTTTCTCCATGTCCGCCAGGACCTCCGCCAGCTGGATTTCCAGTTTCAGGAGTTTCTGCTGGTCGTTGGCCTCCAGCTTGGACTGCAGGTGGGGCACAATGCGGTAGAGCGCCATGGTCTCCTGGACCTGCGGCTCGTCCGAGTCGGTCTTAATGGTGCCGTAGTGGCCGCCGCTGTACTCCGCATAAAGCATGGACGGCGTGTAGGACTTGGCAGATGGATTCAGTATGTAACCGGCGAGCGTCGAGTCAAACACGACGGACCGGAGCTTCCGATTATTCTTGAGCGCATAGGCATAGAGGGCCTTACTGTCATCCACAGTCTTCTTCTGCTCCGGGTTCTCCAGGAAGTCCAGGAAGCCGGTGAGATCAGCGCCTTCCGGGAAATAGACCGGTGCGCCGTCCGATATTGCACAGAGACCGGCGATGCAGCCCTTGTCGGAGTATTTCACCGTAAACACGGCATTTTCCTCCGGAGACCACTCGGAGAAGGCTTTCAGGGTCTTGACCGGGACCGGTTTCTCCGACTCCTCAGCCTCTTCTGCCGTGGTGACCGCCTGTTCCCGAAGGCCCAGCTTGTCGATGAGCTTGAACATTTCATATCCGGCCAGAAGGCGGGCGGCCTTGCCGGGATCCCCCTCCGCGGGGATATAGGAGGAGAGGTCGGTGTCAACGGGTGCGTCGAGGAGTATGGTGCCAAGAGTACGGCTCAAGTAGCACTGGTCCTTGTTCTCCTCGAGTTTTTTCCGGATGCGCGGAGTGACATCCACCTCGTCGAGATGGTCATAGATATAGTCCACTGAGTGGTAGGAGGCAATGAGCTTCTGGGCTGTCTTTTCGCCAATACCGGGAACGCCGGGGATGTTGTCCGATGTGTCCCCCTGCAGCGCCTTGACCTCAATGAGTTCCACCGGCTCCACCTGGTATTTTTCTTTCACGACCTCCGGGGTGTACTCCACGGTCTGGGCCTGGCCGGCCTTCGTGGAGGCTAGGAGGACACTTACATTGTCCCGTACCAGCTGGAGAGAGTCACGGTCTCCGGTAGCCAGGTAACAGTGGTCGTCGGAACCGATGGCGGCAGAGAGGGTGCCAAGGATATCGTCCGCCTCATAGCCCTCTTTCTCGACGATCTTATAGCCGAGGCAGGTCAGGAGCTCCTTGAGCTCCGGCATTTGCTCCCGCAGCTCCGGGGGCATGCCCTTCCGGCCCGCCTTGTACTCGTCATACATTTTATGGCGGAATGTGGGGGCGTGGACGTCAAAGGCCACGGCCACGGCGTCCGGGCTGCATACCTCCTTGAGCTTGATCAGGATATTCAGAAAGCCGTAGATGGCATTCGTGAACTTGCCGTCCTTCGTCGTCAGCACCCGGATGCCGAAAAAGGCCCGGTTCACAATGCTGTTGCCGTCGATGACAAGCAGTTTCATGGCGTCTCTCCTCCCGCTTCGTCGATTTTTTTCGTACCCGTAATTATAACACAGGGCCATAGTTTGCAAAACCCCCGCCCCCCTGCTACAATACTCAACAAATAAGACGGAGAGGAGCACATCCATGGAGATCGGAAATGTCCATATCGACGGCAAGGCCGTGCTTGCACCACTGGCAGGGGTGGCTGACCGCGCCATGCGGGAGCTCTGCATTGACTACGGCGCCGCCATGGTCACGACGGAAATGGTCAGTGCCAAAGGCTTTACAATGAATGACCGGAAGTCCACGGAGCTGCTGACCCTTACGGAGGGCGAGCGGCCGGCCGCCGTCCAGCTCTTCGGCAACGAGCCGGAGACCGTTGCGGAGGCGGCCAAAAAGGCGCTGGAATTCCGCCCGGACATCATCGACCTCAACATGGGCTGCCCGGCCCCGAAAATCGTCAACAACGGCAGCGGCTCCGCGCTGCTGAAGGACCCGCCCCTGGCGGAGTCCATTGTCCGGGCGGTCGTCGGCGCCGTGGATGTGCCTGTCACCGTGAAGTTCCGCATTGGATGGGACCCGGAGCATATCAATGCTGTCGAGGTGGCAAAGCGTTTGGAGGATGCCGGCGCATCGGCCCTGACGGTCCATGGCAGGACCCGGGAGCAGATGTATGCACCGCCCGTGGACGTGCCGGCCATCCGCTCCGTCGTGGAGGCCGTGTCCATACCGGTCATTGCAAACGGCGACGTGCGGGACGGCCTCAGCGCCGCCAAAATGCTGGCCGCCACCGACGCCGCCGGCGTCATGGTGGGCCGGGGCGCCATGGGGCGCCCCTGGGTCTTCCAGCAGATCAACGGCTTTCTTGACGGCGAACACAACCTCCCGGAGCCCCCGGTCTCGGAGCGCATGCGCGTCATGATGAAGCATGCGCAGCTGCTCTGCCAGTACAAGGGCGACCGGGTCGGCATGCGGGAAATCCGCAAGCACGCAGCATGGTATATCAAAGGCGTCCGGGGCGCGGCGCAGTTCCGCAACGAGATCGGCAGGCTGAATTCCATGGAGGACCTTGGAAAGCTGGCCATCCGTGTCATACAATCTGATGCCGAAGACCGTGAAAAGAACGGGGACTATCTGCCGGAGATCAGTCTGCCGGGTCAGAATTTCCAGTGAATCGCCCCAGCGAATTACCCCAGGGAGGGAACAATATGAAGAAAAGAGATAAGAAGCCGGACCGCAGTAAGATGACCGACGAGGAGAAATTGCTCGAGCTCATGGACCGGGCACGGGTGTTCTTCATTGCCACCATGGATGGAGACCAGCCGCGGGTGCGGCCGTTCGGTGCCCATCTCTACCGGGACGGGACGCTCTGGTTTGGCACCGGAGAGCACAAAAATGTGTATCGTCAGCTCCAGGAGAACCCGAAAGTGGAGATCTCCTGCTACGAGGGCGGCGATTGGCTCCGTCTCACCGGCACCGCGGTCTTTGTCGACGACAAGGAGGCCGCAAAGGACATGCTCGCCCACGCCCCGCGCATGGCAAAACTGTTTTACAAGGTACCGGGTTTCGTGCAGCATGCCATCCTGAAGAAGTTCCCAGGCCTACGCAACATGGTTGCCCCGGACGTAAAATACGAGGACTCCATGAAACTCTTCTACATAAAAGACCCGAAGGCGACCATAAGCCACCTCCGGGAACCGGATGAGGAATTACACCTCGGATAAGAATTTTTGAACTTCTGCGAGCCTGCGCTCGCCGTCGGCCCGCCCCGCGTCATAGACCATCTGCAGGTCTTTCCGTGAGTGGGACACGTGGTTGATGGGCATGCCCGCCGGCGGACGGAACACGAGGGCGCTGCCCGCCTTCTCCCGCTCCGCAATATACCGAATTTCATCATTATACGACTCATGCCGTTTCTCCAGTGCGCTGACAACTCCGGGCTCGTTCCGGAGCAGCACCTTGAGGAGCGGCATTGCCTTTTGCGGCTGTTTTACATAGCCCTCCGGCTGGGTCAGAATGACGATGTTCTTCTCATACCCCATGTCCTCAAAGCGCTTGAGCGGAATGGAGTCGGAGCAGCCGCCGTCCAGATACCCTTTCCCGTCTATGACGACGGTTTTGGAGGCAACGGGCATGGAGGCGGAGGCGCGCATCCAGTCCATATCCTCATAGCCCAGAGTCGTGAGCTCCTTCACCACGGGCTCCCCGGTCTGGGCGTCGGTGGCGAGGCAGTAAAAATGCATGGGGTTCGTCCGGAATGTGAACGTGTCGAAGAGGTCCAGCCGACGGGGCAGGGTGTCATAGTCAAACTTTGCGCCGTAGAGGTCCCCAGTCAGAAGCAGCGACAGAATGGAGCAGTAGCGCGGATCATGGGCAAACCGCAGATTATACCGCAACGCTCTCCCCGGCTGCCGGGATGCAAAATTACACCCAAATGTGGCCCCCGCCGACACCCCGATGGCACCGTCCACGGTAATTCCATTCTCCATAAGGACGTCAATGATGCCACACGTATACATGCCGCGCATGGCGCCGCCCTCCATGACTAGACCAATCTTCATTCTTCCCTCTCCTCTCTTTTCCTGAATATCCATCATACTCCAATTTCAACTTTTTCGAAAGAAATTCCTATGTTAGAATGGAGACAAAGGAGGGCTTCTCTATGGAAAGAAAAAATGCAGATAATATCAACGATAAGTGGTTCGATGGCATGGCGTTCCAGGAGAGCAGCAACGACCCGGAGTTCACGGAAATTGCCGCCTCCTTCCTCTGCGGCGACATCCTCGGGACCAAGGGCGCTCTAGGCGACAAGCAGCGTGCCCTGCTCATTCTTGCGTCCCTCACAGCCTCGCAGACACTGAATTCGCTGTACCAGTACACTCAGGCGGCCCTCAAAGTCGGTGCCACCGGGGAGGAAATCAAAGAGGTGGCCTACCAGACCGCCCCATATATTGGTCTCGAGAAAGTCCAGAGTGCTCTGGACGAAATCAATTTCGCACTGGGCGATGCAGGCATTGACCAGACCGCCCCCCAAACCCAGGCCGACGAGGACGCCCGTTTCCCGGTAGGCCTCAAAGTCCAGCAGACTATCTTTGGTGAGGACAATATCAATACCATGCGCGCCGGCGCCCCCAAAGACCTGAAGCGCTTCCAGGACTACCTCTCCGCCTACTGCTTTGGAGACTTTTACACCCGCGGCGCACTGGACATCAAAATGCGTGAGCTCGTCACATTCACCGCTCTCATATCCATGGGCGGTGTCATGCCACAGATCCGGGCCCATATCCAGGGCTGTCTAAGCGTTGGCAACACCCGGGCAGAACTCATAGACACCATTTATGTTACGCTGCCGTTCAACGGCTTCCCGCGCTCATTGAACGCCCTTGCAGCAGTCAATGAGATTGCACCGCCGGAGGAATGAATTCTAATATTTGGGACTGTACCATTTGGGTGGCACAGTCCTTTTTCTTTTTGTTTTGGGGTGCGTGGGCGATTTAACTGCATTTGCTCTCCGAATACATCTTTGCAGTTAAATTTTTTGCCGCCGTCGTGGCTGGTTAACTGCAAATGATAAAGAAAATATTGTTTGCAGTTAATTTTTCTAGCGGCGAGCGACAATTTAACTGCATTTGCTCTCCGAACACATCTTTGCAGTTAAATTTTCTGCCGCCGCCGTGGCTGGCTAACTGCAAATGATAAAGAGAATATTATTTGCAGTTAATTTTTTCTAGCGGCGAGCGGCAGGTTAACTGCATTCGTTCTTCAAGCTGCCTATTGCAGTTAAAATTTCTTCTGCCGCTGTGGCTGGTTAACTGCAATTGAATTAAGAAATATGGTTTGCAGTTAAATATCCCACGATGACAGATAATACATATGACTACATTATTGATTATTGAAGATGTAGTCATAATCAAAAATTCTGTGTGACCACATTTTGAAATATTCCATTTGCAGTCATAAGCATATCTGGTGATTTGATAAAAATCAGTCTCTTTTGATGGGATTTCATGCCTTTATTGGGGTTTCTGGGCTATGGAGGCCCGTGAATCGCCAAAAAATTATTACTACATTTAGGAATATGGGGATTTCGGATGACAAGATTTTTTCAATTAGACGGTAAATTGCAAGTTCAACTTGAACACTGATACGAATTAAGTTTCATCTTTGGGTCGGATTGATATATTTGGTTTAAAAATTCCTCGAATAGTTCCTC
>OMYO01000031.1 GCA_900315285.1 uncultured Eubacteriales bacterium | reverse complement strand
GGAACTATTCGAGGAATTTTTAAACCAAATATATCAATCCGACCCAAAGATGAAACTTAATTCGTATCAGTGTTCAAGTTGAACTTGCAATTTACCATTTCCAAAAAATTCCAAATGCGGTAAATCTATTTTTTCACAATTACCGCATTCGCCAAAAACCGCCAATGCGGTAAAAGCGCTTGGGCGATTCACCCCTCTATTTTTACCGCATCAAGGAATTTCCCCAAATGCAGTAAAAGGTTGAGAGAATTCAGAACCATTGCTGGACATGTCGTAGCATAAATTTTTACCGCATCTCAGCTTTTTTCCAAATGCGGTAAAAATAAATTTTCGATTTTACCGCATTGCCCAAAAATTTGAAATGCGGTAAAAAGATGGTCAGTTATCCGGCATCCCTAGACGACCGAATATCCTGCCGCAGCTAATAGGTCCAGTGCCCTCTCAAAACTTCTTTCCAAGCTCATATGCCTGCTGTGGGTAGTCCGATTTCTCAATATCTTCCCGCGTCATGCAGCTCATGGCATTGACGGTTCCCACAATGTCCCAATCCAGAAATTCTGCACAGTTCTTCAGCCAGAGGTTTGCAGCATCCGCCGACTTCATGACATCATCAGCCATCGTTGTAAGAAGAGCGGTCTTCTTTCCGCCGTGCAGTTTCTGGTCATTGGCATAGAAGCGGTCAATGACGGTCTTGATCTGGGCATTGATATTGTAATAATAAATCGGAGTTACAAATACTACCGCATCCGCTTCCATGAGAATTGGGTTTAGTTCTTCCATGTCATCTTTGAAGACACATCCCTCACCGGTTTTGTAGCAGTGGTCACACCCAAGACATGGGTGAACCTTCTTGAAAGCCGCATCAAATCGACTGACCTCGTAGCCAGCCTCTTCTGCACCTTTTATAAAGTTGTCCGTAAGGCACGCGGAAGTTCCATTTTTATGGGCACTGCCAGTAATAACGACCATCTTCATATTCTGTTCCTCCTAAACAAAAGATATTCCTCTATTATTTCTCAAAGCCATCATAACCCACAACACTCAATCGCCACAATAAACAAAAAAGCAGACACGCCCACCACAGGCATGTCTGCTCTATTTTCTTTTATTCGCCCATTCCGGGCCCGCCCCAGCGGGGCTCCTTACCCCTTCATGGACTCCTCACCCTTATAGAACTGATGCCAGTTCCAGGCCGTGCCAATGATCTGGGACAGGTCCGCAAACTCCGGCTTCCACCCAAGGACTTCCTTCGCCTTGTCGGAGGACGCGACGAGAACGGCCGGGTCGCCGGCTCTCCGGGGGGCATCCTCTGCCGGAATGGGAAGGCCGGTGACTTTGCGGGCGCACTCTACGACTTCGCGGACAGAGAATCCGACGCCGTTGCCGAGGTTGAAGATGTTGCTCTCATTGCCCGCAGCGAGGTATTCCACTGCGAGGCGATGCGCCTGTGCCAAATCCATAACATGAATGTAGTCACGCACGCAGTAGCCGTCCGGCGTGTTGTAGTCGTTGCCGTACATGAGGATTTTCTCCCGAGTCCCATTGGCCACCTGAAGAATGATGGGAATAAGATGGGTCTCCGGGTTATGGGCCTCACCAATGCGCTCCGTGGGATGTGCACCGCAGGCGTTGAAATAACGCAGGGAGACGAAGCGGATGCCGTGGGCCACCGAGGTCCAGTGGAACATCTTCTCCATGGAGAGTTTCGTCTCACCATAGGTGTTGGTGGGGACGGTGGGGTCGGTCTCCAGAATGGGAATATTCTTGGGTTCGCCATAGGTTGCCGCTGTGGAGGAGAACACAATATTCTTCACGCCGTGGGCCACCATGGATTCCAGCATGACCTCTGTACCGTGCAGGTTGTTGTCGTAGTATTTGAGAGGGTCAACCATACTCTCGCCCACCAGGGAACAGGCGGCGAAGTGGATGACGGCGTCAAGATTCTCTTCCTTCTCAAAGACCGAGTCCATAAAAGCGCGGTCCCGAATGTCGCCCTTGTAGAACCGGGCCTTCGGGTGGACCGCCCACTCGTGGCCGGTCTGCAGGTTGTCGACGATGGCCACGTCGTAGCCGTTGTCGATGAGATGATAGACGGTGTGGGAGCCGATATAGCCGGCGCCGCCCAATACCAGTACTTTCATTACTTTGACGCCCCTTTCGTTAAACGGTCAAATCCTTGGGATAGACTCCCTCCCGGATGAGTTCCTCGAAGGCTTTCCGGGTGGAGAACTTGTCCTCCTGATACGTCATTCCAAACCACTTGTCGTCTGTGGGGAGAACGCTGACCTCGGCGAGGCCGCGGTCAATGTAGTCTCCGACAATGGTCGGGAGAAGATATTCTGCGGTGAGGTCGTCCGGCGCAAGTCCTGTCAGGAACCGACGGAAGTCCTCCTCCAGCGTGTCAATAAATTCGAGGGGATACCCCCAAAGGTTCATAGAGCAGAGTGTGTCGTCCGGGAAAAAGTCTGCCTTGTCCCCGTCCTTTAGTGCCGCTCTTCCCTCTACCTTGTAAATGTTCTTCGTCTCTGCAATGCTCGTCAGAAGGCCGTTCTTGGAGTGGCAGACGCCGCGGGTAACCGCGCCATTCTCTGAGAGCGTATTGTTAAGGAGGTAGCCTGCCATGCAGATGTTGAGCTTGTCCCCCACATAGGCGGGTTCTCTAACGAGGTAGTCGTGGACCAGCTTCAGGCCATGCTTGCCATAGTAGTCGTCCGCATTGATGACGGCAAACGGTGTGTCAATGACGTCCTTGCATACCAGAATAGCGTGGCCGGTGCCCCAGGGCTTTGTGCGCTCGCCGGCGGAGAAGCCCTCCGGGAGCATGTCCAGTTCCTGATAGGCATAGGCAATCTCAATTTTTTTGGAGATTCGGTCTCCGATGGCGGCGTGGAACGCCTCCTCTATATTTTTACGGATAATGAAGACCACTTTATCAAAGCCGGCTTCTATGGCGTCGTGGATGGAGTAGTCGATGATGATCTCCCCGTTGGGGCCCACCGGCTCAATCTGCTTGACGCCCTTTCCAAAGCGGCTTCCGAGGCCAGCGGCAAGGATGACGAGTGTTGTCTTCATGTCAGTATACCTCTTATTTCTTTTTCTTCTTGATGGTGCTCTCGTAGCGCTCAATAGCCTCATCCACGGGGCCGTCGTACTGGACCGAACCGGACTTGATGAAGATGCCCCGGTCACAGAATTCCTTCGCAGTGTTGGAGTTATGGGTTACCAACAGGAGGGTTATATTCTCGTCGGCGATGAGCTGGCGGACCTTGGTGAGACACTTGTTTTTGAAATTCTTGTCTCCGACGGAGAGCGCCTCATCGACAATGAGGATTTCCGGCTGGACATTGGCGTTGATGGCAAAGCCGAGACGTGCTTTCATACCACTGGAGTACGAGCGGACCGGCTGGTCGATGTACTCGCCGATGTCGGCAAACTCTATGATGGTGGGCTCCAGAGCCTTGATTTCGTCCTTGTTGAGGCCCAGCGTCGTGCCGCGGAGATAGATGTTCTCTCGGCCGGTCATTTCCGACTCAAAGCCGGCAGTGAGCTCCAGCAGTGCGGAGACACGACCCCGGACGTCGATTTCGCCGGAGGTCGGGAAACATACGCCGGTGATCATCTTCAGGATGGTGGACTTTCCGGCGCCGTTGCTCCCCACCAGAGCCACGGCCTCGCCGGGCTGGATGGAGAAGGACACATCCTTGACGGCGTCCTTGGTCTTAATCTTGATATGTTTGAAGAATACGCTCAGGAGACGCTGGCGGTTGCTCGCGTACAGCTTGTAGCGCTTATAGACATTTTTGAACTCAATGATCGGCTCACCCGGCTGCAAAGTCTCCGCTGCCAGGGGCTGTCTGCGTTTCTTAGCCATAGTAGAACCCCCTTACAGTACGTCCGGCATTTCCTTGCGGAGTTTCTTGTAGCTCCACCAGCTCAGCAGGAACATGATGATGAGCTCAGCGAGGAAGACACCGAGACGGAGAGGATGCTCCCAGAACCAGTCCTGGCGCAGGAAACTTTCGCGGAATCCGGAGGCAAGATAGGTGATGGGGTTGGCGCGGAGGATCCAGACGATCCACTTGGTGTGGAGGGAGTCCACATCGTAGAAGATGCCAGATACCCAGAGCAGAGCAAATACAAAGGATTTTACCAGGTTGGCAAAGTCCTGGCTCAGCGCGGCGATTGGCGCGGCAAACAGCGACCACGCCGTAAAGAACAGGAAGTCCAGAATCAGGTAGAAGAAGATCTGCAGCGTGAAGAGACCCGGGAAAAAGCCTCCGACGCAGAAGATGATGTAGACCACCGTCAGGAGAATGAACTGGACGAACATATTCGACGTACTGACGAATGTGGGGATAGTGGAGACCGGATAGTGGATCTTTGTAATAAGATACCGGTATTTCCGCATGCAGTCCGTTCCGCGGTTCAGCATGTCACTCATGTAGAACCATGGAACCAGTCCGCTGACCAGCCAGAAAAAATAAGGATAGTCGCCGTGCGGCTTTCCGCTGCGAAGTCCTATACTCATGGCAAACCAGTAAATAAAGATAGTGACCACCGGTTTGATGATGGCCCAGAGCCAGCCCAGTGCCGATGCACGGTATGTCCGGACCAAATCCGTTTTCGCCATCTTGAAGATCTGCTCGGAATAGTCGACATGCTCGTGGAAAATTTCCGAAACGATGCTCATAGGATCCCCCATTCTTAAGAAAAGATGGAGAGCGAAACTGTAAAAATCCGCTCAGTTAGCGTCATTCTACCACGGAGTGACAAATATTTCAATTATCGTGCTGTCCGTACAACACAGTCATTTCTTTACACAAATTCGTGCACAAGCACGGCAGAAATTTGGACAAAAAATGGAAAGTGCATCGCCCATTGCAAGAGAGGATAGTTTTTAAGGTTTATTTAAGGTTGAATTTCTAATATTACTGCGAACTCCAGAGAGGGAACCAGTCACTCCCACGAATCTCTGAGTTCGAGGACAGGGCATCATCCACAGCCCTGGCTCACTTTTTCATTTCATTTTCTCCTATTTAAGGCAATCCGGAAGTTCCCCCTTCCGGATTGTCCCCTTTTTATTTACTTTACAAATAAACAACAAGAGGCTACATCACTTGGGTGATACAGCCTTTTTTGCGGGGCGTAGGGGCGATTTAACTGCTTTCCATCCATTCACTCCATTTTGCAGTTAAGTTTTTCTGCTGACGCCCTAACAAATTGACTGCAAATGATCTAATTAGTGTGGTTTGCAGTTAAATTTCTCAAGGGAGCCGGTGGCACAATTGTCTACATTTCCCACAATAATTAAGTAAAAAAGAGAGGTTGTATCTCAATGGTGAAAAACGCCATTTTGATACAACCTCTTGTTTTCATTTCAGTACTTCCACGGAGCCGCCGCTTCTTCCCTCTTCACCAAAAAATATTCAGCGAAGGGTTCCAAATCCGTCTTCGTCACCCGCGACCGGCTCCGGCCGAGCAGCCGGACCAAATAGAAGAACATTCCAGGATGCTGCAAAAACAGCACTGTGCTGAGCCGCACCTTCCAGTTCGGATGCCTCTTCAGGGGCTCCAGGCGGTCCCGGACCTCAGAGAGTTCCACGAACTCCTTCCAGTCCTTGTGGGAAAAGGCCAGGCAGGACTGCCAGAGCAGCGACCACCAAATGCGCGGGAGAAACAGGTTGACATACTCGCCGGCGAACTGGGGGCGAATCTGCTGCAGATAGGGAACGAGGAGATCATTGATGAGTGTCATGTCCTCGAACCGCTTCACCTGGTAGCTGGCCACGGCCGAGCCCTTGCGGAGCACATAATAGTAGAGCTCCGACTTGGAAATGCGGATGCGATCCACCGCCGCAAACAGGCGGAACAGGAAGTCATAGTCCTCGTAGTAATCAAATTTTTCGGCAAACCGGAAACCGCGGCTGTTCAGATATTTCCGGGCGATGAACAGGTTGTACACCCCATACTGCGTCGGGTTCACCGCAAGGCTGTGCAACATGGTTGGGGCGTTCGTTCTCCGGTAGTGGAGCCTTGCCTTCTTGTTAAAGGGACCATCCGGACCAGTCCGCTTGGACTGGAACACAAAGAGTTCGAAGTCGGCGCGGGCAGAGACCTTCCGCAGGAACTCCACATAGTTGGGGACGATGTGGTCGTCGGCGTCCACGAAGCTGACATAGGTGCCCCGGGCGAGGTCCAGTCCTCGGTTGCGGGCAGCGGAGACGCCGGACGGCGCAATGCGCTCAATACGGATAGGATACGGCTGTGACGCAGCACGTTTATCCAGTTCTCTATAGGTACCGTCGGTGGAACCGTCGTCCACGACGATGAGTTCAAAATCCTTCACGGTCTGCCGGGCAAAATCATTCAGCAGGCCCTCCACATAGGCTTCCCCATTGTAGATGGGGACGATGATGCTGAGAAGCGGCATGGCAATACATCCTTTCTTTTAGCGGCCTGCCTTGAGGCGGGCAAAGAGGCGGGTGTCGGAGGATTTGACTTTGGATATGACCTTACCCTCCAGGTAGGTGAGTCCAACCGATTTCCATCGGATTGGCAGGAGCATAATCTTCATATAAGTGGAATGTGGCTTTGCATTGTGTACCGCTTCCACGGCCCGGTCCGAGGTGATCATCTTGCGGATATCCGCGAGCTTCTCTTTGGTCGTCAATGTACAGCCGGGGTTCGTGACATTCTCGACACAGCCCACGAGGCGCTCAATGTAACGGCGATCCACGAATTCCTTCACAGCCGGGTCATCTATGCCCCAGTACGCATAGAGGTCTCTCATCCAGCCGTCCTCTTCCTCCCGCTTTTCGAACATGTCGCTGCGGTAGCGGGCGGTCTCGGACTCCTCGCGTTTGCGGATGAAATGATAGTAGGGCTTTTCGGTGACGACGACCCGCTCAATGTCCCGAAGGACACTCAGGTTGAAGGGAAAGTCGTCCCAGAATGTATTCGGGAACAGCAGCCCGTTGTCCCGGATATAGTCCGCCAGAAACAGCTTGTTCCAGGGCGTGTACAGCAGGTTCTGGTCAAAGAGCTTGTAAGAAGCCTTCCGGAAAGCCTGCTGGGTCGGGTAGACCACGCTGGGAGCGGACTGCAGCTGGGTAAACTTCTCCGTGTCGGAGTAGTAGGTGTCAATATAGTAGCCGGCAATGACTTCCTGGGCGTTATGCTCCTCTGCCAGGGCAACCATGTCCTCCAGCATGGAGGGCTCGGCCCAGTCGTCGGCGTCCATGAAGTAGAAGTATTTCCCAGTCGCCTGCGGGATGGCACAGTTGCGCGCACTCGGTGCACCGCCATTCTCCTTGTGGATGGCCCGGACCCGGGGGTCCCGGGCGGCATACTCGTCGAGGATGGCGCCGCTGTTGTCCTTCGAGCCGTCGTCCACTGCCAAAAGTTCCCAGTCCTGCAGCGTCTGCTTCAGCAGGCTGTCTATGGCGGCCCCGACATAGTCCTCCACGCCGTAGACCGGCATGATGATGCTGACCTTAGGGTTGCTCAATGCGTTGTCCTCCTTAGAGTATGGTTTTTGAGAGGGCCAGTGCGGCCTCTATGGTGTCATCCATGTCGTAGTAGCGGTACTGGCCCAATCGCCCACCGAAATATACACCGGTGTCTTTGGCCAGCTCGCGGTACTTCTGATACAAGGTGTCATTCTTCTCGTCTTTGACCGGGTAGTAGGGCTCCATGCCCTCCTGCCACTCGGCCGGATATTCCCGGGTGACCACCGTCACAGGCTGGTCCCCAAACGTGAAATGCTTATGCTCAATGATGCGGGTATAGGGCACCTCGCGGGCCGTGTAGTTGACGACAGCATTGCCCTGGAAGTTGTCGGTGTCCAGCAGCTCTGTCTCGAAGCGGAGCGAGCGGTATTCCAGCTTGCCGAGAGACCAGCCGAAATAGGCATCAATAGGTCCGGTGTAGACGACGGTGTCCGCAGCGGAAAGCCATTTGTCCTTGTCCGCAAGGAAGTCGATTCCCGTCTGCACATCCGCTCCCCGGAGCATGTTCTCCACCATGGCGGTGTACCCCTCCACAGGAATGCCCTGGAAACGGTCATTGAAGTAGTTGTTGTCGTAGGTCATGCGCACTGGAAGACGCCGGATAATGAACGGCGGCAGGTCCTTGCAGCTCCGGCCCCACTGTTTCTCCGTGTAGCCCTTGACGAGCTTCGTGTAGACCGTCCGGCCGACAAGCTTAATGGCCTGTTCCTCCAGGTTCTGCGGCTCTCCAGTGACCTCTCCACGCTCGTTGTCCAGAACGGCCTGTGCCTCCTGCGGCGTGGCAATGTGAAACATCTGCGCAAACGTATTCATGTTGAAGGGCAGATTGTAGATTTCCCCATGATAGTTGGCGATTGGCTCGTTGATAAAATGGTTGAACTCCGCGAATTGCCCGGCATAGTCCCAAATATTCTTGTTCGATGTATGGAAGATATGGGCCCCGTAGCGGTGCACGTCAATGCCCTGAACCTTCTCCGTGTAGATATTTCCAGCAATATGGTCCCGCTTCTCGAGGACGAGCACGCTCTTTCCGCGCTGTAGCGCCTGCTCTGCCACCACGGCGCTGAACAGTCCCGCGCCGACGCAGAGCACATCATAATGTCTCATATCATGACCTCCTGCAGCTCTTAAAATGATACCATCAAACCCCTGAAAACACAATGCAGCCGCCCTTTCCGGGCGGCTGCAGGAAATTCATTATTGGTCCTCTTTCGGGGGCTCCCCCTTAAAGTGGATAGTAAACTGGATAGGCGTTCCGCAGTGGGGGCAGACAATTTCCTTCTTCCCCTTCACGCGTTTGACCCGCAGGACCTGATGGCACTTCGGGCACCGCTTGTAGACATGGTGCTTACGGTCTCTCCACTTCTGGCCCTCCAGCTTCCAAAAGCTCTTTACGGAATGGCCGAAGTCCAGAACGACCTGGTTCTCGCCGCGGCGTTTCTCCAGATTGGAGGACAGGGCGCGGAACAGGAAGATTATGACGAAGATGCCCGCAAGGATCAGCGGGACAATGCTTCTGGACGGAAATGTAATACCGATGAGAATGGCAGCAATGACGGCAAAGATAATATTCAGCGCGTCCATGCCATTTCGTTCTTTTTTCATACTCACTCTCCCCTTTTATTCAAACAGGACCTGGTAGTTCCCGGAGTTGGTGCGGAGGATGGTTCCCTGCTGAAGCGGGACCGTTTCGCTGAAGTCGTTTGGATAGTCCTGTTCGCTGCCGCCGATGGCATAATATGCTCTCCCGTATTCGTCGGTTCCCGAGACGATGGTATAGGCGGAATCGTTCCTGGTGCTCTGTTGTGCATTATGCCGGTTCCCCAGGAAATTACCCGTCAGAGAGGCCAGAAGAATGACGCCGAGCGTCATGATAGCAATATACCAGAACAGTGCCTTCAGGCAGCCGCCCGCCACAGAATGACGGTTCGTCTGGTAGGGCTGGCCATTTCGGTTCTGGGCATTCCGGTTCTGCCCGAAGATGCTGCTTCCGGCACGGTAGCCCTGCTGCCAGCTCTGCTGCTGTTGCTGGGACCACTGCTGCTGGTAGGCCTGCTGATAGGCGCGGTACCAGTTTTGGAACTCGGTGAACGGGTCTGCTCCGGCGTTATAGTTTCCTCCGTATGTCCCCTGCTGCTGTCCGTAGTGGCGGGAACCGGCGGTGCTGCTGGTTCCGGCGGAGTTGTAGGAGTAGGAGGGCTGGGTGTCGCCCCGGCGGATGCGGTCATAGGCGTCGTTGATTTCGCTCATTTTCTCCGCGGCCGTGGCGTCCCCCGGGTTTAAGTCCGGGTGATATTTTTTCGCAAGCTGTCGGTAGGCCCGGGTCACTTCCTCCATGGATGCGCCATGGGGAAGGCCAAGTACCTCATAGGGATCTCGGCTGTTCATCGTCGATTCCCTCCTTCCCTGCGTCGTATTATCCTCTGTGAATTTATTGAGAAAATGATTGGTTTGTTAACAGTCTGTGGATGTCCTTATCCAATGTGGCCGGTGCCCCATTTCAGGATATAGATATTCACATCTTTTTTGCCCCACTGGCGGCACTCCTCTTCCGTGTTCATGTAGAGGTCCATGGTGACGTCTGTGGTGCCGACGAATCCGCCGGTGTCGGCGGCAATGGCAAAGCCGTATACCTCACCGTCCTGGGCAACGACAAACATTTCGGTGCCATAGGGAATCTGCTTCGGGTCCACGGCAACACGACCGACTCCGGCGGGGAGTCCCGACGCTGTCAGGGCACCCGGTTTTGCCGTATAGGCGGTGGCCTTTCCTGTGATAACAGCCTGCGCCATGCCCGGCGCAGAGTGGATAGTCAGGTTTTGGATGAACTGACGTCCAATGGCAATGACCTCAAAAATGGGCTTTGCCAGGACCTCATCAGAAATTTTCTGGGTGTCCGTCAGCACGCCATCCACATACTTTTCCTGGAATGTGATGGCCCGTTTGCCGTTTCGACCCTTCTGGGCCAGCTGCTGCTGTCCCGGTTTGAGAGCCGCCGTGTCCATTTTTACGGTACGGTAAGGAATGGCCTTTTCTTCGACCCGGTTCTCGTAGCGAATACGGGTGACATCCACGTCGGTCCCCGGCTTCACTGCAGCCTTCTTGCTTGGAGAGACCAGGTCATCCTTTCCAAGGACAACGCCGGCTTTTTCCACGGCGTCTGCAATGGTGCCATGGGCAATCATACCAGTCTTGGTGCCGCCGTCCACATGGACCTTGACCGGGAAAGCACGGAGTACCCGGAGGGCGTTGCCGTCCTCTTTCTCCCGTCCGGCACGGAAATGGGACTGGTCAATGTAGTCGTCCTTTCCGACCTTGACGCCGGCCTGAGCGACCACGGATGCCGCATCACGGCTGTGGGTGGTCACCGTGTGATCCCGGCCGTCCGCCCATACCGTCACCGTATATTTCGGGTAAGCAGCGGCCAATGTGGTCACCGCTGCGGCGGCAATGAGAACCACAGCAAGCAGAATCTTCAGGATGGATTTTCGAACGTGCATGGCACACTCCGTTTCTTTCCAAGGGTACGTTTCGGTTCAGAATGAGATATAGCCCAAATCCTTCAGCAGGATGTGGAGTCCGAGGAAAATCAGGATACAGCCGCCGACGATTTCGGCGCCCCGGCTGTAGCGGGATCCGAATACATTTCCGATCTTGACGCCGGCCACCGAGATGACAAACGTCTCTGCGCCAATAATGGCCACAGAGGAGAAGATGGGAAAATGGGGCTGCTGCATGGCAAATGTGACACCGACCGCAAGCGCGTCAATGCTGGTGGCAATGGCCAATAGCAGCATTTCCGTAAAGCCCACGGTGGCGGTCCCCTCCTCCTCTTCATAGGCGGCCTCCCGTATCATGTTGAGACCGATCAGAAGTAAGAGAATGAAGGCGACCCAATGGTCAACAGCCTGGATTTTCGAGGCGAAAGTCCCTGCGAGGAAGTAGCCCAACAGGGGCATGAGCGCCTGGAACACACCGAACCAGAGCCCGATGATAATGGCGTTTTTCCATGAGAGCTTCTTCATGGCAAGGCCCTTGCAGATGGAGACGGAGAACGCATCCATGGCGAGGGCAATACCAGTCAACAGAACATAGGTATATACCATATAGATTTAGTCGCCGAGGAGCTCGAGAGTCCGGTCATAACTTGCCTGGAGCGCCTTGCGGACCACGCCGTCGAGGTCAGAGTCAAACAGAGAGTTGACACCCTCAATGGTAGTGCCGCCAGGACTACATACGCGGATGCGCAGCGTCTCCAAGGACTCGTCGCTGAGCTCAGAGAGGAGCGCGGTGCCGCGGGTCGTGGACTCGGCAAGTTTGGCGCCGGTCTCATAGTCAATGCCGAGCTTCTCGCCGGCCTTGGCCATGGCGTCAATAAACATGTATACAAAAGCGGGTCCGCAGCCGGAGATGACAGCGGCGGCCTCGAGTTTTCCCTCCTCAATGGGGACAATGACGCCGGCGGCTGAGAAGTCGTCCATGAACTTCTGGAAGACCTCGTCGGAGACGAGCTCGTTGCGGGTGACGAGAATGGTGCCGGCACCGACAGCAGCAGGCGTGTTGGGCATGATCCGGATGATGGGATAGTCCCCTCCGGAGTAGCCGGCAACTGTGCTGATTCGAGTTCCGGCAGCCATGGTGACAAGTACAACAGAGCCGTTGCTCTTCAGGGCATCCTGAAGCGGTGCCATAGCTTTCTCCAGCATCTGGGGCTTTACAGCGAGAACGACAAAGTTGCTGTTCTCCGCAATGTCCTCACCAGTGGTGACTTTGACGCCGATATTGTCGGCGAGGGCCTGGGCCTTCTCCGCACTGTGGTCACAGACGGCCACAGAGGCGGCGTCTACTTTTTTGACAACACCGGTGGAGAGGGCGGAGCCCATATTGCCGGTGCCGATGAATCCATATTCGTATCTCATAGGGGTAATTCCTCCGTAGGGGCGTTAGTTACGGATTTGACCGTCGCCCAGGATGACATATTTGTAGGTGGTGAGTTCCTCGAGACCCATGGGGCCGCGGGCGTGGAGCTTCTGGGTGGAAATGCCCATTTCACAGCCGAGTCCGAATTCACCGCCATCGGTGAATCGCGTAGACACATTGACATAGACGGCGGCGCTGTCCACGAGGGTAGTGAATTTCTTCGCATTCTCCTCTGTCTCGGTGACAATGGCCTCGCTGTGGTGCGTGGAGTGGAGCCCAATGTGCTCAATGGCCTCGTCCACGGAGTCCACGATTTTTATAGAGAGAATGTAGTCGTTGTACTCGGTGTCAAAGTCGTCCGGGCCAGCGGGCTTGCCGTCGATGATCTTGGCAGCGCGGGGGCAGAGACGGAGCTCCACCGGGGTCTCGCCGGCGGCCTTGCGGCCGTCCACGAGAACCTTCTTCAGCATGGGCAGGAATTTTTCGGCCACATCTTTATGAACAAGCAGGACCTCCTCGGCGTTGCAGACAGAAGGTCTCTGGGTCTTTGCGTTGTTGACGATGTTGACGGCCTTGTCGAGGTCAGCGCTCTCATCCACATAGACGTGGCAAATGCCACTGCCGGTCTGAATGCACGGAACCTTGGCATTGGCGGTGACATGGCGGATGAGGCCGGCGCCGCCGCGGGGAATGAGAAGATCCACATAGCCGACAGCCTGCATGATGACATCAGCGCTGTCGTGGGTCAGGTCGGAGACCAGGTTTACGGCGTCCTCGGTAATGCCGCAGGATTTGAGGGCGGCTTGGAGGGCATCTACCACCGCGCGGGAAGTCCGATAGGACTCTTTGCCTCCGCGCAGGACACAGGCGTTGCCGCTCTTGAAGGCGAGCGATGCAGCGTCGGAAGTAACATTAGGACGGCTCTCATAAATGATAGCCACAACACCCAGCGGGGTGCGGGTCTTCTGGATTTTTATGCCGTTGGGGCGCACAATGGTCCGCTCGACTTTTCCCGCCGGATCCGGCAGGTCGATGAGCTGGCGGATGCCGTCTGCCATACCCTCAATGCGGGCCTCAGAGAGGCTCAGGCGGTCTATCATGACGTCGGTGATCTTGCCGCGGGCGGCCTCGACATCTTCTGCGTTTGCCTTCAGGATGGTGTCCGTGGCGTCCAGAAGATAGGATGCCATGGCGTCCAAGGCCTTGTTCTTTTCGTCCGTGGTGAGGGCCGCAATCTGCGTGGATGCCGCCTTCGCCGCTTTGCAGAGGTCCAGTGTGGTCGTGTCCATAATCTATTTTCCTCCTAATCTTTCGGGCTGGAATGTCGTTCCAATAAAGGGCTTGTCCTCGACGACGTCGTAGAGTACGCGGGGAACGTCACCATTCACAATGACCGTCTTAATGCCGGCCTCCGTGGCAATGCGAGCCGCTTTGAGCTTGGTGGCCATGCCGCCGGTGCCGCGCTCTGTACCGCTCCCCCCTGCCGCCTCAATCATGGCGGGGGTAATATGCTCCACATTTTCAATGAGATTGGCGTTCGGGTCTTCCCGCGGGTCTGCGGTGTAGAGGCCGTCGGTGTCGGTGAGGATGATGAGAAGGTCCGCCGAACAGCACTTTGCCACGACGGCGCCTAAGGTGTCGTTGTCACCGATTTTGATTTCGTCCACCGAGATGGTGTCATTCTCATTTATGACAGGAAGGGCTCCCATCTCGAGCAGCCGCTCCATGGTGTTGATGAAATTCCGGTGCCGCTTCTCCTTCTTGAAGTCGCTGGCCGTCATGAGCAGCTGGGCAACCGTGTGATTGTACTCCCCGAAGAGCTTGTCGTAGACGTACATGAGCTCGCTCTGTCCGACGGCGGCGCAGGCCTGTTTTCCCGGGATGTCGTCAGGCTTCTCCGTGATGGGAAGCTTGCCGACCCCCATGGCAATGGCGCCGCTGGAGACCAGGATGATCTCATTCCCGGCATTTTTCAGGTCCGACAGGACCCGACAGAACTCCTGCATGCGGCGAATGTTGAGATTCCCGCTCCGGTGGGTCAGCGTCGACGTGCCGACTTTCACCACGATACGCATAGGCGTCCCCTTTCTCACGTTATTTTATCCATGCCCTTTATTATAAATCTACAGTAGGGGTGTGTCAAAAACCGGGCTGGATTGTTGAGGCGGTTTGCGGCCCTTTACCACCGCAAGGCCCGAAATTTGAAAAGAGGTGGTAAAATGTCACCCTATCCAGCCAGAATAATATTACAATACATAATTATTTGTAATATATTTTAGCCCCATTGCCCCCTCGAGAGCAGAATTTAAACTGAATTGAGTAAAAAAATACCACCTTCCTGCCAGAATAAGCAGAGAAGGTGGGTAAAATCGAGTCAAAATACCCCCGGGGGGTATCCGTCCTTTCCTTTGGGCGATTCACTTATTGTTCCAGAAATTCACCGGCTCATAATCCTGCAGCTGTGCCAGGAATCCGAACTCCTGGAGTTTCTGCTGGATGACGTCGAGAATGAGCTCATTCTCAGCCAATACCGTGTGGTAGTGGTAGCCGGAGGTCAAATTCATGAGCGGCATGGACTTCCCGTTCCGGATGTCCTCCAGATATGCCGCCACATCTGCGCGGGAGCGGATATTCAGGTCTGCATGGATGAGACCATAGACCTTGTGGGACACAAAGACGTCCTTGACGACACCGCCGAGGTCCACGATCATGTTGAGCTCCTGCTCCACCTGCTCATTGGTGTGCTGCACTTTGTAGACGCGGCTCGCCTTGAAGTGCTCCGAGAGCAGATACCCCTGGTTCGTGGAGACGATCTCATTGCCCTGGGCGCGCAGCAGCGCAATATCCTGGACAATGACCTGGCGGCTGACCCCGAACTGCGTGGCAAACGTCTTTCCGGAGACCGGTTTGCCGCTGGACTTCAGGGTCTGGAAGATCATCATTCTTCGCTCTTCGCCTTTCATTCGTTACGTCCTTTCCAAAATAAAGTGAATCGCCCGGAGAATTGGGCTGATTAAACAGCGTGGAGATTTTTCAGGGAGATGTCGAGAATGGGGGCGGAATGGGTCAGTGCGCCGCTGGAGACATAGTCCACGCCGAGATCAGTGATCTTGGCAATATTCTCCTTCGTGACATTTCCGGAGACCTCGACCTCCGCCTTTCCGTCGATGATGCCCATGGCGGTGAGCATGGTCTCATGATCCATGTTGTCCAGCATGATGATGTCGGCGCCGGCCTCAACGGCCTCTTTGACCTGATCCAGTGTCTCGACCTCGACCTCAATTTTGCGGACAAACGGCGCATAGGCCTTGGCGGCCGTGATAGCCTCCTTGACGCCGCCGGCAGCGCCAATGTGGTTATCCTTCAGCAGAACGCCGTCGGACAGGTTGTAGCGGTGGTTGTGGCCGCCGCCGCAGGTGACTGCATATTTTTCAAAGATGCGGTTGTTCGGGGTGGTCTTCCGTGTGTCGAGGAGCTTGGTCTTCGAGCCCTCGAGGAGCGCCGCCACCTGATGCGTATAGGTGGCAATGCCGCTCATGCGCTGCAGATAGTTGAGGCCGGTGCGCTCACCGCAGAGAAGGACACGGATGTCGCCGTGCACCTTGGCCATGAGCTGGCCTTTTTTGACCTCGTCGCCGTCCTTGACAAACAGCTCGAATTTCGTATCCGGGTCCAGCAGTTCGAAGGTCCGGCAGAAGACCTGCATGCCGCAGATGATACCATCCTCTTTGCAGATGAGGTCGGCCTCACCCGCCTGGGGATGGGGCATTACGCTGTTTGTGGAGACATCCTCGCTGGAGATATCCTCTTTCAGGGCACCCTCAATGAGCGGGTCCACATTTAATTTTAAAGTTACTGGATCGAACACGGTTCATACCTCATTTCTGCTTTGGCGCCAACCGGGTTGACGTCCTCCTGTTCTTTCATTTCCTCGGCGATGATCTCGCCGTACTCCTCTTTCAGTTCGGCCCCGTCCTCATAGCGGCTCAAATCTACGCTTTCGAAGAGCTCCGGGTCCTTCTTTATGGCATTGCGCTTTTCCGCCATATCGGCTGCCGCGCGGCGGGCAAAGACCAGCGCCTCCAGCAGGGAGTTGCTGGCCAGACGGTTTCTGCCGTGGACACCGTTGCAGGCGGCCTCTCCGACGGCATAGAGCTGGTCCATGGATGTCTTGCTTACATAGTCCACTTTTACTCCGCCCATGAAGTAGTGCTGGGCCGGAACGACCGGAATGCACTCCTTGAAGACGTCATAACCCTCCTCTTTGCACTTCTCGACAATGTTCGGGAAATGGCTCTCCACCTCTTCCCGCGGAATGGTGCGGAGGTCCTCCCAGACGAACTTTGTGCCGTCCTTCTTCATCTGCTTCAGGATTTCCTTGGAGAGGAGGTCCCGGGGCAGCAGCTCATTGGTGAAGCGCTGCATGTTTTTATCATAGAGCTTGGCACCCTCGCCCCGCACGGACTCCGAGATCAGGAAGCTGCGCTCGCCGGGTTTCTCGGTGTAGAGGGTCGTCGGGTGGATCTGCACGTAGTTGACGTTTTTGAGTTCGATGTTGTGGCGCTTGCCGATGGCCAGTGCATCGCCCGTAATGTGGGGGAAATTCGTGGAGTGCTGGTAGAGGCCGCCGACCCCGCCGCAGGCCCAGACCACATTGTCCGCCTCGCAGGTTGTGAGCGTGCCGTCCTTGAGTCGGAGCACCGCGCCGTAGCAGACGTTGTCCTTCTCAATGATGTCCAGCATGGTCGTGTGATCCATGAGCGTCACGTTCGGGAGCTTCTTCACCTGCTCGAGCAGATGGGTCGTGATCTCCTTGCCGGTCTCATCCTCGTGGAAGAGGATGCGGTGGTGGGAGTGGGCTCCCTCGCGGGTGAACACGAAGTCGCCGTTCTCATCCCGGCGAAACCGAGCGCCGTAGCTGACAAGGTCGTTGATGACGTCGCGCGATGAACGGATCATGATTTCCACAGACTTCTTGTCATTCTCATAGTGGCCGGCCTTCATGGTGTCCTCGAAGTAACTCTCATAGTCCGACTCGTCCTTGAGCATGCAGATGCCGCCCTGGGCAAGATAGGAGTCACTCCCCTCGAGCTCGGCCTTGGAGAGAATGATTATGTTCATGTCCCGCGGCAGCTGCAGGGCGCAGTAGAGGCCGGAACAGCCGCTGCCGACAATCAGAATATCGGTCTTCAGTCCCATATTCTCGCTTCCTTCAGTAGAGTTTTTTCCATTTGGCCCCGATTATATCACAGCCTTCGCCGGCTGACAATACACCAGACAAACATATGTAAAATAAAATTTCGTCAGGTGTCTTGACAGCTAAAGGGTGCCTCCCTATAATGGGAACAGTTCACATCGTTTTAACATAAGAAGGGGATATTTCCATGCTGACCACGAGAGAAATCCAGGACGAGATCATGCGCCTGAAAAAGGAGAACGACGTCTGCATCCTGGTCCATGCCTATCAGAGCCATGACATCTGGGAGGTGGCCGACTACGTTGGGGACTCCTACGGTTTAAGCGTCCAGGCATCCAAAGCGGAGAACCAGACCATCATCATGTGCGGCGTCCGCTTCATGGCTGAGACCTGCAAAATGCTCTCTCCCCAGAAGAAGGTCCTGCTGGCCAACCCCATTGCCGGATGTCCCATGGCAGACCAGTACAGTGGCACTGACGTCGAGGCACTTCGCAAAGAGTATCCGGGCTGCAGTGTTGTCGCCTACATCAATACCACCGCGGAGACAAAGGCCCACTGTGATGTCTGCGTCACCTCCTCTGCCGCTGTCCGCATCGTGAAGAACATGCCGGAAAAGGATATCCTCTTCATTCCGGACTGCCAGCTCGGCGCCTGGGTCGCCGACCAGTGCCCGGAGAAGGACATTGCCCTCGTCCGCGGCGGATGCCCGACCCATCGCCGCATGATCGGCATTGAAGCCGAGGTCATGAAGAAAGAGCATCCGGATGCCCTCCTTCTCGTCCACCCCGAGTGCCGTCCTGAGGTCACTGCCCTTGCCGACTATGCGGGCAGCACGACCGGCATCATGAAGTTTGCCAAGGAGTCCGACGCCAAGGAGTTCATCATCGGCACCGAGAACAGTATTGTCCAGCACCTCCAGTTCGAGTGCCCGGACAAGAAGTTCTACGCCCTCTCTAAGCAGTGTGTCTGCGAAAACATGAAGTCCACGACCCTCATGGATGTCTACCACTCCGTAAAGGGAGATGGCGGAGAGGAAATCATCATGAGCGACGAGCTCATTGAGCAGGCCCGCCGTCCCATCGACCGCATGATCGAGCTCGGCGGCTAAATCAAACAGAAAGCTTTTGGGTGCACTGCAAAACCGTATCGGTTTGCAGTGCACCCTTTTTATTATGTATAATAGGGAGCAAATATATCACCGAAAATAGGAGATGTGCCCATGGCCAATTCACCCGCAAAACCTGCGGCCCGGGAGAGTTTCTCGAGCCGTCTCGGCTTCCTCCTCGTCAGCGCCGGCTGTGCCGTCGGCATTGGAAACGTCTGGCGTTTCCCGTTTGTCACCGGCAAAAACGGCGGTGCCGTCTTCGTCCTTTTTTACATTGTATTTCTCATCATCATGGGAATCCCCACGCTCTCCATGGAGCTGGCCGTGGGACGCGCCAGCCGCCGGAGCGCCGTGGACGCTTACCGTGCGTTGGAGCCCTCCGGCAGCAAATGGCATATCCACGGCTACTTCTGCTTTGCCGGCTGCTACCTGCTCATGATGTACTACACCACCGTTTCTGGCTGGATGCTCGCCTACATCTTCAAGTTCTTAAAGGGCGACTTTGCCCGGGGCATGGGACAAGCGCAAGTACAGGCCGTCTATGACGGCATGACGGCCAGCCCCGGTGCCAGCATCCTATGGATGGCTATTGTCGTGCTCCTTGGCTACCTCTGTGTCAGCTTTGGCGTCCAGAAGGGGCTGGAGAAAATCTCCAAGTACATGATGATTGCCCTGTTCCTGCTCATCACAGTCCTAGCCGTCCACAGCTGCTTCCTGCCCGGCGCCGGCCGCGGCGTCAGCTTCTATTTGAAACCGGACTTCCACCGTGCCGCTGAGGCGGGCATGTTCACCATCGTCACCGAGGCCATGAACCAGGCGTTTTTCACGCTGTCCCTCGGCGTCGCCGCCATGGAAATCTTCGGAAGCTATATGCAGGAGGACAAGTCCATTCCCGGCGAGTCCGTCCGCATTGCCGGCATGGACACGTTCGTCGCCCTTCTCGCCGGACTTATTATCTTCCCGGCCTGCTTCTCATTTGGCGTACAGCCCGACTCCGGCCCGTCGCTCATCTTCGTCACCCTGCCGAACGTCTTCACCCATATGGCAGGAGGCCGTGTCTGGGGAACCCTGTTCTTCCTGTTCATGACATTTGCCAGCTTCTCCACGGTCATTGCCGTCTTTGAAAACCTGCTGGCCACGAGTATGGAACTGTTCCACCAGTCCCGCATTAAGGCCGCCGTTCTGAACACCATTGCCACGTTTGCCCTCTCCCTCCCCTGTGCCCTCGGATTCAACGTCTGGTCCGGCGCTTTTTCCAATACGCCCATGGGCAACTTCCTCGGGTTCGAGGACTTCTTGGTCAGCAACATTCTCCTGCCCCTCGGCAGCTTAGTGTTCGTGCTGTTCTGCAATACCAAATGGGGATGGGGCTCCGACGCATACTTTGAAGAGGTGAATCGCGGAGACGGAATGAAATTCCCGAAGTGGTTCCGCTACTACTTCCGATATGTCCTGCCCATCCTCCTGCTGGCCATCTTCGTGTCCGGCATGGTAACCTACTTCCAGTGATAAAAGGAGACTGCAATGTCTGCACCGCTTGAAATCGAACGAAAATGGATGGTCTCCGGCTGGCCGGAGGTGGAGTTTCCCCTGCTGAAGAACGAATTCATGCAACAGGGCTATGTCTCCACCTTACCCACGGTCCGCATCCGCGAGGAGACGTCCCTGGACGGCTCGACCCGCTATATGCTCTGCTTCAAGAGCCACGGCCGGCTGACGCGCAAAGAGGTGGAATTTCCCATTGACCAGGAGAAATTTGAACAGCTCTCCGAGCTCATTGGGCTGCCACTCATCCCGAAGATCCGGCGAACCTATGAGCTCCCGGACGGCCACCACCTTGAGGTAAATCACGTGGATCAGGCGCTCCCCACGGAGTTTTGGTATGCGGAGATCGAGTTTCCAACCGAGGAGGAGGCACGTTCGTTTGACCCGGCTTCCGTCGGCCTTGCGGACTACCTGCGTGACGACGTCACCGACGAGCCCGGCCAGTCCATGGCCGCCTACTGGCGCAAGACCCGGGAAAATGAAGACTGAAAATAATCTTTCGCGATTTACCTTTCTGTTCACTTCGCCGATTTTTTCCGATTGTACTTGTATTTCCCGAGAAAATGCCTATAATCCGTTCAAACCATCTGGAAAGGGTGTTTTTTATGACGGTTTCTGAAATTTTACAGCATTACCGGGAACTGGCCGACAAAATTGACCCGTCGGATCTGACGGACAAGGCCGCAGAACTCGGCTATCATATTCTAAACGACAACGGCGAACTCGGAGAGGGCTCCTCCCTCTTCGTATTCCTGAACAAGGACATTGACAACGTGGCGGCGCTCCGCGTCATTCCGGAGGCCTGCACGGTGGAGGTCCTGCGGTTCAAGGAGAAGGATCGCGCTCTGGCGCATTTCCTGGATGTGACCCGGAACCCGAATATGCATTGCGGGGATGAAATCCTACGGGCTGCGGTGACAGCATAACAGAATATTGAGATGAGAAGACCGTCGGCGTGTGGCCGGCGGTTTTTTGTTTCTCAGGGGCGATTCAGTTCTCCTTTTTACCGCATTTAAGAAAAAATCCAAATGCAGTAAAAATCATTTTTCCCACTCATATACAATTGGAAAAATTTGGTAATGCGGTAAAATCTTGTGCTACACCGTGTTTCGGTACTGTGCAGACCTTTCACCGCATTTGAAAAAATTCCCTATTGCGGTAAAAATCAAGGAGTGAATCGACCATCTTCTTTTACCGCATTGGATTTTTTTTGAGAATGCGGTAATTGTCAAAAAATAGATTTACCGCATTGGGCAAAAATCCAATATGCGGTAAAAAACCGCCCCAGAACAACCCAGGGCGGCCCATAATAATAGATTTTATTTATTCCACTCATCAATCTGCTCTGCCAGATAGTCCGTGAAGGCGTCCACACCCTCGCCGGTCTTGGCGGACAGGAAGAAAATCTTCGCGTCCGGGTTCAGATTGTGAATGCGCTCTACAACGGCATCGTCATCAAACGGGAAGTAGTCCTTCGTGTCGATCTTGTTGATGATGACTGTGTTGCAGACCGTGAACATGAGCGGGTACTTGAGAGGCTTGTCGTCTCCCTCCGGAACGGAGAGGATCTCCAGGTTCATAGAGGCACCGGTGTCGGTCTCAGCCGGGCAGACCAGGTTGCCGATGTTCTCCAGGAACAGAACGTCGAGATCCTCGGTGGGGAACTCGCGGAGAGCCTCCATGGTCATTTCCGCGTCCATAGCGCACTCGCCGCCGGTATGAACCTGGATGGAGCGGACGCCTGCGTTCTGCATGGTCTCTGCGTCGACGGTTGCGTCAATATCGGCCTCCATGACGCCGATCTTATATTTCTCTTTAAAGCGGTCAATGATGGCCAGAAGCGTGGTGGTCTTGCCCGCTCCGGGGGACGCCATGACATTGACCATGTAGGTCTTCTGCTCCTTCAGCTGTTTGCGAGTCTCAGCTGCAACGCGGTCGTTGAACTCAAAGACGCCCTGGTTGACGTCGATTACTTTCAATTCAGCCATTTTTCTGCTCCTTTACCTTATCTCTCAGCCAGTCACAGAACTCATCCACGCCCTCGCCGGTCTTGGCGGAGATGGGGATGACCTTGGCGTTGGGATTGATTTTGGCGATGTGCTCTTTGACCGCATCCATATCAAAGTCGAAAACAGGCAGTGCGTCGATCTTGTTGACAAGAACAAGATTGCACTTTGTGAAGATGAGCGGATATTTCAGCGGCTTGTCGTCCCCTTCAGGAACCGAGAGAATGCAGACATTTTCCTGCGCACCGGTATCAAACTCTGCCGGGCATACCAGATTGCCGACGTTCTCAAGGAATACCAGGTCCAGGTCTTCACTGCCCATCTCCTTCAGGCCCTGGCGGGACATGTCTGCGTCAAGATGGCACATGCCGCCGGTGTGGAGCTGGATGGAGCGGACACCGAGGTCCTGGATGGTCTTTGCGTCGACATCCGAGTCAATGTCGGCCTCCATAACGCCAATTTTCAGTTCATCCTTGAGACGGCGAATGACCGCACTCAGCGTGGTGGTCTTTCCAGAGCCGGGGGATGACATGATGTTTACGTAGAGAACTCCGTCCCCTTTCAGGCTATCACGCAGGACGACGGCGTCTGCGTCGTTATCTTCAAGAACGGATTTCTTTACTTCCAGAATTTTTACGGAATCCATAAAGACAATCTCCTTCATTTACTTTATCAATTTTCCATTCTAGCGAAAGAATATCAATATTTCAACAGTATAGTAAACGATTGTTCAAAAAAACATGCAGTTGTTTCACTCCCGCTAAAATTTCGGTATAATACGATACTATAAAGAACGACCAGGGAGAGAAGCATGTTGAAAAAAGCTGTATTCATGGACTTGGATGACACACTGCTCGACAGTAAGAAGCAGATCAGCCGGGAAAACAAGGAAGCCATAGAAAAAGCTGCCGCACAGGGCAACGCCATGGTCATCTGCAGCGGACGTCCCGTGACCACAGTTCTGCCCATTGTGCATGAACTGGGGTTTGACCGGATCGGCGGATACGCCATCTGCTTCAACGGCGCTCTCATCTATGACTGCCGTGCCGGCAAAGTGCTCTGTGGAACTCCCATGGATCCCAAAGACATTGACCTGGTCTTTCAGGAGGCAGACCGGCTTGGCATCCACTGCCACGCCTATGACTCCCATGGCATGGTCTCCCGCTCCATGGACAAAGAGACAAAGTATTACATGGAGGTCACCGGCATTGACCAGCGAACGCTCCCCTCTCTCCCGGACGGGCTCACCGAACCGGCCTACAAGCTTCTGGCCCTCAGCCTAAACGACAAAGAGATTCTCAAGGAGTTGAAGCGGCGAGTTCTACGAAAAACCAGCGGCCGAATCAGTTGTTTCTTCTCCAACGACCAGTTTTTGGAGTTCGGCGCCTACGGCATTGACAAAGGGGCCGGAATTCGGCAGGTCTGTGCCCTGCTGAACATTCCGCTCTCACAGACCATTGGGATAGGAGACTCCGAAAACGACGTACCTATGCTATCTGTGACGGGTCTCAGCTGCTGCATGGCCAACGGGAACCAAGAGTGTAAAGGGGTTTCCCATTACATCACAAAGAGGGACTGCAATCACAGCGGAGTGGCCGAAGTGATAAAAAAATTTGTTCTGGAGGCGGAAAAATGAGGAAGATACTCGTCGTCATCGACATGCAGAAGGATTTCATTGATGGATCCCTCGGCACCCCTGAGGCGGTTGCCATTGTTCCAGCGGTGGTGGAGAAAATCAAGTCCTATTCCCCGGAAGACGTCTATGCCACCCGGGACACCCATCCGAAAAACTACCGTGAGACACAAGAGGGAAAGCTTCTTCCGGTAGACCACTGCATCGCCCACACGCCGGGGTGGGAACTCTGTCCGGAGGTGGCCCCTCTCATTTCGGAAGACCATATCTTCGACAAACCCACCTTCGGCTCCGTCCGGCTCGCCGAGGTGCTCAAACAGGAAAATGAGCGCTGCGGCGGCGAACTCGAAATTGAGCTCGTGGGACTCTGCACCGATATCTGCGTCATATCCAACGCCCTGCTCTTCAAGGCTGAAATGCCGGAGGTACCCATCTCGGTGGATCCGGCCTGCTGTGCCGGTGTGACCCCGGAGAAGCACGAGGCCGCCCTCACCACCATGCAGAGCTGTCAAATATTAATGAGATAAAAACCATCCACGCGTCGAACGCGTGGTTGTCATTTGACGGGCAAAGCCCATGCCCCCCCGCAGACGCGTGAATCGCGTAAACGCGGTCTGTCAGTTG
>OMYO01000028.1 GCA_900315285.1 uncultured Eubacteriales bacterium | reverse complement strand
ATGGCGATGAGGGTCCACCCGTTCCCATTCCGAACACGGCAGTTAAGCTCATCCGCGCTGAAAATACTTGGAGGGCAGCCTCCCGGGAAGATAAGGCGGCGCCGACACCTATAAGGACTGTATCATTAGGATACAGTCCTGTTTTTATGTCATTCTTAAGATTTCTGGGTTATAATCAAACTACTGGCATCCAGAATGCCGGTAAATATCTGATGAAAAACAGGAGAATTTCTACCTTGAAACACAGAGTTACAAAGGTCCTCGCCGTGCTGATGGCAGTGCTCGTCACCATGAGCTTTGCCGATATGTCTGCCATGGCGGCATCGACCTCCACGTATCAGAATCAGCTTATCCGGGCAGGGTTCCCGTCCTCCTATGCGGCAAAGCTTGCCCAGCTGCAGGCAAGACATCCCAATTGGACCTTTGAGCCTCTGCAGACCGGTCTCAACTGGGAACGGGCTGTCGGTCAGGAGTCCCTGAATCATAGAAATACGGTCTATATTAACCCGAACAGTGCCTCTGCCACGAGACTGTACCGGGATATGTCCACCGGAACCTATCAGGCCAAGAATGGCTTTGACTACTCCTATGCGGTGCGGGACGGTTCCACGTCCCAGTCCATTGGGTGGATCGACGCCTCTAAAATGGCGGTCGCCTACTTCATGAACCCGCTGACGTTCCTTGGGAGTGACAGTGCCATTTTCCAGTTCGAGTCGCTGAACTGGAATTTCTCCAATACGACCCAGGGTAACCGGGACGCCTATAATGCCACCACTGCGGTCCTGAAAAACACGTTTATGGACCCGAATCGCAACAGTTACAACACCAATAGCGTCGATGATAACGGGAACATCAAATATATTGACACCAATGGACAGACCCAGACTCTGGACGCAAGCTACCCCATGGCCATCTGCGGCGCGGCAAAGAACTACGGATTGGATCCGTGTTATCTGGCGGCCAAGATCATCCGTGAGGTCGGCGCCAACGGCAAGAGCGGCAGCGTTTCGGGAAAATATTCCGGATACACCGGCTACTACAATTTCCTGAATATTGGTGCCAACGACAGTTCTAATGGTGCTGCCGTCTCCAAGGCTCTGGCCTATGCTAAGAATAAAAACTGGACCAATCCTGTGGCTTCCATCTATGGCGGCGCTGACATTATATATAATGATTATGTCGCCAAAGGGCAGAATACCCCGTATCTCCAGAAGTTTAATGTCTCTGGAACGAATAACTATAATCATCAGTATATGACGGCCATCAATGGCGTCGTATCTCCGACCAACCTCACATATGCCGGTTACAAGCAGGCTGGTATTCTGGATAACCGCCACCGCTTTATCATTCCAGTCTTTGAGAATATGCCCGGAACCGGCGGCACATCGGTTCGCCTCCGTGGTTACTCTGGACAGACCGTTACTGGAACTGTACGCAAAGCGACCAGCTTGAAGAGTGAGGCAAGCTATGTCGGCAATAATGTCGCTACCGTAGCTGCCGGTGACACAGTCTATGTCTCTGGCGGATATCGGGACACCCGCGTTGCCTATGACAGCAACTATCGGGTCAATGCGGTATACTACCGTATGTTTGCACCGCTTTGGTACAAAGTTACAACGAGCAGCGGAACGACTGGGTACATTCAGGAAGATTACCTGGATATTTCCAACCGGGCCTCTATTACCGGCAGCCAGACATTCACGCTGAATTATTCCGTCACTGGCAGCGAGCAGCCGAGCTTCATGTCTCAGGATACGCGAATCGCCACCGTGGACGCATCCGGCCGGGTTACTGGCCGCGGTACCGGTACCACAAAGATTGTGGTCTATCTTACCAATGGCTCCTTTGACGTGCTGACCCTCACCGTGGGCAATGGTACGTTCACGCCTGCTCCGACGCAGACAGAGCCGTCCAGCGGTAACACCAACACCAACCGCAACAACAATAACAACACGAATAACGGGAACAGACCGTCGAATAACAATAATACGCAGAACGGCAATAATCAGAGACCGAGCGCAGCTTCCGGCCTCCTGAATGCCATCCGCAGCCTTTTCGGCAGACGCTGACCCGCTTTGAAGGAGTAAGGTTAAATGAAGAGAAAACATGTTGTTCTGAGTATCATCCTCGCAGTGATGATGGTATTCACGGCACTGCCAGTGACCGCATCCGCTGGTGACTTGCTGGGAAACCTGTTTGGAGGTTCTGCAGCTGCATCGCCCGTGGACACGAAGGCAGGAATTGCAAAGCGCTCGGACGGAAAGTATGACTTCTACAAAGACGGAGTCAAGGACCCCACGTTCAACGGATTTGTAAAGGTAAACATCAATGGACGCGAGGGCTACTACTACAGTGAGAACGGCGTCATCGACCCGAACTTTGTCGGCGTGAAGCACGGCACCATTAACGGGAAGACCGCCTACTATTTCCTCGACAACGGCGTGGCCGACCTGGGCTACTCCGGCATGAAGAAGAACTCGAAATATACCTGGTATATTTCCAACGGTGAGCTCCAGTCCATTGTCATCAATGTACCCAAGGTCAATCAGGTACCGGAATATCCGACTGGCTGTGAGGCGGCGGCTTCCACCAGCCTGCTGAACTTCTACGGCACCGGCACCAGCCTGAATGAGATGATCCAGGCCATTCCGCGGGAGAACATCGTCAAGGAGAACGGGAAGGACTATGGCCCGTCCATCTATGAGAAGTTTGTGGGTGACCCGAAGTCCACTTATACGGATGAGCATCCCGGCTACGGTGCATTTGCACCGGTTGTCACCGGAGCCATGAACACGGTCCTGAAGAAACACAATTCCCCGTACCGCGCCTACAACATCACCGGCTCCAAGCCGTCACAGCTCTATGACCGCGTCCGGAGAGGACAGCCGGTCGTCGTCTGGGCCACCTATAATATGAAGACCCCGACGAAGAAGAACTCCTGGTATGTCAAGGATCCGAGCAAGCCCGGCGGAGAGTACTACTTCGAGTATCCGCGCGGCACCCATGTCATGGTGCTGGTGGGTGTTGACGACGTCAATGACACCATTACCGTTGAGGACCCCTACGGCGCCTCCAACAAGACGTTTGACCGCTCGCTGTTTGAGTCCAAATATGCGCTGCTCGGCCAGATGGCCATTGAAATCCACTGAGGCCGACAAAAAATACAATACTATTGAAAATAATCATAGAGGAGTCGGGAATTTTTTCTTGACCCCTCTATTGTGCTGTGGTAAACTTTTTGTACCTCTTCATGGAGGGTTCTTTTTTTGTGCGCATTTTTTCGCGTACAGCCCCTCAGAGAGGGAGGCAAAAACACAACAACATCCGGAATATTCCGGAAAACTGGAGGTGCCGATATGACAGTTAAAGTTACTCTTGCGTGCACAGAGTGCGGACAGCGCAACTACAACACGTTCAAGAACAAAAAGAACAACCCCGAACGCCTGGAGATGAACAAGTATTGCAGATTCTGCAAGAAACATACTCTCCATAAGGAAACGAAGTAAGGAAAGGCAGTATCTTCATGGCGAAGAAAAAGAACAAAGCAAAAAAGCTTAAGAATTCTCGTTCTTCTGTGCCGGAGAGCGTTACCGTCGCTCCAGAGGTAAATACCGCCGACCTTGATCCGAAAAAGGTTGATAAAATCCAGGCAGCTGCCGCCAAGGCCGCTGCAGAGGCAGCCGCCGCCGAGAAGGAGAAGACTGCCGCGGAGAAGTCGGAGGCAAGCAAGAATGCCCCGAAGACCGCTGGAAACAAGGCAAAGAAATCCAAGAAGAACAGCGGCGCACCGAAGAAGGCTGCAGGCAAGGACGGAAAGTCCAAGAATGCCAAGGGCGGAAAGAAGAAGGACAACGCATTCGTCCGCTTCTGGAAAGAGCTTGGCGCCGAAATGAAGAAGATCCGCTGGACCAACGGCAAGGACACCGTAAAGAACACCCTCGTTGTTCTCCTGGTCATCCTCGTTATTGGTATCGGCGTATGGATCGTCGACTGGCTCCTTGTCAAGGCGAGAACTGGCATTTACAATGCTGCATCGCCCGAGGACGCAAAACAGGCGCTCATCATGCTGAAGGCAGCCATCAGCTGCGCAGGGTTAACGGTATAAGTTAAGACGGAGGTTTGTTGTAATGGCAGAAGTCACCAAGTGGTACGTTGTTCATACCTATTCCGGGTATGAGAACAAAGTCATGGACAACATCGTCAAGGTCGTCAACAACCGCGGCATGCAGGACCAAATCCAGGATGTCCGGGTTCCGACCGAAACCGTTACCGAAGTAAAGGAAGACGGCGAGTCCAAAGAAGTGGTCCGCAAGCTCTTCCCCGGCTATGTTCTCGTGAAGGTCGCTGTCGTGGAAGACGGCGAGGACTATAAAATGACAGACGACGCTTGGATCGTCATCCGCAACACCCGCGGTGTCACCGGCTTCGTCGGACCGGAGAGCAAACCGGTACCACTGTCTGCAAGTGAGGTCAAGGCACTCGGTGTCGACCAGCGGACTGTGGAGGTCAACATTAAGGCCGGAGACTTTGTCAAGATCACTGACGGTCCTATGAAGGACTACTCCGGTACTGTGGAAAGCATCAGCACCGAGACCAGCAGCGCGAAGATCACGCTGTCCATGTTCGGCAGAGACACCTCCGTTGAGGTTCCTCTGAATCAGATCGAAGTCGCTCTCGACTGACGCTCCACAACTTTTCATTTAAGGTAGTAAGGCGCAAGCCACGCTTTTCTATTGGGGTTCCCCGGAACTCCGGTGGGAGGAACGGAGAGACCGTTCCGCCATTTACCACGATTTTTTGGAGGTGCAAATATGGCTCAGAAAGTAATTGGTTACATCAAGCTCCAGATTCCGGCAGGCAAGGCAACTCCTGCCCCGCCCGTAGGCCCGGCTCTCGGTCAGCATGGTGTCAACATCATGTCTTTCACGAAAGAATTCAATGAGCGTACCAAGAACGACATGGGAATGATCATTCCGGTCGTCATCACGGTTTACGCTGACCACAGTTTCACATTTATTACCAAAACTCCCCCCGCAGCTGTTCTCATCAAGAAGGCTGCCGGTCTGGAAAAGGCTTCCGGCGAACCGAACAAGAACAAAGTCGGCAAGATCACCAAGGACCAGTGCAAGCAGATCGCAGAGACCAAGATGCGTGACCTCAACGCAGCCAACATTGACTCTGCCGCCAGCATGATTGCCGGCACTGCCCGCAGCATGGGTATTGAAGTCGTAGATTAAGCTTCCCAAGTGGGAGGAACAATCCGAATTTACCACTCTTAAGGGAGGAATATAATATGAAACACGGTAAGAAATATGTCGACGCCGCCAAGAACGTCGACCGTACTAAGAACTATGACGTAAACGAAGCTCTTCAGCTCGTTGTCGATAATGCGAAAGCAAACTTTGATGAGACCATCGAAGCCCACATCCGTCTCGGTGTTGACTCCCGTCACGCTGACCAGCAGGTCCGCGGCGCCGTCGTTCTCCCGAACGGTACCGGTAAGAAGGTCCGTGTTGCTGTTTTCGCCAAAGGCGACCAGGCAAAGGCTGCAGAAGAGGCCGGTGCTGACATTGTCGGCGCTGAGGAACTCGCAGAGCGCATCCAGAAGGAGAACTTCCTGGACTTCGACGTCGCTGTCGCTGCCCCGAACATGATGGGCGTTGTCGGTCGTCTCGGCCGTATCCTTGGACCCCGCGGTCTCATGCCTTCTCCGAAGGCCGGCACCGTAACTCCGGATGTCGCCAAGGCTGTCACCGACGCCAAGGCCGGTAAAATTGAGTACCGTCTCGACAAGTCCAACATCATCCACTGCCCCATCGGCAAGGCTTCCTTCGGCCCGGAGAAACTGGCCGAGAACCTTGACACCCTCATGGAGGCCATCGTAAAGGCAAAACCGGCTGCTGCAAAGGGCCAGTACATCAAGTCCTCCACGGTTACATCCACCATGGGCCCCGGCGTAAAGTTCAACGCCAACAAATATTCTGACGTCCACTAAATTCCTGCTTGACAGGTCTTGGACTTCTGATTATAATATCTAATGCTGTTGCCTAAGACAGCAGGTGTCCATTACGGACGTAACAGGTTATCCTTACCTGCCGAGGGAGCGTTTTGAAAGAACTATAAACCATTATGGTTTTTCATGCCCTTCCTGCGGAAACAGGAAGGGCATTAATTTTTGGGAGGTGAATCGTTTGCCTAGCGAAAAAGTACTCGAACAGAAAAAGAAGGCTGTTGCTGAAATCGTTGATAAGCTCAACAACTCCGTCGCCGGTGTCCTTGTTGAATACAGCGGTGTCAGCGTAGCTGACGATACAGCTCTTCGTAGAGAACTCCGTGAAGCCGGTGTTGACTACTCCGTTGTCAAGAACACTCTCCTTGAGAGAGCAGCAGAGCAGGTTGGCCTTGATGAGCTCAAGGACGTTCTCGCTGGTACCACAGCTCTTGCAGCCTCCAAGGAGGACCATGCAGCTGCTGCACGTATCGCCAAGAACTTTGCAAAGACCCACGAGGGTTTCAAGATCAAGAGTGGTTATCTCGACGGTAAGGTCATTGACCTCGACACTGTCAACCAGCTCGCAGATCTCCCGACCTACGACGTTCTCATGTCCACGGTCTGCGCCGCACTGAATGCGCCCATCGCATCCTTCGCCCGCGTAATCCAGGCTGTTGTCGACAAGAAGAATGAAGAGGGAGAGGAAGCTCCGGCCGCAGAGGCTGAGGCTCCGGCTGAGGAAGCAGCACCCGCTGCAGAGGCAGCCCCCGCTGAGGAAGCAGCTCCGGCTGCAGAGGCAGCTCCGGCAGAATAAGTTCTGCACTGACTATCCATCGGAATATAATACATAATCTAATTTGGAGGTAAATAAAATGGCTTCTGAGAAAGTTACCGCTCTTCTTGATTCCATCAAAGAGCTTTCCGTTCTCGAGCTCTCCGAGCTCGTACACGCTGTAGAAGATGAGTTTGGCGTTTCCGCCGCTGCCGCTGTCGCTGTTGCTGCTCCGGCTGCTGGTGAGGGTGCTGCCGCTGAGGAGAAGACTGAGTTTGATCTCGTCCTCAAAGAGGTTGGCCCGAACAAGATCAAGGTCATCAAGGTTGTCCGTGAGCTCACTCAGCTCGGTCTTGCTGATGCCAAGGCTCTCGTTGACGCTGCTCCGAAGACCGTCAAAGAGGCTATGCCGAAGGCTGACGCCGAAGAGGCCAAGGGCAAATTCGAAGAGGTCGGCGCTGTTGTCGAGCTCGCGTAAGTTCCCTTACGACTTTCAGACATCCGGGTCTTTCCCGGGTGTCTTTTTTTGAACTTTCCCGGGCAATTTCCTGTCATTCTCAAAAGGAGGCGTTAGCATATGTCAAAAAAGCCACAACATCAACTGCCCAACCGGGCGGTTTATACATTTGAGGAGGATCAACCAAAAAAGCGCGGAAAAGGCGTCTTGATTGCCCTGATCTGTCTTATTCTTGCCGCGGTCATTGCGGTGCTGGTTGTGTTCGGTGTCCGCCACTCCCAGACGAAAAAGGAACCCGAAAAGAAACAGCCGACCACTTCTGCTCAGCAGAAGACGAAGACCGCTGTCCCGGTTTCCGCTAATCCGTTCCCGGACTTAAAGGCCGGATACAACATGCCCTACGCTGTAACAGTAAATACGGCGAAACAGATCGTCACGGTCTATCAGAAAGACCCTCAGAGCGGGAAGTATACGGTTCCAGTGAAGGCGTTTACGTGCTCTACAGGGCTGCATCGCGGAGATACACCGGAGAAGACCTATTACATGCCGGCGGACAGCAGACAGCCTATGTGGTACCCGCTTGACGGCGGCGTCTATGGCGAGTATGCCACCCGCATTTCTCCCCACTCCGAACATATCCTGTTCCACTCTGTGCCCTACACCAAGGCAGGGGATCCGTCCTCGCTCCAACGGGGAGAGTACAACAAGCTTGGCAGCCCTGCATCTCATGGATGCGTGCGCATGCGCTCGGCGGATATCAAGTGGATCTATGACCATCTCGACCCTGGCACCTGCGTCCGGATCTACTATGGCCCGAACGTCCAGGAACCCGTCCAGCCGAAGGCGGCGCAGAAGGTCACCAACGACACGGCGAGCAAATACTACGGCTGGGATCCCACCGACGCAGACCCCCGAAATCCTTATTGACGGATGGCATCTGCGGAACGATAATAGTATCACTATGAGATAAGGAGCGAAATTCTATGCCAGGCAGAGTTTATACCTACGACCGGGAAGGACGGCGCAACCCGCCGCCGCGCAAGGGTCCCAGCAACCGGACCCGCCGCATTATCACGGTGACCATTGCCATTCTCCTTCTGGTCCTCATCATTGTCCTCATTGCCCATGGCTGCAGCAAGCACAACAAGCGGCACGACGACTATATTGAGACCACCCAGCCCTCCCAGAGCCAGAGTGTTCCACAGGAGAGCAGCTCCGGCAAGGTCATCCAGCAGAACATGTTCCAGGACCTTCGCTCCGACTACAATCTGCCCTACTGCATTACGGTCAATACCGCACAGAATGTTGTCACGGTCTATACGCGCAGCACGCCCAATGGCCCTTACAACAAGGCGGTCAAGGCATTCATCTGCTCCACCGGCTTGAATGGAGGTACCAGACCCGGCGCACACTATACGGTCGGCCCAATCCACGAGTCTTGGCACAGTCTCGTTGGCGGTGTCACTGGTCAGTACTGCACCCGCATTTATGACGGTATCCTGTTCCACTCGGTGCCCTATACGGCGCAGAACAAGGGAAGCCTCCAGCCCGGCGAGTACAATAAGCTTGGCAGCCCGGCATCCCACGGCTGCATCCGCATGACAGTGGCCGGTGTTAAGTGGATTTTCGACAACTGCCCGGCAGGCACCTACGTTGTCATCTCCAACAATGCCTCTGACCCCATGCCCCTCGGCAAGCCCAAGGCGCAGAAAGTTCCGTCCAGCACGACGGACCCGCGCTACGGCTGGGATCCGACGGATCCGGACCCGGCAAATCCGTGGTCAAAAGTATAAATATTTATTTAGGGCTGTTCCGCTGGTGGCGGTGCGGCCCTTTGTTTTGCGTGGGCGATTTGCTGGCTGGGCCTAATTTGGAGGGGTGTTTGGGCGCTGGGTTATACAACAATATTTATTTTTCCAATATTGTATGAGAGGCGCGGTGCTAGGTCATACAACTTTCCGAAAATTTGGAAAAGTGTATTATGCTTGGAGCCCAAATCTCACACAATTTCCCTCTCAAAGCCGATTTCTGTATGATGCCGCATAATACACTTTCTCTAGGAATCTGGGAAAATGTATGAGATTTGGGGCTTGAACATCATACAAAATTGGCGAATCGGGAATTTTTGTATGAGCTCTCCCACTTTTACCGGGGCGAGCGGTGGAGTCGGGCGCGAGTTCAGTCAAACCAACCTCCCTGTCCCTCTTGTTTACAAAATTGCACCGATTTCGTATAATAACAGGGTATAAAAGCAATCTACCGTTCCAACAGAAGGGAATTTTCATGAAGCATACAACGAGCCGCGGAAAACGCATTACTGCCATCTGTGTGGCAGCACTGCTTATCTTTGCTATGCTGGCCGGAGTCACGGCATCCAGCATGGGCATTAAGCATATTTCCCAGGGAGGGAATGGGGGACACTCCACCACGACGACCACGCCGTCGCAGGGGGGCAAGCCCACCAAGGAGAACTATTTCCCGAAGCTCAAGGCGGACTATGCGAAGAACCATAAGTATGCCATTGCGGTAAATACGGCGCAGAATATTGTCACCGTCTATACCAGAAACCCGCAGAATGGCAAATACAATATTCCGTATAAGGCATTTATCTGCTCCACCGGTAAGCAGGGCGGCACCCGTTCCGGCACCTGGTACACCAGCGAGAAATGCGGCCACTGGCACGCACTTGTCGGTAATGTCCAGGGTCAGTGGGCCACCCGAATCCACGACAGCATCCTGTTCCATTCGGTGCCCTACTACAAGGCAGACCCGTCCACGCTGGAGACCGAGGAGTACAACAAGCTTGGAACGGTCGCTTCGGCCGGCTGTGTTCGCATGACGGTACAGGACGTCAAATGGATCTATGACAACTGCCCGCTCGGCACCTGTGTCACCATCTACAATGACCCGGCGGTCAAGGAGCCCATCGCCAAGCCCACCGCCATGAAGATCCCGCTGAACAGCCCCAACAAGGGCTGGGACCCGACGGATCCGGATACGAGGAATCCGTGGAAAAAATAATATTAAGAAATTTAGAGCTGCATCACTTAAGGTGATGCAGCTCTTTTCCTTTCTGAAGACGCAGCTGGGGCAGCAGGGCTTAGACCGCATCACGACGACATTTCCATCCCCCATGGGGGCTTGTTCGCCTTTTCCGCCCCTTGTTATGATGTTTATAGTTATCACAACAAGGAGGGGAACCCATGAAGGGAAAGTATGTCTCGGAGACCATCCTGAAGATGCTGCTACTCCTGTTCGCCGTGACCATACTCTCATTTATCCTGATCACCAAGGCACCCATTGATCCTCTGACCTCGTATATTGGTTCCGAGTCGACGCTGTCGCCGGCCGCCCGCCAGCAGATCGCAGACTACTGGGGACTCAATCAGCCTCTGGTACAGCGCTATTTTACGTGGCTCGGAAATATTTTCCGCGGTGATTTCGGAATGTCCATCACCTACAAGCGGCCAGTCATTGATGTGATAGGGGAGCGGTTTTCCGCCTCGCTCGTGCTGATGCTGCTGGCGTGGCTCTGCTCCGGTGTGCTGGGATTCTTCCTCGGCATGGCCTCTGGAAAGCACAAGGGGAGTGTCTTTGATAAAATCACCCAGGGTTTCTGCCTCGTGCTTCAGTCTACCCCGACATTCTGGATTGGCATTCTTTTCCTGGAACTCTTCTCCGTCACACTGGGTTGGTTCCCGCTCGGTATGTCCGTGCCAATGGGCGTCCTGGCGTCCCAGGTCACACTGGGAGACCGCATGTATCATCTCTTCCTGCCATTTTTCACGCTGACCGTTATCAGTCTCGGAAAGATCACCCTCTATACGAGACAGAAATACATTGAGGAGATGAACAACGACTACATCCTGTTTGCGAAGGCGAGGGGTGAGTCGTCCCGGCAGATCCTGAATCGCCACATCATGAGAAACATAGCACTGCCCGCCGTGACGGTGCAGTTTGCCTCATTCTCCGAACTCTTCGGCGGCATGACGCTGGCCGAGACGGTCTTCTCCTACCCGGGCATTGGAACGGCCACAACGGCGGCCGCCACCCACGGGGACGTCCCGCTTCTGCTGGGTATTACCCTGTTCTCCGCCCTCTTCGTATTCACTGGCAACCTCATTGCCAACCTGCTGTACGGTGTCCTGGACCCGCGGATGAGAGAAGGTGCGCTCCATGCCTGAACTCGCACTGAAAAAGCCGAAGCGCCGCTCCGCCGTGCAGATTCTCCATCTGAACACGAGGACGCGGATCCTTATCTCCATTATCATTGCCGCACTCTATATTGGCATTGTTTTTATTTGGGGCGTCTCCATGGGGCCATCAAATTATGCCATCGACTACGGTGCCAAGCTGCAGGCGCCCTCTGCAAGCCACATCTTCGGCACAGACTATATGGGACGTGACATGCTGGCGCGCAGTGTCAAGGGTATGTCGACGAGTCTTGTCATTGGGCTTGTCGCCGCCGTCATCAGCTCCATCATCGGGCTGCTGCTGGGGATTGCCTCGGCGGTCATCGGAGGGAAGTTTGACAAGGTCGTACTCTGGCTGGTTGACCTCTGCATGGGACTCCCACACCTGGTTCTGCTTATCCTGATCTCTGTCATGCTCGGCAAGGGCATGAAGGGCGTCATGATCGGCGTGGCGCTGACCCATTGGCCGGAACTCACGCGGATCATCCGGGCCGAGGTCATGCAGGTCCGGTCCTCCCAATATGTACAGGCCGCGTATCGCATGGGGGAGTCGCGATTTACGGTTGCCCGCCGCCACATCATCCCCCACGTCATACCGGTCTATCTCGTTGGACTTTTACTGTTGTTCCCGCATGCCATCATGCATGAGGCATCTATTACATTCCTCGGGTTTGGACTTCCGCCGGACTCCCCGGCCATCGGCGTCATTCTGTCCGAGTCCATGCGATACATTGCCTCCGGCAAGTGGTGGCTGGCTCTGTTCCCGGGAATTCTGCTGCTCCTGACTGTTATCTTCTTCCAGATCATTGGGGATGACCTGAAGGAACTTCTGAACCCGACTACCGGAAATCTGTAAGGGGGAAGATCTATGGAAAAATCCAGTCTGCTGGAGGTCCGAGACCTCGGCATCTCGTTCTCCCTCTATCAGAGCGGTCTGAAGAAGAAAGACCTCAACGTCATCCGTGCTCTGGACCTTACGGTGAACCCGGGCGAGATTCTGGCTGTTGTGGGTTCCAGCGGCTCTGGAAAGAGTCTGCTCGCCCATTCCATTCTGGGAATCCTTCCGGACAATGCGACACTCACGGGTTCCATCTCCTATAAGGGGGAGGAGCTCACAAAGGAACGCCAAAGGGAACTGGACGGCAAGGAGATCATGTTTATTCCCCAGTCCGTGGACTATCTGGACCCGCTCATGCGGGTGGGGAAACAGGTCGTCGGGGTCCGCGGGACCCGGGAGGAAATGCAGGCGGCGTTCCGGCGCTATGGCCTCGCCCCCGAGGTGGAAAAATATTACCCGTACCAGCTCTCCGGAGGCATGGTGCGCCGTGTGCTGATTTCCACTGCGGTCATTGGCCACCCGGAACTCATCGTCGCCGATGAGCCGACACCCGGCCTTGACCTGAAGATGGCGGAGGAGACCCTGAAAAATTTCCGCGAACTGGCGGATCAGGGCTGTGGAATTCTGCTGATCACCCACGATCTGGACCTGGCGCTCCAGGCGGCGACCCGTATTTCGGTCTTCTACGCCGGCACTATCTTTGAGTCGGCACCGGTGTCTGACTTTCAGGGCGGCGGCAGTGCTCTGCGGCACCCATACAGCCGGGCTCTTGTCCGGGCTCTTCCTCAGACCGAGTTCGAGCCCATTACCGGCACCCAGCCCTATGCCGGAAATCTTCCGGAGGGCTGTCTGTTTGGTGAGCGTTGTCCTTACCGGACGGAGGAGTGCGGTAATCCAGTGCCCATAAGGAAACTGCGCGGAGGGGAGGTGCGCTGCATCCATGCCACTTGAAGCAAAAAACATAACCTTTCAGTATTCCCGAAAGGACCGGCTTATCCTGAAAGATGTGAGCCTCTCTGTGGCAGATGGGGAGCGGGTCGCCCTCGTCGGCCCCTCCGGCTACGGAAAGAGCACGCTGGCAAAGATCCTCTCGGGGTATCTGCGCCCCACCTCCGGCGAGGTGCTCTGGAATGGCGCACCGTTGCCAAAAAAGGGATACTGCCCAGTCCAAATGATTTACCAGCACCCGGAGCTCTCCGTGAATCCGCGCTGGAGGATGGAAAAAACGCTTAACGAATCCTGGCACCCTGGCCCGGAACTCCTGGGCGATTTAGGCATTGAACACGAATGGCTGACCCGCTTTCCCATTGAGCTCTCCGGTGGTGAGCTGCAACGGTTCTGCGTGGCCCGGGTCCTAGGACCGGAGACAAAGTTCCTGATCTGCGACGAGATCAGCACCATGCTCGATGTCATTACCCAGGCCCAGCTCTGGGAACTTCTCCTGAAAATATCGGAGGAGCGGGGTCTTGGGATGCTTGTCGTAACCCATAATGAGGCGCTGGCCAAGAGGGTCTGCACCCGAATCATAAATCTGCCGGAGCAGAACGCTGCGGTGAAAAAGGAGAATAACTCATGAGACAATGGAAGAAAGCCACGGCGGTCCTCCTGCTGGTCTGCCTGATTCTGACGCTGTTTGCCGGCTGCGGCGGCAAGAAAAAGAAAGATCCGAACTCCATTACAGCCTATGTGGGCCAGACCATTTTCCAGGAGACCCTGGACCCGGTCAAGGGCGGAATGAGCTACGGATATCCGTTTATCAACAATGCCCTGCTCAAGGTGGACACGAAGTCCAACTATGTGGGCGACCTCGCCACGGACTGGAGCGTCAGCCCGGACTCCCTGCGCTATACGTTTAAGCTGCGCAAAGGCGTCAAGTTCACCGACGGTACGCCCTTCACGGCCGATGATGTCGTCTTCACCTATCAGCAGGTCCAGAAACACCAGGCAGAGAACCAGAACGTGGACCTGACCCGGCTGAAATCCGCGAAAAAGGTCGACGACTACACTGTAGAGTTCACCCTCAAGGAGCCGTACTCTCCGTTCCTCGACACGGCTGCTGTCCTCGGAATTGTCCCCAGTGACAGCTATAAGAGCGGTGAGTTTGACCAGAAGCCGGTGGGCACCGGTCCATGGAAGGTCGTGGAATATGACCCGAACCAGCAGATCATCGTCGAGAAGAATCCGGATTACTACGGCGGCGTGGCCCATATCAATCAGGTCACCATTGTAAATATGGATCAGGATACCGCTCTCTCGGCGGCAAAATCCGGCCAGCTCGATGTAGTCATGGTGGGCTCCAATGTGGCCAACGAGAAGATCGACGGTATGAAGCTGATCCCGCTCACCACCATGGATGTCCGCAACATCAGCCTCCCCGTTGTCCCGCTGCAGACCCGTAAGGATGCCGAGGGCAAGGCGGTGAAGGTTGGAAACAACGTCACCTGTGATAAGGCGGTCCGCAAGGCTCTCGCCATTGGCATTGACCGTAAGACCATCATCAAGAATGCCCTGAACGGTATCGGCAAACCTGCCACCGGCTTCACCGACAACCTCCTGTGGGCCAGCGACAAGACCTGGACTGATAACCGGGTGGGCGAGGCAAAACAGATCCTCGACGCCGCCGGCTGGAAAGTCGGAAAAGATGGATATCGCCAGAAGGGCTCCCAGAAGTGTGAGTTCACTGTGGCAGCTGCAAGCAACGACAATGACCGCTACCAGCTGGCGGTTGCTGTAGCAGAGAACGCCAAGAAGCTTGGCATCAAGATCAACGTTGTCAGCAAGACCTGGGACGAGCTCTATGACCTGAAGAACACCGTCGGCGTTGTATGGGGATTCGGCCAGTACAGCCCAATGGTCCTGGAGCAGCTGTTCTATTCCAAGGAGATCCTGAACAGCCAGTATGGTAACAGCGTCTGCTATTCGAATCCGAAGGTAGATTCTCTCATTGACAAGGCACTGGATGCCAACAACCAGCAGACGGCCATTTCCTACTGGAAGCAGGCCCAGGATGCCGCCAACGATGACTACCCTTACCTCTACATAGTGAATATTGAGCACTGCTACTTCGTCAGCGACCGTCTCAATATCTCAGAGGATACCCAGATTGCCCATCCGCATGGCCACGGCGCACCGATCATCAATAACATGAATGACTGGACGCTGAAGAGTTAAAAGATAATAAATGGGACTGTATCGAAATGGCGGGTATGCCGTTTTGATGCGGTCCTGTTTTTGTTTTTGGGGGGCGATTGACGGGTCGGTTGGGGCCGCAAGGGAATGGCGAGGCGGCCAACCCATTATGACTACATTTTTAATTATTGGAAATGTAGTCATAATCAAAAATTTTCTATGACCACATTTTGGAATATTCCATTTGTAGTCATAAGCAACTATACTGATTTGATAAAATATCAGCTTTTTTGAGGGGATTCCATGCCTTTATTTCGGTATTTGGGCTGTGGAAGCAGGTAAATCGCCCAAATTTTATGACTACATTTGAAAATATGGGAATTTCGGATGACCGGATTTTTTCCATTAGACTACATTTTCAAATAATCAAATTGCAGTCATAAAAAGTAAGAGCCAGGACTATGAAAGCTTTCGTCCTGGCTCTTAATCATATTCATACACATATTAAAATATTATGGTTGTGTCCTAATGAATCCCAACCCCGTAGCCCTTTTCAACGCTTCCCTCGAAATGTCCGTCTTATCCAATGAAATCACTTTCAGGAGATGGAATCTATGTACTGTATTCATTGCGGGGCCGAGGTACCCGACGGGAGCAAATTTTGCCCCACCTGTGGCGGCAATCTCACCGCGTCCCAGCCTGGCGCGGCACCAGACGAGAATAAATCCGGCGTTTTCACTGCAGATGTAAAGGAAGAGCCAGAAAATGGAACGGAATTTTATTCCACGGGAAAAGACAATCGTTCTTTTTATGAGCGGAATAAAGGATGGTTATGGGCTTTGATTATTGTTCTCATCATTGCTATCCTAGGCACTCTGGTATTTTTCCTCGTAAAGTCGAAGATGGAACAGCAGACCGGGGATGTTTCCAACAGCGAATATGTGACCGAGATCGGAGATGTCACGGCACCGAGTATAGAGGGACACGCCGTCTTTGTTCCCAACAAAGGTCATCGGTCGAATAATCGGAGTCAGCCGAGACAGCAGGTCTCATTGGATGACTATATTGACTATTTTGATGATGCCGGGCAGAGGAAACTCTATCAGCTGGCAGGTAAGTGGAAAACGCCGAGCCTCATAAGCGGAATCAAAAGAGAAAATTATTTTTCCTCCAGGGATGGCTCCACAGTTGCGGTAATCTATACAGTCTCCATTGACCTAGACAATGCAGGCGGAGATTATCAGGCTGCGGAAGGGGAACAGACGAGAAAAACCTATTACACCTATGTGCTCTTCCCAGGTGCCGAGGCCGTGGGCGATGGAGTCCGTTATCGGAGCACGAAGACCCCTTCGCATAATTTTCCGCTCTACACAGATATTAACGGTAAGACCCACTATGTAGATGGTTATGCATCTGCCAAAGAGGCTGCTCAGGCGGCTCTGTCCAATATGTGAATCGCCAAAGAAATGGAGTAGCCCTGTCCCATCCCCCCCTTTATTTACATTTACCCCCTTTTTTCTTATAATAGAAAAACAATATTTTTTCGTAACACAGCACAGAGGAGCGGTTTTTTTGACGGACTACGACAGACTTGCAGAACTCCTTTTCCCGGACATTGACAAGACGCCGGAGTACTATGAGGAGATGTACCCGGAGCGGGATCTCCCGGAGGGCGCCCGGGTCACCCGGTTTGCCCCGAGCCCCACGGGCTACCTCCATATCGGCGGCTTGTTTGCCGCCATGGTGGCGAAGTTGACGGCCAGCACGACCGGCGGCGTGTTCTTCCTCCGCATTGAGGACACCGACAAGAAGCGGGAGGTCGAGGACGGCGTCACGGGAATCATTGACGGCCTGAAGGCCTTCGGTATTGAGCCGGATGAGGGCATGACGGGGCCGGACACCTGGGAAGGGGATTATGGCCCGTATCTGCAGAGTGCCCGGAAGGATATCTATCAGACCTATGCCAAGGATCTCGTCCGCCGCGGCTTCGCCTATCCGTGTTTCTGCACCGCAGAGGAGCTGGATGAGCTCCGGAAAAAGCAGGAGGCAGAGGGCGTGAACCCCGGTTACTACGGGGAGTACGCCATGTGGCGTGATCGCTCCTATGACGAATATGCTGAAAAAGTACAGGCGGGTGTGCCCTGGGTGCTCCGTCTGCGTTCCCCCGGCAAGCCAGATGGGAAGATCAAAGTCCAGGATATGATCAAGGGGAAAATGGAGCTGCCGGACAACATCACGGACATCGTGCTCCTGAAGACCGACGGCATTCCCACGTACCACTTCGCCCATTGCATTGACGACCACTTAATGCACACGACTCATGTCGTCCGGGGCGATGAATGGGTCTCTTCCATTCCCACCCATATCCAGCTCTTCCGTGTCTGTGGCTTCAAGCCCCCGAAATACGCGCACATCGCCCCAATTATGAAACTGGACGGCGGCGGAAAGCGCAAGCTCTCCAAGAGGAAAGATCCGGAGGCAGCCGTCAGCTACTATGTGGAAGAGGGCTACCCGAAGGAGAGTGTCCTCGAGTACCTTCTGACGCTGGCCAACTCCAATTTTGAGGACTGGCGCCGTGCCAACAAGACGGCCCCGCTCTCGGAGTTCCCGTTCAATCTCAAAAAGATGGGCGTCTCCGGTGCGCTGTTTGACCTCGCGAAGCTGAATGACGTCAGCAAGAATGTCATCTCCCGTATGGAGGCATTGACGGTACTGAAATGTACGATGGCGTGGGCGGAGGTCTATGACGTTCCGTTTTTCAACCGGCTGGCGGCGGACACCGACAAGGCGCTGGCCATTATCAGCATTGGCCGCGGCGGCAAGAAGCCCCGCAAGGACATTGCCAAGTGGTCCGACATGCCGGAGTACATGGCCTACTTCTACGATGAGTCCTATGAGCCGAATTACGCCGACCCGGACAATGTGACCCGGGCGGATGCGGCGGCCATCCTCGAGAAATACCGCGAAATCTATGACATAAACGATGACGGGCAGGTGTGGTTCGACAAAGTCAAGAGTCTCTGCGAGCCCTTTGGCTACACGCCCAACGTCAAGGAATATAAGAACGACCCGGACGCGTTCAAGGGCCATGTCGGCCATGTGTCCACGGTCATCCGCATTGCGGTCACCGGCCGCACCAACACGCCGGACCTCTGCACCATCATGAAGATCCTGGGTGCCGATGAGGTCGAAAGCCGGCTGAACGAGGCCATTGCGGCCTATAAGGGGGAGTGAACATGGACGAGAAAAGACCCGAGACCGTAAACGCCGCAGCCTCCAACTTTATCCACGACATCATTGACGAGGAGCTGGCTGCTGGAATCAACGACAAAGTCCAGACACGGTTCCCTCCGGAGCCAAACGGCTACCTGCATATTGGCCATGCCAAGGCTGTCTTCATCAACTTCTTCACCGCGGAGAAGTATGGCGGCACCTGCAATCTGCGCTTTGACGACACGAACCCCGGCAAGGAGGACGTGGAGTACGCCAATGCCATCAAGGAAGATATCACCTGGCTCGGCTATGACTACCCGAACGTCTACTATGCCTCTGATTATTTTGACTACATTTACGACTGTGCCCTGAAACTCATCAAGAAGGGCCTCGCTTTTGTCGATGACCAGAATGCCGATGAAATCCGCGACACCCGCGGAACGCTCTCGGAGCCGGGAAAGAACAGCCCATACCGTGACCGCAGCATTGAGGAGAACCTGGATCTCTTTGACCGCATGACAAAGGGCGAGTTCGCCGACGGCGAAAAAGTCCTCCGCGCCAAAATTGACATGGCCTCTCCGAACATGAACATGAGAGATCCGGTCCTGTACCGCATTGCCCATCAGGAGCACTTCCGTCAGGGCAACAAGTGGTGCGTCTACCCCATGTATGATCTGGCCCATCCCCTGGAGGATGCCAAAGAGGGCGTCACCTACTCACTCTGCTCGCTGGAGTTTGAGAACCATCGCCCGCTCTACAACTGGGTCATTGAGAACTGTGAAGTGCCGGCTCCCAAGCCGAGACAGATCGAGTTTGCCCGCCTCAACTTAAACTACTGCGTCACCAGTAAGCGCTACTGTAAGTATTTGGTAGACAAGGGCTACGTGGACGGCTGGGATGACCCCCGCATGGTCACAGTCAGCGGCATGCGCCGCCGTGGCTTCACGCCGGCATCCATTCGGGACTTCTGCCAGAGAATTGGAATCTCCAAGGCCTACAGCATGGTGGACTTCGGTCTGCTGGAGGCCTGCGTCCGGGACGATCTGAATGAGAACGCTGTCCGTGCCATGGCTGTCCTGAACCCGCTGAAGGTTGTCGTGGACAACTATCCGGAGGGCAAGACAGAGGTGCTGACTGTTGAAAACCACCCGAAGCGCCCGGAACTGGGCACCCACGAGGTCACATTCAGCCGCAACCTGTACATTGAGCAGGACGACTTTATGATTGAGCCCGTCAAGAAATATAAACGGTTCTACCCCGGCAATGAGGTTCGCCTGAAGGGCGCCTATCTTGCCACCTGTACAGGCTATGACACGGACGACGACGGCAACGTCACCTGCATCCATGTGGAGTATGATCCGGAGACCCGCGGCGGCAACGCGCCGGACGGCCGCAAAGTCCGCGGCACGGTCCACTGGGCATCCGAGGAGGGGAGCTTCCCGGCCGAGGTACGCCTCTACGACCGCCTGTTCAACAAGGAGAACCCCACCGAGGGCGGCGCTCCGCTGGAGGATGCGCTGAACCCCGACTCCTTGAAGGTCCTGAAGGGTTGCCGCATTGAGAACGCGCTGAAGGATGCCAAACCGGGCGACTCCTACCAGTTCATGCGCAAAGGCTACTACACTGTAGACAAGTACAGCACAGAGGAGAACAAGGTTTTCAACCGCACGGTGGATCTGAAGTCCTCCTGGAAATAATTCCAAATATAAACAATGACAAGTGCCCCTGGTGTTCGGAAGGTCCGAATGTCAGGGACGTTTTTTCTCTGCATTCCGACAACCGCATATTGGCGGGCGGAAACATGTATGATATAATTGTACTAGTGTCCAAACAACTGTTCAACGAAACTGTCCTTACGGCTTATAGAGGTACCCCGGGTAAATCTATAGGCCTTTTTTCGAGAAAAATTTTATAAGGGGGAAAAGAAATGGAAAAGACCAACAACTATCCGGTCGTCATGGTTCACGGGTTCCTGTGCTGGGGCTCCGAGGAGCGGATCAACGACTTCCTTCCGCTGTTCGGCATGTGGAACGGCAACGCCCGCATGACTGTGCTGGAGATGGGCGTCCCATGTTTCACACCGTCCGTCGGCCCGTTCTCGGGCATGTGGGACAGGGCTTGTGACCTGTATGCCCACATCAAGGGCGGCACCGTGGACTACGGCTACGTCCATTCGAAACGGAACCACCACGAGCGGTACGGCAACACCTACGAGGCGCTGGTCCCCAACTGGGGAGATCTCGACGAGTACGGAAAAATCCAGAAGATCAACCTCATAGGCCACAGCTTCGGCGGCCCGACCGTCCGCACGCTCATCAACCTGCTTGCAGAGGGGAGCAAGGAGGAGAGAGAGGGCACTCCGGCCGGGGAGACCCTCAGCCCGCTCTTTGAGGGCGGAAAAGAGAAATGGGTGCACTCCTGCACGACGCTCGCCGGAACTCTGAACGGCGTTACGCTCCCGGATGCGGGCCGGCCTCTTATCAAGCCCATGGCTAAGGCGGTATTCGGCCTCGGAAACCTGCTCAGCGGTACCGCCATCTCCAAACTGTACGGATTCCATCTGGACCGCTTCGGCATTTCCAGCAAGGAGAAGCACATCAAGCTGCGCCCGAGCGCCATCAAGCAGCTTGCTGATGCAGAAGAGGACAACATCTTCTGGGAACTCTCCACCACGGGTGATATGGCTCTCACCGGAGGCTACAAGACCTACGACAACATCTACTACTTCGCCTACAGCGGATGCCGCACAAAGCCCTTCCTCGGCGGCCAGATCCCCACAAAGGACATGTGGCTCCCGCTCCGCCTGTTCGGCCTGTTCGAGGGCTTCTACAAGGATCCGGAGCACGGCAAGGACTGGCAGCCCAACGACGGCCTTGTCAACGTCCCCGCCGCCCAGTTCCCGCTCCATGAGCCGCACGAGAACTACTCTAGCGACGCCGCTTGCAAGCCCGGCATCTGGTACACCATGCCGACCGAGAACAAGGACCACACCTCCTACATGGGCGTCCTCGAGGACAAAGCGACGTACGCCCAGTTCTTCCGCGACATCGTGAACCGCGTCACCTCCCTCCCGGTCGTGGAATAAAAACGAAATGAAAGTGCCCCTTGGTATCGAAAAACATGGATACCAGGGGCGTTCTTATTTCCTGGGGCGATTCATCCCTTTCCCTAAAAAAACTATAAACAGGAAAAAAGGCACCGTGGTGCTTCGCACCACGGCGTGCCGGGTTTGGGTGTCGTGGTCGTCGTGGTTGTGGTTGTCGTCGTCGTGGGCGTAGACGTACTGGTGCTCGTGCTTGTACTGGTGGATGTGCTGGTGGAAGTGGAGGTGGAAGTGCTGGTGGATGTCGAGGTGCTGGTTGATGTGGTAGTGGATGTACTTGTAGATGTGGATGTTGTGGTAGATGTAGAAGTGCTTGTTGGAAGTGCCTTCACTTGCAGATATACTTTCTTGGCAGAGGAAACAGAACCTACAACATCTTGCTGGTTTTGAGCAGCAGAGTATTTGCCCTTGGTACTATTAGTAGCCAATTGTGTATGCCCAAGAATAAATATCTCTGGCGTTGTAATCTTATCTGATTTACCAGTGATGGTTGCAGGACCAGTAAAATCTTTATCAGCAGTTAGTTTCAGAGTATTTCCTGATACTGTGCCACTTATCCCCTTCGGGAATGTCAACTGGTACTTATCAATTGTGTTGTTAGTGTCAGTTAGGTCAAGGGAATATGTACCATCTGCATTCTGTCGTAATTCTTTTACATTTTCCTTCTTAGATGCTTCTGCCTCAGTATCCTTCATGAATTCAGGTGTAGTGCTAGTCTTATAAGAATTCTGAATGGCGGTGGCGTATTCATTGTAAATTGGTTCAATGGACGACCAGATAGAACCACTGCCGCTGTACTGATACCCGGCATAGGTCTTAACGGGCTTGCCAGAAGTTTGGGGCTTGTAATTGAAGTTGGCGTCTCTTTGACCAACCATGGCCTCCCATACCAGAATCTGTGTTGCCAGCCACTGAGCCTTCTGTCCAACACATTTCTGTGTGCCTGAACTGCTCCATGTAGTCTTATCATGGAATCCATATGTGTAGATTCTCCCAAGCATATCTTTCAATTGGGTGGCAGATAAGCCCTGCGCGTTGGGAACGCTGCTTAATGTCGCATCAATAGACTTGACTTCAGGCATAGAAGTTGGTGATGAGACCTTCTGAATTGTGCCAATTGGCTCAATGCAATATAGTGGATACCTGTTATTCTTCCCTGAACTATTGTTGAATTTAGGAAAACAATAGCCGACCTCACCGGAACGTGTGGAAAATTTCCATCCGTTGGTGTCAAATGATTTATGTGGGTCTGTTACTCTGATTTGCTGCACAGATACATTTGCGGCCTGTGCAATGATAGGGCACAGCATTGAGACAACCAATGTAAGTGCCATTACGAACGCCATCATTTGTTTGGAAATCCTTCTCGTTCCATTACGGGAACGCTGGATTTCACGTTCATTATTCATTGATGAATTCCTCCTCTAATAATCAGTAAGTACTGATGTGAATCGTATTCATCAATTAATATGAACGATTGGTATCTCTTTGAAATAGAAATGGACCCGACACTCAGATGAATGTCGAGTCCATAGTATTTATTGTGAGGAACAGTTATACCTCAGGAACGTGACTGCTCGAGATAGGGAAAGACATATAATTGTGATTTGCACCATAGGATGTCTTAACCTGAACCGGATATGGGGTGAGCAGATTAGCTTTCTTAAGAACATCTCCCATGTCTCCACCGGCAAATAGTTTGCTATCTGCTGATTTTGCGATTGCATCTCCAGTGGTATTCTGCGGGAACTCTACTCTAACAACAGGATTGCCATCATTGTTTGCTTTGGCAATAATTGCAGGGAGCGCGGTCTTCATTGCCTCATATGAAGTAAAGTACAGATTGTTCTTCTTGAAGTAGTCTTGGTCGTCATATTTGCAGTCTGACCAGTCAACCCATTCCTTGTCATAGTCAGCTTGTTCATAACCAAGTCTCTGAGCCTGTCGTTTGGACATGTTCATATAAGAATAGTCAGGGGAAACATCTTCTTTGCCAGACAGTGCTGATGTGACATCCGTAATATAATGTTTGCCGTCCAGCTCGACAATATTGAAAGCATGAGGGCCACCACCCAGTGTACCATCAATCTGCCAGCAATTTATGTTGAGCTTGTTACAGAAATACTTGAAAGCATACGCAAAGTCGGAACAGATACCACCATGGTCATAAAGAATTGCCTGCACAGAACCTTTGTCAGCGGCAGCTGCATAGCCATCCGTCTTATAGGTGCATGTGGTAGCAATCTTATCGTAAACAAATTTTTCTTTGTCGTAGTCACTACCATTCTTGGGTGCGTCTGCAAGGAATTTATCCACATCCTTCATTAGCGCGTCATATGCTGCCTGATTGTAGAACTTACTAGAATCCATGGTGTTCTCATCGGATTTGACATTATATGCGATGTTTCCAAAATAGTTGTCAGAAGCACTGTTGGAGCCGCCACCAAACACTGTGGACAAATCACCAGCCTGTTTATATCCCGAGGACGATTTTGCAAACACCGTCACACACGGCACGCAGCAGCATACCGCCATGAGGAACGCCAGCATCGCAGCCATTGTTCGCCGTATTGTACGTGTCATAGTAATCAGAACCCTTCCGTGAAGACGGCCCGCGGAGCGGGCCGTACTTTTTCACCTTACTTAATATTTTTTCGCATACGGATTTCCGTATCTCTATGGAATAGACGGGGAGTTTCCGGTGGGAGTTTTTCGCTTTTTTATTATTTTTGGCTTTTTTGGAGGGAACAGGGGTGAATCGCCCAAGGGATAAGAAAATATGACAGAACTCTAGCCAAGTTCACCGCGATTTCTTATAATATAGTCAAAAACCGAAGCAAACCTTTCCTGACTGGAGAAAATGAGGGGAAATATGAGCCAAGTTACAGAAAAGAAATCGCTGACTATGCGAGAGAAGGCGGCATTCGGTATCGGTGCGTTCGGCAAAGATATCTGCTACATGCTGTCTGCCACCTATGTCCTGTACTATTTCCAGGACGTCCTCGGCGTCAAGGCCGCGGTCATGGGCGTTATCCTGCTCGTGGCCCGCATCTTCGACGCCCTCAATGACCCGCTCATGGGCATTGTCACCGCCAAGACCCGGACCCGGTGGGGCAAATTCCGCCCGTGGATCTTCCTGGGTTCCATCATCAACGGCGTCATCCTGTACGTCATGTTCTCGGCACCGCCGAGTCTCAGCCCCGGTGGACTCGTCGCCTACGCGGCCACGTTCTACATCCTCTGGGGTGTCACCTACACCATGATGGACATTCCGTTCTGGTCCATGATCCCCGCCTTCACCAAGGGCGGTAAGGAGCGGGAGGGCCTTTCCCAGTTCGGACGGATCTGTTCCGCCGTTGGCCAGGCGCTCATCATCATCTTCGCTATGATGTCCGTCACCAGACTGGGCACGCTGGCGTCCCACTCCAATACGCCGGATGAGCGGTTGGGCTTCAAGTACTTCGCCCTCATCATTGCGGTGGTCTTCGTCATCTGTGAGATGATTACGAGCATCTTCATCAAGGAGAAATCCACGGTGGAGGTCAAGACGAACTCCGTCGGCCAGATGTTCAAGTCCCTGTTCCGCAATGACCAGGCTATGTGGATCGTGCTCTCTACGGTCATTGTCAATATGGCTTATGGTATTACGTCCAACCTCATCACCTATTTCATCAAGTATGACATGGGAAACAAGGACTGGAGCCGCGACCTGCTGGTCTACAACGCCTTTGGCGCCATCATGCAGATCGTCTTCATGAGCCTTGTGTTCCCGCTTCTGCGGAAACGCTTCAACACGAGAAATATCTTCTATATTTCCATTATTACCGGAGTCGTGGGCTTCGCCCTGCTCTGCCTGCTCCCGTATCTGACCCACTCCAGCAGCGTCTATATCCTGACGGCGCCGGCCATCCTCATCTTTGTGTCCCAGGGTTTCCTGAACATTCTGAACACCATCTTCCTGGCCGACACCTGTGACTACGCCGAGTGGAAGACCGGGACCCGTGACGAGTCTGTCATCTTCTCCATGCAGACCTTCGTCGTAAAGCTCGGAAGCGGAATTGCCGCTCTCGTAGCATCCCTGACCCTTGCGGTCAACCACATCCAGAAAAATGCCACCGGCAGCCTGGTCCTTAGCGCGTCGTCCATCAACGGCCTTCGCATCTCCATGACCATTGTGCCCATGGTGTTCCTGCTCATCGCCCTGTGGATCTTCGCCAAGAAGTATATCCTGACGGACAAAAAGCTCAAACAGATCAATGATGACCTCGACGAGCGCCACGCTGCCGCATCGGAGAAGGGCGATGCACCCATTGAATCTAAAATAACAGAAGAAGTGTAATTACCAATGCCAATCAAAATTCCGACCGACTTACCGGCAAAAAAGACCCTCAACAACGAGAATATCTTCGTCATGACCGAGGAGCGGGCCCGCACGCAGATGATCCGCCCCTTACGTGTTCTCCTGCTGAATCTCATGCCGAAAAAGATCGAGACGGAGACCCAGCTCTGCCGCCTGCTCGGCAACACGCCCCTGCAGGTTGAGCTGGAACTTATCATGACGAAGACCCACAAGGCCAGCCACGTCTCCGAGGAGCATATGCTGGCGTTCTACCAGACGTTCGACGACATCCGCGACCAGAAGTTCGACGGCATGATCATCACCGGCGCCCCGGTGGAACAGATGCCCTTCGAGGAAGTGGACTACTGGGACGAACTCTGTGAGATCATGGAGTGGAGCACGACTCACGTCTATTCCACGTTCCACATCTGCTGGGGCGCCCAGGCCGGACTCTACTACCACTATGGTATTCCGAAATACGACCTGGACCAGAAGCTCTTTGGTATTTATGAGACCCACGCGGAGAAGAAGAACTCCATGCTCTTCCGCGGCTTCGACGATACGTTCCTCGTCCCGCAGTCCCGCCACACGACAGTGCTCCGGGAGGACATTGAGCAGGAGCCGCAGCTGAAAATCCTGGCCTCGGGCGCAGATACCGGCGTCTTCGCCGTCTGCACCAAGCATGGCCGTCAAATCTTCATTACCGGCCACACGGAGTACGACAGCGACACGCTGTACAACGAGTATATGCGGGACCTGAACGAGGGTCTTCCCATCCAGAAGCCCTACAACTACTTCCCGAATGACGAGGTCACCCCGCATCCGCCGAAGACATGGCGCTCCAGTGGCAACCTCCTGTTCTCCAACTGGATAAACTACTTCGTCTATCAGCAGACGCCGTACGATCTGAGCGAGATTCGGGCTATGGATGAGAAGAGAAATCACAAATAAGAATTAATGTTATGGGGCCCCCGGGGCCGGTGCGTGTGTGCCGGTGCCGGGGGCTGTTTTTGTGGCTGGGGCAACTTTCGCCGAAAGATCATTTTGACACGAAAAACAAGGTCCAAAAAATTCCAACGAGTTCGTTGTAACGAGTTCGTTGGAATTTTTTTGGGCAAAACAGTAGGGTGACGGGGGGAGGGGGGACATATAAACTTGCCTTGCTATCCTGCCTTTTCACTGCATTTTCAAAAAAGGTAGATTGTAGAATCAACTTGAACAACTAAATAAAAAGAAGATCCATAGATCATCCTTTTGGTAGAATTAAGTTACCACACCAAACCAACCA
>OMYO01000006.1 GCA_900315285.1 uncultured Eubacteriales bacterium | reverse complement strand
ACTATTGCTGACAGAAACTGTCATGTGTTATCTGTTTTCCAGATTCAAAGAAATTTTCAAGGGTAATTTCTGTTTGTCGCTGTTCAATTTTCAAGGTCCTACCGCATTCGCTTTTCGCGAGTGCCATTACAGTTTACTGCTGTGTCGCTCCCATGTCAAGAACTTTTTTGTCTTTCTTGAAAGCTTTGCAGCAGGGCGTCTTGTGAACGCGAGTCATATATTATCACTGCGCTGTTTGCACTGTCAACACTAAATATCAGGTTTTGACAGCGGTGCCGGGTGTTTCAAAAGAAGAGGTGCATCGCCCAGAAACACGGGGTAATTTACTCCGCTGAAGTGCAATCACTATTATATAAATGTATATAAGACGTTTTTCGGAAGAAGTCTGAAAAATATGACATGGATTCCTGTCATATTTGTTGGAACAGAAAAACAGACCGCAGAAAGAATTCTGCGGTCTGTCATTGTTTCGATTCTGCTCAGAAAACGAATTAGCTGAAGATGCTGGTGATGCTGTTCAGGACTGTGGCAGCACCATTCATAAGGTCAGCCGTGGTGTTGGCAATGCTGGCGCCTGCGCTTGCAGTCTTACCGGCAGCCTCACCAAGAGTTGCATAGTCGACGTTGTTGTTGAATGCAGCTGTTGCGGTATTCAGATTCTGCAGAAGGTCTGCGGAGCTGTTGGCAACATTGCTGGTAGCACCGGCGAGGCTCTTTGCAGCCTGCTGTGCTTCCGGAGAACCTACGGTGCTGTTCACGGTATTAGCAACACTGCTAAGGGTATGAACAAGAGCATTGTTGGTGGAAGCAACGTCCTTCATGTTGATGCCGAGAGCGCTGACGGTGTCAGTGATTCCGGAAGAAATTCCCTGTGCAAGTCCGCCGTTGGTAAGGTCACTCATGGATGCGGTGAGCTGGCTGAGCATGGGGCTCATCTGAGAGCTCAGAGAACTGAGTGTTCCGCGGGTGTCACTGAGAAGTCCAGCCGTGGTGCCAAGCATGCTGGTGAGATAGCCCATGATGCTGGAGAGGTCCATGCTGTTCAGGGCATTCAGAGCATTCACGCCAATTCCGAGTGCCTCTGTGCCGAGACGGGTAAGTGCCGGCAGATAAGTGGATGCCTCAACGGAGGACTGGAACATTGTGTTGACGCCGTTGAAGAAACTCTTCAGGAACGGGATCAGCGTGTCGAGAACCGGGTCTTCATACTTCAGAAGAACGATGAGCATGATGCCGCCGATAAGCAACATAAGGCATGCAATGATTAGGCAACAGACGGCGATGATAAGCCGGATGTTGGCTCTGCTTCGAAGTTTCTCCTGATAGTCCAGGGATTTTGTAAGACGCTCCGCCTCAAGGGTGTTGGACACCCGCATGAGAGCTTCCCCTATCATATTCTCTTCCGAGGATATGGTGCGTCTTCTGTCGTCCATGTCGTCCCCTCACTTTCCTAATTATTTTCAGTATTGAGCAGAAAAAAGCTTCACCGGCCCAGTTGAGAGCAGTCCAACCAAACAGCGTGTAGTTCTTCCACTTTGTTACTTGTTTGTATTATAGCACGATAAACTATTTTACCGCAATAAAGCTGTTGTATATTTTTGAACTTCGCCCTGTTCCTATTTTCAAGTCAAGTGCCAGATTATCGGCTTGAATGGGGTTCCGGGTTCTGGTATTATTAAATAAAGATATTGGAATATTTTTCCTGTTTTTCATACACAATATGCAATTTTGCCATCAAGCCGTGCAAAGAATGAGCATTCTCTTCTTTGCACTTGCTTTTCACTGCTGAAAAATACAACGAAGCGAGGTCAATCGCCATGCCAGACAACCAGGATCTCAGTCTTCCTGTCTACCTCTTCCACCAGGGAACCAACTCAAAAGCCTATGAATTCATGGGGTCCCATCGCATTCCCGGCTCCAATGCCGTCGTCTTCCGCGTCTGGGCCCCGCACGCCAGCATGGTCAGTGTCGTCGGAGACTTCAACGACTGGAATCCATTTGACACCCCCATGCACAAAATTTCCGACAGCATCTGGGAAGCCACCGTGGAGAATGGTATCGACACCTACTCCGCCTATAAATATTGTATCCAGGCCAGGGACAGCCGAACCATCATGAAGGCCGACCCCTACGGCTATCATATGGAGACCCGTCCCGGCACCGCCAGCAAGTTCTATGATATTGACGGGTATGACTGGAAAGACGGCAGATGGTTGAAGCAGAGGGCTGCTACCAGCATCTACGAGAGCCCCGTCAGCATCTACGAGGTGCACGCCGGCTCCTGGAAGGTCCATGAGAATGGAGACCTCTACTCCTACCGTCAGCTGGCTGACGAACTCGTCCCCTATGTTAAAGACATGGGGTATACCCACATTGAGTTCATGCCCCTTACTGAATATCCGTTTGATGGCTCCTGGGGCTATCAGGTCTGCGGCTACTATGCTGCCACTTCCCGTTATGGCACTCCGGAGGACCTCATGTACCTCATTGACACATGCCATCAGAACGGAATCGGTGTCATATTGGACTGGGTCCCCGCCCATTTCCCGAAGGACGCCTACGGGCTCTTCGAGTTTGACGGAGAGCCTTGCTATGAATATGCCGACCCAAGGAAGGGTGAGCACAAAACATGGGGAACCAAGGTCTTTGACTACAGTTGCAACGAAGTCCAGAGCTTTTTGGTATCCAATGCCATGTTCTGGCTTGAGAAATACCATGTAGATGGACTGCGCGTCGACGCCGTCGCCTCCATGCTGTATTTGAACTACGACCGGAAGGACGGAGAGTGGATCCCGAACGACCGCGGCGGCATGGAGAATCTGGAAGCTGTCGCATTTCTACAGAAACTCAATGAGTCCATCTTCCGTGAGCACGGGGACGTCATGATGATCGCGGAGGAATCCACCGCCTGGCCCATGGTCTCCAAGCCCACCGACATCGGCGGCCTTGGGTTTAACTTCAAATGGAACATGGGCTGGATGAATGACGTCATCCGCTACTTCAACCTCGACGGACTCAGTCGGAAATATAACCATGACTGCCTGACATTCTCTTTCTTCTACGCATTCTCTGAGAACTTTATCCTTCCCATCTCCCATGACGAGGTGGTCCATGGAAAAGGTTCCCTCATCAACAAGCACCCGGGAGACCCCAGTGACCCGGTCCAGTATGCCTCAAAATTTGCCGACAACCGGGCCATGCTCGCCTACATGTTCTCCCATCCGGGCAAGAAACTTCTGTTCATGGGCTGTGAATTTGCCCAGTTCTCCGAGTGGAACTACAAGACCCAGCTGGACTGGAACCTGCTGGACTATGACATGCACAAGAAGTTCCACGCTTATGTCCGTGACCTGAACCAGTTCTACCGTGACAACCCTCCGTTTTTCCAGGTGGACTACAGCTGGGAGGGCTTCGAGTGGATCATCCCGGACGACAACAATAACTCGGTTCTGGCCTACAAGCGCAAGGACAAAGACGGTAATACAATCTACTGTATATTGAATTTTACAGAGGTAAATCGCGAAGGCTATTGCATGGGCACCGAAAAGGGAGACTATGAGGTCGTCTTCAACTCGGACGACGAAAAATACGGTGGCACTGGCTACAGCACCACCGGGAAACTCTCCTCCCAGGAAACCCCCATGCACAATCAGGAGGCAAGCCTCTGCCTGAATATTGCCGGCCACTCTGCCTTGTTCCTGAAACAGACCAAGGAGAAGAAAAAGAAACCAGCCGGAACTCCCTCCGTCATCAAATCAGCAAAACCTGCTGTTGGGGACAAAAAGAAGGCTGAGGCCCCGGCGAAGAAGTCGACTTCTGCAAGGAAGTCACCGTTTCGCCGCAGAAAAAAATCCAGTGAATAATCCGGTTCGCAGACCTGTGAAACGGGTTTCATAAACTACGCAATAGGTGAAAATAAACAAAAGGAGTCCTACTTATGGCACGCAACAACGAATGCATCGCTATGCTTCTTGCGGGCGGACAGGGAAGCAGACTCGGCATCCTGACCCATCAGACTGCCAAGCCGGCTGTTCCGTTCGGAGGAAAGTACCGCATCATCGACTTCCCCCTGTCCAACTGCGTCAACTCCGGCATCTACACCGTCGGAGTTCTCACCCAGTATCAGCCCCTCGAGCTCAATGACTACATTGGGAACGGAGAGCCCTGGGACCTGGACCGCACCAGCGGCGGTGTACACGTTCTCTCCCCCTATCAGCAGATCGAGGGAACCGACTGGTACAAGGGTACCGCCAATTCCATCTACCAGAATATCCACTTTATTGACAAGTATAATCCGGAATATGTAGTTGTCCTCTCCGGAGACCACATCTATAAGATGGACTACGACAAAATGCTCCAGTTCCACAAGGATCAGGGCGCTGCCGCCACCATCGCCATGCGGGAAGTCGAGTGGAAAGAGGCCTCCCGTTTCGGTCTCATGATCGTCAACGACGACGGAACTATCTCCGAATTTGAGGAGAAGCCGGCCCATCCGAGAAGCAATAAGGCCTCCATGGGCATCTATGTCTTCACCTGGGCAAAACTCAGAGAATATCTCATTGCCGACGAGGCAAATCCGGAGTCCTCCAATGACTTCGGTAAAGACGTCATCCCCGCCATGCACGAGGCAGGCGAGAAAATGGTCGCATACCAGTTTGACGGCTATTGGCGTGACGTAGGAACCATCGAGAGCCTCTGGGAGGCCAACATGGACATCCTCTCCCCGACATCGGGCATCAATCTCAACGACCCCAACTGGACTATCTTCGCCAAGAGCGCCAATGCCGCTCCCCAGTTTATTTCCACCGAAGCCAAAGTCACGGACTCCATGGTAACGGAGGGCTGCGAAGTCGAGGGTACTGTTGACCACTCCGTCCTCTTCCCGAACTCCATTGTGGAAGAGGGTGCAACCGTCAGCTACTCCATCGTTATGCCTGGCGCCGTTGTCAAGAAGGGTGCCGTCATAGAGTACTCCATTGTGGCGGAGAACGCGGTCATTGACTGTGGAGCCCACGTGGGTGCATCGCCGGAAGATACGGACGAGGACGCCTGGGGCGTCACCGTCATCGGAAACGACGTGACCATCGGCGAGAAATCCATTGTTCCGGCCAACGTTCAGGTCGCGGAGAATGTCAAGGAGGGAACTACCTATGAGAGCAAATGATGTACTCGGAATAATCCATGCGCAGATGTATGACGCCAACGTCATCCAGCTGACCAGCATCCGCACCATGGCATCGGTTCCGTTTGGCTGCCGTTACCGTTTCATTGACTTCCCGCTCTCCAGCATGGTCAACGCGGGAATGACCAGCGTGGGAATTGTCACCAAGGACAACTATCAGTCCCTCATGGACCATGTGGGTTCCGGAAAGCCATGGGACCTGGCCCGCAAGAGAGAGGGAATGTTCCTTCTTCCCCCGTATAACAACTCCCTGGCAAGCCCCGGCACCCGGGACAGCCGTATTGACTCCCTCATGAGCAACCTGGACTTCCTGAACCACGCAAGACAGGAATATGTCATCATGACCGACGCCAACGCAGTCTACAACATTGACTTTGACGACCTGTTTGACCAGCACGACGCCACCGGCGCCGACATCACAGTCGTCTACAAGCACGGCAAGACCCCGAAACTTGGCAACGCCATGGTTCTCACCATGGACGAGGACAAGCGGGTCACCGACATCGCCATCAGTGGCGACGTTGAGGATGAGGTCGACTACTCTTTCAACATCTTCCTTATGCGGAAGTCTCTTCTGGAGTACCTCATCAAGAATGCAGCGGCCCACAACCAGCACTCCTTCAGCCGTGATCTCCTTCAGCCCAACGTGAACAATCTGAAGATCGTCGGCTATGAGGCCACCGGTTTCGCCGAAATCATCGACTCTGTCCAGACCTACTACAAAGTCAGCATGGAGCTCCTGGACCGTGAGAAACGCAACGCCCTCTTTGCCAAGGAGGCTCCCATCTCCACAAAGATCAGCGACAACGTTCCCACCATCTATGGGACCGACTCCGAAGTGGACAACTCCCTTCTCGCCGACGGCTGTGAAATTGAGGGCACCGTTGAGAATTCTCTTCTGTTCCGCGGCGTCGTTGTGGAGCGCGGAGCTGTCGTAAAGAATTCCATTCTCATGCAGGGAACTGTCGTCCATGCCAACGCACAGCTCGACAGTGTCATCACCGACAAAGATGTCACCATTACCGCAGGCCGCACTCTCTCGGGCGACCCCTCCTATCCCATCTACTTTGCAAAGGGTATCGTTGTCTAAACCATTTTATTACCCGCGGAGGAAAGCATTATGAAAGTATTACTCGCTTCCAGTGAAGCAACCCCCTTCGCCGTCAGCGGCGGACTTGCCGAAGTGGCGGGGTCGCTCTCGAAAGCACTCCGGAAAAATGGCGTGGACATCCGCGTCATCCTTCCGCTCTATGGCTGTATTACCGACGAGCAGCGTCAGGATATGACCTATCTCCTGAACTTTGATGTTCCGGTTGCCTGGCGTCGCCAGTACTGCGGCATCTTTGAGACGGAATATGACGGTGTCACCTACTATCTCATCGACAATGAGTACTATTTTAAGCGCTCCGGTCTCTACGGATACTACGATGACGCCGAGCGGTTCGCCTTTTTCTCGCGTGCCGTCCTGGAGACCATCGCCCATCTCGACGGCTGGAAGCCGGATATTATCCACTGCAACGACTGGCAGACAGCTCTTATCCCGGTCTACTACAATTGTTTCTACCGCTACGCCCCAGGCTATGAGGATATCCGCACGGTCTTCACCATCCACAACATTCAGTACCAGGGCCTCTATGGCATGGATATTCTGAGTGAGGTCGTCGGCATTGAACCGAAGGACTACGGCATTGTGGAGTATGACGGCCTTGCCAACTTCATGAAAGGCGCCATTGAGACCTGCAACAAGGTCACCACGGTAAGCCCATCCTATGCCAACGAAATTCTGGATCCGTGGTACTCCCACGGCCTTGACGGAATTCTCCGCAACAACCTCTGGAAACTCACCGGCATACTGAATGGTATTGACACCGAGAGCTATGACCCGGCGAAAGATCCGTCCATCGCCCATCATTATTCCGCCTCCAGCAAAGTCGGAAAGGCAAAATGCAAGGCGGCTCTGGAGGAGCGCTTCGGTTTTGACCACAAGCCGGACGTGCCCATTATCACCATGACTTCCCGTCTGGTGTCCCACAAGGGCCTTGACCTCGTCACCGCCATCATCGATGAGCTTCTCTACAACACCGAAGTTCGTATCATTGTTCTGGGTTCCGGGGACAGCTCTTATGAGAACTATTTCCGCGGTGTCGCCGAGCGGCATCCGGACAAGTTCCGTGTCGAACTGGGCTTCCAGCCGGATCTGGCCCGCCAGATGTACGCCGGTGCCGACCTGTTCCTCATGCCCTCCAAGAGCGAGCCCTGCGGTCTCTCGCAGATGATCGCTCTCCGCTACGGAACCATCCCCATCGTCCGCGAGACCGGCGGCCTCAAGGACTCTGTCACCGACTGCGGCGACGGGAAAGGAAACGGTTTTACATTTAAGACCTATAATGCCCACGACATGCTCTGGGCCATCACCCGTGGCGTAGACCTCTATTACAATGATAAAAAGACGTGGAACGAAGTCGTTGACCGCGCCATGAAGTGCGACAATAGCTGGAACCGCTCTGCGGACCTCTATGTCGACATGTATCATGAGGCGCTCTCATAAAATCCATCAGTACGTTACAAACCATTGCAGTAACACAGAAAAAGAGGATGTATCACCTAATTGGCGATGCATCCTCTTTTATTATAAAAGCAGATTTTTACAGCAGATCTGCCAAATACCGGTTCAACTGGTCATAGACATAACGGGTCAGAGTGGACACCGGGTTGGGAACTGCCTCTCCGCGGCCACGCCTTTTTCCCGCCGGCTCCTGCTCCATAGTCTCCACCATCTGAAGCATGAGAAAATGGAGCTGACGCGCGGTGATATCCGGTGCACCGCTCCAGGAGGCAGGAACCGCGCCAGTTCGGACGCCCTGCCAGAGTACTTGATAGACCGTCAGCGCCATGGTGCTGAGGGCGCGGGATTTCAGAGGGCTATCCTCAGGAATTTGTTCCCAGAGGACCATGGTGGCCCGAAGGAGCGTACGGGGAGACATTTTCTGATCCTCTGGGTCGTCGTCCTCAATCAGAATTCGCGATGGGTCATATTCCATGATATCATTGGAGTGGCCCAGCAGATAATCCGTGCTGACGCCATAGTAGTCTGCAGCGCGCACCACAAAGTCCAGACCGCACTCCCGAATTCCATTTTCATAGTGGGACAGCAGCGCCTGGGAGACCCCGAGGTCCTCTGCCGCCTTTTTCTGGCTGACCTGTTTCTGTTTTCGCAGAAGCCGGAGACGGCTCGCAAATACCGGATCCATGAAATTCGCTCCCTTCCGGGTTTCGTTCCCCGCAATTTCTTTCTATAATAATCATATCACATGTTTTGGAGGTTTCCCCATGAAGACCTATAAACTCCACTTTATCCGGCACGGACTGACCCAGGCCAATCTGGAAGGCCGCTACGTCGGACACAAGGATGTCCGCCTCTGCCCCCAGGGAATTGCCGACTTGAAAAAAATAAAGAAGGACTATATCTATCCGGACGTCCAGGTCATTTTCACCAGCCCCATGAAGCGCTGTCTGGAAACCTGCGAAATTCTCTACCCAAACATTGAGAACCCGCTGATCCTCGACGGCCTCATCGAGTACAACTTTGGCGCCTTTGAGGGGAAAACCGCCGAAGAGCTCAAGGACAACGAGAAGTTCCTCGAGTGGATGGAGGGCGGTCTGGACGTGGAGCCCCCGTTCGGCGAGTCCTCTCGGGAATTTGGAGAGCGTATTGGACAGACTTTTGAGAGAATTGTGGACGGCCTGCTCCAGACAGGAATTGACAATGCCGCCATTATCACCCACGGCGGTGTCATGAATGCGCTGCTCGCCATGTATGCCCTTCCCCAGGCCCGGGTCACGGACTGGATGTGTGACGAGGGCTTCGGCTACACCTGCAACATTACCCCTTCTCTCTGGTCAGAGGGGAGAAAAATTGAGGCCTTCGCCAAGTGCCCGGTGGAGCGGAAGACCTTCAACCCGGAGGTCGACGGATAATGGAGATCACCGGAGCCATCTTCGACATGGACGGCACCCTCATAGACTCCATGCACCTGTGGCGGGGCTGGGACATCCGCTACCTCGCCCAGTATGGCATTGTGCCAACTGAAGAACAGCGAAAAGCTCTTGGGGGAATGAATCTTACCCAAGTGGGGAAATATCTGGCACAGCAGTTCCCGGAGCTCCCCCTGTCCCCGGAAGACCACGCGGACGAAATCAACCATATGCAGGAACGCGGTTATTTCCATGAGGTCACCGTAAAGCCCGGTGTTATTCCAACCCTGCAGAAACTGCAGGACCTCGGCGTCCCTATGGTCGTCGCCACCGCCACCGAGCGTTATCTGACGGAGGGTTGTCTTCGACGACTTGGCCTGCTCCTCTATTTTGATGAAATCTTTACGACCCGGGAGGAGGGCACTTCCAAGAACAAACCCGACCTTTTTCTCACTGCCCTCGAGTACCTCGGCACGCCGAAAGAATCCACCTGGATCTTTGAGGATACCCTGTACAGCATTCGCGGCGCCAAGCTAAGCGGCTGTCCCGTAGCAGGGGTGGAGGATAAATGGTCTGCCCATAACCGGGAGGAAATTCGTGAGACGTGTGACCTCTATCTTACGTCATTGGATAAAATACCTCTTTGAGAGGGTACATAGAAAAATTTTTAAGAGCCAGGACAAAAGCTTTCATTGTCTTGGCTCTTGTTTTTTTGCTGCATTTGCCAATATTGCGAAATCTTTCGCGGCCTGGCTCTCCGGCCCAAAATCCCCCATTTTTTCGGCCATTTCACACTAAATAGGTATGATTAATAGATTTTTATTGACACTCCCACTCCCGCCCGCTATAATTTTTGTTATAAAGTATTCATACTGAAATAGTAGGGAATGATTTGATGGGTGACAAAAATAAAAAGGCGGGCATCCTGCTGCTCCTCCCCCTGCTGCTTCTGTCCATCCTCACCGGCTGTGCCGGGGGAAACCAAAGCGGGGCGCGGCACCAGGAGATCATCAACGTCTCGTATGACCCCACCCGGGAGTTCTATCGAGACTACAACATGATGTTCCGCAACTGGTACAAAGAGCAGACAGGCGTGACCGTTAACGTGGTGCAGTCCCACGGCGGCTCGGGCAAGCAGGCTCTGGAAGTGGCCAACGGCCTTAAAGCCGATGTTGTCACTCTCGCTCTGGAGGCCGACGTCAATGAGATCAAAAATGCCGGCCTCATCCAGGATGGCTATGTAAATCGGCTGCCAGCGTCCAGTTCTCCCTACACCTCCACCATCGTTTTTTTGGTCAGAAAGGGAAATCCTAAAAAGATCAACGACTGGGATGACCTGATTCGGCCAGGCGTCGGTGTCATCACCCCCAACCCAAAGACATCCGGAGGGGCACGGTGGAATTATCTTGCGGCGTGGTACTACTTCGAACGGCAGGGACAGTCCATCGCCCAAATTGAGGCAAACATGCAGAAACTCTACCGGAACGTCCTTGTACTGGACTCCGGTGCCCGGGGCGCCACCACAACATTCGTGGAAAATGGTCAGGGCGATGTACTCATTGCCTGGGAGAACGAGGCGTTCCTGACCCTGCAGGAGAATCCCGGCGAATACTGGATCGTCGTTCCGTCCGCCTCCATATTATGCCAGCCCACTGTGGCTGAGGTGGACGCCAACACCAAACGGCACGGGACCCATGACGTCACACAGGCATATTTGAAATATCTCTATTCGACGCCGGCGCAGGAACTGGAGGCAAAATATTTCTTCCGGCCCTGCAACAGGGCCGTTGCTGAGAAGTATCAGAAGGCATCCCGCTCCCGGGTTATCCGGGGCGTTCCGAAGGATGGAAAGTGGATCGCCGCCGATATTGATATGACCGATATCCGACATTTTGGCGGCTGGGACAGGGCCACCCGGGAACACTTTGCCGACGAGGCCCGATTCGACCGGATCTACACGTTGAAACACTGAGAGGAGGAATTTCCATGGCGAGCGCAGGAAAGACACGGAGCCGCAGCAAAAGCGTGATCCCGGGGTTTGGCCTCACCATGGGAATTACTGTGACGCTGCTTTGCTTGGTGGTGCTCATACCGCTGTGCTCTCTGGTCATCTACACCGCGAAACTCTCATTTTCCGACTTTTGGGCAACGGTCACGGACCCCCGTGTCCTTGCAAGCTACAAGGTCAGCATTCTGACCTCCCTCTATGCGGCGCTGGTCAACTCCGTCATGGGGCTGATCCTCGCCTGGACACTGACGAAATTCGAATTCCCCGGCAAACGGTTTCTGGATGGAATCCTGGAGCTCCCCTTTGCCCTTCCCACCGCCGTGGCCGGCATCACGCTGACCCACCTGAATGTGCGGGACGGATGGTTCGGAGCCCTGTTTGCCAAGGCGGGTATTGATGTGGCCTACACAAAATTCGGCATCACCATCGCCCTCATCTTTGTTGGGATCCCCTTTGTCGTGCGGTCTGTTCAGCCCGTCCTCGAGAAGATGGATCCGGAGTACGAGGAGGCCGCCGAGATTCTCGGGGCCAGCCGCAGCCGTTACTTTTTCAAGGTGCTTCTGCCGGAACTGTTTCCTGCCCTGTTCAGCGGATTTACCATGGCCTTTGCCCGTGGACTCGGTGAATATGGAAGCGTCGTCTTCATTGCCGGCAATACGCCCTATGAGACGGAGATCGCCCCACTGCTCATCATGTCTAAACTTCAGTCCTTTGACTACCCGAGTGCGACGGCCATTGCGCTGGTCATGCTGCTGTTCGCCTTTCTCATTCTGCTCATCAACTCCGTGGTGCAGAACCGCGCTTCCAATATTGTGAGAGGGAGGTCGTAAGAGAATGAAAAATCGTTCCCGATTTGTCCGCGGCCTTCTGATCGCACTGAGTTTTCTCTTCCTTGTGGTCATGCTGGTGGTGCCGCTGATTTTTGTATTTGCCACCGCATTTCAGGACGGCTGGAAGCCATTTGCTACAACGGTCTCCGACTATTATGCCAAGAGGTCCATCGCCCTCACGCTCATCGTCACGGTCATTACAGTGGCGTTCAACACCGTGTTTGGACTCTGTGCCGCATGGCTTCTGACCCGGTTCCAGTTCCGGGGAAAACGCGTCCTGTCCGCTCTTATTGAACTGCCGCTGACGATATCCCCGGTCATTGCCGGCCTCATCTTTCTCTTGACTTTCGGCCGGCGGAGCATTCTCTACCCCCTGTTGGAGCGAGCAAACCTCGACATCATTTTTGCCGTGCCCGGCATTGTTCTGGCCACCATTTTCGTCACATTCCCGTTTATATCCCGGGAGATCATCCCGGTGCTGAACGCCGAGGGAACCGACGAGGAGGAGGCCGCTGCCCTGATGGGTGCCAGCGGGTCCACCATCTTCTGGAAAATCACATTTCCCAAGATCAAATGGGCGCTGCTCTACGGTATTGTGCTCTGTTCCGCCAGAGCCATGGGAGAGTTTGGCGCGGTATCCGTCATCTCCGGGCACCTCATGGGAAAGACCACAACCATGCCCCTCTACATTGAAATTCTCTACCAGGGCTATGACTTCACCGGCGCCTTTGCCATGTCGGCCATCCTGGTGGTCCTCGCGGTCATCATTCTGATTCTCCGCAATATTATTGAGAGAAAGGGAGGGAAGGAGTCCCTATGAAGCTTGTCAACATTAATAAGTCCTATGGGAGTTTTCAGGCATCAAAGGATATCTCCTTCGAAGTGCCCCAGGGAAGCCTCACCGCTCTCCTCGGTCCCAGTGGAAGCGGAAAGACCACGATTCTTCGGATGATTGCCGGCCTCGAGCAGCCGGACTCCGGAGACATCATCATCGGCGGGAAACGGGTCAACGACGTGCCCGCCAGTCAGCGCGGCATAGGCTTCGTCTTCCAAAACTATGCCCTGTTCCGCTACATGACGGTCTTTGACAATGTGGCCTTCGGGCTGAAGGTCCAGAAAAAGGACAAAAAATATATCCGATCCAGGGTCATGGAGACGCTGGATCTCGTGGGGCTCTCCGGCCTGGAAAAGCGGTACCCGAGCCAGCTCTCCGGCGGACAGCGGCAGAGGATCGCCTTTGCCCGCGCCATCGCACCGAGCCCAGAGCTGCTGCTGCTAGATGAGCCCTTTGCGGCTATCGACGCCAAAGTTCGTTCTGAGCTGCGGACCTGGCTGAAAGAGACCATCACAAAGCTCGGCATAACCAGCATTTTCGTGACCCACGACCAGGATGAGGCCATTGAGGTGGCCGACAAGCTCATTGTCACAAACAACGGGCGCATTGAGCAAATTGGCACCCCGCTCGAGGTCTACCAAAATCCGAAGACCGCCTTTACGGCGAAATTTTTTGGCAGCACATCGGAGGTTCTTCATTACGAGGACTTCGACACCTTTGACCGCATCGACGATTACGACCACGCCTATGTGCGGCCGGAATTCATCAAAGTGACCCGGGAGGACGAAAAGCAGAAATATGCCCACTCCGCCGTGGAGGGCACCGTGGAACAGACATTTTTCCGCGGGGACAACATCGAGCTGCACATCCGCGTGGGAGAGAACCTCCTGATCGGCAGCCGCAGCCTGTTTGAACCGCAGGCACTGCGCGGCGAGACCGTCAAGCTGTTCATCAGCAAGCTGTTTGTCACCCGTGGAAATGAAGTCATCCCCTTGGAAAACCTCTCCATGCGTGAGGACCCACTGGTCATTTAAGGAGGAGCCATGACGATAAAAGAGCTTTCCACCGATGTCCTGATCATCGGCGGCGGAACGGCCGGATGCTATGCCGCCTACCGCCTGGGAGACCGCCCCGACCTCTCCGTGCTGATTGCCGAAAAGGCCAACATAGAGCGGAGCGGATGTCTCGCCGCTGGCGTCAATGCGCTTAACGCCTATATCACCGAGGGCCACACCCCCATGGACTATGTCGAGTACGCCAAGAAAGATGCGGATGGCATTGTCCGGGAAGATCTCCTGCTCTCCATGTCTGAGGAGCTCAACCTTGTGACGAAGGATCTAGAGGATCTCGGGCTCGTCATCCTGAAGGATAAAGAAGGCCGTTACGTGAGCCGCGGATGGCGCAACATCAAGATCAACGGGGAAAATATCAAGCCGTTGCTCGCCGGTGCTGCGGCCTCCCGCTCCAACGTAAGTGTGCTGAACCATGTGAATATCACCGACCTTCTTGTTTCCAACGGTACTGTAGTCGGCGCCGTGGGGTTCTCGGTTCGGGAGCCGGTGTTCTACCGGATCCATGCCCGCGCGGTTCTCATAGCAACTGGGGGCGCAGCAGGGCTGTATCGCCCAAATAATCCGGGATTTTCCCGCCACAAGATGTGGTACTGCCCCTTCAACACCGGGTCAGGGTACAGCATGGGCATTCGCGCCGGGGCAGAGATGACCTCCTTCGAGATGCGCTTCATTGCCCTCCGCTGCAAAGACACCATCGCACCCACTGGCACGCTGGCACAGGGCGTCGGCGCTAAGCAGGTCAATGCCTTAGGAGAAGTTTATGAGACCCGCTATGGTCTCACTACTTCCGAGCGGGTCTATGGCACCGTCGAGGAGAACCGTCAAGGTCGAGGTCCCTGTTACCTGCGCACCAAGGGGATAACAGACCAGCAGGCAGACAGCCTCTACCGTGCCTATCTGAACATGGCGCCTGCCCAGACGCTGAAATGGATGGAGAGAGGCGCCGGCCCTGCTGAGGAGAATGTGGAAGTTGAGGGCACCGAGCCCTACATTGTCGGCGGTCACACCGGCAGCGGCTTCTGGGTCGGCGACGACCGCTCCACCACACTCCCGGGTCTCTTCGCGGCGGGCGATGCAGCGGGCGGTGCTCCGCAGAAGTATGTCACCGGCGCACTGGCCGAGGGCAAAATCGCCGCAAAAGCCATGGAACAGTATCTGGACAACGCCAAGTCAATCGCCCTCCCCGATGGCGCCGTTCTCTTCCAGGAAATGGAATCCTACCTCCAGAAAAAGAACATTCCCCTTACCGTGGACCAGCTCGAGGAGGCCATGCAGAAGACCATGGACAAGTATGCCGGGGGAATCCGGACGGACTACCGCTACAACGAGGCGAGGCTCACAGTCGCCGACCGGAAGATAGCCGCTCTGCAGCAGTCCCTGCCCCTTCTGTCAGCGGGTTCCATGGATGACCTGCTTCGCATCTATGAACTGCGGGAACGCCTGGTGGTCTGCCGGGTGCTTATTGCGCATCTCCGGGCGAGGAAGGAGACACGCTGGCACTGCTTTGCAGAGAACGCCGATTATCCGGAAAAAGATCCGGCCTATGAATGTTACGTAAACTCCGTTCTTAAGGACGGGGAAATCCATATCATCTACCGAGACCTGGTGAAACTCCATGAGCATACAGATCAATAAGGACCTATGTATCGGCTGCGGCCGGTGCATGGAGAGCTGTCCGGGAAACCTGATCCATAAGGACAGCCGGGGGCTGGCGGAGATCCCCAGGGTCCAGGACTGCTGGGGCTGCACATCCTGTATCAAGGTATGCAGCGTCCAGGCCATCCGCTATTTTCTCGGAGCCGATGTCGGCGGGGCCGGCGCCACGCTCCGTGCAGAATCCACAAGCCATTACCTGAACTGGACCGTCACGCTCCCGGATGGGACGGAGGAGACCATCTCCATCGACCGGAGCGAGTCCAATCAGTATTAAATAAAAGGAGGAACTTCCATGAGTGATCTTACGCACCTCGACGAGCTGGAGGCGGAGGCCATCTATATCTTCCGCGAAGTGGCCGCCGAGTGCGAAAATCCGGTCATGCTCTATTCCATCGGAAAGGACAGCTCGGTCATGCTCCACCTGGCCCTCAAGGCCTTTTATCCGGAGAAGCCGCCGTTTCCGTTCCTGCATATTGACACCACCTGGAAATTCCGGGAGATGATCGAGTTCCGGGACAGGACCGCGGAGAAATATGGCATTACAATGCTGCACTATACCAACGAGGAGGGCGTTCGGCAGGGGATCAACCCCTTTGACAACGGCTCCTCCTACACCGATATCATGAAGACCCAGGCCCTGAAACAGGCCCTCGCCAAGTACGGCTTTGACGCCGCCTTCGGCGGTGGTCGGCGGGACGAGGAGAAGTCCCGTGCAAAGGAGAGAATCTTCTCCTTCCGCAACGAGGCCCAGGCCTGGGATCCGAAAAATCAGCGCCCGGAGATGTGGAAGCTTTACAACACCCAGATCCACAAGGGCGAGAGCATCCGCGTCTTCCCCATCTCCAACTGGACAGAAAAAGACATCTGGCAGTACATCAAACGCGAGAACATTGACATTGTTCCACTGTATTTTGCCGCTGTCCGCCCCTGTGTCGAGCGGGATGGCAACCTGATCATGGTGGACGATGACCGCATGCGGCTTAAGCCCGGCGAGGAGATCATGCACAAAAAGATCCGCTTCCGCACCCTGGGATGTTACCCGCTGACCGGCGGATTTGAGTCCGACGCCGAGACGCTGGACGAGATCATCGACGAGACCCTGAGCGCCGTCGAGTCGGAGCGGACGTCCCGCGTCATCGACAAGGACGGCGGCGAGGGCAGCATGGAGAGACGTAAGAAAGAGGGATATTTTTAATGGACGATCTTCTGAAATTTATCACCTGCGGCAGTGTGGACGACGGCAAATCCACGCTCATTGGCCACATCCTCTACGACGCCAAGCTGCTCTATGCGGACCAGGAGAAAGCCCTGAAGCTGGACTCCAAGGTCGGCAGCCGCGGCGGCGCCATCGACTACTCCCTGTTGCTTGACGGTCTCACCGAAGAGCGCGAACAGGGCATCACCATTGATGTGGCCTACCGCTACTTCACCACGGACCGCCGCAGTTTCATTGTGGCCGACACCCCTGGCCACGAGGAGTACACACGCAACATGGCTGTCGGCGCCTCCTTTGCTGAGCTCGCCGTCATCCTCGTAGACGCGGAGCAGGGTGTCCTGGTCCAGACCCGGCGCCACGCCAGAATCTGCGCCCTCATGGGAATTCGCCATTTCGTCTTCGCCGTGAACAAGATGGATCTTGTGGACTACAGGGAAGCGCGATTCCAGGAAATCTCCGCCCAGATAAATGAGCTGTCAAAAGAACTCCATCTCCCCTCGGTCACCATCATCCCTGTCTCTGCCACAGAGGGCGACAACGTCACCGTGCGTTCGGAGAAGATGTCCTGGTACACGGGCGATGTACTTCTTGATTTTCTGGAGACCGTCGATGTCGATGACGGCTACGAGGAAAAGGGCTTCTACCTTCCGGTACAGCGCGTCTGCCGGCCAAACCACACATTCCGCGGCTTTCAGGGCCAAATCGAATCTGGAACTGTCACTGTTGGCGACGAGATCACCAATCTTCCCAGCGAGGAGAAAGCCCATGTGAAGGAGATCCTTGTGGGAGATAAAACGGTGAATCGCGCAGAAAAAGGACAGCCGGTCACCATCACGCTGGACCGCGAAATTGACACCTCCCGGGGCAGCGTTCTCACACGGGACGCAGGACTTCGCACCGCCGACTCTCTGACGGCCACCATCCTCTGGATGGACGACACGACGCTCTCCATCGGTAAGAACTTTTTCGTCAAGCTCGGCACGAAAATGATTCCGGGGCTGGTGTCCAGCATTCTCTATAAAATTGATGTAAACACCGGCGAACATCGGGATGCCAGCGAACTCACCAAAAATGAGCTCGCCGTCGTCAAGATTGCCCTGACGGACCGGGTCGTCGCCGATGAATTTCGCCTCCACCGGACTCTGGGCGAGCTGATCTTGATTGACCGGATCTCGTTCCAGACCTCCGCCTGCGGTGTCGTCACCCATGCTGAGATTGGTGGCAAGATCTCCACCGAGGGATGTGTCACACCAGAACTGCGTGCCGCCTCGAAAGGACAGTCTGCTCTCACCGCCGTTTTCCGGGAAACCGAAGGATTTACAAAAGATTTTGTCGGGGACGTGGAAAAGGCGCTCCTTCTTCAGGGCCGTCACACCTATCTCTATGTTCCGGAACCGGGTGAGCCGATTGCCGCCATCTTGAAAAACCTTCTCGCTGCAGGTATCCTCGTGCTGCTTTTCCAGAAAGATGGGGTTGAATTGCCGGATATCATATCGGATAATGGGAATTACGAAATTGTCGCAAAGGTCGATGGAGACAGCGCTACAGGCACTGCCCGCCGGCTGTTCCGCGACTCCCAATATGACACCGGCACCTCCGTGGACCGGGACAACATCTGATGACTAGAGAGGGAACCCAATGAGCATCAACTACGCAGAACTGAAAAAAGGCGGCTGGATGCGCCAGAAACAGAAGAATAAATTTGCACTCCGAATCCATGTCGTGGGCGGCCACTTCACCTCCGAGCAGATGAGGACCGTCAGCGAGGTGGCGGAGAAATACGGCAAGGGCTATGTCCACTTCACCTCCCGCCAGAGTCTGGAGATTCCGTGGATGGACGCCGCAGATATTGACGCAATAAAGGCAGATCTTGCCGCCGGCGGGGTCAGCCCCAGCGTCTGCGGCCCCCGTGTCCGCACCACGACGGCCTGCCAGGGAAGTGCCACATGTCCCAGCGCATGCATTGACACCTATGCCCTTGCTCAGGAAATCGACAAGCGCTACTTTGCTCAGGAACTTCCGGGTAAGTTTAAGTTTGGAATCACCGGCTGCCGTAACAACTGCCTGAAGACGGAGGAGAACGACCTCGGTATCAAGGGCGCGGAGCGCGTCGAGTGGATTCCGGAGAACTGCATCGCCTGCGGGGTATGCGTCAAAGCCTGCCGGGACAATGCCATTACATTGAAAGATGGGACCATCACAGTCGACCAGGAGAAGTGCACCTACTGTGGGCGCTGCGCCAAGGCCTGCCCCACTGCAGCCTATGAAGAGCATCCGGGCTACCTGCTGACCTTCGGCGGCACCTTCGGAAACCACTTCCATTTTGGCGAATCCATTGTGCCCTTCGTGGAGGACCACGACCAGCTCATCCGCATCTGTGACGCCACGATCGACTTCTTCTCCGAACACGGCGAGCCGGGTGACCGGCTAAATGTGAGCATTGAGCGTTACGGCCGGGAGAAGTTCAACGAGATTATTAAGGAGGCCTATGCCAAATGAGTGAAATCCACTCCGATGCCGAACTCGACATCACCGACCAGGTCTGCCCCATGACCTTTGTCACCGCCAAGGTAAAACTGGAGGAACTGGACGAGGGCCAGGTCCTCGCCATCCGCATGAATGACGGCGAGCCCGTACAGAATGTGCCCCGCTCCGTAAAGGACGACGGACACAAGATCCTGAAGCTTCAGGACAACGGGGATGAGACCTATACCCTCTATGTGGAAAAAGTCGGAGAATAATTGAAATTAGAAAACGGGTGCGCTGCCGGACCGGAGATGGTCGGACAGCGCACCCGCTGTTTTTTTTGCTCAATAAATTAAAGCCCGGATGGGAAGAACAGGGCGACAAGGTATGGGAAACCCCAGCCGCAAAGGAACCCCGTGAGAATGGTGAGGCCGTACTTCTCAAGATAGGAGCCGGCGTAGAGTACCGCGGCCGGAATGGCCAGGAAAATCTTGGATACCATTTTGGCGTCGGAGTCTTTGCCGTAGAGGTGGTCCCACATATTGAGGACATCATCTTCAAGCGGAAATGCATTCGTCAGGAAGGAGACGCCCACATAGAAGAGGATGAGGGACAGGACATCAAACGTTCCAATGTAGAAGAAGTTGATTCCGCCCGGCAGCGCAATGAACAGGCCGAGCAGCACCATGATGATGTGCGGGAACCATGCAATGCCGAAACTTCCCTTCTTGCCGGCAAGGTCGTGCTCCACGTGGCCGCAGAGCTCATTGTCCTGCATATACTCACTGTTTGTGACCGGAATATGATAGATGCGGCAGAACAGCTGCTCCAGGAAGCCCTTCAGGAGTGCTCCCGGGAATGTGATATATTTAATAATCTTATAGAGTGTCTTCATGCCAGGTCACCGGTCCCTTTCAGAAATACATCTGCCACGGTCTTCTGCCCGGAGATGACCTTTGCCACGTCGGGGGAAGGAGCTGCATCGCCCTGTTTCAGGAGGGCAAGCATGCTGTTGTACCCGCTCATCATCTTCTCATAAGCTTTCTCATTGCCCGCCTTCTTGTAGGCATTGGCGCGCAGGCCATAGATCATGGCGTTGAGGCTGACGGCCTGGTCGGTGAGACTGTAGGTGGCAGAGGTGTAAGCATATTCTCCCGCCTTGGCATAGTTGCCCTTCAGGAGTTCCAGAACGGAGAGCTGATAGTACAGAGGGCCGTTGTGGGAGTCCACCGCCAGACCGGTTTCTGCCGTCTCCCGGGCTCCGGCGAGATCCTTCTGCATTCTCTGGCCGAAGGATTTATAGACGTAGGCGTAGGTGTTCTCCTTGTTGCTGCGGAGAATTTTGTTGGAGTAGCGGACCGCGCCGTCCCAGTCCTTGGAGTTCAGGCAATATTCCGCCTCAATGGGGTAGCGGAGCTTCTTGTCCTTGATTCCCTCAATGCTCTTATGCTGCTCCGCCGGTTTCTGTCCGGTCATGAGCGCCGCATAGTAATGGAAGAAGTTGACATAGGACGGGTTGATATTTTTCCCGGCGATCTCTTTATCAAAGGTGCTTACAAGCCCCTTATAACTGCTGCTCTCCTGCATGGCGTCCTGGAATGCGTAGATGGCGGTGTTGTACTGATCGTACTCCGCCTTGCGATTCTTGGCATAATGGTTCCAGCAGCTTTTCAGCGCCTTGTCGGTATAGTGGGTTTCCAGGAAGGAACCCATCTGTTCCATCTGCGTGAGGCCCAGCTTGTCATAGAGCTTGACCTGATTCTTCAGGTATTTCCAGCCGTAGTCCTGCTGGAAAGAGGACTCGTCAATGCCCTGGTTCATGGCCTCATACTTGGCAAGGGCCGACACAGGCCGGTTCTCAATGGCACGTTTCTGCGCCACCGCGGTGTTTGAAAACAAACTCCAGCCGTTTACAAGGAATATGATGGCAAAGGCCAGGAAGATCAGCGCAATGGCCGGGATGAAAAATGACCACCACGTGAACTTCTGTGACTCCTGCTCCCCAGCTGCTGCCGGGGTCTGGTTCTCCTGTTCCATGGCTGCCTCCTTTACAAAGTCGTTCCAATCCTTGTCCGGATGGGCCGCCATCATCTCGTCGATGCCGGCCTGGAACTTATCACGGATATCCTCGAGCTCCTCCTGGAGCCCGTTCTCTCTCTCGTCTGACAGGAAAATCCGCTCCTTTCGTAACATTTGTCTTTCTATTCTATCATACCTTTTATTAAAAGTCTGAAAATTTCTTGCATTGTCGTGGACACGGTGATAAAATCTCGTTCGTATACGCGATTCAGTATTTTTTGGTAATTTAGCTTTTTGGAAGGTGTAACGTCTTGAAAACTAGAGATGACATTCGCAACGTCGCCATGATCGCCCATGTTGACCACGGTAAAACGACGCTGGTAGATGCGCTGCTCAAGCAGAGCGGTACCTTCCGCACCAATGAGCAGGTGGACGAGCGTGTCATGGACTCCAACGCCCTCGAGAAGGAGCGCGGAATCACCATCCTGTCCAAGAACACGTCCGTCATGTATAAAGGTACAAAAATCAACATCATCGACACCCCCGGCCATGCCGACTTCGGCGGCGAGGTCGAGCGGATCATGCTCATGGTCGACGGTGTTCTTCTCCTTGTGGATGCCTTTGAGGGCTGCATGCCGCAGACCCGTTTCGTTCTGAAAAAGGCACTGGCGCTCCGCAAGAAGGTCGTCGTCGTCATCAACAAGATTGACCGCCCTGGTGCACGTCCGGCCGAGGTCGTCGACGAGGTCATCGACCTCTTCATCGAGCTGGGCGCCGACGAGGACCAGATCGAGTTCCCGGTCGTCTTTGCCTCTGCCCGCGACGGCTATGCCTCCTACGACAGCAATGACCGCTCCGGAGACATGACCCCCATCTTCGAGTCTATCATCAATGAGATCCCAGCTCCCACCGGTGACATGGACGGCGACACACAGGTGCTGTTCTCCTCTCTGGACTACGACGACTATGTTGGTCGTCTGGGAATTGGCCGCATTGAGCGCGGCGTCGTCAAGCCCGGCACCCAGTATGTCCTCTGCCGCCGCGACGGCTCGGAGGAAAAGGTCAAGATCTCCAAACTCTACATCTTCAACGGTCTGCGGAAAGTCGAGGTCTCCTCGGCTGCAGCCGGTGAGATCATCTGCGCCGCCGGCATCACCGACGTAAACATCGGCGAGACCCTCTGTGACCCGGAGGACGTTCAGCCCCTCCAGTTTATCAAGATCGACGAGCCCACCATCTCCATGAACTGGATCGTCAACGACAGCCCATTTGCCGGTCAGGAGGGCAAATATGTCACCTCCCGAAATATCCGTGACCGCCTGTTCAAGGAAGTGGAGACCAACGTCTCCATGCGCGTGGAAGAGACCGACACGACGGACACCTTCAAGGTCTCCGGCCGCGGTGAGCTCCATCTCTCCATCCTCATTGAGACTATGCGCCGTGAGGGCTATGAGTTTGCCGTCTCCCGCCCGGAAGTTATCTTCAAGAAGGACGAAAATGGCAAGCTTCTCGAGCCCATGGAGGATTTGGTCGTTGAGGTACCCGAGGAGTATGTCGGCGCCGTCATCCAGAAACTTGGCTCCCGCAAAGCCGAGCTTCGCGACATGCAGGCCAACCCCGGCGCTGCCACCCACCTGGAGTTCAACGTCCCGTCCCGCGGACTCATCGGTTACCGCTCCGAGTTCATGACCGACACTAACGGAAACGGCATTATGAACCAAACCTTTGCCGGCTATGAGCCCTATAAAGGAGATATTGAGACCCGCGAGCGCGGCTCCCTCGTCTCCTATGAGCAGGGTGTCACCTCCGCCTACGGACTGTTCAATGTTCAGGACCGCGGTGTCCTGTTTGTCGGCCCCGGCGTTGAGGTCTATGAGGGCATGATCGTCGGCGAGTCCACCCGCTCCGACGACATCGTTGTCAACGTCTGCAAGACCAAACATCTCACCAACACCCGTGCCTCCGGCTCCGACGACGCTCTTCGTCTCGTACCTCCGGAGCAGCTCTCTCTCGAGCAGTGCATGGAGTTCATTGCAGATGATGAGCTCCTGGAGATCACTCCGGAGTCCCTTCGTCTCCGTAAGCGCATCCTCTCCAAGGAACAGCGCATGAAGATGGCTTCTAAGAAGAAGAAAAAATAATTTTTTGCAATAAAGTAAACCGCTGCAGACATAAGGTTATGTCTACAGCGGCTTTTCTATTTCACTACTCCGCAATGACCTCGCCGGTCTGCGCATCCACTTTGACGTCCAGCACATTTCCGTGGCTGTCCACGCCCTCCAGGATATAGTAGCTCTTTCCGTCCGGATCCTGCTCGGCGCTCTCCAGCTCAAAATCGTAGTCGGGATGGCTCTGCTTGGCGAGTTCCGGGGCCTTGGAGCCGCTGACGGCTGCGTTGGGAATGACAGGCCGGGTCCTCGAGGAACTCTCTGTACTCGTCATGGAGGTAAGGGAGGCTGTCGGTTCCCTTGTCCCCCGCTGTTGCCTGCTATACAGGGGAATGAGAATAGCCGCTAGCACGGCCGCAATTATCACAATGACCACAAGGGCGATGGAGCTCTTTTTGCTTTTTTTGGCCATGGTTATACCTCCTTGCAAAACATTTTGAACTGTTAGATAATAAGGCTGGGTGTATTTTGAGAAAATGGAGATAAGAGTATGAACACGGAAAAAGTTGATTTGCGTGTACGCCACACGAAACAGGTCCTAAAGGATGCCCTGACAAAAATTCTTCGCCGGAAGTCCATTGACCAGATCACCGTCACCGAACTCTGTAAAACGGCAGGCATTAACCGCAACACATTTTACAGCCATTACAGCTCTCCTGCCAGCCTCATGGAGGAAATTGAGCAGCGTTTCTGTGATGAGCTCATTGAGCAGGTCATGGAGCCATTCTCCCGTCAAGACTACTATACCATGCTGCGGCAGGTCTGTGAATTTATCTATCAGCACCGTGACATCTCTGAAATCGTCATCATGCAGAAATTCGACGACCATTTTGTGCAACTTATTTTCAATGCCTGTTCCGAATATACCACTTCATTTTGGACAAGCCATGGCGTGACCGCAGAGGACTATCAATTCCTCTTCCGTTACATGTCCGGCGGCTCCTATGCTCTTATCCGGGAGTGGATAACAAGCGGCTATGCGGAGGATCCCGCTGTCTTTGCAGACCGTCTCGCAAAGGTGAATCTTGCCATTGCCAACCAGTTTCTTGACCGTTATGAGCCCATAAGTTGAGAAATTCCAAGTATTTGCTGCGACCAGCCCTTTTGGCTGGTCGCTTTTTCTTCTATTTTTTCTAACATATTGCTCAGTATTATAAGATATTCTATAATTATTTTGAGAAAAATTTATAGAAAAGGAGAATGTGTATGAAAAAATCGACCTGCGCCGCCGTCTTCGTCCATGGCTTCATGGGCTTTGGAGAGCAGGATGGCATCTACAAGTATGTCCCATACTGGGGCTGGCTCGGAAAAAACACAGACGCCATGACCCACCTCCGGGAAAAGGGCTACGAGGTCTACGCCCCCTCGGTGGGACCGGTCAACAGCGCCTGGGACCGCGCCGTCGACACCTATTACCAGATCGTCGGCGGAACCGTGGACTACGGCAAAGTCCACAGTGAGAAATATGGCCATAAGCGCTTTGGCAGGACCTACCCCGGACTCATCCCGGATCTTGGTCAGCCCGGGGCCCATGAAAAAATCGACCTCATTGGCCACTCCTTCGGCGCCCCCACAGTCCGCGTACTTGCAGAGCTCCTCACAAATGGATGCCAAGAGGAAATTGAGGGCACTCCCGCAGAGGAACTGTCGGAACTGTATAAGGGAGGACACCACTGCATTCGCTCCGTCACCACTCTTGCCGGAGTCAACAACGGCACCACTCTCACCTCGTTTTTAAGAGAGCGTGGCGTCCTGGCCATCAACGACCTGTATCTTGGCGTCAATACCATGTTTGGCAACTCAATATTTGCCGACAAACTCATTGACTTCCATATGGATCAGTGGGGCGTCAACGACGACCCTGCAGCCCGGGAAAAGACAAAAATTCGCTCCCCATTTGCCCGCTGGAAAAACATTCAGCGGTTCGATGAGAACGTCCGGGACTCCGTCGGCTTTGAAATGCAAATCGAGGGCATGTACGACATGAACCAGAGCATCCACTGTGCCCCGGATATCTACTATTTTGCCCATCCCTCCGGGAACTCCCATTCCACGTCCTGTGACATTGAAGTCATGAACCGTGACGCCAGCATCCTCGCTAAAGTCGTCGGTCTCATCACCGGTTCTTATCACAACACCACTTTGCAGCGCTACGGCTACTCCCGCCCCGCCTGGGACTCCCAGGATGGCTTTGTTAACACCGAATGTGCTAAGGCTCCTTATAACGAGCCGCAGGCAGACTACGCAGAAGGTGTAGAGCTGGAGCCGGGCAAATGGTATAATATGCCCGTTGAACGGCTCAGCCATGTCTCCTATATGGGCATGGACATGAAAAAGGGACCGTTTTTCGAATACTACGATAACCTCATGGAGTTCCTGGAAAAACTCCCGGGGTAATCGGGAAAAGAAGCGAATCGCCCATGAAATTTATGATAGCATCCGACATCCACGGTTCTGCCTATTACTGCCGCAAAATGCTTGAGGCACTGGAGCGGGAACAGGCCGACAAGCTGGTTCTGCTGGGGGACATCCTCTACCACGGGCCCCGGAATGACCTCCCGGAAGAATATGCTCCCAAGCAGGTCATCTCCATGCTGAATCCGCTCTGTGACCGCATTCTCTGTGTCCGCGGCAACTGTGACACCGAGGTGGACCAGATGGTCCTAAACTTCCCCATTCTGGCGGACTATGGAATCCTGACATCCGGGGAAACGACCATCTATCTGACCCATGGACACAACTACAATATGCAGACCCCGCCACCCCTGCAGCATGGGGACATCCTGCTCCATGGCCACACCCATGTGCCTGCTTGGGAGCCCTTTGGAGAAGGTCTGTTGTACTTGAATCCCGGTTCGGTCTCCATTCCCAAGGAAAACAGCCCGCACAGCTACATGACGCTGGAAAACGGGACGTTCCAGTGGAAGGATCTGGATGGAACGGTCTATCACACCTATACCATATAAATAACAAAAGACCGCCGGACGGCTTCCAGCTGCCCGGCGGTCATTTTTACTGGTCTTCTGATTTCCCGGTGAGGAGCTCCATGCGCTCCTTCTCATAGGCCTCATATGCCCGATCCCAGCTCTCGGTCTCATTGTAGAGCCGCTGCTGCATGTGAAACAGAGACAGCTGATCATCCAAAACGTCCTGGACATTGTAGGGATACGAGTTCTGGATGTCGGCAATGCTCTGGATGAGTTCCATGACGCGCTCATGATAAGCGTCCGAAATGAGCTGGATGCTGGCGTACTCAAACGGGTACGGCAGAGGTGGCACCTCTTCCAGCAGGGTAGCGATTTGGCTCAGTTTATATTCACAGCCGTCCCGATAGGCCTCCACAGCTTGAAAAAAAAGCTCCGGCTCCGGGCTGTTGCCGTAGGGATTCAAGTCCGGGTGGATTTTCTCACACACCTCACGGTAAAGTGCCGCGAGGTTTTCCTCATTGGTTCCCATGAGGCGATTCATCTTCTCGTGCCGCTCTGCCAGCAGGATGCGCTGTTTTCGTCCGCGGCACTGGGAAATACTGGAGCGGAATTCCTCGTCCAGTTTGCTCTGGATGGCAGGCAGAAAAACATAGCCCTCTTCTGTCATCTGTTTCCGGATGAGGTCGATTTCATGCTGGATGCGCAGCGTGCGGTACCGGGAGAGAAACGCCCGGTATTCGAGACTGCCGAGCTTCTTCTGGTACTCGTCTTCCAGATTTTCACAGGTGCGGAATTTCAGTTCGTCCCGAACCGCAATCAGTTCCTGAATACGCGTGCGCAGAGAGGTGATTTCCCGCAGCAGGCTCTGGGTATTTTTTTCAAGCATGACAGTCCCTCCTTTGACATCATTATATCGTCATAATATACAACTGGAAAGCACTTGTTTGAAGCATTTTCGTACCGTATAATGAGGTTAGTTTAAAATAAGGTACATTTAGGGAGCAAAACGATGGATAATGAAATTTATAACAGCCTCCGCAGCCGGAAACTGCTGGACATTCTGGACGGCGACACCGGGTTTGGCATTATCAAAATTGCCACATCCGTCAATGTGCCCATTCAAATGCCCTATCTGACGGGAAAAGACCTCGCTGCACTCTCGGAAAAATTTGGTTACCCGGTCCGCTTTCCCTCTGCTCTCCCCGACCGGAGGGCCATGCTCAGCGACGTCATTGCGCACTGCATTTTAAATGAGCAGTCCGAGGACCTCCTCAATTTCCTACTCTCCAAGGAACAGTTCCGCCACGTGCTGGAATATGTGTCCGAAGACAACATGGAGGAGGCCTATGAGACTCTTCTCACGGAGATAGAGCGGCAAATCAACTTCGCTCTGTCCCTGCAAAATGTGGAACTCCAGTGCCAGAATGGCCGGTTCTTCCTGACAGGGCCCGGAACGACCGCAAAAAAGACTGTTCTAAATACAATTTCCACTGACACTGTCAAGGACTTTTATGTCCACGCGGAAAATGACATAGAGCAGGGAAACTTCGAGAGCGCCCTGAGCCGTTCCCGCAATATGCTGGAGCAGGCATTTTGCTATGCCATTGAGAAGGCAGAAGCGGTACCAGTCGACGGTAAAAATGTGGAGAGACTCTATCGTCAGGTCAAAGACCTCTATCCTTTGGAGTCATCTTCGCTTGTCACTGCATTGGACTCTGTCATAACAGCACTGTCCAATACGGAGCACGTTGATGACACTGCCATTGCTGAGCTCTACATGCATGAGACGCTGACGGCGGTCTCCTATGTTCTCTCCCTTATACAATAATAAAAGGAGGCAATATCTTGCGAAAACTCCTGTCCATTGTCCTTTCCCTTCTCCTTTTGGTTCTTCCACTAACTGTCTCTGCGGCTGCACCAAAGCAGAACGGTACAATCTATATTCCGAAAGAGATCAAAGGGGACACCGCCTCCTGCTCTTTCTCCTATCGTAAGGGTGAAAACAAACTCACTCTTGTAGGAACGGGAAATCTTGGCGGGCTCTACCGCTACCCCTTTGCTGTCCAACAGAACACGAACCGCCAGAATATTGCGCTCCTTTCAAACGGGTGGACGGATGTCCTCTGGGCTATGTCAACTGCCGTCCGTACCGGAAAAGTGCAGAATATTATTCTCTCCAATGGGACTCGGAGTTTCTCACGGAATGGGAAAAACCAGGTGGAGAGCTGCAGCTCCTCCGGCGTGGACAGCCATTACAGATATGATTCCCGTGGCCGTCTCACCTCTGTCATCCTGGACGACCGCTCCCGCTATATGGGCGGAGACTGTTCGAAGTACTACTACGGATATCAGGAGGAGACCCTGGACTCCTTCCGCTTTGAGCTCTATAAATACTGGGGCCGGTCCAAACTTGCCTTTGACAGCGCAGAGAGACTTCTCCGAAATGAGTACACCACGGAAAAAGGATATCTCCATACGGACTCTTATACATATTATAAAGGGAATCAGGGTGGAAAGCTTTCCAGCGTCTCCACCACTATCAAGGATCCGTCGACAGGCAAGGTCCTCTCTCAGGCAAAGCTCACTTTCACCTACAACTCCCACGGCTACATGACCGGCGTGCAAAAGACAGGCTCCAACGGCAAAGTGACCAATTTTTCGGTGACCTGGCAGCGGATATGACCGGTTTTTCCTCCGGCCTTTTCAGGGCAAATTTCCTGATTTTTTCCTCCGTTTCGGGGGTGACAATAAACATCCCACGGCAACGGTAACAAAACGTAATCTTTTTTCCGGGCGCAGACCTCCTCTGCGCCCGGTTTTTTCTTCTTTTTTCGGTCAATTTCCGGGTATTTTTGCCGTGTTTTTTCCTAAAGTTAACAAAACGTAACGAACAGACTGTACTTTTTGTAACTTTTGTCATTTTTTATCATAACAATATTTTTGATAAAAATTTCTTTGTGTGATGTGCCAAAAGTCTGTAAAATCCGTCCCGGGATATCGTTAAAGTGACCGAAATTTCCTCTGATTGGTATTTTTCACTAACAAATCCGAATTTTTTAGGCTATAATGCTAAGCATGCCGCGTAAGAGTTATTGAACTTAACAAGTAACAGACCTCAGATCAGGCAATTTCTACTGCCGATCAAAGAAACATCAAGAAACGAAAACAGAGGAGTAATTATTTTGAAAAAGCTTATCCGCATACTGGCCGCAGTTCTTACAGTCTGTATGTTGACAGCCGCAGTTTCTGTAACATCCGTCGCACAGTCCAATTCCAGCAACGAGCGCACCATCCACGAGTATCTCACCGAAGATATGGGTCTCTGTGATGCTGCCGCCTGCGGGGTACTTGCCAACATGAAGGCTGAGAGCAATCTCAACGCCAACATCTATAACGGCAACCATTCCTCCTATGGCCTCTGCCAGTGGAGCGGTTCCCGTCTCAACAAACTCAAGAACTACTGCAACCGCAACGGTTATGACTGGCACAGTCTCAACGGCCAGCTCCATTACCTTGAGTACGAGCTTGAGAACAGCTATCCCAGCGTTCTCAAGGATCTTGAAAAGACATCCAACAGTAAAAAGGGCTCCTACAATGCAGGCTACAATTTCTGCTATGACTTTGAGAGACCCGCAAACCGCAACAGTCGTTCCCATCAGCGCGGTGGCATTGCCCAGAACAACTTCTGGCCCCACTACCAGACCAACGACTAATCGATCATCCGTAAAGACAAAAAACATTTTTGAGGCAAACAAATAACTAGGCATAAACAGAGAGCTCAGACCAAACGGTCTGAGCTCTTTGCTTTTCCTTAAATCAATCTTAAAGGAATAACGCGCCTGAGGAGCTCTGAGAGCGTCCACAAGCGCGTTTTGCTGATTCCTCGTTAGTCTGCCATGAAGAACTCATAAAACGCCTGATAGGCGCTGTACAGGTCCAGCTTGGAGACCACCTCAAACGGAGCATGCATGGAGAGAACCGGGACACCGATGTCGATAACATCCACATTGAGCTCTGCCACATACTTGGCAACGGTCCCGCCGCCGCCGGCGTCGACTTTTCCAAGTTCGCCCGTCTGCCAGATGACATTCTTCTCATCCAGGATGCGGCGCACTTCGCCGAAGAACTCGGCGGAGCAATCCGAGGTATCGTACTTTCCGCCTGCACCGGTGTATTTGCACACGCCGACGCCCTTGTTGAGGTAGGTGCAGTTGTACTTATCCATGACATCCGGGAATGTGGGGTCAAAGGCCGCTGTGACGTCGGCACTCAGGCACTTGCTGCGGGTCAGGACGTCACGTCCCTCGGCACCGGCATTCTCCGCCAGATCCTCAATGAAATATTTGAAGTAGGAGGAGTGGAGGCCGGTGTTACCGTCTGAGCCAATTTCCTCTTTGTCGGTGAGAACGGTGACGCAGGTGTATTCCGGATCCTTGACATCGAAGTTGGAGATAGCAGCCGGATAAGCGCAGACCTTGTCGTCATGGCCATAGGCGCCAATCATGCTGCGGTCAAGCCCAATGTCCACCGCCTTGTACGCCGGCACCACTTCGAGTTCAGCCGTCTGGAAATCCTTCTCCACAATGCCATACTTCTCGTTGAGGATCTTCAGGATGTTGAGCTTCACAAGCTCCGACTCCTGGTCGTCCTTAAACGGCATGCTGCCCACGAGGATATTGCACTCCTCGCCGCGTACGACCTGTGCGGAGTCCCGTTTCATCTGTTCCCTGCCGAGATGGGGAAGGAGGTCGGTGATGACGAACTGTGGATTGCCCTCATCCTCGCCGATACGAACGGTGACTTTAGTGCCGTCCTCTTTGATGATGACACCATGGAGCGACATGGGCACGGTGGTCCACTGATATTTCTTGATTCCGCCATAGTAGTGGGTCTTGAACAGCGCCAGCTCCTCGGACTCATAGAGCGGGTTGGGCTTTAAGTCAAACCGGGGGCTGTCGATGTGGGAGGCGGCAATCTTCACGCCCTCTGCGGCAGATTTCTTACCGAAGACGCAGAGCATGATATCCTTTCCGCGATTTACCCGGTATACTCGGTCTCCGGCCTTATAGGTCTTCGACTTGTCGAATTCCGTATAGCCGGCAGCTTCCGCCTGCTCCTTAAAGAATGTGGTGATTTCCCGCTCTGTCTTGTAGTTGGACATAAACGACATATATCCGTCGGCAAAGCTGGCGGCACGGTCAACGAGTTCATCGCCCCCGACTTTCGCCATGTGCTCCCGCTTTAAAAAGAGCTTCTCCTTGAGGGCCTTTGCCTCGCTCTTATTCTCTGGTTCCATTGTGGTACCTCCTTATCATTCCGCTGCCGTCCGGCGCTCATAGATGCCGATGGCGCGATTTATCTTGTTTACATAGTGCTCGGTGTCCGCCTTTGGGATATGGTTCAGACGACGCCCGTCCTCCGAGTTGGCCGGATTCTTCAGCCACGACCGCACACTGGCGCTGCCAGCGTGATAGGCCGACATGGCCGTGTCCACGTCCCCGTCAAACTCGTCGAGCAAGTAGTTGAGCAAATATGTCCCGTAATGGATGGAGACTTCCGGTTGATACAGGTCATCAAATGTCTCGGTGCCCCCTATCTTCGTGCGGATCCAGTCAAATGTCTCCTCGGTCATCTGCATGAGACCGCGGGCACCCACCTCGGAGACCGCATAGTTGTCGAAGCCGCTCTCGGTCTTGATGACCGCATAGATGAGGTTCTCATCCACATCGTAGCGCGTGGAATACTTCTCCACAATGTCGGTGTATTTCAGCGGATACCGCCAATTCAGAATGGCTCTTCCGCCGAAAGCCACCACGAGGACAAAGACCAATACGATGGCTATCATCTTCAACAGGATCCGTCCAGGGGTGACCTTCTTTCGGCGGCGCTTATTGCTGCTCAAGTTTGTCGCCCCCTGTCACAAGTTTTTGTCTCAGTTGCCGCACAGTCTCCTGCACCGCCTCTCGGAGTTCCTCCGGGCTGCCCGCATTTTCCACCAGGAAGTCCGAGTGTTCCCGGAAAAATGTCTGGTCGTGCTGGGCACCCATGCGGGCGTCTGCAGCCTCGCGGGATATTCCGTCCCGCTCCATGATACGCTGTCTTCTCAGCGTCTCCGGGGCAACGACCGACACAACAGCGGCGCATTCCCTTTCCAGGCCCGACTCAAAGAGCTGCGACGCGTCAAAGACGACCGCCTCTGCACCGCTTGCGAAGGCTTCCTGTGCCTGTTTGCGCATGAGGGCCACAATGGCCGGATGGGTAATTCGGTCCAGCGCCTCCGTATGTGTCCTGTCTGCAAAGGCCCGCTTGGCAAGTTCCGGGCGATTTAGTGTCCCATCTGGGAACAGGATTTCCCTGCCAAAGGTCTCCGCAAGCGTTTCCAGCACCGGGGAGCCCTTTTCTGTGACCATACGTGCGGTTTTATCCGCGTCGACCACCGGGTATCCGTACTCAGAAAACAGCCTGGCCACCGTGGTCTTTCCGGCGCCGGTCTGCCCAGTCAGTCCTATGATACTGCCGTTTTTCATGGGCGCCACCTCAGAGATCAATAAACCGGTATTCCGCAGCGCGGAGCAGCCGATTCATGACGGCAAGGCCGACGCCCTCCGAGGACGGACAGCGGACATAGATATTCTTTATTCCCAAGTCGTCACAGGTCCGGAGATCATAGAACAGGCGGTTGGCCTGGGCGGACTCGTCGCCCTCCGCGCCGAAGGGGAGCGTCTTGCAGCGAATACTCTCCTCCTCGCCGTCGAAGACCAGAGCACAGGTGGTCTCGGGGTCCTTGGCGTTGACAAATTCCGCAAACTGCGAAAGGGAACCGCGGACAATGTAGACCTCTGCCTTGGGGGAATAGTGTTTGTACTTCATTCCGGGAGAGGCAGCCCGTTCCCCCTCTTTGAGCTTTCCGAGGACAGCTTGGTCAATATCCACGTCCCCGAGAACTTCCTCCAGCATTTCTGGAGTGACTCCGCCTGGGCGGAGGATGCGCGGCGTCTCAGTACAAAGTGTCACGACGGTGGACTCGACGCCCACAGAACACGGGCCACCGTCGACAATGGCGTCTATCTTGCCATCCATGTCCTCTGCCACGTGGGCCGCCGTCGTCGGGCTCGGGAGGCCGGATGTATTGGCGGAAGGGGCAGCCAGCGGCACGCCGGCCGCCTTGATAATGGAGCGTGCCACCGGATGGGAAGGCATACGGATGGCCACGGTGTCCAGACCTGCTGAGACCTCATCCGGAATGGCAGAGCCTTTCTCCATGATGATGGTCAGCGGTCCCGGCCAGTAGGCCTCCGCCAGGTCATATACCGCCGAGGGGACATAGGCCACAAGGTCCTGATCCTCCAGCTGCTCTAACTCTGTAATATGTACAATAAGGGGGTTGTCCATGGGACGCCCCTTTGCTTTAAAGATATTGGCGACGGCCTCGCCGTTCAAGGCATTGGCCGCGAGACCGTAGACAGTCTCTGTGGGGATGGCAACAAGGCCGCCCCTCCGAAGGATCTCCCCGGCCACTTCTGCGTCGCCCGGAGAGAGCATGCGGGTCTTCATTCGGTATCTCCTGCTTCTTTTAATTTCTCGGTTGTGTCGGCGGTAATGAGTGCGTCGATGATTTCATCCAGGTCGCCGTTCACAATAGACTCGATCTTATAGAGCGTGAGCCCAATGCGATGGTCTGATACGCGGCCCTGGGGGAAATTATAGGTGCGAATGCGCTCGGAGCGGTCTCCGGTGCCGACCATTGCCCGGCGCTGTCCGGCAATTTCCTCGTGCTGTTTCTCCTGCTCCTTCTCGAGAAGGCGGGAGCGGAGAATTTTCAGGGCGCGATCCTTGTTCTTGTGCTGGCTCCGCTCGTCCTGGCACTCCACCACCATTCCGGTGGGAATGTGCGTGACTCGAATGGCAGAACTCGTCTTGTTTATGTGCTGTCCGCCGGCCCCGCTGGAGCGGAACGTGTCAATTTGAATGTCGTTCATGTCGAGGTCCACGTCCACATCTTCGGCCTCCGGCAATACCGCCACAGTGGCAGTGGACGTCTGGATGCGGCCCTGGGACTCGGTCTCCGGAACCCGCTGGACGCGATGGACGCCGCTCTCAAACTTAAAACGGGAGTAGGCACCCTGGCCGGTGATCTCCACCGAGATCTCCTTAAAGCCCCCGAGCTCCGTGGCATTCTCATTCAGGACGTCGATATGGAACCCCTTGTTCTCAGCATACATGCTGTACATGCGGAACAGCGTGCCCGCAAAAAGTGCCGCCTCTTCTCCCCCGGTGCCGGCTCGGATCTCCAGAATGACATTTCGGTCGTCGTTGGGATCCTTGGGGAGCAACAGGACTTTCAGCTCCTCGGCAAACTGCAGTGCATTCTGCCGGGCCTCCTCCAGTTCCTCCGAGGCCAGTTCCTTGAGTTCCGGGTCTTGACCGCCCTCTTCGAGCAGTGCTTTTGCCTGCCGCCCATCATCCTCTGCCTTGACCCACTGGCGATATTTCTCCACGACCGGGGTCAGCGAGCTGAGCTCCTTCATGAGCTTGGTATATTCCCCAATGTCCGAGGTGACCTCCGGGTCCGAAAGCATTTTCTGTATCTTTTCAAACCGGTCCTCTACGGCCGGCAGTTTCTCAAACATCGGATTTCCCTTCCTGGGGGCGATTCACTGCCCGAATGGCCCGCTCAGCCTTCTTGCGCGGAAGCATGACCTCCCGCCCGCACTTCTCACAGCGGAGCTTTATGTCCATTCCCACACGTGTCACGGTAAACTGTGCGCTGCCGCAAGGGTGTTTTTTCTTCATGGTAACTACATCGCCAAGAGCGAGATCCAAGACAGTTCCCCCCTTTTCCCGCAGATTGATTCATTTTCTTTTAAATGTAATAAATATACAGCATTATACAGCATTCGCCGACGCGGTTGCAATGGCCCGGAATCTTAGTGTAAAATGTGGAAATGAAGGGAATATGAAATAATCTTGGAAAGGTGTTGACGATCATGGGTTATAAAAGTGATATTGAGATCGCACAGGAAGCCACACCACAGCCAATTGGACAAATTGCGTCATCCATCGGGCTCACCGAGGACCAGTTTGACTACTATGGAAAATACAAGGCCAAGGTCGACTACTCTCTGCTGAACGAGCCGAAAAAGGGCGATCCGGCCAAACTGATTCTTGTCACCGCCATCAACCCCACCCCGGCCGGTGAGGGAAAGACCACCACCACGGTGGGCGTCGGTGACGCACTCCGTAAACTCGGGAAAAACACCGTCATTGCACTTCGGGAGCCATCCCTCGGACCGGTCTTCGGTCTGAAGGGCGGTGCCGCCGGCGGCGGATATGCCCAGGTCATTCCCATGGAGGACATCAACCTCCACTTTACAGGCGACATGCACGCCATTGGCGCAGCCAACAACCTGCTGGCAGCCATGCTGGACAACCATATCCAGCAGGGAAATGAGCTCGGCATTGACGTAAAGAATATTACCTGGAGACGCTGTGTCGACATGAACGACCGGCAGCTCCGCAACATTGTGGACGGCCTCGGTGGCCGCATGCAGGGCGTTCCCAGAGAGGACGGCTTTGATATCACCGTCGCCTCGGAAATCATGGCCACCCTCTGTCTTGCCACGGACCTGAAGGACTTAAAAGATCGCCTGGCACGCACTGTCGTTGCCTACAACTATGAGGGCAAGCCTGTCACCGCCCACGACCTTAAGGCCGAAGGCGCCATGACCGCACTGCTCAAGGACGCTCTGAAGCCCAATCTCGTCCAGACCCTCGAGGGAACCCCGGCCTTTGTCCACGGAGGCCCGTTTGCCAACATTGCCCACGGCTGCAACTCCGTTATGGCCACAAAAATGGCAATGCACCTCGGCGACTATGTCGTCACAGAGGCGGGCTTCGGTGCCGACCTCGGTGCGGAGAAGTTCCTCGACATCAAGTGCCGCTACGCCGGCCTGCGTCCGGATGCCGTTGTCATCGTTGCCACCATCAAGGCCCTGAAATACAACGGCGGCGTTCCAAAGACCGAGCTTGGCGAGGAAAATCTGGAAGCTCTGGAAAAAGGCCTGCCAAACCTGCTGAAGCATGTCGAGAACATCACGCAGGTCTATGGCCTCCCGTGTGTTGTTGCCATCAACAAGTTTGTCAATGACACCGACGCAGAAGTGGAGCTCGTCACTCGGAAGTGCAAAGAACTCGGCGTCAATGTATGCCTGTCCGAGGTATGGGAGCACGGCGGAGACGGCGGCATTGAGCTCGCCAAAGAGGTCATCGACCTCTGCGAGAACGGCGACAATCAATTCCAGTTCGCCTATGACGCTGAGAGTCCCATAAAGGAAAAAATCAACGCCATTGCCACCAAGGTCTATGGAGCAGACGGCGTCGACTATACACCGCAGGCTCTAAAGGACATTGCCTCGTTTGAGGCCAATGGCTTTGACAAGCTTCCCATCTGCATGGCCAAGACCCAGTACTCGCTCTCTGACGACCCGGCACTGCTCGGACGCCCGTCCGGGTTCCGCATTACCGTCCGCCACATGACAGTCAGCGCAGGTGCTGGTTTCCTGGTAGCTTTGACCGGAAACATCCTGAAGATGCCGGGCCTTCCGAAACGGCCCGCCGCAGAACGCATTGACTGTGACGAGAACGGAGTCATCACCGGTCTCTTCTAAAAATAAAAAAGGTGTGCTGCAAAACCTTGCGGGTTTCCAACACACCTTTTTCTTATTCTTTTACCGCCTTCATACGGAGCCGGACATAGTCGGCATACCACGTGCCGTCCTGTTCCAGCGGGTAGCGGAGCCGTTCCACGGCCCCCTCTATGATTCCCTCCCGGTCCTCCGGCGTCACGCCGAGAAACGGCGTCTTCACGAACATGCGGATCCAATCTGCCATGCCGCTGTCGGAGAACAGCTCTGTGGGCCTCGGAAACAGGATGGCGTAAGTCACCTTGAACCCGGCGCGTTCCAGCCTACCAGCATATTCCCCAATGGTCGGGAAGTAAAACGGGATATGGTACTCATAGCCGAACTGACGGAATTCCTTTTCCAGCGCAGCATGGATCAAGGCATTATTTCCGTGGCCGCCAAATTCAAACACGAACTGTCCGCCGGGTTTTAACGCCTGGAATACACTGTTCAGCATTTTGTCCTGGTCCTCCCGGTCTATCCAGTGGAAGACCGCATTGGAAAAGACGGCGTCGACGGTATCGTCGAGGACGAAGTCCCGTGCATCGCCCCGTAAGAAACGGATATCCTCATGGTTCTTCTGGGCCGCTGCCAGAAGTTCCGGCGAGGAGTCCAGGCCCATGACCCGGTAGCCCCGCTCCCGCAGTACCTCTGTGAGTGCACCGTTTCCGCAGCCCAGGTCAAGGACCGCACTGCCGGCGGGGGCGTCGAGGAGCTCGACGAGGTCGGCGCCGTAGCGGCGGATATAGTCAAATTTTTTCTCGTAGAGATCCGCATCCCAAGTGATGTTCATTTCGATATCTCCTATATTTTCTGTAAAATCTAAATAAACTTTACCAGAGTCCCCAAAGACCTGTCAATTCCCATCCCAAGGAGGAAAAAACATGGAATCCATTCCATCCTGGTCCTGTGAAAAATTCACGGACGAACTGAACTCAAAGGCCCCGGTCCCCGGCGGCGGAAGTGTTGCCGCCCTCGTGGGGAGCCTCGGCTCCGCCCTGGCCGGCATGGTGGCCGCCCTCACCACGGGCAAGAAAAAATATGCCGAATATGAGGAGGACATTCAGCGAATCCTCAAAGAATCCCGCGCGCTGCAGGACGAGCTCATGCAGCAGATCAACCGGGACGCGGAGAACTTCCTTCCCCTCTCCCGCTGCTACGGTCTCCCCGCGGGCACGGACGAAGAAAAGGCCGTGAAAGAGAAGAAAATGCAGGAGGCGCTCCGCACCGCGGTCGCCGCCCCCATTGATATCATAAAGATTGCCTATAAAGCCCTGAAGCTGCAAGAGGAACTGCTTGAGAAAGGCTCCCGCATTGCTCTGTCTGACGTTGGCTGCGGTGCACTCTGCCTGAAATCCTCCATGCAGATGGCATGGCTCAACGTCATCATCAACCTGAAATCCATCCACGACCCGGATTATGTGGAGTCAGTCCGAAATGAGCTGCTTCCCCTTCTTGAGGAGGGCGAGGCGCTGGCAGACCGCATCTATGCTTCCGTGGAAGACCATCTGAGCTGAGAAAGGGGCGTTATCATGTCTAAACTTTTGGATTGCAAGCCGGTGGCGGAGGCCGTCAAGGAGCGCTGCCGCCGAGAGACTGAGGAACTGCGGGCGCAGGGCATTGTCCCGAAGCTCGCCATCCTCCGTGTCGGCGAAAAGGGGCCCGACCTCGCGTACGAGCGCGGCGCCACCGCCGCGCTGACCGCCGTGGGCATTGATGTGGAAGTGGCTGCGCTCCCGGCCGACGCCTCTCAGGAGAGCTATATTGCCAAAATGGTAGAGCTGAACTGCGACCCGGCGGTCAACGGCATCCTGCCGTTCCGCCCGCTGGACAGCATCGACGAGCAAGTGGCCATCACTGAGACCATTGACCCGCGAAAGGACGTCGACTCCTCAACGGATGTCAATATGGGAAAAACCGTCCTCGGGGATCCGACTGCGCTGACCCCCTGCACTGCTCAGGCGGTCATGGAAGTTCTCGACTATTATAAGATTCCTCTGGATGGGCAGAACGTCACCGTTATCAACCGCTCCAACGTCATTGGCAAGCCGGTCTCAATGATGCTCGTAAATCGCCACGCCACGGTATCCGTCTGCAGCAGTCACACTAAGGATATGGAGAAGTTCACGAAGAACGCAGATATCCTGGTGGTTGCAATTCCAAAAGTCAATGCGGTGAAGGCGGAGTGGATCGCCCCGGGAACCACGGTCATTGACTGCTCCGTTATTCGCAAGGATGGCAAGACCTCAGGGTGCTGCGAGCCTGCGGTCTACGACGTCGCTGGTGCCATAACCCCAGTGCCGGGCCTCGGCAAGGTCACATCGGCCCTCCTCGCCCGGAATGTCCTCATTGCCGCCAAGGCCCAGCACGGATTAATTAAATAAGGCGCTCTCATTCTATTCTCATCATCCTGTGGTATAATTTCCTTGCAACAATAAAAGAAAGGAAGGTTCTCCCATGAGCCAGGACACTACAGTTCCCGCCAAGGAGCCGAAAAAACGGCCCAAATGGCTGGAGTTCATCATCTATATTGTTGACGGTTTCATCATGGGTCTCGCCAACGTCATCCCCGGCGTCTCCGGCGGCACCCTCGCCCTCATCCTTGGGGTCTATGAGAAACTCATCAACTCCATCAGCAATCTCTTTAAGAAATTCGGTAAGAGCATCTTCTTCCTGCTGCCGCTGATCATCGGCGTCATCCTCGCCTTCCTCGGCGGAAGCCATGCCATTACCTACTGTCTGGACAACTTCCTGTTCGCCACCATCATGCTGTTCTTCGGTGCGGTCATTGGCGGACTCCCCATGCTGTTCAAAAAGGTCAAGACAGAGAAGACCCGTCCTTCTGGCATCATCATCTGCCTTATCACTTTTGCCATCACCATTGGACTTCTGTTCCTGTTCCAGCATCAGGGCAGTGCAGACGTCTCCCACATCACATTCGGCAAAGTCATCCTCTGGCTCATCCTCGGTGCCGTCGCCGCGGCCACCATGGTTATCCCCGGTGTCTCCGGCTCCGCATTCCTCATGACGGTCGGTTATTATTATCCGGTCATGAACTGCGTCAAGGGCCTTACCACTGCTGGTGCGGACAAGGGGCATGACGCTGCTGTCCTTGTCATCTGGGCTGTCGGCATCCTGCTCGGCATCTTCTTCATCTCCAAGCTCATCAAAGTCCTTCTGGAGAAGTATGAGACCAACACCTATTGGGGCATTATCGGTTTCGTTATCGGTTCTGCCATCCTCATCATTCTGCAGAACTTCTTCATGGTCGACATGCACTGGACCAGCATTGGCACCATCCTTGGCGGTACCTCCGTTGTGGAGTACATCGTCGGTGTGGTTCTTGCGGTACTCGCATTCCTCGGCGCCTATAAGCTGGGAGACAAATAAAATTTCACAATAATTGAGGGGCTGTATCACTGGGAAGTGATACAGCCCCTTTCGTTCTGTCCCGTTCCAAGCACAGATACCCCCTAGGGGTATTAAGCTCTATTTATACCTACCTACACCTCATTATTGGAAAAGAGTGGGTAATTTTCAACTCTATTCAGTTTAATTTTCGGCCTTTGCTAAGCAGTTTCTTGGTTGAAACGAGAAAATATATTACATAATATAGAATTTTGTAATATAAATTCGGCGGAATAGGGTGGCCTTTTACCACCTTTTTCTCCTTTTTTGGCTCTGCGGGATAACTTGGGCGAAACTCACACAGAATCCATGTTGAAGAGAATAAATTCTTCTTTTCCGTCAGCATTCACCCTAGTGCAACATCCAGCGCCATCATCAGCGTGAAGCCTATCGTAAATACGATTGTCGCCACATTGGAATGTTTGCCCGAGGACATCTCGGGAATGAGCTCCTCAACGACCACATACATCATGGCGCCTGCCGCAAAGCTCAATAGATAGGGCATGGCAGGCAGTATAGCCTCCGCCAGCAGGATGGTGAGGAGTGCACCAACCGGCTCCACTGCACCGGACAGCGCACCGTCCATGAATGCCTTTCCCTTACTTTTCCCCTCCGCATGGAGCGGCATCGAGATGATGGCGCCCTCCGGGAAGTTCTGAATGGCAATGCCGACGGCCAGAGACATAGCTGCCGCCGTTGAAATGTGGGAGTTCCCGGAGAGAGCACCGGCAAAGACGACGCCGACGGCCATTCCCTCTGGCAAGTTATGCATCGTGACGGCAAGAACCATCATGGTCGACCGCTGGAGCTTACTCTTTGGGCCCTCTGCCTCATCTGTGAACTGGTGCAAGTGTGGAATGATGTGGTCCAGCAGTAGGAGAAAGAGTATTCCGAGCCAGAAGCCGATAAAGGCGGGAAGAAAAGCAAATCGCCCCCGATCCGATTCCTCCTCAATGGCAGGCTGCAGCAGGCTCCAAATAGAGGCCGCAACCATGACACCGGCGGCAAAGCCATTCAGGGCCCGCTCCACCTTTTCATTGAGTTTTCCGCGCATGAAGAAGACACATGCGGAGCCGAGTACCGTTCCGAGGAATGGGATGAGCAGTGCGTAGATCATAGAGTAAGAATCGCCTCAATTAGTCGTTTTGTCTCTGCTGCAGATGGGTTCGTGAGAACCTGATCCGCCGGGCCGGTCTCCACAATAGTGCCGCGTTCCATGACCGCAATACGATCACAGATTCGGGCAGCCAGAGGGAGGTCATGGGTTATAAAAAGGATTCCCATTTCCCCTTCTCTCTTCAAACGCAGAAGAAGCTGCAGAATCTCTTCGCGGACCAGGACATCAAGGGCACTCGTCACCTCGTCGCAGATCAGAAGTTTAGGATGACAGAGGATGGCGCGGGCTATTGCAGCGCGCTGTGCCTCCCCGCCAGAGAGCTCGCGGCACTTTCTGACCCAGAGTTCTTCCCGAAGTCCCACATAACGAAGTGCCTTCTCACCCTCTGTCCGCAGTTCCTTTTTATTATACATCTTATAGGAGGCAGCACCCTGCATGACACCATGCAGCACATCGTCTTTTGGGTCAAAGGAGTCCTGGGCATTTTGAAAGATCATCTGAAGGCCGCTGCCGGCCCGGCGAAGCGAGCGGGTACCAGTCAGTTCCCGGCCACAGAGACGAATCGTACCCGAATCCTCCTTGAGAAGGCGGGCAATGAGGGCAGCCGTTGTGGATTTCCCGCAGCCACTTTCGCCGATCAGGCCGAGGCACTCCCCCTCCGCCATTTCCAGGGTCACATGGTCCACTGCGGTAATCCGGTTCCCTTGCTTCTGGAATGTCTTCGTGAGATCTTTCACTTCCAGCAGAGCCATGTCACGCCTCCTTCTCCGGCAGCTTGGGAACTGCCGCAATCAGCCTCTGGGTAAATGGATCCTTCGGACTCCGAAGGACCTCCTCTCTGGTTCCCTGTTCTACGAAAATACCATTTTTCATGACGGCGACCCGATCTGCCATGTGGGCTATGACACCGAGATCATGGGAGACCAGCAGGATTGCCACTCCGAGGTCGCGGTTCAAACTATGCAATTCCTGCAGCACCTGCTTTTGTGACGTCACGTCGAGAGCACTGGTCGGCTCATCCGCCAGCAGAAGCTTTGGGCGGTTGATCATGGCGACCGCTATCATAACGCGCTGGCACATTCCTCCGGAGAGTTCAAAGGGGTAAGAGGTGAGAATTCGATCCGGTTCCTCCAGATGCAATCTGCTCAGAAGCTCCGCCGCCTGTTCTTTTACCTCCGCTTTTTTTGCATTGTGATTGTGGACACGTATGGTCTCCTGAAATAGAGAGAGCACCTTGCGGGTAGGATCCATGGCAAGAAATGCATTCTGCGGGATCATGGCAATCTCCTTGCCGCGAAGACTCCTCATCTGTTTCTCGGAAATACCTACAAGTTCGGAGCCCTGAAAGAGGACGGAGCCCTGCAGAGAGGCACTCTTCCCGCCTGCTGCCATAACCGCCCGGAGGAGGGTCGTCTTTCCGCAGCCGCTCTCACCGACAATGCCCAGAATTTGGGAGTCAGGAAGATTAAATGAGACATGATCCACAATCCGCTTGTCCCCATAGGACACTGAGAGATCTTTTACAGTCAGCAATTCCATTATCTTCCTCTCCTGATATTCCCGTCCAGTACATAATACTCCGAGGGGTTTATGAAAAATCCCTGGATATCCGCTTTCCGCACACAGATAAAGTTTGAGTGGCCGATGACAACAAAGGCGGCATCGGCAAGGACCTCACGCTGAATCTGTGTGGTCAGTTCTTTCCGACGCTCCGGGGAGAACTCTGTGTCGAGTTCCTCCACCAGGGCATCCACCTTATGACTGCTGTACTTTCCAAAGTTGCTGCTCCCGCCTGTGCGGAATACCATATCCGCAAAGTACTGCGGATCTCCGGTGGGGGTCATCGTAAAGCTCATGAGAAGCAGATCAAAATCGCCCTCCGACTCCTGTTTTGAGACATCGTCATAGACCTCCACCCCGATCTTCAGACCAAGCTTCTTGGCAGATGCCGCTATCTCATTGGCAAAATTGGGCAACTCCGGTCGGGTATTGTAGGTGATGAGCCGCAGGGACACCGGCTTTCCCCGGCACTCCCGTATACCATCCCCGTCCCTGTCCACAATGCCAGCCCGATCCAGCTCCCGGGCAGCTGCCCTCATCTGAAACGGATAGCCATGAACCTTTCCATAATAGACCGATTCCGGGTAAAGCGCCTCCGCGGGAGCAGATCCGTCCTTATTGATGATTTTTGCATAGTTCTTTTTATCAATACACATGCTAAGAGCCCTACGTATTGCAGGCTCCTGCAGCGCCGTCGTCATGAAGTTGAAATAGAGGATCTCTGCGCGGGATCCTGCCGCCTTATCAATAATGTATTTCTTCTTGTCCTGAAACAGTGACAGATTCGAAGAAGGAACATACATAGAGAGGTCAATTTCCCCATTCTGCTGGGCAAGAACCATTGTGTTGGTGTCTGGCAGGATATCAATGGTCACCTTCTTGAAATAGGGCCTTCCGCGCCAGTATCCATCGTAGCGCTTCACGGTAGCCTGGACATTGGGCTCATACTCTTGGGCGATGTACGGGCCGGTTCCCACCGGGTGAGTGGCAAGATTCCGTCCGGAGGAGATATCCACTACACCGGTCAGAGGATCCGAGAGCTGGTTCTTCATAGCAGGGACTGGTTTTTCGGTATGGATTGTGAGAGTTCTCCCATTGGCCTCCATATCTTTTATTTCCATGAGCTCGGAGAAGCGGGGATTTATTTTTTCCGTCCGAAGCCAACAGCGGCGTACGGCCTCTGCTGTGAGAGATTTTCCGTTCTGAAACTTGACATTGTCCCGGAGTGTGATGACCCAGGTGTTGGGATCCTTGTTCTCGCAGCTGACAGCAAGCCAAGGCTGTGGATTCAGATTATTATCCAGCTTATAAAGAGTCTCTGTAATTCCCCAGCGACTCGTAAACCAGCTGTCCCAGCTCTGGGCAAGATCCAGCGTGTTGGGACATTGAGTGTCAGCGATAACCGCTTCGTCGTCAGATGACCCTTTCCCGACACCACAGCCAGAGAGAATCGTGACGAGCATCAACAAGCACAGCAGGAGACTGCCGATTCTTTTTTTCATAGACAGCTCCTTTTACTCTTTGACCAGTGAATCGCGCAGTTTCTCCCCAAACAGGTTGAACAGCGACGACGTGATGAAAATGGCGAGACCGGGGATCAGAATGAGTCGGACGTCGGTCTGCAAATAGGCTCTGCCGGCGTTCATCATGGCACCCCACTCCGCCATGGGCTCCTTGACACCGATGCCGAGGTACGAGAGCCCTGCAATTTCCGCAATAACCGCCGAGATGCCCAGACTGGCATTCACAATGAGCGGCGGCAGGATATTCGGAATGATCCGGCGTGTCAAGATATGCAGGCCGGACTCCCCGCAGACCTTTGCAGCCTGCACATAGGTCCTCTGCTTCTCCGATAGTGTGAAACTGCGTGCCATTCGGGCATATTCCGTCCACTCCACAAGGCAGATGGCGAGGATGGCATTTTGGATGCCAACGCCCATCAGGCCGACGATGGCAATGGCAAGGATCATCCGAGGAAAGGCCTGAACGACTGTGGTTATCTTATTCAAAATGGCATCGACCCAGCCGCCGCAATACCCGGATAACGTGCCGAGAAATACGCCGGCGACAAAGACGATGGCGGTAATCAGTAGACTTGAAAAGATGGAGACCCTTGCCCCGTACAGGACGCGGGAGAGCATGCATCGGCCCAGTGTGTCAGTTCCCAATGGGTAGGTCTCCGACGGCCCCTGCTCTGCCGCCAGAAGATCCGGAACATTGGGGTCATGGGGGGCAAGTAGTGGTGCCAGTAGGGCAACTAGGATAAGCAACAGAACTAGAATCGAGAGGATGCGAAACGAGCGTTCTTTCCAAATATTTTTCACCGGGTCTCACCTCCTCTTCTCTCATATCGGATTCGCGGATCAATGAGCAGAGCCAGAAGATCTGCCAACAGATTGACCGTAAAATAGACCAGAGCACACCAGAGGACGAAGCCCAGAACCAGATTGTAATCCAGCGATCCCACCGCCTGGACAGCCATTCTGCCGAAGCCATTGACGGAAAAAATCGTCTCAATGACAACAGAACCGCCCAGAAGCGCCCCTGCATAAATACTGATATTAGTGAGAATGGGGGCGGCACTGTTGCGGAGGACATGGCGGTATAGAATATCCTGTTCACTGACACCCCGCATCCGTGCCCCGTCCACATAGGGCTTTTGGATTTCACTCAGAACGATGGATCGGACCTGCTGCGTCATTTTTGCCGAGCTCTGCAGCGTCAAAATGATGATGGGGAGAATAAGCCCTCTCGCCGTATTGCTGGCCAAAACCGGAAGCAGGTGCAATTTGACGCAGAACAGCCAGAGAAACAGGACACCGAGTACAAAGGAGGGAATGGAAATTCCGAGGAATGAAAGGGCTCGCATAAAATGATCCACCCATTTCCCCTTCTTCACCGCACATAGGATGCCAAGCGGTACGGAGATCAAAATTGTCAGCAGCAGAGAAATCGAGGTGAGTAAGAGGGTCGGACGCATTCTCTCCGCAAGAATTTGCGTCACGGGCTGATGGTTGGAGAACGAGACGCCGAGGTCGCCCTGAAAAGCGCTACCAAGCCAGTGCCCATACTGTGAAAGGAAGGAGCCATTCAGACCCATTGCCTCTTCCTGGCGATGCAGTGTCTCCTCAGAAATCATACCGGCATTGCCGTCCTTGCCCACGAGCCAGATCTCCGCCGGATTGCCCGGCGAGAGATAGAGGAGCAAAAACGAAATCAGTGTGATTCCCAATAAAACGAGGAGAACCTGCAGTACATCCGACAGCAGGTTCCCCAATAAGATCTTCGTTCTTTTTTTCATAGAAGCTCCGGTTCAGGCCTCTTTACAGGCCTTGATCATAAAACACGGCGTAAACCGGTTCTCCCGCTTCTGTTCCTCACTCCAAACCTTTTTCCAGATGTTTTTGTCCGCCGTCACCCGGGAAAAGCCGATTTTGTCGAGAAGGGCCAGATCAAAGAGAGGCCGGTCGATCTTACTGAGACAGAGTTTTCTTGCAATATTTTCCATTGTCTCAGAATCATCATACACCCGAAGATTGGCCTTCTCAATATGTTCTGCCGCATGATGGTCATCTTGATAGAGGTAGCGGTACCAATTGGCATCAAAATTCAGCAGGGTTCCGCCTGGCCGCATGACTCGAAACCATTCCGCATAGGCCTGGTCCGGATGTTCCAGATTCCAGGTCAGATTTCGAGTGACCAGGACGTCAAAGGAATTGTCCGGGAAGTCCAGATGTTCCGCATCCATGGGCAGAAAATGGATTTTTTCCGCCAGTGGACCGGCATTTTTTTTCGCCTGTTCCAGCATCTCCGGGGTGAGGTCTACAGCAGTGACATCATACCCACGTTTTGCGAGAGCCACCGCAAAGAAACCGGGTCCCGTTCCAATGTCCAGAACCCGACAGTTCTCCGATACAGGGATTTCCTGTTCAATGACATCCATCCAGCGGTCCGGGTCCTCCTGATTGATATTGTCGGAAAAAGAGGGCGCACGCCGTCCCCAGTATTTCCGGATATCCTGTAGTAGTCTGTCCATAGAAAAAGCCCCTTTCGCCAGCTATCTAAAATTGAAAATAGCATAGCGAAAGGGGCGGAACAAGCCTCCCGGGGGGATACTTATTTATGCTTTCTCAATACCAATGGTGGTCTTCTCGCCGTTGATGTTCCAGTCTGCAGTCTTGCCGGCCATGGTATCAAAGTGCAGTTCGTCTGCAAGGACGGCGGTCTTCAGTGCATCCGGGTTCTTCTCGATGATGCTCTGGAGTTTCTCGCTGCCTGCGAAGTATACCTTGATATGGTCCGTGATCTCCAGTTCAGAGTCCTTGCGCATGGTCTGGATCTTGCTGATGACCTCGCGCTCAAAGCCCTCCTGCAGGAGTTCCTCGGTGAGAGTCGTGTCGATGGCAACGGTGACACCCTTGTCGGACAGGGCATACAGACCCTCCTGCTGCTTCGCATCAATGAGGAGTTCATCTGCCGTCATGGCAAGTTCGGTGCCGTCCTTGAGCGTGACCTTAAGAGAACCGGTGGAGTCGAGCTCCTCCTTGGCGGCAATTCCGTTTTCAATGGAGCCGAGTGCCTGGCGGATCATTCCAACCTGTTTTCCATATTTCGGGCCAACGACCTTCAGCTGCGGCTTGAAGGTGTAGTCGAGAAGACTGCTGTCCTCGTCGGCAAATTCGACGGCCTTGATGTTGAGTTCATCGCGAATGATGTCGGTGAAATAGGTGTCCAGGTCGTGGTCGGCCTTGATGATCATGCGGCCGAGGGGCTGGCGGTTCTTGATGTTGGCGCCGTTTCTGCAGGCACGGCCGAGGGTGACGATATTCAGCACCTCGTCCATGTTGTCCTCGAGCTCTTTGTCGACCCAGGCGTCGTTCACCGTCGGGAAGTCACAGAGATGGATGGACTCCGGGGCATCCTTGTCCAGAGAGCGAACCAGGTTCTGGTAGATTTCCTCGGTCATGAACGGAATCATAGGAGCAGCGGCCTTGGCCACTGTGACAAGTGCCGTATACAGCGTCATGTAGGCGTTGATCTTGTCCTGGGACAGGCCCTGTGCCCAATAGCGGGAACGGCAGCGGCGGACATACCAGTTGGAGAGGTCATCCACAAATTCCTGCAGATAGGCCGCAGCCTCCGGGATCTTATACGCCGCGAGATTCTCGTCGACGCCCTTCACCATGGAGTTCATCTTGGAGAGACACCATTTGTCCATGACGGAGAGCTTGTCGTACTCAATGGTATACTTTGTGGCATCAAATTCGTCGATGTCCGCATAGAGGACATAGAATGCATAGGTATTCCAGAGGGTGCTCAGGAACTTCCGCTGACCCTCGACAACGGCCTTGTCATAGAAGCGGTTCGGGAGCCACGGAGCGGAGTTCGTGTAGAAGTACCAGCGGATGGCGTCGGCGCCGTGTTTGCGCAGGGCCTCCATGGGGTCGACGGCGTTGCCCTTGGACTTGGACATCTTCTGGCCGTCCCCGTCGAGGACGAGACCGAGAACGACGACATTCTTGAACGGCGCCTTATTGAACAGAAGCGTGGAGATGGCGAGCAGGGAGTAGAACCAGCCGCGGGTCTGATCCACCGCCTCGGAGATGAAGTCCGCCGGGAACTGCTGCTCAAATTTGTCCTGATTCTCAAACGGATAGTGGTGCTGGGCAAACGGCATGGAGCCGGAGTCAAACCAGCAGTCGATGACCTCCGGGACACGCTGCATCTTGCCGCCGCATTTCGGGCACTTGATGTGGACGTTGTCAATGTATGGGCGATGCAGTTCGATTTCGTCCGGGCAGTCATCCGACATGGACTTCAGTTCCTCAATGGAACCGATGGAGTGGCGCTCGCCGCAGTCCGGGCACTCCCAGATGTTGAGCGGAGTACCCCAGTAGCGGTTCCGGGACAGGCCCCAGTCCTGGACATTTTCCAGCCAGGAGCCAAACCGTCCGGCACCGATGCTTTTCGGAACCCAGTTGATGGTGTTGTTGTTGCGGATAAGGTCATCTTTGACGTCGGTCATCTTGATGAACCAGGACTCCCGGGCATAGTAGAGAAGCGGGGTGTCGCAGCGCCAGCAGAACGGGTAGTCGTGCTCGAACTTGGGGGCGTCAAACAGGAGGCCGCGCTTGTCGAGATCCTTCAGGACCTCTGGGTCGGCATCCTTGACAAACATGCCGCCGAACGGAGTCTCCGGCTTCATTTCACCCTTCTCGTTGACCATCTGGACAAAGGGCATATCATACTTGCGGCCGACTCTTGCGTCGTCTTCACCGAAAGCCGGTGCCTCATGGACAATACCGGTACCGTCGGTCATGGTGACATAGTCGTCGACCTCGACGAAATAGGCTTTCTTATGCTGTTTCTCGACAACCGGAACGGAGCAGTCATAGAGCGGCTCATATTCACGGTACTCAAGGTCCTGGCCCTTCATGGTCTCCAGGACTTCATAGGCCTTCTGGCCCTCCTCGGCGAGCGGTCCAAGGACCGTGTCGAGCAGCGCCTCTGCCATGTAATAGGTATAACCGTCAATGCACTTTACCTTGGCATAGGTCTCATCCGGGTTTACGCAGAGAGCAACGTTGGACGGGAGTGTCCAGGGCGTCGTGGTCCATGCGAGAAAGTAGGCATCTTCTCCAACGCATTTAAAGCGGACAACAGCGGAACGCTCCTTTACGGTCTTATAGCCCTGAGCGACCTCGTGGGAGGAGAGCGGTGTTCCGCAGCGCGGGCAGTAGGGAACGACCTTAAAGCCTTTATACATGAGCCCCTTGTCGTAGATCTGCTTAAGGGCCCACCACTCCGACTCAATATAGTCATTCTCATAGGTGACATACGGGTGATCCATATCTGCCCAGAAACCGACACAGTCGGAGAACTGCTCCCACATGCCTTTATATTTCCAGACGGACTCTTTGCACTGCTTGATAAACGGCTCTACACCGTAGTTCTCAATTTGATCTTTGCCGTCAAGACCAAGCTTTTTCTCGACCTCAATTTCCACCGGCAAGCCATGGGTGTCCCATCCGGCCTTTCTCGGGCTGTTGGCACCTTTCATGGTGTGATAGCGCGGGATCATGTCCTTGATGACACGGGTCTCCACGTGGCCGATATGCGGCTTGCCATTTGCCGTGGGCGGGCCGTCATAGAAGACATAGGACGGACCCTTTTTCTCCTCGGTCTTCTGGAAGATCTTATTCTCTTTCCAGAACTTTGAGACCTCGTCCTCTCGGGCGACAAAGTTCATGTCGGTTGGAACTTTCTTATACAAGCGACTTCCTCCTCACAGAAATCCAAAAAGCTCCGCCCTGTGTTCACAGGGCGAAGCTTTACGTTTCGTTGTACCACCTGAAAAACTCATACTGACATATGCGCCCCGGATAACGGCGGGTCCGGCGAGGCCTACTGAGAAGTTTCAGCCCGCGACTCGGGAGTGATATTCAGTCCGTGGAACCTGCCTTCGGGCTCGCACCGTCCCCGATTCGCTCCTGCTGTTCCGTTTCGAACTTACTGTCTCCGTCTGTGTCTTTAAAGGTAATGATATTTTATTCCCGTTGATAGTATCACAAGAGGAAACTTTCGTCAAATAATTCTTTTCTGTCACATTTTCCTACTGAAATACTAGAAAAAGTCATTGACTTCCCTACTTTTCCTATATAGAATTATCTTAAAGTAATTTTATTCCATACAGAAAGGAGCAGTCCCATTGATCTCCACAAAAGGACGCTACGCACTCCGCGTAATGATCGACCTGGCAACCTACTCCCGCGGCGAGTATATCACATTGAAAGAAATCTCCAAGCGCGAGGGAATCTCCGTCAAATATCTCGAGCAGGTCATTGCCCTGCTGAACCGCGCCGGTTTTCTCCACAGTCTCCGCGGCAATAATGGCGGATACCGCCTTGCCAAAGACCCTAAGGATATTACAGCGGGGGACATTCTTCGCGCAGCGGAGGGTACTCTTGCCCCTATTGCGTGTCTCCGTGAAGAGCCGCTCGGCTGTGAGCGCTCCGCCACCTGTTCCACTCTGGACTTCTGGAAAGGCTACGACAAAGTCATTAAAGATTATGTTGACGGCATTACGCTCCAGGATCTCGTGGACCACAATCAGGAATTGACCGGCAATTTCTACGTTATTTAATTTATTCTGAATAAATTTCCGCTTTCCCTATTGACATCCTAGGAAATAAAGCCTATTATCCTATTAAACAAGTAGGAAAAATGTATTTCGTTCCATTTCAAATAACAAGGAGTGTTTTATCATGGCAAAAGTATATGATTCCGTACTCGACCTCGTCGGCAAGACCCCTCTTTTGAACGCCCACAGCTTCAAAGAGAACAATAAGCTCGACGGCAATATTCTCGTCAAGCTCGAGTACTTCAATCCGGCTGGTTCTGTCAAGGACCGAATCGCCAAAGAAATGATAGAGGACGCTGAGGCCAGCGGTGAGCTCAAACCCGGTGCCACCATCATTGAGCCCACCTCCGGCAACACCGGCATCGGTCTCTCCGCTGTCGCTGCCGCCAAAGGCTATAAGATCATCATCACCATGCCCGAGACCATGTCCATTGAGCGCCGCAAACTCATGGCAGCCTATGGTGCTGAACTCGTTCTCACCGAGGGCGCCAAGGGAATGAAAGGTGCCATTGCCAAGGCAAATGAGCTCGCAGAGCAGATTCCGAATTCCTTCATTCCGGGACAGTTCACCAACCCCAACAACCCCAAGGCTCACCGTGAGACAACTGGCCCTGAGATCTGGGAAGACACCGATGGAAAGGTCGACTTCTTCGTTGCCGGTGTTGGCACTGGCGGAACCCTGACTGGTGTCGGTGAGTATCTCAAGAGCAAGAATCCGGATGTCAAGATTGTCGCCGTAGAGCCGGCAACATCCCCGGTTCTCTCCAAAGGAATTTCCGGTGCCCATAAGATCCAGGGTATTGGCGCTGGTTTCGTACCGGACACCCTGAATACCGACATCTATGATGAGATCATTCCGGTCGAGAACGAGGCCGCCTTTGAGACGGGCCGTGAGTTCGTCAAGGACGAGGGAATCCTTATCGGTATCTCCTCTGGTGCCGCTCTCTGGGCTGGCGCTGAACTCGCAAAGCGTCCGGAGAACAAGGGCAAAAACATTGTCGTCCTTCTGCCGGATACCGGAGACCGTTACCTCTCCACCGCTCTGTTCTCTGAATAATTTCTACAGCTTAATCCTCCTCCAAGAATAATTAATAGAAAGACCCGGGACCGTTATGGTTCCGGGTCTTAGCTTTTCTCTCTGTTTAATATGCCTCTATCTCTTTGACATTGATCTGGTCACCCGTCAGAAGATAGGTGTCCTCGGAGTCGCAATAGGGACATACCTTCGCATATTTCACCGTCTCATATTTTCCACCGCAGTTCTTGCAGTAGGTGACGGCGGGAATGGTCTCAATTTTGAGCTCTGCGTCTTTCATGCATTCATGCTTCTGAACAGCCCATTTCCAGACATCCAGCAGGTAGCTGGGTATAACGCCGGAGACCTCGCCAAGCTGCAGCGTCACAGACTTTACCTCTGTAACCTCATTTTTTTCGACGACATCTTCCACGTCGCGGATAATATAGAATACGATTCCCAGTTCGTGCATTGTAGGTCTCCCCTGTTCTGTGCATTGTCGTTATTTGAATAGTACCATATTAATGTAACCTACTCAAGTTGACAAACGATATTGGTCTAACCTGACATTTCCCTCCGGAAAAAATTCCCCCACCGAGAGCCGGCGGGGGAATTCGGCAATCTAAGACTTATTTGTTGCCCTTGAATGCCTCTTTGAAGGGACGGGCAATGATCTTGCCAATTCTCTTCGGCATGTACTTGGCAATCTGAACCATACGATCCTCTGCGCGGTACATATCTGCGCCGTGCGGATGGGTACGGAAGAGATGGATGGCGTCAAATTCGCACTTCGTGGTGCACTGGCCGCAGCCGATGCAGCGGGTCTCGTCGACGACGGAAGCACCGCAGCTCAGGCAGCGAGCGGTCTCGATCTTGACCTGATCCTCCGTAAGGCACTGCTTGTACTCCTCAAAGGTCTTAGCGGTGTCAACGTTGGATACGAGAGCCGGTTTCTGTCTCTTGGAGTTGTCATAGGACTCAACGGAGATGTTGTTCTTGTCGAACTCGAAGAAATGTCTGTGAACACGGCCCAGAGTAAGGGAGTCGCAGTTCGGACGGACGAAGCGGTGGATGGACTCGGCAGCCTCGTGACCCTCGCCAATGGCGTTGATAACGAAGGACGGGCCATGATACAGGTCACCGCCGACAAAGATGTCCTCGGTAGCAGTCTGATAGGTGAACTTGTCAGCCTTCGGATAGTTGCCGTGAACAAATTCAATGTTCTGGCCGTCGATGAGGCCGCCCCAGTCAATGCACTGACCGATGGACTCAATGACATAGTCACACTCAACGGTAACGGTGTCATCCTCATCATACTGCGGGTTGAAGCGGCCGTTCTCGTCACGGACAGCGGTGCACTTCTTGAAGACAACAGCTTTGACGTTGCCGTCTTCGTCCTTCAGGAACTCCTTCGGGCCCCAGCCGTTGTTGATGCTGATGTTTTCAGCGAGGGTCTCCTCGACCTCTTCGTCGGATGCAGGCATTTCCTCAGCGGACTCGAGGCAGTACATGGAGACTTCCTCACCGCCAAGACGGGCTGCTGTACGGGCGGAGTCAACGGCTACGTTACCGCCGCCGATAACGACGACTTTCTTCGGAACCGTATAGTCCTTCTCGCCATGAACTTTTGCAAGATGGTCGATGGCGGAGATGATGCCCTCGGCATCCTCGCCGTCTACACCAGCCTTGCGGGAACCCTGAAGACCAATAGCAAGGTAGAATGCCTTGTAGCCCTGGTCACGGAGCTCCTGGATGGTGACGTCCTTACCGACCTCAACGCCGGTCTTGATCTCAACACCGAGCTGACGGATAACGTCGATTTCAGCTGCAACGACATCCTTCTGAAGTTTGTAGGAAGGAATGCCATAGACCATCATTCCGCCGGGCTCCTCGTTTTTCTCGAAAACGGTGGGCTTGTAGCCGAGGATGGCAAGATAGTTGGCGCAGGCAAGACCAGCAGGGCCGGCACCAATGATGGCAACTTTCTCGTCCCACTGCTCCAGCTGGTTGGACTGGATTTCTACGTTCGGTACATAACGGGTCTCCTCAAAGAGATCACGCTGTGCAATAAACTTCTTGACTTCGTCGATGGAGACGGCCTCGTCGATGGTTCCACGGGTGCAGGCTTCCTCGCACTTGCGGTTGCAGACACGGCCGCAGACAGCCGGGAACGGGTTCTCTCTCTTGATGAGGGCAAGGGCCTCGTCATAACGGCCTTCTTTGGCCATCTGCAGATAGCCCTGGATGGCAATGTGAGCCGGGCAAGCAGACTTACAAGGTGCGGTACCGGACTCCCAGGTCTCCTCACGCTCATGGTCACGATAGTCCGGATCCCATCTGGACTTGAGCCAGATGTGCTCTGCCGGGTCGTCCATGAAGTTATATTTCTGCTCAGAGCCATCTTTGAGTTTGAGCTTTTGGCCAAGACGGACAGCGCCGACCGGGCAATACTCTACGCAGCGGCCGCAGGCAACGCAGTTGTTCGGGTCAACATGGGCACGATAAGCAGATGCGGACATGCTCGGTGTGTTGAACAGCTGGGAGGTACGGATACCATTACATACTCTGGGCTGGCAGTTGCAGATGGCGAAGATTTTGTTCTCACCGTCGATGTTGGTTACCTGATGGACATAACCAAGCTTCTCTGCCTCGTCAAGGATGCGGTAAACTTCCTCTTTGTCAATGTAGTGGCCGGGCTTCTTGGTCTGTACGCAGTAGTCAGCGAAGTCACCGACACCGATGCACCAGTGGTTCGGGTCATCCGTATAACCCTCGCCGCGCTCATGGCGCTCCTGACGGCAGGTGCAAGGACCTACGGAGAATTTATCATACTTGTCGATCCAGTAGGAGAGATGGTCTCTGTCTACGGAGCGGTTCTCATGCTCAATGGCCTTCTCAACAGGGATGACGTGCATTCCGGTACCGGCACCGCCGTCCGGAATCATCTGGGTCAGGCCCATGGGACCGAAGCCCTTGAAGGGAAGGTAAGTGGAGAGGTCAAACCACTCGGCAATTTCCGGATGGTCCTCATACCACTCGGCATGCTCATTGAGCATTTCAGCCATGCCGGGAACGAAGGTCTTGATTTCGTAGCGTTTCTTTCCGTCAGGGTTCTCACGGTTGAACTCGCAAATACCGATGTAGCACATTTCCTCGAGGACATCTTCCAGGTGAAGCTTCTCGTCAGGAGTGGTGGCTCCGGTGCGCTTGGCAATTTCATCAAGAGTCTTCGGCTTACGGAGTTTCATCTTTGTGGCGATGCGCGCCATTTCCGGTGTCGTTACCGATGCAATGCCGAAGTAGTCGGGCTGATGGCCGTCGATGGGGACCAGCATCTGGTCGGTGACCATTTTGGCCATTTTCAGGATATCTTTCTGGGGGTTGTCAGTGCCGTAGTCATTGAGACGGCCGGAGACAGCCTCCGAATTCGTATAACTATACTTTTTCTTTTTTTTCTCTTCCGCCATAATATTTTCCTCCCATAACATATGAAAACAATGGCAATCAATAGACGGTCAATTTTGAAAATTAAAGTTCTTTTCCGTCGGCAAAGGACATGGCGATCTTTTTAGTCTCCTTGTCCAGTACAATAAGGTTGGCCTTCATTCCGGCTACCATATACTCGCGCTGTCCAAGGCCATAACCAGTCTGCTTGCGATAAGCTTTTTCAAGCTTCATACCGGTGCCCATATCCTTCATGATGTCGTCCACTAGTTTCTCGTAGTCAGCTTTGGTGAACGGGCCATCTCCTACGGCGACAAAAGCATATGCGCCGGGTTTCTCGCCTCTCTTGAAGTTGACAGTACGGTCAAAATTCTTTTCTTCCCGGATAATGATGTTTTCACCGCTGATGATATCTTTAATGGTATCATCCTCAATGAGAATGTCGCCCCAGTAGGGGAACCAGCCGGTACCATCCACAACAAGAACGTTCTTCAGTTGCGTTACCATAATTTATCCTCCCATAACATAGCATCAAAAAGGCCGTCAGGCCTTTGGATAACAGGCCTGACAGCTAAATTTACTGTACACCAAATTGTGCGAAAGTATAGACTTCCACACATCTACCCATAAATCCAACAAGATTATAACACAATTCTTCTGATTCTGGACATGCCAAATCGCAGAATTCATATAAACATTTCGTGGAAAATGTGAGGTTTATGCACAATTTTTAAAATTTTCCGATGTCTTGTTAAAAAAATTTCGGCCTTTTTCGGTGGAAGGCAAGATTTTTGACACCGGCGCAACAAAAAACGGCAGCACAGCGGTTCACTGTACTGCCGATATTATTATTAGAGCCTTGCTCTTACTTTCTCGGGTTCTTCAGGTTAGCCTGTGCAGCTGCAAGGCGGGCAATCGGAACACGGTACGGGGAGCAGGAGACATAGTCAAGGCCGATCTCATGGCAGAACTCGACGGAAGTCGGGTCACCGCCGTGCTCACCGCAGATTCCGCAGTGGAGGTTCGGGTTGACCGGCTTGCCAAGCTCGAGGGCCATCTTCATGAGTTTGCCTACGCCAGTCTGATCCAGTCTGCTGAACGGGTCGGACTCGTAGATCTTGGCATCATAGTAAGAGCCGAGGAACTTACCGGCGTCGTCACGGGAGAAGCCGAAGGTCATCTGGGTGAGGTCGTTGGTACCGAAGCAGAAGAAGTCAGCGTCCTTGGCGATCTCATCTGCAGTGAGAGCGGCACGCGGGATCTCAATCATGGTGCCGACCTTGTAGGTAAGCTCAACACCAGCGTCTGCAATCTCCTGATCTGCAGTGGCAACGACAGTCTTCTTGACATACTTGAGCTCTTTGTCCTCGCCGACCAGCGGGATCATGATCTCCGGAACAACATTCCAGTCCGGATGAGCCTTGTTGACGTTGATGGCAGCACGGATAACTGCCTTAGTCTGCATGACGGCAATTTCCGGATAGGTTACGGTGAGACGGCAGCCACGGTGACCCATCATCGGGTTGAACTCGTGGAGGCTGTCGATGATAGCCTTGATCTGCTCAACGGTCTTGCCCTTGGCGTCAGCCAGCTTCTTGATGTCCTCTTCCTCGGTGGGAACGAACTCATGGAGAGGCGGATCCAGGAAACGGATGGTGACCGGCTTGCCCTCGAGAGCGGTGAACAGAGCCTCGAAGTCGCCCTGCTGCATGGGCTCAATCTTGTCTAGAGCCTCAACGCGCTCCTCAACGGTGTCGGAGCAAATCATCTCGCGGAAAGCGTCGATACGGTCGCCGGCGAAGAACATGTGCTCGGTACGGCAAAGGCCGATTCCCTCAGCGCCGAGCTGAACAGCGGTCTGGGCGTCAGTCGGGGTATCTGCATTCGTTCTTACCTCAAGGGCGCGAGCCTCATCAGCCCACTCCATGATGGTGGCGAAGTCTTTATCCTCGATGGAGCCTTCCTTGATGGGAAGAGCACCGTCGTAGATTTTACCGGTGTTACCGTCGAAGGAGATGACGTCTCCCTCATGATAGGTGTGACCACCGAGCTGGAAGGTCTTGTTGTCCTCGTCCATGACGATTTCGGAGCAACCGGCTACGCAGCAGGAACCCATACCACGGGCAACAACGGCAGCGTGGGAGGTCATACCGCCGCGGGCGGTCAGGATGCCTTGTGCGGACTTCATGCCCTCGATGTCCTCCGGGGAGGTCTCGCGGCGAACAAGAACGACCTTCTCACCCTTGGCAGCCCACTCTTTGGACTCCTCAGCGGTGAAGACGATCTTACCGGAAGCGGCACCCGGAGCAGCCGGGAGACCCTGGCCGATGAGTTTGCCGTCAGCCTCTGCAGCCTTCAGGGCCTTCGGGTCGAAGGAACCGTGGAGAAGGGTGTCGAGGTTTCTCGGGTCGATGGCAAGGAGCGCTTTCTCCTTGGTGGTCTTGCCCTCGTTGACAAGGTCAACAGCGATCTTGATGGCAGCGCGGGCAGTACGCTTACCGTTACGGCACTGGAGCATGAAGAGCTTGCCATCCTCGATGGTGAACTCCATGTCCTGCATGTCGCAGTAATGATCTTCGAGTTTATGGGCAATTTCAAGGAGCTCCTCGTAGATGTTCGGGAGGGTCTTCTTGATTTCCTCGATCTTCATGGGGGTGCGGGCACCGGATACGACGTCCTCGCCCTGTGCGTTCATGAGAACCTCAGCATAGAATGCGTTCTCACCGGTGGACGGGTCACGGGTGAAAGCAACGCCGGAACCGGAGTTGTCGGACCAGTTACCGAATACCATTTCCTGAACGTTGACTGCGGTACCCCAGGAATACGGGATATCATTGTCGCGGCGGTAAACATTGGCACGCGGGTTGTCCCAGGATGCGAACACGGCCTTGATGGCGCCGATGAGCTGCTCCTTCGGGTCGGTGGGGAAGTCCTCGCCCTTTTCCTTCTTGTAGACGTCCTTGAACTGCTCAGCGAGTTCCTTGAGGTCGTCTGCGGTGAGCTCAACGTCCTGAGTGACGCCGCGTTTAGCTTTCATTTCATCAATGAGTCTCTCGAAGTAGCTCTTGTTGACGCCCATGGCGACGTCGGAGTACATCTGGATGAAACGTCTGTAGCAGTCACGAGCCCATCTCTCATTGCCGGTCTTCTCAATGATGGCGTCAACGACTTCCTCGTTGAGACCGAGGTTGAGGATGGTGTCCATCATGCCGGGCATGGATGCGCGGGCACCGGAACGGACGGATACGAGAAGAGGATTCTTCGTGTCGCCAAACTTCTTGCCGGTCTGCTCCTCGAGCTTGGTGACGTACTCGGAGATTTCAGCGAGAATGTCGTCGCTGATCTTGCGGCCGTCATCATAGTACTTGGTGCAGGCCTCAGTGGTAATTGTGAAACCTCTCGGTACAGGAAGACCAAGGTTGGTCATTTCTGCGAGGTTTGCACCCTTACCGCCGAGGAGCTCACGCATGTTTGCGTTACCCTCTTTGAAAAGATAAACATACTTCTTTGCCATAAAGCTTTTACCTCCGCTAATAATAAGGTATTTCTTATATTACTGGTGTATTTTAACACAACGGAATTGTTACCGCAATGTGTTTTGTTATTTATCTGTCGCGACCGAACATGCGGGTATACTCGGCAATTTCCTTGGCCAGAGCCTCGGAGTCCTTGCCGGGGAGCATGCGCCAGCGCCAATTTCCCGTGGCCGTGCCCGGAATATTCATGCGCGCTTCGCTTCCAAGGCCGAGCCAGTCCTGCATTTGGGCAACAAAAAGCCATGCGGGAGATACCATTCCGCCGCGAATCATGCCAACGCTCCGATCCTCCTGATCATTCAGGCCGAGATACTTGGAAGCGAAAAGTTTGTTGGCCGCATCCACCTCTTCGTCCTCGAGCCAGCCCCGGGCCGTATCGTTGTCGTGGGTCCCCACGTAACAGACGGAGTTTTCGCTGTTGTAATGGGGCAGATATTTGGAGGAGGCGTCCGGTGAGAACGCAAATTCCAGAACATTCATGCCCGGGAATCCGGAATCCTCCACCAGGCGATGCACGTCCGGTGTCAAATCTCCGAGATCCTCTGCAATGAAGTCCAGATTATAGAACCAGTCCCGGAGAACCTTGACCAGATCCATGCCCGGTCCTTTTCTCCACTGGCCGTTCTTGGCAGTGGTCTCACCGTAGGGAACAGCCCAGTAGCTCTCGAATGCGCGGAAGTGGTCTATCCGGATGACATCATACTTTTTCGAGGCACCCTCTACGCGGCGGATCCACCAGCCATAGCCGTCCCGCTGCATGGCGTCCCAGTCGTAGAGCGGGTTGCCCCACAGCTGGCCGTCCTTTGCAAAATAGTCGGGCGGAACACCGGCCACACAGGTCGGAATATTCTCCCGGTCCAGCTGGAAGAACTGGGGCTCCCGCCAGGTGTCGGCGGAGTCCATGGGGACATAGATGGGTAGATCGCCAATGATCTTGATGCCGCAGGAGTGGACATAGTCCCGGAATGCATTCCACTGCTTCGAGAACAGAAATTGAATATAGAGATAGTAGTCGATCTCCGTTCGGAGCAGCCGCTTGTACTGCTCCACCGCCTCGGGGCGGCGAAGCATTATGGGCTCCTCCCAGTTTATCCACAGGCTCTCGTCGAAATGGTCCCGCAGGGCGCGGAACATGGCATAGTCCTCTGCCCAGAAGTTGTCGGCCACGAAGGCATCCACTTCGGAGCGGTCTCTCTGGAAGCCATTTTCAAATGCCTTCCTGAGAACTTCCCGGCGATTTTTCTCTATTTTTCCGTAGTCAATGGTCTCCGGGTCGTCTCCCCAGTCAAAGGACTCCACATAGTCCCGCTCCAGGAGGCCGTCCTCAATGAGGAGATCCAGATCAATGAGATAGGCGTTGCCCGCAAAGGACGAGAACGAGGCATAGGGGCTGTTGCCGTAACCCGTCGGCCCGAGCGGGAGCACCTGCCAGTATTTCTGGCGGGACTTCTCCAGAAAGTCGGCAAAATGATAGGCCTCTTTTCCCAGAGTACCGATGCCGTACTTTGAGGGCAGTGAAAATATTGGCATGAGGATGCCGCTGCTTCTTTCCATCTAATCTTCCCCAATCATTATCTCCAAAATTACTTTGATAAACATTATACTAAAGAAGTCCTCCATTTTAAAGTGAAACACTTGCGCTTATTGACAACGCCTGTTTTCCTTTGCTATACTGTTTTTCGCGAAAAACAGACATCCCGAGGTGTAGCGCAGTTTGGTAGCGCATCTGGTTTGGGACCAGAGGGTCGCAGGTTCGAGCCCTGTCACCTCGACCAATGGAAAGCCCCGTAGGTACGTCACCTGCGGGGTCTTTTTGTGCCTAAATCGGTGAAACGTGGAACAAATATGGAAAGTGAATTTAAAATGCTCGCTCTTTGGGCTACTTCTTTCCCTCTCTTCTGCTCTAAATCACTGTCACCGCAAGCAAAAAAGCCGCCCATATTGGGCGGTCTATTATCGGACAAATTAGTTTACAAGTCATACTTCTTTTATATTGCTTTTTTATTACCAATAATAAGTTTTGTGGTTATTACAAGTATATTCAACCCACCATTTGATATGAATTAGTTTTCCAAGTTTATTGAAAGAAAAAGTTTTATGAAAAATCAAAGTATGAATTTGATAATCTGCGAAACTGTTTGGTTCAAGCTCATCTCTATAATTTTTCACATTCTTTTTCATACCTGTATATTTATAGTCTAATTCATATGTTGTTAGATTTTCAACACCTTGATGCTCAACTCCGGGGAATACAAAATCTTTCGTTTTTTTCTTCCCGCTACCGAATACGTTGATTACTTGTTTATCCGAATCACCATAAGCTATACCTCTATTTACAGTAGGACAAGCTTCTATAAGATTATAGGAAAATCTGCCACTCATAATATTGTATTTTTCTAGTCCAAAATCAAACCAAGAATCAGTTGAACCCTCTCCTACCCCATATTCTTTAGAGCAATAATCATAACAAGCTTTTCTTTCATCAACCCAATTTGTAAATTCTTTAATTTCTGTCAATTTATAGTAATGGGTTTTATCATTTATGTCCTTATACCCTTCAAAATAGGTTTCATATCCATTGACACTTTCGATTTTTCCAGCATCATATTCATCTTTTGAAACTTCTTCATAAACAGGTTCAGTCCCAAAATTTAATACACCATTAGAATCGAAATCGTGGTAACCCAATTTTGCAGGCTGATTTGTTTCTGCCGCTAATGCTGGAATAGCAGAAACAGAAAAAGCGGACAGAAGCATCGTCAAACTTAGAATGACGGACATTATCTTTTTCATAATAGTTATCTCCTTTGAAGTATTACTAATAGCTTTTATAACTTTCATTCAACAACGTATTCAATTCCGGAAACTCCTGCCCATGCGGCACCCACTACGACAAAAATGATTTTTTTATACGTATGTCCATGATAGGAAAAAGAGTAAATATAGTGGAAACCTCTACACTGGGGATCGTTCGACCAATCAGGCATTGCTTCATCTTCTATTTCACTTTCAACGTCTGGTTCTCCAAATGCATCTTTTACACTATTATGATCGTCTAAAACATCATCACCTATATCTACTCCGCGGTTGGCGTTTTTACAGTAGGTACCCGCATCACTGAAATAGTAGCTATGCGACCCGCCTTCTTTCTCACAGAGGTCGATGAAGTTCTGATATCCATTCACCGTTCTGCCGCCAAAACTAAAATCTGCTTTGGACAGAGCACCGGAACCCGCTTTTGCCATCTGCAGCTCCGTTGTAGTGGGAACAGTGGTGCTAGTTGTACGCACCTGATTACTACTACGATTTTCATTAGCACTTTTCTGATTATCTACAATACCAAACGCTATAACAGCTGCAAGAATAATTACCAGAATGACAATTACAATCCAGTACCACTTTCTCTTGGAAGTGGTTTTTTTCTTATTCGGAGTTGTCTCCTGAATGGATTCAGTCATAGGTTTGTTTGACTGCGGCTTACTTTCAGAAGTTGGCTTCTTGCTTTGTTCTTCAATCGGTTCAGCCGGAGTTTTATTCCTCTTTTTCTTAGGCATCGTAATTCCTTTCTATGCTTACTTAACTCTCCTTCTATCTTTTCTGAGGAAAACAAAAGCAATAAGGTTCAAATAGTATCCGAAAAAGCAAAAAAAGATTTCAAAGATGGAACGCAAATAAGATGCTCATGCTTAAGAGTCTCATTTCGCCTCTTGCTCGACTTATTAGCACGGCGAATTTACAATGTAAGTGCAACACATAGAAATGACACATAGCTTTCCTGTACAATGGTGTTTGCTAAAGACCTCATTGAAAGGGAAATACTATGTGTCACTACAAGCATCTTACACCAAATGAACGCGATTTAATACTGAAGTTTCTTACTTTGGACTATTCTATTTCTAAAATTGCCAAAGAACTGAATCGTAATAAATCAACCATCTCTCGAGAGATTCATCGAAACAGTATAGACGGTGAATATCTTCCCTCGAAAGCTCAGGAACAATATCATGCCAGAAGAGAAAATTGCCAACGTCACAAGCTCCTGGATAACCCTGAATTATTTTCATGTGTAGAAGATAAATTTCTAAATCACCAGTGGTCTCCAGATGAAATTTCTGAAAGGCTCAAGCTGGAGCATTCGAAATTTTCCATTAGCTATGTCACAATTTACCGGGCAATTTATGCCGGCTTATTTAATAAATCCAAACTGCTGCATGGAACAAAAACAGCAAATCATAAGCTAAGGCACCATGCGAAAAAGCGCAGAAGGAAAGGCATTTCAGAACGCCGCGGTCAAATTTTCATCAGTCGTGAACTCCGTGAGCGACCACAGGAAGCAGCTGACAGATCTCGTTTAGGAGACTGGGAGGGAGATACCGTGGCAGGTAAAACCGGCAGAGCTTGTTTTGTCACCATGGTAGACCGGAAAAGTCGTTTCCTGATTACAGGAAAAGCCGCCAAGAAAGAAGCTACGTCAGTCAATGATGTAATGATACGAGTTATGCAGGGAATGCCATTAGAGAGCATTACACCGGACCGTGGGAAAGAATTTGCCAGACATAAAGAAGTGACGGAAGCTCTTGGCGGAGTGCAGTTTTATTTCCCGTTGCCGCGCCATCCATGGGAGCGAGGGACCAATGAAAACACAAATGGACTACTCCGGGAATACTTTCCAAAAGGAAAAGATCTCACAGATATTTCTGAGGAGTACCTGCAGAAAGTCATAGACGAATTAAACATGCGGCCCCGCAAATGTCTGGGGTACCGGACACCTTATGAAGTCTTCTATTCGAAAGTGTTGCACTTGACTTGAAAATTCGCGATGCAAAAAGGTGGTTGGGATCACCCCCGCTCACGCGGGGACAACGCAGTGCCGTTGACCTTGATTGTGTCGATCTTGGGATCACCCCCGCTCACGCGGGGACAACGGAACCCTGGGACGCATGGCCAGGATGTTCTTGGGATCACCCCCGCTCACGCGGGGACAACGCTCATGGTAGGCATTGTTCTTCCAGCCACCCAGGATCACCCCCGCTCACGCGGGGACAACGCCCTTGGGATTATCTCCCTCTCACTGTCTTCAGGATCACCCCCGCTCACGCGGGGACAACTCCGTCCTCATCTTGCCAAACGTCAAGCGGCAGGGATCACCCCCGCTCACGCGGGGACAACTTGACTTTGATAAACCGCCGATGAAGTGCGGCAGGATCACCCCCGCTCACGCGGGGACAACCGAGTGAACCGTATTTGTCTTGCATTTCTTCCAGGATCACCCCCGCTCACGCGGGGACAACACGGACGGGATTGCGTGGAGGCTTACAGATTGAGGATCACCCCCGCTCACGCGGGGACAACGTTTGGGGGCCGTGTAGACTACGGAAAAGTGCAGGATCACCCCCGCTCACGCGGGGACAACAAGAGCTTTTTCGCGCTCTTCTACCGCATCACGGGATCACCCCCGCTCACGCGGGGACAACTCACGCAGATGGTAGACGGGCATCCGATCACAGGGATCACCCCCGCTCACGCGGGGACAACTCCCGTGATAGTTGCCGGACTTGAGCCAGTCTGGGATCACCCCCGCTCACGCGGGGACAACTACACTCGGCATAAAAAAGGGTGATGGTTCGTAGGATCACCCCCGCTCACGCGGGGACAACTCCGCTGTAAGTCGGCCCATGATGACCACTGAAGGATCACCCCCGCTCACGCGGGGACAACGTCTGTTCTTCCTGAGTTTAACTATATCACATGGGATCACCCCCGCTCACGCGGGGACAACAACCGGAGAGGTTGACGAAAATGCGCTTGCCGAGGATCACCCCCGCTCACGCGGGGACAACTAAGGCTGATATTACTGCATTGGGTGTAGGCGGGGATCACCCCCGCTCACGCGGGGACAACGCTTTTGCCGCCTTTACTGCGGTTATATCCATGGGATCACCCCCGCTCACGCGGGGACAACTGTTTTTCAGGGCTCCAACCGCGCGGCGTCGGAGGATCACCCCCGCTCACGCGGGGACAACAGATGCTTGACAAAGTCGGGTGCGAGGAAATCAGGATCACCCCCGCTCACGCGGGGACAACAACGAATCCGACATTCTGAAGCTGTTTGCGAAGGGATCACCCCCGCTCACGCGGGGACAACATGTCCATTTCCATGGCGATGTTGTCTGTGTCGGGATCACCCCCGCTCACGCGGGGACAACCTGAGTTTAACTATATCACATGTTTGCACTGCAGGATCACCCCCGCTCACGCGGGGACAACTGCAGTCATGCGGATAAATAACATAGTCGTACAGGATCACCCCCGCTCACGCGGGGACAACGACTACTCCAGCGGCTACGACCTAGACAGCAAAGGATCACCCCCGCTCACGCGGGGACAACACTATCACAACAGGCGGTCCGAAAATCAGTACGGGATCACCCCCGCTCACGCGGGGACAACATATTCTTGACAATATCGACTTTGCCCGTCTTAGGATCACCCCCGCTCACGCGGGGACAACGTACGTTTCCTCGCTTTGATACTCACCATTAAAGGATCACCCCCGCTCACGCGGGGACAACGTGCGGCGTCCATGCCTTTCTTACTGCCGTCTAGGATCACCCCCGCTCACGCGGGGACAACTTACGGTTAAAGTGGGAAAGCCGCAGAACGCAGGGATCACCCCCGCTCACGCGGGGACAACCGGTCTCTTTACCATCGTCAACTTCTATTGTCAGGATCACCCCCGCTCACGCGGGGACAACTAGTTGATGCGGAGTATGACAAAAGTTGGGATGGGATCACCCCCGCTCACGCGGGGACAACCTGACCTTGCTCCGGCAGACCGTCAGGCGATGAGGATCACCCCCGCTCACGCGGGGACAACCGAAAAGCTTTACCGCGTCTGCTGAAGCGGGAAGGATCACCCCCGCTCACGCGGGGACAACAGTAAAAGATCCCAATAACTACGCTATTTTTTACCTGCTCGATCCTGTTTTTATTCACTTTTCAAAACTGTAACATTTGTATTGGTATCACAAATTCATTTTTGAGTAAAGCACATACATTAACCTCGCATCTTTCAGAGCTCTATGACAAACGATTTCATTAATCCCATACTCTTTTAAAGTGGTTTCAAACTTGTAATTCGTTTGGAAACTATTTTTCCTTTTTGCTGCTAGCATTAAGTCCATTGTTTGATTGTGTATAGGTTCTAATGAATATTTCTGCAGTTCTCTATTAATAAATTTTATATCAAATGAAATATTGTATCCTACTAAAGTTGCACCTTGAATAAAAGTAAAAAAGTCTCGAATACCTTCTTCCAATTTCGTTTTGCCTTTAAGCATCTCGTCAGAAATACCGGTAAGTTTATACACCACTTCTGGTATATGAATGCCAGCCTCAATCAATCTGTGAAATTCAAATTCTTCTCCATTTGAAACTTTTACAGCTCCAATTTCAATAATTTGATCCTTTTCAATGTCCAGTCCCGTAGTCTCTATATCGAGAAAAACCAACTCCGTTTGATCATGAGGTTCCGGCGTTTCATCTTTTATCTTATTTTTAGAATCTGGCGGCGCAGCCCTCTTTCTTCGAGCAGCTTGATGTAATTTGCTTGCATTACTGAAGCCTGGTGATTTCAGATTCATATCATTTTCACTTGTATCTTCTGCAGGTATCAAAACTAGAGGTATCCCATCGTAATCAATTACTTGCCGTTCTGTATTAAATGTACAAAATGAATATCCAATTTCATTCCTACATGAAAAACAAATGCTTGCTTCACCTTGCCCAACCGTGTCTGTAACACGGTTCCATAGATAATTCCTTACTCTGGAATTAAAGCTGCCAATATATACACCTGTTGCAATTTCCTGCATCCATCTTGTGAGATCTCCACGAAGAGAATTGGGTACTTTTTTTAAAACAATTACTGTAAAAGGCATTACGAATCCTCGTAGTCGCTGTAGTTGATACCGTACTTGATATTTCCCTTCTTATCATCCCATAAATTTAATGGTTCCACCTCTATTTGCTCGGAATCTTTGACCCCAATTAAAGTTTGTATATCCTTTACAATTCTGGCAAGTACTTTGCCATCTACAAAAGCATCTCGAACTCGAAGTCTTGTGATTCTGCCAATATTATCGCCGATCTCACTTTCTGAAGCTACTTGAAAAGCAATGGGAATGGTTATTTCAGCTTTGTACAAATCTGCAACATCATATACGAAAGACAAATCATGTCCTGTATGCACAAAGCCGAGTCCTTCTGCCATCCCCATAGCCGCTACTGCACTGTAAACCAGTCCGTACAAAGCCACATTAGCTGCAGATAATGCTTGATTAACCGGATCTCCGCCTTCGTAATTGTCAGGATCATAGGTTCTCCTGTCCCATTTCACATCATATTTTGCAGACATTGTTCTGTATAGTTTTCGAATGCGAGCACCCTCTTTCGCGCGAAGCTGCTGCATTGTAAGTGCTGAAACATCTTCACCTGGAAATCTCATTTGATACATCATTCTAGCAACTTGAAGCCTAGTACGTGTATTACTAACCAGTTTCGCCTGTAATTCTAAGAATCTTGACGAATGGGATAAGCTTCTGCCATGGGCATAATTTCGCGTACCATATTCTCCAACCCACGCGATGCTTGTACCAGTGTCTCCTAACAATGACATAGCACGATGACTAATATCCGTTCCTGGTCCCAGAAGCAGAATGCCAATCATTGCAGCGGGTATTCGAACGATTCCTCTACTTTCCAACACGGTAATAGCACCATCGACAGAATTGATTTTGGCATGTTCTACATAAATATAAGTGACTCTATCAGAAATGCGCGGCATTTCTGCAATTTTGGTTTTTTGATAGGCCATAATTATACAAATAATTTCAAACCGGAATTACAGTCATTAAACCGAATCCGTACGCTTTCTTCTTTCCAATTCCCATTGTCATAGTACGGTAAAATAAATCTTTATCAATTACCTTTAGTACTCCTTCATAAGTTGCCTTACTAAGTCGTATCATATGCTGCCCTTGTTTACGAAATGGCGCCCATCCCCTCTCAACAATTTGGTATTCATCAGGTACCAGTTCAAAGCCCAATTTGTCTGCTCTGGATTCCAAAAATGACAATTGCTGTTCAGGAGTAATTTCTGGTACAACTCGGCCTCGTTTTCCAGCACCTTGAGAGAGCGATTTTACAGGATTCAAAGTAACGCGAAATCGGTACAATTGATTCACATCAATAGACTGCAGATAATTATCATACAGTTTTGTCTGGGCACTTCCCGGAACCCCATACTTTTCAAGGCTTTTTATATCTGGTTTCTCCTCACTTACGAGTAAGAGATATTTTTTCCCCTGTAAAGAATCAATGCGCCAAAGCTTTCTACTTCGGAACCCTTGTTCAAATTCCCAAGGGAAACTGCTCTCAACCCAGTTATGATATGCTCCAAGATGTGTTAGATCTTTTATCTTTCTTCTATTTTGAGTATCAATTTCCACACGAGAAAAATACATATCATTACTCCCTTATTGCCCCAAAAGCATCGTGTTCTTCCAGGTCTCTTGAAACAACTGCATTTATAAAAATGCTTGTTTCTCTCCTTGGACTAAATTTTCTGCCTTTCTTTTGAGAAAAAGAAAGAGGTTCATCATTTCGGATACGATTACTTCCGCTTTCGATTAACGATGCGTCTGCAAAAATTTGCAGACGCTTATTACCAGTTTTCTGATACCACTCCGAAGCCTGCCAGGGGTAATCTTTTAATGCTGAAATTGCATCTGTATCAACAGTTCCCAGGTAGAGATCTGCTGTTGGCGGCAATGATCTGCGGCCCAAATAGATTGGAAAATATGGCTTTTTCACTGCAGATATGATGTCATTTATCAGCCCCACATCTTCACTGCTAAGAGCAACAACAAAAACGGCATCCTGTAAATAATATCGATTGGTTACATAGGTTCTGTCTATATTTCCACTCTCTTTATATTTATGTGCCGTATGATAATCTCTCAGTATAGTTCCAGTTTGATCAATGCGAACTGCAAAGTTCATACTGTTTAATCTATTTATTTTTTTATCATCTTCACGCTGATACCCTAATCCGGCTGCAATCATTCCAATTACACCGCTTTTAGATGGATGCGTATCTGTATGACGTGTTTCAAAATGTGAATTGGTTCCCCAAGACTGCAATGGACCTGAAAACTTCAATAAAACAGTTTTCAAATTGACCACCTGCCTTTATAAAAGATCTTCTGCCGTCTTTTCAAAATCATTTAATAAGTCTGCCATCGTGCTTTCTTCTGTTGCCCACTCCGGTTTTACAATGCCTTCCTCTTCATTTACGACATAGAATGTTTTAATCGGCGGTTGAACAAATTTTTCCGTACGTTTTGCTTCCTGAAACAGCAGGTTGATAGATGGCACTACATTGCCTTTACGTGAATTGACAGGCTTTTCATATGCCGTTACCAAATTCACTGGTCTGTCCTGCCGAATGTTAATCATCAACAAATGTGGAAGTGTCTGATTCGCAAACGTATTGGATTTACCAGTGGGCATGGAATTTGCAAAAGCCTGAATGAACAGTTTGGAAGTATCAATTGCCTGCTTTACGTTTCCCAATTGTCTCGTCAATTCGTGTACAGCTACGTTTGCATAACGATATAACGTTGACGAGTTGTACTCAATTGTTCCTAGCATGCCTGCTCCCGCATTATCTTCCGGAGCTAAATCGTCAACTGCGGTATAGAAATCAAATTCCGTTTGTACCTCATGTGTTGAAATTGCATGTGCTACCTGTGATGAGGCATCTTCATTTAACGAAGGATCATCTGCAACCATTCTTCCAAAGAGAGCAATATCGACTGCCGGATTATCATTAAAAATCTGTTTTAATAATTTTTTATCGGTCTCGCCCTTAATGGCTGCTTCTGCTAAAAGGTCAGCCTGCTGTCTTCCCAGGAAAAAAAATGCTTTTGTTTTTTGATCTTTCGTTTTTATTCCTGCATCATGAAAAATTTTTTCAGCTAATTCCATCGCTTTTTCTTCTGTAATAGAAGAATCAATAGCAATAATTCTATCTGCTACATACTTTATTACATTTGTACTTCTAATGCCCAGATCTTCTGCAGATTCGTCAAGGAAATATTGCCTCATTGCCCTTTTCCATGACTGTGAACTTACTCTCGCACGTCTCACTCCACCATAAACTGCTGTTTTAGGACTCCCTGTATCATCTCTGTTTACATTGGATGGCGGAAGGGTCTGAATTGCATGAACGTCAAGGTAAAAGCGATTTTCTGTCATTTTATTTCCTCCTTAGAAATACTTTCTTCTTTGGTTACGGATGCTTCCGTTTCATTACTACTATTTTTTATTTTGGGCCGATAGTATTCTCGTGCCCATTCCAAGCAAATCCTTTTTGCACTGCCATTTTGGTACCAATATAAATCCTTCGCAAGAGCAGGAAAATTCACAGAAAATTGAGCTTTCGACTTTCCAAGTCTGCATATCTGTCTTAAGTAATATACAAACTCTTCAAAGGTTGAAGCTGTGAGCATCGTATTGAAGCGTCTGTCCATAGCGGTCGAATTCTCATTTCTAATAGCACGCAGTGAACTTCCAATATTAGAACTATTATCGTTCATTATTTTTTTGGAACCTTGCTGTCCAATTGCATAAATCTGTAATGAAACTAACAGTGCTTTTTCTTCATAAGATAGTGCACCATTTCCCAAAAATTCCGAAGGAATATGCGGGAACAGAATTGGCCAAACCTCAGCGGCTTCCTCACCTTTTCCTATTGAATTTCGCAATGCTGCTAAATCTCCAGCAAGATTTTTTTGTTCTTGCGGACTGTTAAAAAAACTCAATATTGACCTCATTGTTCCATCAATAGTCGATTTATTTGCTGCATTATTCAAGAATCTCCACCCTTTCCAAGTGCATGATTTACATTATTTACAAATTGCCAGTATATTGTTGCAATGTTTTCAATTCCTCTTTCCGTTTCGACCCCAGTCAAATCTCTGGCAGTACTGTTTTCAAATAACTCTTTTCCTCTTTTCAGGACAATATCTTTTAATTGGAGATACCATGATTTTATGGCTTTTTCTTTCGAATCATCTGGGCGAATTGAGGAAAGCCATTCTTTAAATTCCGGATCAATAATCGCGTATAATTGTGCAGTTTCTCTTGAAAGAAAACCGGCTGCAATTGGATCCATTGGATTCGATACTTTCAAATTTCTAATTTCACAGATTCCTCTGAGATAACGTTTAAAAATATTTGAAACAACATCTTTGGTAGATTCCACTGCATCGTTAATTCGAATTACCCAACTATCCGGATTCGAATCTGTAATTAGCAAGTCATTTATCTGAAAACTGTCTGTGATTTCATCTGTCGGAAGCCATGATGTTGCATTCCCATCATCCTTCATACTAACGCCAACCAGGTCCGTCCATCTGCTTCCCGCTGTTCTTTGCAGCCTTGGATATTGTTCCATGATTCCCGGCTGTTTATTCTCTTTATTAATTGAATTTCGAATCGTAATAATTCCAAACGATCTCCACAAAGATTGTTCCGCTTCATGTTTTTTCAGTGAAAAATGATTCTTATTTGGTCCCGTTTTGTTTTTTCGCCAAATGGTCATCGGTTCAATCGAGTTTTCTGAATGATCTATCTCTGGAATCTTTACAACATTTATTTTTACTGGTACTGTCAGATCTGATTTAGGATTAATATATACAGCTCTGCTCCAATTTGTATATAATTCTGCAAGATTATCAATATTACGGTTGGAACAAATTCGGTGAATGACTGTACTCCCATCTGACTCCCAGCAGGGTTTCTGAATTCTTCCGGTAAATTGTTCAAATTCAATAGGTAGCACCGGCATATAATTCATCATGATTGTCTCAAATACAGTGTTTCCACGCAGATACAGTCCTCCGAGATCAAACAGCCATCCTTTTGATGGCTTCTGTTCTTTATTGACCAGTGAAACTTTGTCTGCAAGCCCTGCATATCCATGAAATGTCAGGAGCCATCTAGCAAGTTCTGCCGCTGTCATAATGTCTTTTTTACTTCTCTTGGCATTTCCGATTGCTGCAATCGGAGAGAACAAGGCAATCTTATTCTCACTTTCTGAAATAGTCCGATTTAAATTTTTTCCATAAATAGTGGTTGGCTGACTCTTATTTGGAATGTTCGCCATAATCTCAGCCATTTCTTTTTCATTCACCTGAAAAAATGGATGTTCCTCATCAAACAAATAAAAACGGTCTCTCCACTTTTCCAGATAGTCGAAGATAATGTCCGGGAATTTTCCTGAAGAATAAAGCTGGTCCCAGCATTCTTCAGCAGCATCCGAATAATCATCTACAGCATCCATATCATCGGAATCAATTGGATCAGTCTGACACCATCTTTCATCGAGAAGGATTCCAGGCAGCACATTCCCCTGATAATCAAACCGAGAAAAAACAGTTTGTACCACGGCCAGAAGGAATCTCATTACAGCGAAATTCTGCGTTTCCATTTCTCCGGCAAAGGACTGGTAACTGTCCGCATTATGAAAAAATTCCAACATAGATACTTCTTTTTTCATTCCGCTCTCTTTTATAAGAACGGAAATCCACGGTTCGTCCAGTAAATTAAATTTACCCATTATCTTTCACCTCACGCAGTCCAAACTCCATGTCGTATTTCAAATGGACACCACATAAATCAAAGCTCCCGTTTTCATCAAAAATAATTCCAAGAGCGCCTTTTAGCCATGGTTGTTCCTGCCAAATGGCCAAATATTTTAAATTGTATTTCTCCAGAAAATCAATTGTTTTTGTAACCCCCACTTTCATTGTCACAAAATGGGGAAGTCGGATAGTCTGCTTGGCCAGCTCTTTTGCAATCCTGACATCCTCAATCTCACCAGAGATATCTTTATTTCCATGAAAAGTCCCATAACCACTGTCGATTTTTTTTACAGCAACAATCTCAATGGTTTCCTGGATATCTCTGACCTGTGCAGATGCCATTTCATCACTCAACGATTCATCTGGGAACTTCAGCCAGCCAATCAGATTATACTTTTCTCTATCTGGCCGAATGGCACTACGAGGATTCTCTATTCGATAGGTATATGCTTTATCGGCCTTGCTTTTCTTTTGGATTTCCATCTGACTTCGGCTGTTCTGATAGATATTTAGCAGTTCTCCCTGATATGCGGGCTCTTTGTCTCCATATACATCGTTGATTAGAACCGGAATGTCAGAAGGGATTCGTATTTTATCTGGAAGAAAATATTGTGTTCGAATTAAAATGTATTCTCCATAGACCCGCACCGACCCTTTTTCAAGATCTAACTGGTCACTGGTTCCCATGACATATACAGATGGTTCCTTTAGCTTTTCAGGTCGTTCTATCTCATGTCGATGCATTCTTCCGATTCTCTGCAGCAGCAAATCTATTGGACAGAGATCGGTAAATAATACGTCAAAATCAATGTCGAGTGACTGCTCCATAACCTGTGTTCCAATGATGATTTTTTTCTCCGGTCTGTTCCCATGTTTGCCAATCATGCTGATAAGATTTTTTTCTTTTTCAACACGATCTGTCGCAATATACGCAGAATGCAGGACCTCTGTCATTTCTGCTCCAAAATGTTCTTTGAAGATTTTTCCGAGGTGTTGTGCCTTTCGAACGGTATTCACAATAATTCCTGCAACACCGCCATCTTCCAGACATTCTTCCACCTTCTCCAGCAAAACCTCTTCGTTAATTTTCACAACCGAAATGACTTTATTCTTCGTTGGCTGAAAAGATACCTGTCCCTTCACCTCTTTGCCGTCCGAATAACTAATTAACGGATAACTATTTCCAGATAGAGCATCTGGAAACTTTATTTCATTCCGCTTTGCGCCCATTCCCTTTAAATATGCAGAAATTAGAGCCTTTCTCCTTTCCTGAGGCAAAGTTGCCGATACTAGTATGACAGGGGTTTGATAGGCACCCATCCATCGGATTGCCTCGTCCAGGTATTGCTGCATATAAGTGTCATAAGCATGTACTTCGTCTATAATTACAACTTTTTTGCTGAATCCCAGATGCCTTAGCGCAAGATGTTTCTGTTTCAGTGCAGTCAGCAGAAAACCATCTACTGTTCCAACTACACAATCATCCAGAGAAGTCTTTTTCCTTCCTGAGAACCATTCATTTACATAGACGCTTCCATTGGATACATCATCAATATTTACGTCCTGCGTTGATTTTTTTAGCTGATTCAGTTCTTTATTCAATGCCGCTTTCCCATGGCATAATTGCAAAGACTGTTTCATTCCATATTCTTCGGCAAGATTTTCCAGCCATTCCTTAACTCTTCCAAACATCCCATTCGAAGTCGCCTGCGTTGGAAGCCCAAAAAACAGTCCGCTGCTGCCTGTTTTTGCTGCAACTTCCTCTGCAGCTGCAAGAGCCGCCTCTGTTTTCCCGAGTCCCATAGGAGCTTCCAGAATCATAATGCCCGGTTTTTTTATTTGACTGACCGTATGGCAGACCGTTCGCTGAAAATCTCGCGGCTGGAAGCCGAACCGTGTTTGGAATAAAACATCTTCCGATGGATAGCTTTGTATTTGCAGCGGCAGATTCTTTCCCCACTTAGTGACCCCAGTTTGATAACGAGAAAAACTTTCAGAAATAGAAGATGCGTCAATTGAAAGCAGTGGAAAATAATCGGTATTGCTGGAAATCCAGTCCGCCATAATTAATAATCCGGAATAAATGACCTGAGCCGGCAGAGAGAGCTCAGGAAGATTTTCCACACTGTCAAACCCGGTTTTTTTCAGTGCCCAATGAAGAATTTCACTCTGAACCTGCTCCCACTTATGAAAGATATCTGTGCTGATGTCTTCGCTCTGATAATAGTTCGCCATATATGCAGACTGATCATCTATGTCAGAAGCATTGTCAATCGGCTTGCCATGATGGCCTCCGACAATGGAACTAATGTCATTTTTCACACCTGCTTGTTTCAGCAGAAATTCTCCCGCGATGGAGTGATGTGTTTTCTCACGGTTAGTAAGAGAAAAAGAAGAGATACCTCGAAAGCCTGCCCGTTCCAGTTTTTCCAGCAGAGAACCATCCAAATCTGGAGAATTTTGGTATCCTTTCTGAATTTGAAAGGCAGGGGTTGCTTTTCCAATGTCATGAACAGCACCGAGAAAAGCTGCGAGATTGGATGCAACATCTGCATTCGGTACGCTGATTGAGCGAATGCAGAATTCTCTTTGGCTCTCACTGAGCCAATTCATCCAAAGCCATTTGGAGACATGCATAGTATCTTCCAAATGTACCGGTAATGGGAGCCAATAAAACTGGCTCTCTTTTTCTTCTTTTTTTGCCCATAAAGAAAAGCATGCTCTGCTAAAATTTTCCATATTTTCTCCAATCGAAATAATCTACGACAATTCTACCAGATATCGTATAATAAGTCTTCCTAATAATGGGACATACTCATAAAATTTTAAATTACATAAGTACATGTTTTGTACTATTTGTAATATAAAAAGGGACTGCACTCTGATATGTACCCAATAAACTGGACACATTGATTTTGAAGCGGCTTAATTCATGGATGCTTCCCTGTATTTTACAGGGGGCATCCATTTTGTTTTCTTTTGAATCCTTTCATTGTTGTAGTAATAAATATATTCATCTACTGCTTTCGTAAAGTCTTCAAAGGACTTATATCCTTTCTGGCTTCCGTAATACATTTCTGTCTTCATTCTGCCGAAGAATGTTTCCATGATGCAATTGTCATAGCAATTTCCCTTTCGGGACATTGATTGAATGACACCAAACTCTTTCAGTTTACTTCTATAGTATTTGTGTTGGTACTGCCACCCCTGATCGGAATGAAGTATTAACCCGGATACGTTGGGGAATTTCTGAAAGGCTTGATTGAGCATTCGCTTAACTTGTTCCAAGTTTGGATGCAGCGAAAGGTCATAAGCAATTATTTCGTTTGTAGCCATATCCAGAATTGGTGACAAATAACATTTTCCCCAGGAAAAGCTAAATTGAGAAACATCTGTTGTCCATTTCTTAAGTGGAGCATCTGCAGTGAAATCTCCGTTAATAATGTTTTCTGCGGTTTCACCAACTGTTCCTTTGTAAGAATGATACTTTGCTTTTGGCCGTTTCCCGAACAAGCCTTCCTCATGCATAATTCTCTGGACGCGTTTGTGATTGACGTTATAGCCTTTACTGTGCAGTTCTTCATATACCCGTCTTACGCCATATCTGCCGTAGTTCTTCCGATAGATAGTTTGTATTTCCTGGGTGATTTCTTTATTTCGTTCTTCAATTATACTTTTCTTGGTAAATTGCAAGTTCAACTTGAACACTGATACGAATTAAGTTTTATCTTTGGGTCGGATTGATATATTTGGTTTAAAAATTCCTCGAATAGTTCCTCTGGTGTGCTGTAGTTAAGCTGCTTCCTTGGCAAACTATTCATTTCA
>OMYO01000039.1 GCA_900315285.1 uncultured Eubacteriales bacterium | reverse complement strand
GAAGCGTTCGTCCTGCCCGATGCCAAATTTGCTCGATTGTCCGAAAACCGCTGTATTACTGGGCTTTCGCGCCTATTTTCCTTCGACCCTTGACATCAAACAGACCGTCTCCACATGGGACGTATACGGAAACATATCCACCGGCTGTATCTTCTCACAGGAGTATCCATACTGTGTCAAATACTTCAGGTCCCGGTGCAGCGTCTCCGGGTTACAGGAGACATAGACCACCTTGGGCGGGGAGAGCTTCAGTACGGAGTCCAAGAACTCCTGGCTGCTGCCGGCACGGGGCGGGTCCATCATGATGACGTCGACGTGGGCGTCCTCTTCGTCGGATTCGGCTATGGCGGAGAGAAAATTCCCTGCATCGCCGCAGATGAAGCGGATATTGTTGATGTCATTGCGCTTTGCATTGGAGATGGCGTCTTTTACGGCGTCGCGATTCAGCTCGACTCCAATGACATTCTTCGCCTGCTTCGCCGCAATGATTCCGATAGTGCCGGTGCCGCAGTAGCTGTCAAACAGCGTCTCGTTCCCGGTCAGCCCCGCATAGTCGATGGCGGTGCGGTACAGCTTTTCACACTGCACCGGGTTGATCTGGTAGAACGACTTCGCAGAGATACGGAACGTACAGCCGCAGAGCGTGTCCTCAATGTAGCCGGGCCCGTAGAGCACCTGCTCCTGTTTTCCAAGAACGAGGTTCGTGCGATAGGGGTTCACGTTTTGGATTATCGTGGTAATGTCCGGATGCAGTTCCAGCAATGCCTTCAGGAAGTTGCGGCGGGAGGGGAACATGGGCGTTCCGGTTACGAGGACCACCATGATCTGGCCGGTGGAGAAGCCGCGCTTCACAAGGACGTGGCGCAGAAAGCCCCGACGGGAATCCTCATCGTAGGGCTGCATTTTAAAGCTCGTCATGAGGCGGCGGATGTCGACAATGATTTCATCCGCTTTGCGGTCCTCAATGAGGCAGTCGTTGACAGGAACGATGCTGTGGGAGCCGGACTGATAGACGCCGGATATTACCTTCCTATGCCGCTGATCCCAGGCGAACGCCGCCTGCACCTTGTTCCGGTAGTGATGCGGGTCCTCCATGCCGATGATAGGCTCCACATGGCAGAACTTGCTGAGCCACCGCTCCTCCTTGCGCTGCTTGTAGGCGAGCTGCTCTGGGTAGGTCATGTTCTGCAGCTGACATCCGCCGCACTTTTTGTAGAGCGGGCACTCCGCGGTATGCTTCTTCGCGTTCTTTGCCATGATGGGACTCCTCTCGCTGTGATTTGTCTTAGTATACCATATTGTTTACAAACAATTGGGGCGGTGTTAAAATCTTGACGACAAAAATCAGTAAGAGAAAGGAATTTGGCGATGCAGTTTTCCAAACGGCTGGACCGGTTTGGCGAAGAAATTTTTGCGGCTCTGGACGATCAGCGAATCGCCCTGGAGAAGGAGGGCCGGACACTCTACAATCTGAGTGTCGGCGCGCCGGACTTTGAAACGCCGGAGCATATCCGCCGCGCGCTCTCTGAGGCCGCCATGGACCCGGCCAACTGGAAGTATGCTTTGCATGACAGCGACGAGCTGCTGGATGCAGTCGTCGCTTACTATAAGCGGCGCTACGGCGTGGAGATTACCCGTGACATGGTCTGCAGCTGCTACGGCACCCAGGAGGGTATGGGCCACATTGGCATGGTGCTCTGCGACGAGGGCGATACAGTTCTTCTCCCCACGCCCTGCTACCCGGTCTTCATTGCCGGTGCCAAAATGGCAGGCGCCGAGCCCTACTATTACCCCATGACTGCAGAGACCAATTTTCTCCCCGACGTCTCAACGATACCGGAAGACGTGGCAAAGCGGGCAAAATATATGGTGGTCTCGCTGCCGGCCAACCCCATGGGGAGCATCGGTACCCCGGAGGTATATGCGGAAATCGTCGAGTTTGCGAAAAAGTATGATATCCTGATTCTCCACGATAACGCCTACAGCGACATCATCTTTGATGGAAACCACGGCGGCAGCTTCTTGGCTGTGCCGGGTGCCATGGATGTGGGCACCGAGTTCTTCAGCCTGTCCAAGTCCTTCGACGTCACCGGAGCGCGGATCAGCTTTCTGGTGGGACGCCCCGATGTGGTGGCGGCTTTCCGGAAGCTGCGCGGACAGATCGACTTCGGCATGTTCCTGCCCATCCAGAAAGCGGCTATTGCCGCACTGACGGGCCCCACGGACATGGTGGAGGAACAGTGCGGGAAATACCAGGAGCGTCGCGATGCACTGTGCAGCGGCCTGCGGGATATCGGCTGGAATGTGGCCGACAGCAAAGGGAGTATGTTCGTCTGGGCGCCCATTCCAGAGTCTTACCCGGACAGCATGACGTTCTGCCGCGCCCTCATGGACCGCGCCGGCGTCATCGTGACACCGGGTGTGAGCTTCGGGCCCCTGGGCGAGGGCTATGTCCGCTTCGCACTTGTGCTGCCGCCGGAGAAAATCCGCAAGGCTGTTTCGGCCATTTCGCAGAGCGGCGTCCTGAACGGAGAGGATGGGGCAAATGGATAACCAGAACCTCACGAAGATCTCCGAAGAGGAGCTGCAGGAGCTCTCCAATGCGGAAATTCGTCTCCTCCGCGGCCTCCCGCCATGGGAGCGTTACGAGCTGCTCCGTACCTCCCTGCATGCCAAGTTCCGCAAGGGCGATGCACTGTTCAATCAAGGCGACCCGGTGGAAGCGCTCTACGTTATTAAAAGCGGCACCGTGAAACTGGCCACGTTTGACATGGACGGCCATGAGCAGATCGTCGGCATGTTTGGCCAGTACGATACGATCTGGGAGGGCGTCTACCTGAAGGAGAGCTACTATCCGTACTCTGCCATCTGTGTCACACCGGTACAGATCTGTATTATTTACAAGGAACGTTTTGAGCGGCTCCTGAAGCAGCCGGATGTGGCACTGCGAACCATCGGACTCCTGAGCCAGAAACTCCATGACGCCAATGAGCGGAATATGATTCTCTCAGCCGGCGACCCGCGCAAGCGACTTTCCGGCTTCCTGCAGTATTACACGGAGCACAACCGGGAAAAGGTCATGAAGCTCCGCCTCAGCGACATCGCTGCCAGCACCGGCATGCGCCCGGAGACCGTCAGCCGGAAGCTGAAAGAGTTTGAGGAGGAGGGCATCGTCCGCCGGGTGGGACAGTCCGGAATCCAGATCCTGAACTTCGAGGCCCTGAAAGAAATTTACGAAATTTGATTTGAATCAAATTTTTGAAAAACTTAACATGATATGATGACTGCGCTGAACGGGATAGGAGCCCGGGAGGCGCAGTTTTTCTCTGCTTTTATTGTTCAAGGAGGAGTGCGAAATGAAAGGTGCCATCCATTCCACCGAGTCGTTTGGATCTGTCGACGGACCCGGCGTCCGCTTCCTGATTTTTTTCCAGGGATGTCAGATGCGCTGTCGCTATTGCCACAACCCGGATTCCTGGAAACGGGAGACGCCGGACACCCAGTGGCTCACCGCAGATGAGCTGCTCGACATGGCCGAGCGCTACAAAGGCTACTGGGGCGATGAGGGCGGCATTACCGTCAGTGGCGGCGAACCGCTCCTGCAGATCGACTTTCTCCTTGAGCTGTTTATTAAGGCCAAACAACGTGGTATCAACACATGTATCGACACTGCGCTGCAGCCGTTTACCCGCGAGGAGCCGTTTTTTTCGAAGTTTCAGGAGCTCATGACGGTGACGGATCTGCTGCTGTGCGACATCAAGCATATCAGCAACTCCCAGCACAAAAAACTCACGGGTCAGCCCAACGACAATATCCTGGATGCCCTGACGTATCTGTCGACCATCGGCAAGCCGGTTTGGATCCGGCATGTGCTGGTTCCGGGAATTACGGATTATGACCGATATCTGAATCGCACACGCGAATTCATTGAGACGCTGCACAACGTGCAGAAAATAGAGATCCTGCCGTACCACAGCCTGGGAGCCTACAAGTGGGACGAGCTGGGATTCCCCTATACACTGAAAGATACGGTGCCCCCGACACCGGAGCGCGTGGACAGGGCCGACGCCATCCTCCACGGGAAAATGTAAAAAATACAATTAATTGATTCAAGTCAAAGAATTGTGTATGATAATCCTATAAGATACAGGACGAGATGAAGAGAACAAACCTTTTGAGAAAGGAGCAGCCCCATGAAAGCAGTTAGAGATGAGTGGAAAGGCTTCAAAGGAACCAAATGGATGGAGGACATCAATGTCCGCGAGTTCATTCAGGATAACTATAAAATGTACGACGGAGACGAGAGTTTCCTCGAGGGCCCCACAGAGGCAACTGACGTTCTCTGGGGCAAACTCCAGGACCTCCAGAAGGAGGAGCGCGCAAGAGGAGGCGTCCTCGAGTGCGAGACCGAGGTCGTGACCGGCCTCACCGCCTATGGCCCCGGCTACATCGACCCCGAGACCAAAGACATGGAAAAGATCGTCGGCCTGCAGACCGACAAGCCCTTGAAGCGTGCGTTCATGCCCTATGGCGGCATCCGCATGGCAGAGCAGGCCGCTGAGACCTATGGCTACAAGATCAACCCGAAGTTCCAAAAGATCTTCACCGAGTATCACAAGACCCATAACCAGGCCGTCTTCGACGCCTACACTCCCGAGATGAAGAAGGCCCGCCACAACCACATCATCACCGGCCTTCCGGACACCTACGGCCGTGGGCGTATCGTCGGCGACTACCGCCGGGTTGCCCTCTACGGCATCGACTTCCTCATCGAGAAGAAACAGGAGGACATGAGCATCCTGGCCGGACTCACCATGACCGGTGAGAAGATCCGTCTCCGTGAAGAGGTCGCTGAGCAGATCCGTGCCCTGGGCAAGATGAAAGAGATGGCCAAAATCTACGGCTACGACATCTCCCAGCCCGCTAAGAATGCCCGCGAGGCTGTCCAGTGGCTCTACTTCGGCTATCTGGCCGCCATCAAGACCCAGAACGGTGCAGCCATGTCTGTCGGCCGTATCTCCACTTTCCTTGATATCTATATTGAGAGAGACCTTGAGAACGGCATCCTCACCGAGAAGGAGGCCCAGGAGCTTATTGACCATCTTGTCATGAAGTTCCGCATGGTCAAGTTCGCCCGTATCCCGTCCTACAACGAGCTCTTCTCCGGCGACCCGGTATGGGTCACCCTGGAAATGGCCGGTATCGGCATGGACGGCCGCCACATGGTCACAAAGAATGACTTCCGCTTCCTGCATACCCTCGAGAACATGGGCCCGGCCCCGGAGCCGAACCTCACGGTGCTCTGGTCCTCCCGTCTCCCGGAGAACTTCAAGAAGTATGCGGCATATATCTCCGTCACCACTTCGTCCATCCAGTACGAGAACGACTGCGTCATGCGTCCGGTATGGGGCGACGACTACAGCATCTGCTGCTGCGTATCCGCCACCCAGACCGGTAAGGAAATGCAGTTCTTCGGCGCCCGTGCAAACCTCGCCAAGTGCCTGAACTACGCCATTAACGGCGGCGTCGACATGAAGACCGGCGACCAGGTCGGCCCGGAGACCGAGCCCATCCGCTCCGAGTATCTCAACTACGATGAGGTCCTGCATAAATTTGAGTTCATGATGGACTGGCTCGCCGGCCTCTACGTCAACACTCTGAACCTCATCCACTACATGCACGACAAGTACTACTATGAGGCTGCGGAAATGGCCCTCATCGACACCAATGTCCGCCGCACCTTTGCCACCGGCATTGCAGGCTTCTCCCACGTTGTCGACTCCCTGAGCGCCATCAAGTACGCCAAGGTCAAGACCATCCGTGACCCGGAGACCGGTCTTGTCAAGGACTATGAGGTCGAGGGCGACTTCCCGCGCTACGGCAACGACGACGACCGCGCCGACGACATTGCGGTTTGGCTCCTGAAGGACTTCATGGGCAAAATCCGCACGCATCACACCTATCGCCGCTCCGAGGCCACGACTTCCATCCTGACCATCACCTCCAACGTCGTATACGGCAAGGCTACCGGCGCTCTTCCGGACGGCCGCAAAGCCTACACCCCGTTTGCGCCGGGTGCCAACCCGGCCTACGGCGCTGAGAAGAACGGCCTTCTCGCCTCCCTCAACTCCGTTGCCAAGCTCCCGTATGAGTATGCTCTGGACGGCATCTCCAACACCCAGACCATCAACCCGAATGCGCTGGGCCATGACGACAGCGAGCGGGTCAACAACCTCTGGCACATCCTGGACGGTTACTTTGACCAGGGCGCACATCACCTGAATGTCAACGTCTTCGGCGTCGAAAAGCTTCAGGACGCCATGGAGCACCCGGAGAAACCGGAGTACGCCAACTTCACCATCCGTGTATCCGGCTACGCCGTCAAATTCATCGACCTGACCCATGAGCAGCAGCTCGACGTCATTGCACGTACCTGCCATGCCCATATGTAAGATCGTACCCGCAGATGAGGGCGAGGCACTGGAGAAAAGTCTATAACGGTTGACTGGCCGGTGGCATCTGGTTGCCACCGGCCATACTTTGCCTTAAAATAGGTACAGATTTTTAGGAAAGGGGGCGGCAGATATGGCGGAAGGCTTTCTCCCGCTCTGCCGGCAGGACATGCTGGAGCGCGGCCTTGACCAGCTCGACTTTGTCTATGTCTGCGGCGATGCCTACGTGGACCACTCCAGCTTCGGCGCTGCCATTATCTGCCGCCTGCTCGAGGACCGTGGATACTCCGTGGGACTCATCTGTCAGCCGGACTGGAAGGACCCTGAGAGTATCAAGGAGTACGGGGAGCCGCGGCTGGGCTTCCTGGTGTCCTCCGGAAACATGGACTCCATGGTGAACCACTACACTGTGGCAAAAAAGCGCCGGCACCAGGACGCCTACAGCCCCGGCGGCAAGGCGGGGAGGCGCCCGGACTACGCCGTCATCGTCTACTGCAACCTCATCCGCCGGGTCTACAAGCACACGCCGATCATCATCGGCGGCATTGAGGCGAGCCTGCGCAGGCTCGGCCACTACGACTACTGGTCGGACAAGATCCGGCGGTCTATCCTACTGGACTCGGGCGCCGACCTCGTCTCCTATGGCATGGGCGAACACAGCATTGTGGAAATTGCGGAGGCACTGGACAGCGGACTGCAGGTACAGGATATCACGTTCATTGATGGTACTGTTTATAAGACCCGCAATGAGGACGACATCTACGACGCCATTCGGCTTCCCGACTTTGAGGAAATCCGGGACAGCAAGCGCAAATACGCTGAGAGCTTCCGCATTCAGTATCAGAACACGGATCCTTTCAATGGAAAACGGCTCTACGAGTGCTATGACGGCGCTCTGTTCGTTGTCCAGAACCCGCCTGCAAAGCCGCTCAGTCAGCAGGAAATGGATGACGTCTATGACCTCCCTTATATGCGTGCCTGGCATCCCAGCTATGATAGGGATGGCGGCATTCCCGCTCTGCAGGAAATCAAGTTTTCATTGACCTCGAACCGCGGCTGTTTCGGCGAATGCAACTTCTGCGCCCTCACATTCCACGAGGGGAGGATCGTGCAGTGCCGGAGCCATGAATCCATTGTGCGGGAGGCCGAACAGTGCATCGCTGACCCGGATTTTAAAGGCTATATCCATGACGTGGGTGGCCCCACGGCCCAGTTCCGCGCACCGGCCTGCCAGAAGCAGCTCACCAAGGGCGCGTGCAAGAACCGCAAATGCATGTACCCGGACCTCTGTCCCAACATGGATGTGGACCACAGTGACTATCTGCAGCTGCTGCGGGAAGTGCGCTCTTTGCCGGGTGTCAAGAAAGTCTTTGTCCGCTCCGGCATCCGTTTTGACTATGTCCTTGCGGACCATGACAAGACCTTCCTGCCAGAGCTCTGCAAATACCATGTCAGCGGACAGCTGCGCGTGGCACCAGAACATATCTCGGACAACGTGCTCCGAGAGATGGGCAAGCCGGGTGTCTCGACTTACAACCGGTTCGTGAAAGAATTTCAGAAGATAAATCGCCAGGAGGGGATGGACCAATATCTGGTCCCCTACCTCATGTCCTCCCACCCGGGCAGCACGCTGGATGACGCCATTGCCCTGGCCGAGTACCTGCACAAGAACCATCTGAACCCGGAACAGGTCCAGGACTTCTATCCGACCCCGAGCACACTGTCCACCTGTATGTACTATACGGGTCTGGACCCGCTCACCATGAAGCCGGTCTACGTGGCGCGCGACCCGCATGAGAAGGCCATGCAGCGCGCCCTCATCCAGTTCCATAACCCCAAGAACCACCGACTGGTTCGGGAGGCCCTTGTGAAGGCAGGGCGACGCGACCTGATTGGGTATGGACCGAAATGTCTGGTGCCGCCGGAGAATCGCAGGGGGGCTGCGCGGAAAAAGAGTGGTGGCAGGCGGCTGTAGAGAAATAAATGGGGCGATTCACTGGCTGTCAAAAGGATGAGGAGCCAATCGCCCTTGTCTAACTGGCTTAATTTAACTGCACTTTTCAAATCCTAAGGGAAAAACAGTTAATTCCTGCTCCTAATCAAGTCTCATTTAACTGCAAATTTTCCAATAAAAGTGGAAAGCAGTTAATCTTCAACACCTAATTGCCCGCTTTTTAACTGCACTTGCCAAATTATTAAGGAACAGCAGTTAATTCCTCAATTCAAACCAAGCCCCAGTTAACTGCATTTTCTCCTATCAAAGGTAACAGCAGTTAATTCCTTCACCAACTCGAGCCACATTTAACTGTATTTCCCAAAATAAAAGGGAATAGCAGTTATTTTCCCTTATTAAACTGGAACGGAATTAACTGCATTCTCAAAAATAAGAGCAAAATGCAGGCAATAATCTGTACCTCCACCTATATTGCAACCAAAAAAGAGCTGTATCTCCACCGAAGAGATACAGCTCTTTATTTTTTATTTTCCAAACCGATACCCGCTCGCCGTCAGCGTCAGCTTCTGACGAATGCCGGGCGTCGTATAGATGGTGCCATCCTTTGCAATGAACACGCCTTCTGCACCATAGTGCTTCAGCAGGTCCAGTGATTTCTGCGTATAGCCATACATGAAGCAGCTGGTTGCCAGCGCGTCAGACAGGGCGCCATTGTTGCAGACAATGGTTACGCTGGTCAGCGGAGTGACCGCGGGGTAGCCTGTGCGGGGGTCCAGAATGTGGTGGTACTTCTTGCCACCCACTTTGAGGACTTTCTCGTAGTCGCCCGATGTGGAGACGAAGCAAGGTCCGGACGTAAACGTCATGCAGGTGTCGTTGTGGGTTCGCTTCGGGTCCTGAATGCCCACGGTCCACTCGCCGTCTGCTTTGCTCGGATTCTTGCCGTAGAGAACTACGGAGCCTCCCACGGCAATGGCAGCGCCGGTGGCGCCGTTCTTCTTGAGGATTTCTGCGCACTTATCTGCAGCGTAACCCTTGCCAATACCACCGAGGTCAAGGAACTGGCCGTTCCCGATGGTGACCTTGTTGCCTTTGACCGACACCTTGTGCCAGTCCACATAGGGCAGTGCAGCGTCAATTTCGCTCTGTGCCGGCAGCCGAGCCTTGTCCGTGCCGATATTCCACAGGGTGGAGAGCTTGCCAATGGTGATATCGTAGTTGCCATCGGCATTTGCCGCGACATCCAGACACTGCTTAATGATCTGTGCCGTGGCGGGCGATACACTGGCGGAGCCATATTGGTTGATCTTCCATACGTCGGAACCCTTGATGCGCCAGGAGATATCCTGGTCCTCTAATCGCAGGATCTCATCTTTGCAGAGGTCCGACATATCCTCGGCGTTCTTCTTGGAGTCCGCATAGATAGTGGAGGTCACCATGGTGCCCATGCCCTCGTAGCTCTCCTGGAACCCCTCGCCAGATGCGCTGTTCTTTGCCAGCAGGGCAACGGCCACAATGACAGCGGCGAGAAGAATTCCGCTGATGACCCAGACGATGGTCTTTCGATTCTGTTTTTTCTCGCTCATTCGTCCGACACTTTCGTGAGGCACTTCACAGCCTCTTCCTGGTCCAGGACAATAAAGGCATCAAAGCCCTTGTTGACTTCTTGAATGTATTCCTGGAGCGGGATATTCCCTTCAGTGTACTTTGCGGTGTCGCCGAAGAAAGCCACTTTCATGTGGTAGTTCTTGTAAAGGTCGAGGATGTTGTCGGCGAGCTTGGTCTCGAGGTCAAAAAAATCCTCGGTGAGGCCCTCAATGTTCATGCAGAAGAAGTCCGTCTTCGCGTTGTTCTTGATCATGATCATGAAGTCCTTGGCGGACTTGTAGTCCTTGATGACAGGTGCGTCGGCGTTTACGATGGCTATGTCTTTTCCCATGACTGGGACGACGTCAATCATTGTCATTGGTGTTTCCTCCCTGGATGATTTTTGTAAGTTCTTTCAGGGTCTCCTCGGAAAATCCGTCGGTGCGGAAAACATAGCAGACGCCTTTGTCGGCACCCAGTATGAGGAGGCCCTGCTTACATGTGGAACTCTTGATGTCACGGTACAAGACGGTGGCCAGAATCTGCTCTCCGGCCTTGGTCTGAAAGAGGTCCTCGTAGAATGTGGTGACCGGCTCTCCGTTCTGTTCCTGGGCTTGCTGTGCTTTTTGGAAAAGGCGGGGTGCGGCGGTTTTGGGATAGGCGAATCGCCAATAAATTATGGCGGCAAGGCAGAGGAGGACCAGAAGAAAGGCCGCAATGATCCGCGATGGACTGGCCAGCCCTTTTGCAAGCCCTATGATAAATGCCACCAGGGCGCCGGCAGCCACAATGCTCTCAAGCACCAGGCAGATGAGGGTAAGGATATTGTCGCGCTGCCGGAGCCAGTGCTCAAAATCCTGCTCGGTGAGAGCAGAGCGGTAGACCGCTATGGCGTTTTGATTCATGGATTCCTCCTGATTACTGGAAATATGTCACCAATCCGGAGACAAGAATGATGAGGATAAGGGCGGGGAGACCGGTCCGGAAGTAGTGGAGAAGTCCCCGTGAGAAATGGGTGCCCTTGCCCTTGTTGATCTCGGAAAAGTAGTTCTCCGGGCCCCAGCCCCGTTTTGTGCAGCAGAACAGCACATAGATGAGGGCGCCGACAGGCAGGACGATATTGCTGAGAAGGAAGTCCTCAAAGCCGAGAATGTTGCCCATAGGGGTGTTTGCGAATGCGCCGGACCAGAGGTTGAAACCAAAAGCGCAGGGCAGGCAGAGGGCAAACATGAGAACACAGTTGATGATTGCTGCCTTGGTGCGGCTGATATGGAATGTCTCCATGCTGTTGGCCATGATGTTCTCAAAGACAGCAATGACTGTGGAGAAACTGGCGAAAGACATGAACACAAAGAACAGGGAGCCCCAGACTCTGCCGCCAGCCATGTTCAGAAATACGTTGGGCAGGGTGACAAAGATGAGAGAGGGCCCTGCGTCCGGCTGAATACCGTAGGAGAAGCAGGCCGGGAAGATGATGAGACCCGCCATGATGGCCACGAACGTGTCCATGGCGGTAATACGGATGGCCTCGCCGGGGATGGAGTGGCTGTCATCCATGTAGCTGCCGAAAATTTCCATGGAGGAAATTCCAATGCTCAGTGTGAAGAACGACTGATTCATGGCCGCTACGATGACGTTCCAGATTCCCTGGGAGGAGGCGCGGTGGAAGTCCGGCTTCAGATAGAAGGAGACACCCTTGGCGGCGCCGCTCTCCATGCAGCTGTGGATGGCCAGGACGACGATGAGGAGGAACAGGGCGGACATCATGTATTTCGAGATCTTCTCGAGCCCTTTTTGGACGCCAAAACTGACGCAGAGGAACCCGAGGACCACGGTGATGGCGAGCCAGACCACCATTTGTTCGGGGCTGCCGGTCAGGGAGTCAAAAACGCCCTGGACCTGACCCTGGGTCATGCCCTTCGTAAAGTCCCCTTTTATGAACTTGAAGAAATAGGCGAACATCCAGCCCGCTACGATGGTGTAGTACATCATGAGCAGGTAGTTGCCGGCGAAGCTTAGGTAGCCGTTTAAATGCCAGTGGGTTCCTGCGGGCTCCAGCTGACGAAAGGCGCCCATGGCGCTCTTCTTGCTGTTGCGGCCAACAGCCAGTTCCATAGTGAACGCGGGGATACCCAGCAGAATTAAAAACAGAATATAGAACAGGACAAATACGCCCCCGCCGTTCTGGCCAGTGACAAATGGGAAACGCCATACGTTTCCAATTCCCACGGCGCAGCCGGCGCTGACGAGAAGAAAGCCGATACGGGAGGAAAAACTTTCCCGTTTCGCTGGATTTTCGGTTCCCTGGGACATGGTGCAGGCCCCTCTTTCTTTGTTCGATAAAACAGGATTTAATTATACAACATTCCGGGAAAAAGAAGTAGCCCCGCCGGTGCGGCGGGGCTATAAATTCAGCCATAGGATGGACGGATGTCGGGTAAGTTGGAGCGGGTGGACTCGTCTTAGAGCCATTTTTTCTTCTTGAAGTAGATCAGGGTGCCGGTGAAGATGGCAACGGCCACACCGATGATAATGTAGTAGCCATACTTTAAATGGAACTCCGGCATTTGTAAGTTCATGCCATACCAGCCGGTGAGGAGGGTCAACGGCATGATGAGGGTCGTGACGACGGTCAGGACCTTCATAATGTTGTTCTGCTCCAGGTCGAGCTTGTTCTGCTCAATATCGATTTGGGACTGGTAGGCCTCACGGACCTGCTCCACATATTCCTGGGTCCGCAGGATAAAGTCGTAGAGACGGTCAAACTTGCGGTCAATGAAGTCGAAGGTGTGGTCCAGGTCGGCCAGTTCGTCGGAGAGGAGCTCCATCTGCTCATAGTAGCGTTTCTTATGGAGAATTTCCTTCCGGTACTGGAGGATGAGGTCAATGCCGCTGTCGTTGGGCTTTCCGTCGGTGAACAGCTTGTCCTCCAACTTCTCCAGACGATCCTCTAACCGGTCGAGCTCAAAGATGTCCGTGGATGTCAGGTTGATGAAGAAGTCCAGAAGTTCCTGGATGCCGCTCTCCTCGTCGATAGTGGCGCAGCGCATGGAGACCGTGGCGCTGTCCGTCATGAGACAGCACACATCCTGATCCGCATATGCGGTTACGTTCTGATCGTCCAGCCAATGGAACTCCACAAGGATGGCGCCGTTCTCTGTTCGAACAGCGTAGGTCCTGGCGTTGCGCACCTGGCGGAGCGTCGGCAGGTCGATCTTGTGGTAGAAGTCGCCGGATTCGGCGGAGGTGTAGAGACGGATCATGGCGGATCCTCCTTCCTGTATTCTTACGGGCGGGACCAGAGGTAGAGCCAGGCCTGGGTCCGGGCGGCAAACGGTTCCGTCTTCAGCAGGCTGCGGATTTCTTCCCGGGTATACCAGTGGGCGTCGATCTCCTCCAGGGTGGAGGAACTCTTCTGGAATGTCCCGTCGGCAGTGCCGAGAATGCAGACACTTTTCTCGTTGGAAAAGCCCACGGCATTGTAACTCTCTCCGAGGATATCGTCAACATGGAGGAGCGTGAGTCCGGTCTCCTCACGGAGTTCCCGCTCAGCGCTCTGCTCCGGCGTCTCACCGGGGTCGATGAGGCCGGCGGGGAAGTTGTAGACCCAGCGTCCCATGGACATGCGGTACTCGTGGTTTACGAGGATGCGCTCGCCGGATGGATCCGTGATGATGAGAATGACGGAGTCGATGTGGGGATTGTGTACATCGCCCAATGTCTGCATGTTGTGGTCTCGGGTTATCATCTCATAGGTCTTGGGCTGGCCGTCCTCGGTCTCATAGTAGAGGTCGTAGGTGGCCATGAACTTTCCCTCGTGGACTTTTTTGAGGCCGTGGAATTTCATTTTACCTTCCTCAGATTGTGCTGGTCATCCATGGTGACGGTGTCGCCCTCGTAGATGGCGCCGCCCTCATCCAGCTGGAAGTCGGTCAGATCCAGGGTGGTCTTTTTCCCGGCTGCGTCCTCCAGGACAACGGTGTTGAGGCGGGACATGCCCTCGGGGATTTCCTCACAGCCGTAGTCCTTCTCATGGATGTCGATTACTTTATAGGTCTTCACAGGTCGTTTTCCTCTCTCCAGACCGCGAAGGGGGTGACCTTCGGCGGGTTCTCGGTGTGCTCGGAGATTTTCTTCTGCATCCAGACAATATCGTACCACGAGCCGGATTTGTAGCCGATTTTATGGAACTGTCCGACCTCTCGGTAGCCGAGGTGGCGGTGGAAGCGGATGCTCTCATTGACGATCTGTTTGCCTGGGGTGGCACGGAGCACGGTAATACATGCGTTGGCGTTGATATAGCCCATATCCTTGAGAAAATGCTCTAGTGCAAAGTAGAGCTTCGTGCCAATTTCCTGGCGGCGCAATTCCGGGTCGAGATAGATGGTGACCTCGACGGACCAGTCATAGGCAGCTTTCTCTCGGAACTGGCTGGCATAGGTGTATCCGACGACCTTGTGGTCAATGGTGGCGACAAGGAACGGATAGTTCTGCTCGATCCGTGGGATGCGCTCTTCCCACTCCTCCACAGTGGGTGTCTCGTAGTCGAAGGTGACTACCGAGTTCTCCACATAGTACTGATAGATGTCATGAATGGCCTGCGCGTCGTCGGGTCTTGCGATACGGATGCGAACATTAGAATTTTCCATGGTTATGTCCTTTCAGCTTTTCCATTATAACATAACACAAAGACAGGGCCACCCGGAGGGCGGCCCGTTTTTTGGCCAACTCGGCCGGAACGTTATTCAAACAGCGGCTTCAGGGCGCCGGCGAGGCGCTCATACTCGGCCTCGGCCCCGGCGAGATCCTTGCCAAGGGTGGTGTAGTAGGCCTTGATCTTCGGCTCGGTGCCGGAGGGACGGACCACGACGGTCTCGCCGTTCTCCAGCGTGTAGATGAGGACGTTGGCCTTGGGAAGACCGGTCTCCTCGGGCTTGAGGTAGTCGTCGGTCTTAACGATCTTGGTGCCGGCAATGTCTGTGGGCGGCTCTTTGCGGAGCTTCTCCATGATGCCCGCCATCTTATCCATTCCGGAGAGACCCGGGAACTCGAAGGCGTCTACCTTGTTGAGGTAGCGGCCAAACTCGGCATAGATTTCCTCAAGGCGCTCCTTGATGGACGAGCCCTTGCTGCGGTAGTAGGCGGCCATTTCACAGATGAGCATGGAGGCAATGACGGCGTCCTTGTCGCGGACATAGGGGCCTGCCAGGTAACCGTAGCTCTCCTCGAAACCAAAGATGAAGCGGTCCACCTCACCATCTGCTTCCAGCTTGGCGATTTGGTCTCCGATCCACTTGAAACCGGTCAGCGTATGCCGGAGCTCGACACCGTATTTCTTGGCGACGAGGTCCGCCAGGGGCGTGGACACGATGGACTTGACAGCCACCGGATTCTTCGGCATGGTGCCCTTCTCAATGCGGCCGGCACAGATATAGTCGAGGAGCAGTACGCCCATCTCGTTGCCGGTGACGAGCTCATAGGAGCCGTCCGGGCACTTCATGGCGATGCCAACTCGGTCGGCGTCCGGGTCTGTGGCCAGCATGAGGTCGGCGCCCTCTTTCTTGGCGAGCTCCAGACCATATTTCAGGGCCTCGAAGATTTCAGGGTTCGGGTACGGGCAGGTGGTGAAGTAGCCGTTCGGGTACTCCTGCTCCGGAACGATGGTAATGTCGGTGATTCCAATGTCCTGCAGCACCGTGGTGACCGGTACAAGGCCGGTGCCGTTCAACGGGGAGTAGACGAGCTTGAGTCCTGCGGTCTTGCAGAGGCCCGGGCGGACCTGTCTTGCCTCGATTTCCTTGTAGAAGGCGGCCTTGCAGTCGTCGCCCACAAACTGGATGAGACCCTTCTCCACGCCCTCGGCGAAGGACATGACAGAGGCACCGGTCAGAACGTCGGTCTTCTGGATGGCTTCGTAGACGATGCCGGCGGCCTCGTCGGTCATCTGGCAGCCGTCGGGGCCATAGGCCTTATAACCATTGTATTTCTTCGGGTTGTGCGATGCAGTGACCATGATGCCCGCGTTGCACTTATAGTAACGGGTGGCAAAGCTGAGTGCCGGGACCGGCATGAGCTCGTCATAGATGCGGACCTTGATGCCGTTGGCTGCCAGAACGCCGGCAGCGGCGCGGGCAAAGTTCCAGCCCTTGAGACGCGAGTCATAGCTGATGGCGACGGTCTGGGTGCCGCCCTGGGTCTTGACCCAGTCGGCAACGCCCTGGGTGGCCTGCCGGACAACATAGATATTCATCCGGTTTGTGCCGGCACCGAGGGTGCCGCGGAGACCCGCCGTACCAAATTTCAGCGCAATGGCGAAACGGTCCTTGATGGCCTCGTCGTCTCCTTCGATGTCGTGGAGTTCCTTCTTGAGGTCAAAGTCCTCGAGGGGGGTCTCCAGCCATCTTCTGTACTCGTCCTGATACATTTCGTATCACCGTACCTTTCTAAATTTCTTTCTCCTATATTCATACCGTGGACAGAAAAGTCATTCCGTCCGTCAGTCGATATACTGTTCTCTTGCCCGGGACAGGGCATGGCGCACTTTGCGGCGCAGGAATTCCGGCTCCAAGACCTCAACGCTGCTGCCGTAGCTCAAGAGGAGCGAGAGGGTGTCCCCGTTGTCCGGCATGGTGGCGTCCACAAGAAGGCGGCTGCCGCTCTGGATGGAGTCGGGCAGAAAGTCCTCATGGATTTTCCAGGCCCGGTCCTGATCCACGAGAAGACGGACCTTTATCATGGGCTCTCCGGAGGCGATGGGCGGGAGCGGGTCCGGACAGGGGCGTGTGAACGTGGAGGAGGTTATTACAAATTCCTTCATTCGGCTCATACGGTAGTACATGAGTTCCCCTTGGTCCCGGTCATAGCCGAAAAGATACCAGGCGCGAAAACGCTGTACGAGTTTGAGGGGCTCCACATGTCGTAATCCGTTCTCTCCGCCGGAGGGACTGTAGATAAACTCAACCGCCTGTCGGTTCTGGACGGCTGTGCGTGCGGGGTCAAAGAGCGGGTTGCGGACGATTTCGATCCAGTCACTGGTGGTGCCGCCAGGCGGCGTCTCTTGCTTTTTCTCCTGGGGATCTGGTTCGGGATGGTAGGAGGGGTCCAAGGTGATGCCACCGTCCCGCCCCTGAGTCATGGACAGGGGAAGGCCCGCCGCCGTCAAGGCGACGATGTCACGGTAAATGGTCCGCGGTGAGACGGAAAAACAGTTTGCCAGTTCCTTGGCGGTCATGGTGCCCTGTTCGGCCAGGACTTGAATGATTTGCCGCTGGCGATTACTCTGCATGAAAAAACACCTCAGGTCTCTTCCTGGTAGATGTCAGAATATTCCGAATGCTTGGAAAACCAGTGGGTGGCATAGGAACACTCTGAGCGGACTGTGGCGCCCTCTTCCCGGGCTTTATCCGCAATGCATTGTACGAGATCCGACGCAATTCCGCGGCCGGTGTAAATGGAGTCCACTCCGGTGTGGGTAATGGTCCAGACCCCGTCCTTTTGCCGGGTGTGGCACATGCCGATGAGATGTTCCCCCTCATAGGCGGCGGCCCGGTTCTTCTCTTCCTCATACAGGACGTTCATTCTGGTCACTCTCCTTTACTCTGCGATTGACATAGAGATAATACGTGATACCCGCGGCTCCATAGAGCGCCCACATATACCAGGGCTGTCGGCTCTGCCAGACGGTCCGGGCAATGGAACGTGCCTGCTCCGCAGACACCGGAGTAATATGGTTTACAAGATAATACATGAGTACGCCGACGCCGAAGAGCATGAGCCAGCCGAGAATGTAGGGGGCGTGGTCCCGGACATAGGGCTGTGGACTGTCCCCTTCACGGCGGGTACGGTACTCCACCTCGGAGCGGGCGGACTGAAGGGCACCAATCAGGATGCCCAGCGCGACCACAATGGCGAGAAGAATATAGTCCCGGTTCGTCCAGTGCCCATACACGGAGTAGACGCACATGGCAATGGCGTAGAACGGGGCAAAGACTTCACGGAAAGGCCGAAAGCGGTGGAAACGGAGTGCGCCGATGCACACGCTCAGGACCATGGCCGCAAATATGATGTCATAGATCATGGAATAAGACCATTTTTCTCGGCGAACTGCCGGATTTTTTTCTTGTCCGGTCCGGTCAGACTCAGGGTGTCCCGGACACCGACTGAGGCGAGCTTGCGCTTTGCCTTGCCGAAAGAGGCCTTTGCGTTGCCGCTTCCCGATGTGGCGATGAGGTAGACGTTTTTTCCGAGAAGGCCGCCCTGGTCAATGAGATACCCGATGGCGGGCGGGTAGGTCCCGGCCCAGACCGGATATGCAATGACGACATTTTTATAGTCCGCGAGCTTCCCGACCACCGCCTGGATTTTCGGGTCCGGCTGGAAGATGGCCTGAAACCCTCCCACGGCAAATTTGCCGAAACCGGATTTCGGGGGCTCCTTCTTCGGCGTCAGCCGCAAGGTATCCGCCGCTGCATAGTCGGCGAGGATATTGGCCACTTTGTCTGTGGTTCCCTCTAATGAGTAGTATACAATGACAGTATCTTTCATGGCACTTCCCCCTTACCTATAAATTTTATAAAATAATATGACAAATGGCAACGAGTTTGAGAAACTATGATACAATTTCTGTAAGCTTTAAAGAGAGGAGATGTCCTATGTTATATACAGATTGTCTATTTCACCCCGACCTCTCCCAGGAGTCCCTGACACTGTCTCCGGGGGAAAATTTTGATGAGGAGGTCCAGGAGGCGCGAAAACAGCATGCCGATGTGACCAGTATTTACCTGGAGGGGGACAATGTCTTTGCTGCCCCCAACTCGGAACTCACAGCCATTGGCCGGAAGCTGCAGGAGACGTTCCCGGAGTGCCATACCATCCGCTGTTACGCCCGCATTCCGGAAATTCAGGAGAAATCCCTGGATGAGCTCATCATGCTGCGAGACATGGGCTTTGACGAGCTAAACGTCGGCATTGAGTCCGGCAGCAGTCTGGTCCTCATGATCTTCGAGAAGGGCTTCACCGCCGACGCGGTGGAAGAACAGCTGGAAAAGCTTGAAGAGGCGGGCATCCGCTGGTCGGCCAGCATTGTGGCTGGCGGTCTTGGCGGCGACTCCTTTACCGGCTCTGCCCATGACACGGCAGACCTGCTGAACCGCTTCCATCCGTACCGCATCTACTATGGCACGGTCTATGCCGACGATGGCAGCCAGTACTACAACACGGTGCACGACAGAAACGACTTCGGTTTCACCGAGAACAGCACCCGCGCCCTCATGGACGAGGAGGCGGAGTTCCTCACCCGCCTGGATCTCCCCGGTGTCGAGTTTGACGGCTCCTCCCTCACGAATCCGCTTCCTATCAGCGGCGTTCTTCCGGAGGAACAGGAGGATCTCATAGACGCCATCCGCTTCATGGAGACCATATACCCAGAGGAGTTTCTGGACGCTGTCCCCACCCGGGGTGCGGACGGCTGCATCCTGGTCCCTGAGCGAATTGGTCGGGCCATTCAGGAAAAGCTGGATGAGCTGGAGGGTGAAGAGGAATAGTTTCATAAAATAAAGATGCACGGGCTGTTTGGATGAGCCCGTGCATTTTTTCTTATATTTGGTGAATCGCCCACCGCCGATTCAGGTGTGGAATACATATTCCGCGGATCCGCAGAAGCCGTCTGTCTTGATGTGACTTTCGTCCCAGTTGGCATAGAGGTCATAAATTCGGCCGGGTTTGAGATTCACAATGTACGGATAATGCAATTCCTCAAAGTCCAGCACCTCCGCATTGTTGTTCCCCACGTCGGAGATGTTGTAGGAGCTGAACGTCAGGCGGTCCGGCGGGACATCCCAGTGGAGGACGGACGGGAGGGAAGATGGTTGGATTCCCTCGTTTTTCAATACATAACCGGAGAGCGGCCGCATGGCATCTATGGCAATGGTGCATGTGGAGCCGTCTTCCTGTACCCAGGACCAGGTGGCACTGCTGTTGCGGACCTGCAGTGTGTTGCAGCCGCTTCGAACCGTGAGGGTGGGCGCGCGGTGCAGGTCTTCGGCCTGTGCGCTGGCGGCGGTTGCGGTCACGGCGAGGAGGAGGGCGAGGAGAAGGGCGAGAATTTTGTGTTTCATGGGGAGCACCTCACTTTCATTTCTATTATATAGGGGCGATTGAGATTCTGTTAGACCAAAGGAATATTTTTATTTATCTGGGGCGATTCAGCCCCTGTTAGACCAAACTCGTTTTTTTGGCCGAATGGTCTGATGAAATGGGCGGTGAGCAGTCGCTCACACAGGGGGGCTAGACCAAACTAGGACCGCGAGGCCCGAATTAGCCATGCGCGGTCCTAGTTTCTTGTATTCGAGTAAAACCACTCGCTAGGCGAGTGGTTCCGGATATGTTTTACATTTGAACAGAAAAAATCCTCCTGCTACACTTTGAATGCGGTCTGTC
>OMYO01000011.1 GCA_900315285.1 uncultured Eubacteriales bacterium | reverse complement strand
CTCCTGGTTGGTTTGGTGTGGTAACTTAATTCTACCAAAAGGATGATCTATGGATCTTCTTTTTATTTAGTTGTTCAAGTTGATTCTACAATCTACCAAAAGATAAAAAATGGACAAAAAGTTTTTCAGAAAATATTATCTGGAGGGATTATACAGCATGAAAAACAAGAGTACAAAACTATTTCGCAGAATTCTGTCCGTGATTCTGGCGGCTGTTATGGCAGTCACCTGTATGATTACGGCAGTCTATGCAAAGGGCACTGGAAAGAAGTATTACAACCACTATCCGGTTGTCCTGGTTCACGGCTTCATGGGCTGGGGCGAGCAAGATGCGCAGGATAGCAGCAGACCCTATTGGGGATTCAATCTTGTTGAGCACCTACAGTCCGAGGGCTATGAGGTCTACCACCCGTCTCTTGGTCCATTCACTGGAGCATGGGACCGCGCCTGTGAACTCTGGGCATATCTGTACGGCGGCACCGTCGACTATGGCAAAGTCCACAGTGAGAAATGCCACCATAAGAGATATGGCCGCACCTACGCTAAGGGAGCCATTGCCGACCTCGGTAAGACTGAAGCCCATAAAAAGATTGAACTGCTTGGACACTCCTTCGGAGGCCCGACGGTCAAACAGTTTGTGGAGCTGCTCTCCAATGGCTCTGCAGAAGAGCGGGAAGGAACGGATGCGAAGGATTTAAGCCCGCTCTTTAAGGGCGGACACGGGGATATCATCCATACCGTTACGACGCTGGACGGAGTCAATAATGGCACAACGCTTGCCGACCTTGTCTCTCCACTGTACCCCGAAAATGTTCGCGCCATGCTTCTTGTCACCATGGTCATGAAAGATGCAAATCTGGAATCCAAGACGATGGATCTCGGCCAGGAGCAGTTCGGCCTTGGCGACTACCCAGAGCTGAAAAAGCAGATTACGCTTCACTCCCCCTTTGACACCCAGAAGGGAATTGATGCCTACGCCAACGACAGAATGGATAATATTGCAGAAGAGATGACCATTGACTTCTGCCAGGAGGAAAATGAAAAGCAGGGTGTCAACCCTCACATCTACTACTTTGCACAGCGTGCCCTCGCAACAAAGCAAGGCGAGGACGGCAAACCTGTCCCGCTGGACTTCATGAGTACTACTTGCCGGATTCCTGCAACACTGATGTGCAAAGAACTGCCCACCGACCGGGTCAAGACCCTCAAATTAGATGACTCCTGGTGGCCAAACGATGGATATGTCAATGTTATTGGACAGAGTGCACCTCTGAACCAGCCCGCGAAAGAGGGAACCTGGGACACCAAGTTCCAGCCTGGTGTCTGGTATAATATGCCCGTTATAGCAGCAGACCACGTTTTCTGGATGGGTATGAGCGGAACACAGAAAGATCTCTGGGCTATCTTTGATCAGATGCTTGACCTGTATCGGCAGCTGCCAGATGCGTAAATTTTTATAAAAGATTCTTTACACACCTATTGGGCTGTATCACGGAGCAGTGATACAGCTCCTTACTTGCTATACGCAATGTAATGCCGGATAATAATTATAAACTGACTTGGCAATAATAGGAGAATAGTTCATGTTTCAAATTTTGATTGTGGAGGATGACCGCGCACTCAATAACAGTATCCGGGAGCATCTGATCCTGAATGGATATTCTGCTGTCAGCGCATATGAGGCTGATACGGCATTTAGTGTGCTGCATCGCCAACCGATTGATCTCATTCTGTCGGACATCATGATGCCCGAAATAGACGGAATTGAGTTTGCCTCCCGGGTTCGAAATTTGAGCAGTACCATTCCCATTCTTTTTCTCACGGCGCGGGACGACTTTGAGACTAAGAAATTGAGTTATCAGACAGGCATTGACGAATACCTTGTCAAGCCCATTGATTTGGACGAGCTTGTCCTGCATATCCAGGCGCTTCTAAGGCGCTCTCAAATGGCATCCCAGAGGGAAATTTCTGTGGGAAATGTCCATCTGAATGTGGATGAGACCACATTGCAGATTGACGGGGAAGATGTACCAATTACCTTCCGGGAATTTAGTCTTCTAAGAAAATTTCTGACCAATCCGGGAAAAACATTTACTCGGGCACAGCTCATGGACGAGTTCTGGAGCATTGACACGGACTCCTCTCCGCGCACTGTCGACGTCTATATGACAAAATTGCGGAACAAGCTAGCTAAAGCAGAGGGGTTTTCCATTGCAACAGTCTATGGACTTGGGTATAAGGCGGTATTGAAATGAAAAAGCATAGACTGTCTTGGGAACAAATAGAACGCGTTGTTTACACTGTAAACAGCTTTTATTTTCTGGTATCTTGTGTCATTTTGGCTGTGCTCCCCGCAAGTCTGTCCAAGGAAATTCCAGAGTCTCATAGGAAAAAAAATGTAAAACATACTATTGGATCTGCCTTTGGCGTAACAGCAGTCTTTTCTGTCATGGATCTTATCCGACAGTACTACACCATGGATCTGCCGCTCCAGGAAATAAAATCCGCGCTGGAAAAAGTCCAGCACGGTGACTTTGATATTCATCTCTCCCGCCATTTTGGTTCCCAGTTCAGCCAATTCAACCCCATCATAGACGATGTGAACCTCATGGCCAAAGAACTGAACAGTATGGAGATGCTGCGTTCTGATCTTATTGCCAACATCTCCCATGAAGTGAAAACGCCGTTAAGTTCCATCCTAAACTATGGCACCCTGCTCCAGCAGAAAGATCTTTCCGAGGAAAAACGCTTGGAATATGCCAAGGCAATCACCGAGCAGACAAGACGGCTCAGCAGCCTGGTCTCCGGTATCCTCCGTCTGAACCGGCTGGAGAATCAGAATATCTATCCGAACCGTCAGGAATATGACCTCTCGGAGCAGCTCATTGAATGTCTTCTGAGCTTTGAGGACAGCTGGGAACAGAAGTCCATTACCATTGTCAACGAGATTGACGATGATGTTAAAGTCAATGCAGACCCGGAACTGCTGGGCCTCATTTGGAACAATCTATTTTCCAATGCAGTAAAATACTGCAATGAAGGCGGCACCATCCGAGTGCGTCTCAAAGAGCAGGACGACCAGGTAACCGTAACCGTTCAGGATGACGGCATTGGAATGACACAGGAAACCGTGAATCATATTTTCGATAAGTTCTATCAGGGAGATACCTCCCACGCCTCGGAGGGAAACGGACTTGGCATGTCCATGGTCCGGGAAATCCTGAATATCGTGGGCGGTGACATTGCTATTTCGAGCACTCTTGGAGAAGGTTCTCAATTTGTGGTAACTGTTCCACAGGAAATGCCATGACCCCCTACAGGGTTTCATTTAGCCATGGAATGGACAATCTACCAGGTGGTTATTGTATATTCCTATAGCCTCCATGTAGGAATTGATTATTACTGGACCGACAAAAGAGAACCCCCTTTTCTTCAGATCCTTGCTGATGGCCGTTGAAAGTTCCGTCACAGTCGGAGTCTCTTCTTGCGCTCTCACTTGGTGGTCAATGACCTCTCCACCCGTGAAGCTCCAAATATACTGATCAAATGAGCCGAATTCCTCCTGCACCTTCTGAAAAGCCCGGGCATTGTTTCCAATCATATGGATTTTTTGTCTGCTGTGGATGAGACCAGGGGTCTCCAGAAGACGTAGTTCCGCTTCCTCTCCATACCCGGCACAAATGTCGGGATCCAGTCCGTCGCAAGCGCTGCGAATGGCGTGTTCTCTCTTTAAGATCAGAGACCAGGAAAGACCTACTGACTTTGCCTCCAAGACAAGCATGGCAAAAAGTTCACTGTCATCATGGACCGGGCGACACCAACGGGTATCGTGGTAGGCACGGCTCAGCTCGTCCTTCTCACTCCATGGGCAGCGTTTTCCATTTGACATTTCTTTTCTCCCCTTTTTCCTTATAAGGCGACAGCCCCTGAAAGAGTAAACCTCTTCCAGGGGCTGTCAGTCTATTTCCCAACAATGCTTATAGAAAAGTACTTCCCTTTAATAATAACAGCACTTAAGCATTTCTTCCATATGACCGTTATACGTACTTTCCGATAGTCGTCATCAGCTTTTTGAAATCACGGTTCCGGTTGAACTCCGGTGCGCCGGGCTCGCCCGGAATCTTACCGTCGCTCATATTGCCGTTCTTATCCTCGGTCATTGCAATGTGGAACTCGTTGTCATCTGGATAATTTGTGTCAAGAGAGAAGGAGATCAGATCGTCAGCGGCAATGTTGCCGATGGTCACATTGACCTTCTTGCTCAGCGTATTTCCAGTGAGAAGCGGGGTGATGATATCATTCTCGGTGTTCACGCCCAGCGCGCTCATAAGGTCCGCTGGGAAGAAAGCACCTACGACGCCGGAGAGAAGAGAGCGATTCATGGTCGGTACCCCTTTCAGAATAGCCTCCACCAGCTCCTGTACAATTGTGCCGTCACGGAGCTTCGGCTCAGCAGCCTTGACCCATGCGGGAAGCGGTCCCTTGTCGTTGCCGCCGGTATGGGCAGCATAGGCATAGTTGAGAAGATCGAGTGGGTTATGGCCCTGGTCATCAATCTTGATGGTCACTGCATCGTCCACAAGCTTATAGACAGCCTGTTCCTGTTCCTCGGTGAACTTGATTCCCAGGTCACCCAAAGTATCCGAGACGCTGCGCAGAACGTAACCATAGACATTCTTGTTGATCATGTCCGTGGTGAAACCCTGCGGGCCGCCATACAGTTTGGCGCCATACTCGGTAAGATCGTTGATGGTGGTTTCTTTTCCAGTGACAGAGCTCTTGTAGTTGACCTTTAAATGCATAATGGTCTTGCCGTCCACCGTCTCCGTGCGTCTTCCATTTTTGTCCCAGGAACGGGTAAAATCCTGAATGCGTGTGGGCGATGGATAGCCGCCAGCAGAGCCGGTCTCAATGTCATAAATATCATTGCCGTTCTTTGTCGTCAGCTTGGAGACGTCGTTGGCATGATAGTGTCCAGTGAAGATATAGTGCATGCCGGCGTCCGCATACTCTCTGGCGAGGCGATCCCAGTCGTGGATAACATAGTCAACAGCCTGAATAGACTCCATAGTGAAATGGGGAACCAGGTTGTGGTGCTCCATACCAATTACTGTATCGCCACGCTTCTTCGCTGCTGCAATCTGCTGCAGGACCCACTGCTCAAGATCCGGGCTTACCGCACCGCTGGTGTTATGCTCATCTTTGCCGCGGTCTGTGTTGTCGGCACTGTAACGGCAGGAGTCAATGGCAATGAGGGTAAATCCCTTGGCAGGACGTGCTACATAGGACTCCTGGCCGGCTGCTTTGCCATCTTTAGGGGTGAAACGGGCAATGACGGTGGGGTCATCATAGACCAGTTTCTTATAGGTATTATAGAAGTCCTGCGGCGTAGTGCGGGTCGCACTGGTCATCTTGCCGTCCGCCGTGTTGTAATTCTTAGCGTTTTTGTTGTTGATATCATGGTTTCCGTTAATCACATAGACCTTGATCTGCGGATTATCCTTCTCAAATTTTTCCAGGCGCTTTGCGAGAGCGCGATGGCTCTCCTGCTCGCCGTCCTTTGTGAGGTCACCCGGAATCAGAACGATATTGGCCTTTTCCTGCTTGATTTTGGCAAGCTGGGCATCCAGAATGCCAAAGCTCTCATCAAACATCTTTCCGACGGCATTGTCGGACTGGAAATCCTTGGTATCTTTAATAAGCTCCGGTGCCAGAACATGGGTATCGGAGATAGAGGCAACTTTGAGTCTCTGTTTTCCCTTAGTGTTTTGATTTGCGGCAAAGGCGGGAATCAGGGCTGCTGTAACAGCCAATACCACGCTCAGGAGAACCGCAAGAAATTTGGTGGCTTTCTTCATGGGATGGACTTTTCTCCTTTCATTTCAAACCGTATTGGAAATTGTTAGGCCGAGTTTGTAAAGGTTCGAATCCATCCCGCGTTATTTGTTTGTAAAGTTTCTGATTCCCAGTCCGCCCTTTCCCTAAAGTGAGTAAAACTTCACCGTAAAAATTTTCATGTTCGTGAAAATCCATTGACTTTTTTCACAAATACGTCTATTTTATTGTTAAAGGAAGGAGGAATTCCGAAATGGATCTTGGAACCCATATCCGAGAGCTCCGGAAGGAGCGCGGCATTACGCTGCTCATGATGAGCGAGGCCACTGACCTCTCCATCGGCTACCTCAGCAAGGTGGAAAACAACCTCTCCAGTCCCACTATTGCCCACCTGCATAAGATCTGCGAGGCTCTGGGAATTACGATCAATGATATCCTCCAGGAGGAGTCTCCGGAGACGAAAGTCAATGTGGTTCGTATGGAGGATCGGAAAATCCTGTTCTCCCAGAACAACGGGGGCATTATTCTCCAGAACATCACCGAAGGGCACAGCAATATCCTCGGCACCGTCCAGACCATCACCGACGACAAAGTGTACGACTCGGAGCCCCATCTCCACGACGAGCTCGGCATCCTGGCAAAGGGCCGCCTTGAGGTCATAGCCGAGGGAAAATCCTATTATCTGGAACCTGGAGACACCATCTATATCCGTGCCGGCACCATGCACAGCACCCATCGAAACTCTGACGAAGAGTGCGTAAGTTATTGGATCAAATATGCTGCCCAGTAAGAGGGCGGCATATTTTTTTGCTAAATAAATTTATAACAGGAAAGAGGCGCTGCCAAACGGCAGCGCCTCTCCCCTTCTGTTTTATGGGGTTTTCATTGATTGCAGTCAAAAGACTGATCAGAAGCTGACATCATCACCATAGAAGCAGCAGGTCAGGACCTTCTTCATATCCTCGAACTCGGTCTTTCTCGGGTTGAAGAGCGTGCAGGGGTCACCGCAGGCAGCCTCAGCCAGCGTGTCCACTGTGCTCTTGAAAAGTTCCTCATCGACCCCGGCCTCCTGATAGGAGAGCGGAATATCGAGAGCAATATTGAGTTCTTTAATGGCCTTGACCAGATTATTGGTCAGCTGCTTATCGGTAGATCCAGGGATACCAAGTTCCTTGGCAATATCGGCAAAGCGGTCCATGCATACTGCACTGTTATATTCAATGACGTATGGGAGCATGATGGCATTGCATCGCCCATGGGTCACATCATAGGTGACGCCGACTTTATGGGCAAGCGAATGGACTATGCCGAGAAGGGCATTGGAGAAAGCCATACCGGCCAGATCCTGCCCCACATGAACTGTGCGGCGTGCCGTCTCGCTGCCATTGTAAGAGTCGACAAGATTGTCAAAGACCATCTGTGCACTCTTGAGGGCAAGTGTGTCTGTGAGATCGGTGTGTGCCGTGGCAACATAGGCCTCGACGGAGTGGGTCAGAGAATCCATGCCGGAGTCGGCAATCAAGGTCTGGGGCATGGAGAGCGGGATATCGGTGTCCACGATGGCAATATCCGGGGTGATTTCAAAGTCCGCAATCGGATACTTGATCTTCGTCTCGTCCTCCGTGATGACAGAGAACGAGGTGACCTCGGTACCGGTGCCAGAAGTTGTGCCAATGGCGACCAGAATAGCCTTTTTGCGGAGAACCGGAAGACTGTACGGCGGCTTGACATCGTCAAATTTCAGATCCGGATTCTCATAGAAAATCCACATGGCCTTTGCGGCATCCACCGGGGAACCGCCGCCCAGAGCGACGATGACATCCGGTTCAAATTCCCGCATCTTCTCTGCACCGCGATAGCAGGTACTGATACGCGGGTTGCTCTCGACCCGGTCGAAGACTGTGGTCTCCAGGCCGGCATCGTGGAGGATGCCCTCCAGTTTTTCCAGCGTTCCGTTCTCAATCATGAAGTTGGTACCGGTGACGATGAAAGCTTTCTTGTGGCCCTTCAGGACCTTGAGCTCATCCATGGCAGACGGGCCGTAGTAGACGTCTCTTGGAATGGTAAATCTAGCCATTATACTATCCTCTTCATATAAATTTGATTCAATATATATTCTTCGGCAGATTAGAACAGGTAGGGCTTATCCCACAGGTTCAGGCTCGTGCCAATGCCTTTCTTCTTTGCGTTCTCATAGCAGGTCATGCCCCAGGCAACGTCCTCAATGGGCATGCCGCCGATGGAATAGATGATGATCTGGTCATCGCTCTCTCTGCCCGGGAGCTTACCATTCAGGATAGCGCCGAGGTCATGGACGCGGGAGCGGTCCAGCTTGCCCTCATATTCCATGTCGGTGAACTTGGAGCCGATAAGGAACCAGGTATCAAACGTCGGATAAGGATACTCCTCTGCCCAGGAGTCGTAGAGTCCGGTGTTGTCGACAACCAGCTTGGTGGCCGGATCCATGATGAGCTCCTCCGGGGCGTTCAGGGCGCCGGGCGCACAGATCAGAGCACCGGGCTTGATCCACTCGCGCTCAATGTACGGGTAGTTCTCCTGGCCGCCGGTGGGCGTAGAGGTGGCGAAACTCATGATATCGGAGTCGCGGACGCACTCCTCAATGGTGTCGCAGACAATGAAGTTCTTGAACTGTGGGCATTTCTCCTTGACATAGGCGATGCAGCGGTCAATAGAAGCCTTGCCACGGCCCTTGATTTTCAGCGTGTCGAGTGTCGGTCTAAGTGCAGCAAATGTCTCGACCGTAATGGAGTTGATGACGCCGGGGCCGACAATGCCGAGGACCTTGGCATCCTTCGGGGCGAGGTGTTTCACACCGACACCCGGGATAGCTGCCGTACGATATGCACTGACAAGGTTAGCAGACATATGGGCGACTGGAGCACCGGTGTCCTTGTCATTGAGCGTGACCATAAGGATGGACCGCGGCAGACCGAGTTCACGGTTCTCAATGTTAGAGCCGTACCACTTGACGCCGGTCATCTGGAATTTACCACCAAGATAGGCGGGCATACACATGAAACGACGGTCCGGGCCGTCTTTCGGCATGCCGGGGAACTTCTTCATGGTCTCCGGGAAGTAGACCATACAGCCGTGGGAGTTTCCGTTCTCTCCGCCCATCCGGTAGTCGCCAATATCGAGGAGTTTCAGAACCTCCTCCATCGTGTCGACACAGGAAAGACAGTCAGTGACACCGGCTTCAATCATGTCTTTCTCGCTCAGATATAAGAAATCAATGTTAGGATATGCCATAGGAAATTTCTCCTTTCATTAATACCGTTTCAAAATTAAAGTGCATCCTCATCGGTCTCGCCGGTACGGACCCGGTAAACCTTCTCGAGGTCGTAGACAAATATTTTTCCGGAGCCGATCGCACCGGTATTCAGGACCTTTTCTGCGGCCTCAATGACCGTGTCCACAGGGATTTTGGAGACGACAACCTCCACCTTCGTCTTTGGGAGAAGGCTCATGTCTGTCTTTGTGCCGCGGTAATATCCGCTTTTTCCATGCTGTGTGCCACACCCTTCCACGTGGGTGATCGTCATACCACAGATGCCGATCTCATCAAAAGCCTGTTTCAACTCCCCTAGTTTGTCGGGGTTGATGATAAGAGTTACATTGTAGATTTTCGCCATTTCCTTCCTCCTCGCCGTCAAGCAATATTTACACTGTCCTCAGCGTAGGCCTGAAGACCGTGCTCATGGACATCGAGTCCCTCAAGCTCCACTTCGGCCGGCACACGGACACCGATCGTATGTTTCAGGATAAAGAACATAAGACTGCAAGCGGCTGCGGCGAATGCTACGACGGAGACGATACCAGTGAACTGGATCAGCAGCTGCCAGCCGCCATGGCCATAGAAAAGTCCGGTTTTGGTCGAGAAAAGCCCGCAGAGGATCGTTCCGGTGATGCCGCTGCACCCGTGGAGTGAGATAGCACCGGCCGGATCATCGACATGGAGTTTGTGGTCAACAAACTCTACACTCAGTACAAGAAGAATCGCTGCAATAATTCCTATGCAGATAGAGCCAATATAGCTGACCTCTGCCACACCGGAACAGATGGCCACCAGACCGGCCAGCGCACCGTTGAGCGCCAGCGTCGGGTCCGGCTTCTTATATCGTGCCCAGGTGAAGAACAGTGCGGCCAAACCGCCAGCCGCTCCTGCAAAGGTCGTAGTAATAGCGGTGTAAAATGTAACATCATCCAGTGCGAGTTCCGAACCGGGGTTGAACCCGTACCAGCCTACCCACAGAATTAAACCTCCGAGCATTGCCATCGGTATATTGTGTCCTGGAATTGCGTGCGATTTAGTATTCTTCCCTTTGCCAGTGTATTTCCCGATCCGGGGACCTACTGCAATGGCACCGCAGAGTGCGGCAATACCACCGACGGAATGAACGGCCGCCGAACCGGCGAAGTCTGTAAAGCCAATCTGTGACAGCCAACCGCCGCCCCAGATCCAGTGACCAATGATGGGATAGATAAACGCGGTCATCATCGTACTGGTAATAAGATAGGTACTAAACTTAAACCGTTCTGCCACAGAACCAGAGATAATGGTCGCCGTCGTAGCACAGAACATGGTCTGGAACAACAGGAACGCCTGCGGGGACAGAGTCCCGGCATACTGGTGCCAAATGGCCAGATCCTGGTTCAGCGGATTGATAAATCCATTGATTCCGATCAGTCCGTGCCAGTCCTGCCCATACATGAGGCCAAAGCCGATAAAATAGTAGGCAAGCGCGCCGCAGAGAAAATCACATAGGTTTTTCAACCAGATATTCGCTGCATTCTTTGACCGGGCAAAGCCCGCCTCGCAGCAGGCAAAGCCCATTTGCATCATAAACACGAATACTGAAGCACAAATTACCCAAAAGGAATTGAGCAGATAGGGATTGTTCATTTTCACTTCATCATCCTTTCGCTTTGAAACGATCATAGCTGAGCTGACTGATATCGATCGTCGACGACTCCCCTTCCATAATGAGCTCTTTCAGTGCGATGGACACTGCCGGGGCAATTCCGAAACCGTGGCCGCTGAAACCAAATGCAACGGTCAGGCCGGGAACCTCCGGAATATTATCAATAATCGGCAGTACATCAATGCACTGATCATAGTGGCCGGACCAGGTCCGGATGATCTTGACATCCTTCAGGGCCGGGAAATATTTGATAATGCCCCGGGAGATGGTCGGAGCGGTCAAGCTGTTGGTAACAAACTTATCGTTGTTGGATGTAAAGGCCTGGAGTCCGCTGTTTCCGCCGAGGACGAAGGAGCCGTGTTCAGACTGATGGCCATAGAACTCACCGCCGGCGACGCCGATCATGACGTCAAACATCTCGGGGCAGGCCTCTGTGACAACGACCTCGTTGAACTGCCGCTCCACCGGGGCGTCAATTCCTACGGTGTTGGCAATAGCACGAGAATAGTAGCCGGCACAGAGAAGAACGTTGTTACCGACATATTCGCCGTCATCAGTGACGACCGTAGTGCATCTGCCTTTTACCTTTTTTAGGCCAAGGACTTTCACGCCGGTGATAAACGTGGCACCGTACTGCAGAGCCTTTCTATAAAAGCCCAACGTGGTCTTCAACGGGTTGGCATGGCCGTCGGTGGGACACCAGCTGGCGGCAATGACCTCTTTGGACATATAGGGGCAAATTTCTCTTGCCTCATCGCCGGAAATCATCTTAACGTCCAGACCGACTTTTGTGCTCTTTGCCGTGTGATTTTCCAGAACCTTGATGTCGCTCTCCGTGAGACCGAGACGTAGGTTGCCCTTCTGGTGATATTCCGTGTTGACCTCAAGTTCATCACTCAGGGTTGGCCACACATTGGCAACTGCATACATGGCGAGCTGAAGCTCTTTCGGGTTACGTGCTGACTGTCGGACACCGCCGGCGTTTCGGCAGGAACCACCGTTGCCGATCTCCTTCTGCTCCAGCACCAGGACATCGACTCCCTCTTTCGCAAGTCGATAGGCCGTGGAGCAGCCCATAATTCCTCCACCGATGATGATGACATCTGCTGTTCGCTTCTCCATCTCACTCGTCCTCCTTCACGTCCGTCTTGTTGTTGCTGAAAGTCAGGATCTCCACCGGGCGGACCGGGGCACGTCCCTGAATCATTCCCACCTCGGCGGGACTCTCATTCAGTTCACGGGCGATGATGTTCTGGACCAGCCGCTGACAGGTCTGCCCCTGGCAGAGTCCCATGCCCGAGCGGAGCCAGCGCTTGACCTCATTCATTGTGGTCATTCCGTCATAGACGGCCTTGCGTATTTCACCCTTCGTGATTTCCTCACAGCGACAGATGATCATGTCGTCATCCGGCTGCGGTACGAACGGTTCCTTTTTCTGTGTTCTTACGATTTTGCTCATATCCGGCCCCTCCCTTCAGGCTTTGTAAAAACGGGCAGCGTGTACATATTCGAGCGGAATCTTCATGGTCAGGATCTGTGTCTTGTCCATGGCGGGGGCACTGCGTACGGAGACGATCTCTGCATCGCAGACAGGAGAACCATCTCTGCCCAGTGCTTTGCCCTTGTCGCCCTTTTTCGGGAGCGGAAGGAACTCATACGGAAGGCTGACCGTTGCATAGCCCGGCTCATAGTCCTCATTGATAAGGAAGATAGCTTGTCCAGAGCAGCTGGCCACACACATGCCGCAGCCCGTGCACTTGCTCTCGGTGTTGATCTCCGGAAGTTTTACAATGTCGGCGCCAACTTTAATGCAGTCAAACTTGCAGGCGTCCTGACACGGGTTGCACGGAATGTTCTGGGTACACTCAATGACCGGGTGGATTCCAGGCGCCGAGTTCTGTGCTGCGGGGAATGCCTTCAGTTCCGCCTCTGTCATATAGCCCTTCTTCAGAAGGCTCATGGAGAGCGGATATCCCTCATCGGTGACCGTCAGGTCGGTACGGCCTTTATTTGCGGGAGAGAACATGCCCTGACGAAGCTGATTGAGAGCCGCTGTTGCGTTATCGTATTTCTGTTCAAACTCGTCGTGGGTCAAATACCCGAGGGAGAGGGCCACATGGTCAGCGACACGGCGGCCCTGGATCATGGCGGAGCTAGCCTCCTCAATGCCGGCCACATCACCTGCACAGTAGATGCCCGGGATAGAGGTCTCACCGTACTCATTTAGGATGGCAACGTTGCCGCCCTTCTTCGGCATGAGCGCCATGTCGCAGGTGGCGTTGCTGGCGAGCTGGGACATGGGAGAAAGTCCGACGGCGATGCAGATGGTGTCGACATCAAGCTCCTTTTCAGTTCCGGGAATGGGCTGGAAATGGTTGTCGACCTCTGCAATAACGGCGCTCTTCACACGGTCGCCGCCCTTCGCCTCTACAATGGTGTGGGAGAGGTAAAACGGAACTCCGGTTCTAGCAACCTTAGCGGCGTGGACACCGTAGCCGCCTACCCGGGGAGCCGCATCAATAACGGCGACAACTTCACATCCTGCCTGCAGGAGCTGTAGGGATACGACAAGTCCGACGTTTCCGGAGCCGACCATCAGGATCTTGCTTCCGGGCTGCACGCCCTGCAAGTTCATGAGGGCCTGGGCTGCACCTGCTCCAATGACACCGGGGGTATCCCATCCCTTGAATGGGATCATGTTCTCTGCAGCACCGGTGGCAATGAGGATCTTGTCTGCCTTGTAGTGATCCACCTCGTCGCCGTTGCGAACCGTGACCTCTTTGTTCTCATAGATACCCATAACGGTGGAGTTCAGTTCCACCCGGACGCCAACTTCCTCGGCCTCCTTCAGAAGATCTTCGCCAATGCGGAAGCCGCGCTCCTTTGCGTGGTGTTCCTTGGATCCAAAGAATTTATGGATCTGCTTGAAAAGCTGTCCGCCAGGTCTTGCATTCTCATCGAATACAACGACATCGATCCCGGCCTTGGCCGCCTCAATGGCAGCAGAGAGACCGGCAGGGCCTGCACCAATTACAATCAGTTCATGTCTCTTCATTTCTGCTTCGCCTCCCAGTCCGCCTTTGTCGATGCGCCATACTGTGTCTCAACGGTCATTCCCTCTTCGAGCGGGGTAATACAGGTCCGGACATTGGGCTCACCGTTGACGATCATGACACAGTCCGTACAGCGGCCGATGGCACAGAAGATGCCGCGGGGCTTGTGTTTCTTCTGCGTATAGCGGTGAATCATAACGCCGTTGGCATGGAGCGCGGCGGCGATGGACTCCCCTTCATATCCGGACATATCCTCTCCGTCCAGAGTGAAGTGGACTTCGCGGCCCTTGTCATACTCCGAAAGAATCGGATGTTCCTGTATTCTCATAGACTACACACCTCGATAAAACAATATTGGAGCAGTCAGGCTCTCGCCCGCTGCTCCATTGCATCTGAACCAATCTCACATTTTCCTCATGTGAAATTATGGCTTTAGTATATCACCAATATGAAATCAGTCAATTCTTATTTTCACAATTATAAAAAATATTTTCAGGTTTGTGAGGCCTGACAAATACAGTTGTATTAACAAGAACTCTTATCGTCAAGTCCGCCAGAATCCATGTCAGAAAATTCATCGTTGTGAAATTCACAACGATGAAAATCAGACTGCTGTTTGATTTTTTTGCGGAAATGGCTCCCTGTGTTATAATAAATTAATTTACTATTTGGAGTGCAGAAATCCCATGATCACACTGAACGACTACCTCTATTCCGGAGACACCCTGCTGAAGATTCTTCTTCAGTACGCAACGGACCTCCGGCTCCACGGCGCAGAGACCGGGAATGAGCTCGACGAAATCCACGCAAACTTTCTTCTCAGTATGCGGGACCTCCTTCTCCACAATGAGTTCCTGACAGCGCAGTCCCAGAAAATTCGGGACTTCTACAAATATTTGGCCGACCTCTACCCTTTCCTCGCCTTCACATTTAAAGGGCGCATTAAGTCCCTCATCCGGACGGAGGAAAAATTCAACGGCTATATTGTCGAGAGCATTTACGACTACTACCTGGAACATGGGACCTACCCGGACCTTGAATATATCAAGAAACGCGTCAGTCGGTTCCATGACCTCATCGCCTATCGCATCGTCATCTCTCTGCCGGAGTGCCATCTAAAGCCGGGGCAGGATAAAGAGGAACAGGAAATACGCTATCTCTTCGACATAGCGAACCAGCTCCCGAATTTTCTCTCGGAACGCCAGTTCACTCCTCAGCCCGCCGGAATTGTGGAAAAAGAGAAATCTCCCCTGTTGAGTCCCTATGTACGGGACTTTTACCGGGACTATGTCACAAATTCAAAAAACATCGGTTATCGTTCCCTGCATATCACGTTTTATGACAACAGTGCCTCCTGTTTTGCTGAGGTGCAGCTCCGCACCAAGGATATGGATGACTTTGCGGAAATTGGCCGCGCCAACCACGAGTCCTATGAAAAACGGCAAAGTCAGAACCGTGCCCGGCGAGCTGCCATTCCCGTCGGTGAGTGCCTCTATTTTGATGAGGCCTATGAGCGCCTTCAGCTTCTCCAGAATCTTGACCTGTCGGAGCTCAACGTCAATATGTTCGCAGCAGCCAATAACTATTTGATCAATGACGGCTGCGGTCTCTTCCGGGGTCGCATGATTCTTCCCTATGAGCATCTTTCCCGCTTCCAGAGCGACATTGTAGACTAATTGATAACAAAGGGGCTGTACACTAAGAAGTGTACGGCCCCTTTGTTCTGTTCGGTCGACATTGATGAATACCCCCTATGGGTATTATTTTCCATTCTTACCTACCTTCGCCATACACCGCTCCCTCAGCATCCGATATCAAGAAAAAGGGGCTGTATCAAAATGATAATTTACCATTTTGATACAGCCCCTTGCTGGCTTATTCTGCTTTCTCTGCGTAATAACGTTCTAGTTCCTCTTCAATGAACGGAACAACTTCTTCCGCCTCAATATTCAAAACGGTGGCAAACTCCTCATAGACCAATTTCTCTGCCCGTTTCATGGCATTCTCATCAATAGTCCAGAGTTTCTTTCCCTCTGCCTTTCTCTCCTGCTTATGTTTATAGAGAGATTTCACGAGAAGAAGAAGTTCTCGGCGGTCTCCACTTGAGAAGATTTCGTCATACATAGCTTCCCGCTCTTTATTATCCTCGACCCAGTCAATATTCTCTTTGGGGAGCGAATGGATAATATCCATGATTTCATCATAGGAGAGAACATCCTTCATTTTGGAGAGCAGTTTCTCGTTGTCCGTGGGAACATAGAGCGTGGAATCCTCATTGTTGACCGGCTTTAAGATATAGTATTCTTTCCACTGCCCGGCAAACTTCTCTTTTCGCCGATCCGCCACAAGACAGACGCCATTTCCGCCGTACATTACGTAAGAATTCACTTCAAGCATTCCGATCCTCTTTCCAAACGGCCCAAGCGAAAAGTGTAAAAAAAACTGTAGTCCCGGTAACGGAACTACGTCGCTTTCGCCATAACTCACAAACGTTCGCCTAATATTATAGCACGAAATAGCAATTATTTCCATAGCCAATCCGTAGGCAGCGCAAAACACCCTCCGGTTGAACCGGAGGGCAAAATTTCAAAGCATGAAAATTACAGAAGATCCTTCTGCTTGAGAGAGGCCTCAATGAGACCCTTAAACAGCGGATGGGCATGGTTCGGACGGCTCTTGAACTCCGGATGATACTGGCAGCCGACAAAAAAGTCGTTGCCCGGGACCTCTACCGTCTCAACAATGGTGTCGTCCGGCGAGGTACCGCTGAGAACGAGACCACCCTCCTGCAGGGTGTCACGATACTCATTATTGAACTCATAGCGGTGTCTATGGCGCTCGTGGATGAGATCCGTCTCATAGCAGCGCGCCATCTGCGTATCCGGCTTTATCTTGCAGGGATAGGCGCCCAGTCGAAGTGTGCCGCCCTTTTCAATTCCGGAATACTGGTCCGGCATGAAGTCAATGACCTTGTGCTCGGAGTACTCGTCAAACTCACCGGAGTTGGCGTCTACAATTCCGCAGACATCCCGCGCGAACTCAATAACTGCCACCTGCATGCCGAGACAGATGCCGAGGAACGGTACGTTGTTCTCACGGCAGTATTTTGCCGTGGCAATTTTTCCAGGAATACCGCGGTTTCCAAAACCGCCAGGGACGACAATGCCGGCACAGTTACCGAGAACATCGGCGACATTCTCCTCGGTGATGGTCTCGCTGTCGATCCACTCAATGTTGACGTTTGCGCCAAAGACATATCCTGCATGGCGGAGTGCCTCTGCCACGGAGAGATAGGCGTCATGGAGACGGACATATTTGCCCACAAGGCCAATGGTGACCTCTTTGTCCAGATTCTTGATACGCTCCACAAGCTCTGTCCACTCGGTAAGGTCCGGCGGCGTCATATCAAGGTTCAGCTCCCGGCAAACAATGGAAGAGAAGTTGCTCTTCTCCAGCATGAGGGGTGCCTCATAGAGTGCCGGAACCGTACGGTTCTCAATAACACAGTCTGTCTTGACGTTGCAGAACATGGCAATTTTCTTAAAGATATTGGGCTCCAGGGGCTCATCACAGCGCAGGACAAGAATATCCGGCTTAATTCCCATGCCCTGAAGTTCTTTGACGGAGTGCTGGGTCGGTTTAGTCTTATGCTCCTCGGAACCGCTGAGCCAGGGCACTAGAGTGACATGGATAAAGAGAGAGTTCTCCGGTCCGACCTCGAGGCCCACCTGACGGATGGCCTCCAGAAACGGCTGGGACTCAATGTCACCGGTGGTTCCGCCGATCTCTGTCAAAACGACATCGGCGTTGGTGCGCTTACCGACCGCATAGATGAAATCCTTGATCTCATTGGTGATATGGGGAATGACCTGAACGGTCTGGCCAAGATATTCGCCACGGCGCTCCTTGTTCAGAACGTTCCAGTATACTTTACCGGTCGTGAGGTTGGAATATTTGTTAAGATCCTCGTCAATGAAACGCTCATAGTGGCCGAGGTCGAGGTCAGTCTCGGCGCCGTCCTCGGTGACATAGACTTCACCGTGCTGGTAGGGACTCATGGTGCCGGGGTCCACATTGACATAGGGGTCGAGCTTCTGTGCGGCGACCTTGTAGCCCTTGGCCTTGAGCAGACGGCCGAGGGATGCCGCAGTGATCCCCTTGCCGAGGCCGGAAACCACGCCGCCGGTTACGAAAATGTATTTGGTCATATCCGTGTCCTCCAAAAATGGAATCAAAAACTAAGGAAACGCCCACCCGGTGGGATGGGCGCTTTCCATGGGATTGGCGTACGAAACAATGAAATTTTATTTCAATAAAAATCAGAAATAAGTATACCGTTTCCGACCATGTTTTTCAAGGGTAGACCGATTATTTTCTGTCCCCGTCCATATCGTCCTGGATGTCATCGGAAATAGATTCCGTATCTACTGCCACTTTTTTGGTGTGAGGATGCTTTTTCCCGTCGAGCCAGCCGAGTTTATACTCCACATAGGCGCCCAGCATGGCGACAATGACGCCGATGAATGTGGCGACAGAAATACCAATACCAGGAACGAACCAATAGACGAGAACAAGAACCAGCAGCGGGAACTCCCACAATTTGGGATTCTTGACGCAGTAGGGCACGATGATGGCTCCGAACAGTGCCGGAAGAACCTGCTTAAATGCGGGGTACAGGGGCGATGCAGGGTTCGTCATCTTCGGAATGAACGGTGCAAGCAGCACACAGAAGATGGCAATGACCAGTACCGTAACAATGGAAGATACGGTTACCGCGATAGTGGCAACGACCTCTCCCTCATCCGAGTGGACGTCATAACCGGAGGACTCCAGAGCGGATGCCGTACACGGGAATTTCAGGTTGCTGATATTACCGGTCAAGAAAGATACATAAGTGGCAGTCGGTCCGATAAGAGACGTATACATGATATCTTCGCCGACACCGCCGAGAGCTGTGATGATAAACAGCGTTGCAGCTGCGCCAAACGCACCGGCATCCGGCCAGGCGTGAAGATGAAGGCTGATGGATACCGGGATCATCATAAACAGAACGAATGCAATGATATCCCATGTGAGGCCCAAACGGTGTGTCTGGTCATTGTATTTCTTCTCGATTCCGGTGATCCGCTCTACACCGTTTGCATCAATGGTAACAGAGGAATTGTTCTTTTTGCTCATGTCAATACCTCCATTCCAGCATAGCAATATCATATGGAAGCACCTTGCCGAGGATGAGCACGACGATCATGGCACAAAACATGGCAATGGGCATGGAGAGGGACTCCAACCAGTGGTTAGGATGCTTCTTATTGATATGCATTAGTAGCAGCATGACCAGAACAGAGGTCAACAGGGCACTGATGGACATGACGCCGGCACCATCACAGAGAATGGCTTTACTGCCGACACCGGTGATGGCCTCAGCGGCAAATGCTGCCATAAGACCAATGAAGGCAGCACCGGTCAGGGCGTTGAACAGAACTCCATCGCCCCCCTTTTTGGTCGCTCTTCCGTTTGCCTTCTGGATGGACCGGGTCAGGAAGATGGCAATGACCAGAGGCAGTACGGAACCGGTGGTCATGACCCATGCAGCCGTGGCAAAGGCCTTCTTGCTCGTGAGCGGAACGGCCATTCCGCCCGGAGCACCCACGGCCTCGATGGCCGTTTTGGCCGCTGGCACCTCATAGGTTATGGAGCCGATGACCGAGAGCCGGATCCACGGAAGCACGAGACCCAGCGCGCCGGAGAGTGCGACGATAGTCATGACGATGCCAATGGCACCGGGGATACTGAAGAGCGCCGCCGAGGTAGCGGTCTGCTTCATTGTGGACGAGCTGACTCCAAGCTGTTTTCCGCGCCGGACAGCCCGGACAAGGAAAAAGATGGAATCCGCCAAGACGAACAGGATGACAATAGCGGCTAGGCCGTACATGAACTGATCCGTCTTGAAGTCGGAAAAATCAAAATGCAAGTTTCTCCCTCCTATTTTCATTTCAAGCATTTACAAATTATACATTTTTTAAAGTAGCATAGATTGTAAAAAAAGACAAATCTGCCCTGTTCCGCAGCCGAGTGACGACTCACATATAAAATATTGTATTTTATCGTCCAAACATTGACTTTTTTTCGTTTTTCCAATAAAATAGATGCCATGTAGAACGGCAATGGGGTCGTCTCTCCCAAGGGAGAAGTCTGCCCATTTGCCGTTTATTTTTATTTATAACGCAGATAGGAGCTTAAAACATGAACAATCAGCATCTCAACGAAGTACTCGAGACCGTTTCCAAGAGAGACGGAAACCAGCCGGAGTTCGTCCAGGCTGTCACCGAAGTTTTCTCCACTCTGGACCCGGTCGCTGACGCCCGTCCTGACCTTGTTAAAGCAGGAGTCTTCCAGCGCATCGTGGAGCCAGAGAGACAGATTATCTTCCGCGTTCCGTGGATCGACGACAACGGCAACGTCCAGGTCAACCGCGGGTTCCGCGTCCAGTTCAACTCCGCCATCGGACCTTACAAGGGCGGTCTCCGTTTCCATCCGTCGGTATATCTTGGAATCGTCAAGTTCCTCGGTTTCGAGCAGATCTTCAAGAACTCCCTGACCACCCTTCCCATGGGCGGTGCAAAGGGCGGCTCCGACTTCGACCCCAAGGGCAAGTCTGACGCTGAGGTCATGCGTTTCTGCCAGAGCTTCATGGCTGAGCTCTATCGCCACATCGGCCCGAACGTCGACGTCCCCGCAGGCGACATCGGTGTCGGCGGCCGTGAAATCGGCTATCTCTTTGGTGAGTACAAGAAACTCACCGGTAACTTCGAGGGCGTTCTCACCGGTAAGGGTCTCACCTTCGGCGGTTCTCTCGCCCGTACAGAGGCCACCGGTTACGGTGTTTGCTACTACACCAATGAAATGCTGAAGGCAAACGGCAAGGGCTTCGAGGGCCAGACTGTCGCTCTCTCCGGTGCCGGAAACGTTGCCATTTATGCTTGTGAAAAGGCCACCGAGCTCGGCGCCAAGGTTGTCACCATGTCCGACTCCAACGGCTATATCTATGATAAGAACGGAATTGACCTCGACTGCGTCAAACAGCTGAAGGAAGTAGAGCGCAAGCGCATCAAAGAGTATGTCACCACCCATCCGGATGCTGAGTACCATGAGGGTTGCAGCGGCGTCTGGACTATTCCCTGTGACATCGCCATGCCGTGCGCTACGCAGAATGAAATTGACGAAGCTTCCGCAAAAGAGCTTGTCAAGAACGGCTGCTACGCTGTTGCCGAGGGCGCAAACATGCCCTCCACCCCGGGTGCCATCGACACCTATCTCGCCAACGGTCTCCTCTATGCTCCGGCCAAGGCCTGCAACGCCGGCGGTGTTGCTGTCTCCGGTCTTGAGATGTCCCAGAACTCCATCCGTTACGACTGGTCCTTCGACAAGGTCGACGGCAAACTTCAGGGCATCATGACCGACATCTTCGCCTCCTGTGACGATGCTGCCAAGGAGTACGGCGTTGCTGGAAACTACATGGCTGGTGCCAACATTGCCGGCTTCCTGAAGGTTGCCGAGGCTATGAAGGCTGAAGGAAACGTATAATGGATCGCCTCATTTTTCCGGAAGGGTATCAGTCCCTGCTGAATCCAAAAGAGACCCAGAAAGCCACAGAGTATGTCCGAGGCCGTTTTCAGACCAATCTCGGCAACGTCCTGCACCTGAATCGCATTACCTGCCCTCTCTTTGTCACCAAAGAGAGCGGCATTAATGACGACTTAAACGGTGTAGAGCGCAAAGTTGAGTTTGACATGAAAAATGTGGACGGTACGGCCCAAGTCGTACAGTCCCTTGCCAAATGGAAGCGGACTGCTCTTGCCGTCTATGGCTTTGAACCCGGTGAGGGCATTTATACCAACATGTCCGCCATCCGCCGTGACGACGACGTGGACTCCCTCCACTCCATGTATGTGGACCAGTGGGACTGGGAGCGGGTCATTACGGAGGATGACCGGAACAAGAAGTTCCTTGAGCATATTGCACGCCGTGTTGTCTGTGCTCTTGCCGATACGCAGGAGGAGGTCAACTGGGCCTTTCCGCAAATCAACGGTTCTGTGGAGCGCAATACTTTCATCATCACCACTCAGGAACTGGAGGACATGTACCCGGACCTCACCCCAAGAGAGCGAGAGAACGCCATTGTCAAAGAGCACAAGACCGTATTTCTCGAGGAAATCGGCGGTGTTCTCAAGAGCGGTCAGAAACATGACGACCGTGCACCGGACTACGATGACTGGGCTCTCAACGGAGACCTGTTCCTCTGGAATGACGTCATTGGCTGTGCCGAGGAAATCAGTTCCATGGGAATTCGGGTCAACGCCAAGTCCCTGACGGAGCAGCTCAAAATCTGCGACGCCGAGGATCGGCTCCAGTACCCCTATCACCGCGGTATTGTTGATGGGACACTTCCCCTTACCATTGGTGGCGGAATTGGACAGTCCCGGGTCTGCATGTATATGCTGAAGAAAGCGCATATCGGAGAGGTTCAAGTCTCCGTATGGCCGGACGACATGGTCATTGAATGTGCCGAGCACGGCATCACTCTTTTGACCTGAGTCAAAAATACATATTCACACCTTTGGAGCACCCATAATTGGGTGCTCCGTTTTTCGTCTTCTTTTCCCTGTGGGACCATGTTATAATCAAGGTGATAGTAAGTTTTTCCAAGAGAAAGGAAGTGGAAAAATGTTTGATAAGTGGTGGGAACGCTCGGTTATTTATCAGATCTGGCCAAAGAGTTTCTGTGACAGCAACGGAGATGGCATTGGAGACCTTCCGGGCATTCAGTCCAAGCTGGACTACCTGAAAGACTTGGGAGTGGATATTCTCTGGCTCTCCCCTATCTACCGGAGTCCGGACCGGGACAACGGTTACGACATCAGTGACTACTACTCCATACAGCCGAACTACGGTACCATGGAAGACTTTGACAGTCTTCTTCAAGAAGTGCATCGCCGAGGAATGAAACTGGTCATGGACCTCGTCATGAACCACACCAGTGACCAATGTGAATGGTTCCAAAAGGGAATTGAGGACCCAAACAGCAAATACCACGACTATTACTACTGGCGGAAAGGAAAAGGCCCGGGTGTGCCGCCCAACAACTGGAATGCCGTTTTTAAGGGAAGTGCCTGGACTTATAACGAGAAGAACGACGAGTGGTATCTCGGCTGTTTCTCCCCGTTCCAGCCAGACCTCAATTGGTCCAACCCGGAGCTCCGGCAGGAAATCTATAAAATGGTCCGTTTCTGGCTGGACAAGGGAATTGACGGGTTCCGGCTCGACGCCATCGGGTATATTGGAAAGAACCCGGAACTGCCGGACAGCCCGGACGGCAGCTGTCTCATTTTGGATCCATGCGTTCACACCTACTTGCAGGAACTGAATCGCCAAGTCCTCTCACACTATGACATCATGACGGTCGGTGAAAACGCCAACCTCACAGTGGAGGATATGGAAAAGTTCGCAAGCCTGGACGGCGGCGAACTCAATATGATGATACAGTTTTTCCATGTGGAGGAGGACATTGACGAGTTTGGGAAATTCAATTTGAACCGGGTGAACCTCCCCCACCTCAAGCAGTTGTACCGGGACCAGCAGGAGGATATGTACGGGAAATTCTGGACCTCTCTCTATTGGAGCAATCACGACCAGCCCCGGCAGGTCTCTCGTCTTGGAACGGAGGACCCGAAATATCGAGACCGTGCCGCCAAGATGATTGCCATGAACACCCATATGATGATGGGAACTCCCTTCGTCTATCAGGGCGAAGAACTCGGCATGACCAATCTCCACTGGGACAGCCTGGACGAACTGCGGGATCTGGAGGAGCTGGGCGCCTGGCACGAATTTGTGGACTCCGGCCGAAAATCCCCGGAGGAGATGATGGAGTGCATCCGGCAAAAGGGTCGGGACAATGCACGGACCCCGGTCCAGTGGAGCGCAGAAAAAAATGCGGGGTTCACAGACGGAACCCCATGGATCCGTGTGAACCCCAACTATACAGAAATCAATGCAGCCGCCGAGCTTGAGGATCCGGACTCGGTCCTAAACTTCTACAAAAAGCTCATTGCGCTGCGCCACACCGATGAAATCGTCATCTCCGGGCAATACCATGGCATTGCCCTGGAAGACCCGCAGGTCTTTGCCTACACCAGAGGAATTCCAAGAGAGACCTGGCTTATACTCTGCAACTTCAGCGGAGAAAAGGCGCCATTTGACTGGCGCCCCTATCTCTATTCTTCTTCGGAAGAGCCGGATGTTGTACTGGGCAACGTGGACTCCTCTGACTTTTTGGAAACCGGCACGCTGGAGCCCTGGGAGGGTATTATTTTGCGGTGCCGCACATAATAATACATGGGTGACTCCATGGCCAATACTTTATGGATGGGAATGGACTTCCATACCGGAATCTTCATCTTAAATTTTATCCAGAGAACGGCATAGAGGAAGAGAACGGCAAATGTAATACCCGTGATCATCCAGATCTTATTGCGCTCCACCGGATCGGTGGAAATATTCAGAATCATATAGGATGTTCCAATGATTCCAAGGATGGGGAGCACTATACCGCCGGGCACCTTGAAGGAGCGCGGCGCTTTCGGGAAGCGTTTCCGAAAGACCAGGACATCAATATGGGCAAAGATATAGGAGAACATCCAGAAGACCGATCCGACGAGGATCAGAAAACTGATGGCATCTGAAGAATCATTGCTGATATAGGCAAACAGAAGGATAAGCGCGGAGACAAATACGACACCAAACCATGGAACATTCTTCTTGTTCGTCCTCGCAAAAACATGGGGAAGCATATCCATTTTTGCCATGCCCTGGCAAATACTGGAGAGCCCCTGTACTGTGGAGTTCTGTGTGCTGATGAGCGCCAGTGCGGCAACGCCTGCCATCCAGTATCTTCCGGGCTTCCCAAGAAGAGCATACCCATAGAGCATATGGGGTGCCGGAGAGTTCATCAGATCATTCCAGGAAGTATAGTTGTGGAATCCCAGGACCATCATCGACTGCACGAAACAGAGAATGCCAAGACCAATAAACATGCCAAGGGGAACGTTCTTCTTGGCATTTTTTACGTTTTTAGAGATGGGAATGGCATATTCTGCTCCAATAAAAAGCCAGAATGCAGTGGCTGTCATGGCTGTGACATTCTTGAAACTGACATTATAGTAGGCAGGCTGGTTTACCACCGCACCGGTTCCCCCTTTTACGGCTCCAATAATACCCATGATGAGCATGGAACCAAGAAGGAGATATGCAGTGGCATCCTGCAGTTTGGCGAACATATCCACCCCACGGAGGTTCAGAACCATCAGCAGGACAGTTATAATGGCCGAATAGAAAAAGTTATTAATATGCAGCGGAATGATTTCTCCCATAGCATAGGAGAAAATGGACGCCTCGACGCCACTGGATAAAATGTTGGACAGCAGGTAACCGCCCACCATCAAAACAATCGTTGGGACGGGACCAACAGCGGCCAGCGTGTATTGGGCAAGCCCTCCCGTCGTATTCGGCATAAGTGCATTGAGTTCAGAAATTGAGGCCAGCGTTATCATATTAAACAGGCAGGCAATGACCATTGACACAATGAACATGGTGCCAATTTCACCTGCGCCCTGTCCAAGAGAGACAAGACAGCTGGTCGCTACAACAAGACCAACCGAGACCGATATAACGTCTTTCAGTCCCAGCGTTTTCGTTTCTTCCATGGGGTTCCCCTTTTATGCCATATCGGGTTTATCCCAGAGCGGGAGAGTAATTCCGAGGCCCATATCTACTGCATTCTCATAGACCGTCTTGCCCCAGGCAATATCTTCTACGGGCATTCCGCCAACGGAGTAGACAAAGATCTCATCTTCGGACTCTCTGCCAGGAGCCTTACCCGTGATGATATCCGCTATATCTTCGATATCTTCCCGCTTAATCTTGCCCTCATGCATGAGATCCGTAAATTTAGCCCCAATGATCTGGACCATTTCATAGCTCGGATACGGGAACTCCTCCATCCAGGATTCATAGAGCTTGAAGTTATCGACGACCTTGCGGCATCCGTTTACGAGGAATTCTTCAGGGAACCGCGCCGCGGAGGGAAGAATCAGAGTGCATCCCGGTTTGATCCACTTTGGATCAATATAGAGGAAATCCTTCTCCTTAACGGGAGCCGTGGCAGTGACAATGACAATGTCACTGAACTTTACAGCCTCCTCGTTGGAGTCACAGACCTGAATGTTTTTGACCTGCGGGTACATTTCCGTGACCATGGCCTTGAAGGCCTCAATGGAGCGGCTGCCATGTCCTTTGATGCGGACCGTATCAATATTTGGGCGCACGCTCATCATTGCCTGGAAACAGGTTCGGCCCATGACACCGGGGCCAATGATGCCGACACTAGTGGCATCTTTTCTAGCGAGGTACTTGGCACCGACACCAGGAATAGCTCCGGTACGGTAGCAGCTTAAGAGGTTGGCGCTCATCATAGCAATGGGGGTACCGGTATCCTTGTTGTTCAGCATCATCATGAGGATAGAACGCGGCAGGCCTTCCTTCTTGTTGGCAATATTGGAGCCATACCACTTCATACCTGCCATCTGATATTTACCGCCAAGATAGGCTGGCATGGCCATAAATCGGCGGTCATCTCCATTTTTCGGCATGCCGGGAAATTCCGGTTCATCCGGAAAGATGATCTGGGTGCCATGGGAATTGTGATTTTCACCGCCCATGACATAGTCCCCGCGGTTCAGGGTCAGCAGGGTGTCCTCCATGACCTCGACACACTGGTCCATATTTTTTACACCGGCCTTGATCATATCCGGCTCACTCAAATACAAAAAATCAATTTTAGTATCCATTTTATATGCTTACACTCCAATCAAAACGTTATTCAAAAATATTATAGAGCCTCCGGGCCCTCTTCTCCGGTACGGATCCGGATCACATTGGTAATATCATAGACAAAGATCTTTCCATCGCCAATATGACCTGTATAGAGGGTCTCCTTAATGAGTTCCACAATGCGATCCACACGGGAGGACTCTACGACAACGGCAATCTGCTGCTTTGGCAGAAGAATCATTTCGTTCGGCGCTGCCAGGTCATATTCCTGAGAGCCCTTTTCAATGCCGCAGCCAAGCACCTGGGTAACAGTGAGACCGCGGACGCCTTCTTGGCTGAGAGCAGAAATGAGCTGCTGCAGTTTGGGAAGACCAGTAATGACTTCAACTCGGGACAATGGTTCCATTTTGCTTCCTCCAAATAAACGCAAAAAATAAGGACGTCTGGCATGTTTCCATGACAGGCGCCCTTGTCTGTAATAACGTGGTCTATTTTACCAAACAACGCAGAGGGCCAAATTGTAATTATCCGAACGGTACACCAATCCGATGCTAGCGCCCTCCTCCGCCGAATCCGCCGCCGGAAAATCCGCCTCCGCCGCCAAGCGACGAAAAACCTCCCTGCCCAGCAGATGCCATGGCCTGCTGTTCTGCGGAAAATCCATCCATATAGCCGGATTCTGCTGCGGCAGACACGCGATTCACAAGGTCCAGACAAATCAGAATATCCCAAGTGTCCAGGACCGGGCCATCTATAGTAGATTCCCCTGTCGGGCGCTCAAAATAAGACGGGAGGATATCCTGGAACTCTTTGGCCACCTGATCTGCGATGCCAAAGAGTGCGGCAAAGACAAGATAGTCGTGCCACAGGCCGACATCCCTCGCCTGTCGTTCATTGACCAGGGTAAAATCTTTTAGATAATGGCGAAATCCGGCCATTTTCACCGCTTCCCCTGCTCCCCGTTCGGTAAGTCCGGGAACCAGCTGCTTTGTGAGAAGGACACGGCGTTCCACTTGCCCAATATCCCCACGGGACTCCCCGGTCTCCCTGCCCTCCTGGGAGGCAGCAGAAAAGAAATTCTGCAGTTCGGAATAATTGCACTTTGCCCAGCGGTACAGTTCCTTTTCCTGGAGGGAGTTATCCTCCCCTGCCGCACTATTCAAAATATCCCAGAGCTTACTCGCAACGGAGCCCATGTCTTCCCTGGGTTCACGGAGCAAGAGCAGCGTCTCCTCCCGGTCGCCGAACAGGTTCCATTTCGTGGACTCCATTTTTTGGACCGCAAGTTGCCCGCTCTGGATCCACTGCAATAGATAGGCACTTATTAGAGAATTTTCGGTTGCCTTTCGGTCCATGGTGCGGAGTACAAGCCACGCCTCTGGAAGATTTCCGGCAAACGGAATTTCGTGGGAATACATAGGGTTCCGCAGACTTTCCCGCTTCAGAGCTCCCATCTCGAGCGGACGGTCATCCCGCTTTGCTCCAACCCGATGGGCAAGGAAAATCAAAAGACTAATACCCGCGAAGATACCGGCGAGGACTCCCCAGCGGGCATCCGTATTTTCGCTGTAGCTACTACCCTCAAAAGCTTTCTGCTTCACTTTTTCAAATGTCTGGCTCGACTTGGACTCGGGGGTAAAGATTCCCTTTGGGAACTGCACCAAAATATTGCAATAATTCACAGCTCCAGAGGATTTCGCCACCACCGAACCGTTTTCCAGCCCAGTGGAACCCTCAAAGCCAAAGGCCCACATGCGGGTATCCTTTTTGGAAAATGCAGCAGGTCCATGGACTCTGATTTTGACCGATTCCGGTTCCGGATCCATCCCCTCGTTGACAAAGCGGACCAAAAAGCCATCTGTCCCGTCTTTGTAGCGCTGCACCATGTTGGTCATTTCATAGGAGATTGCAAACCGATGGGGCCCGGATGACCCCACTCCCCAGCAGAGTTCCAAGGAGTCCCCGTCTCTGTGGATACCACACTGCCCGGATTTCTCGGACCTGGGGCGATCCACCTGCCAATCGCCCGGTAACGTGCGAAATACGGCACCCGTGTCCATATCCTTCACATGGAAATTGCGGATCTCCATGTCACGGAGATTGGACTTTACGGTATAAGCTTCCGTCCAGTCATCCGGCACAGTTACCTGCCAGATTTCTGTCACCGAGGCATTCCCGCTCCGATCCAGCTCCACATCCACCGAGATGCTCTGGATTCTGCCCTCTGCACTGCCCTGAGCAAATACCGGTACCACACAGAACAGGGATAGAAGGATAGCCAGGACACCAGGTAGAAGACGCCACCTTCTCATGACCGGCGCATGGAGGGCATTGTTTTCACGTCTTCTGCCGTCTCCAGATAAGTGCGGGTCGTAAAGTGGAGCATACTTGCAATCAGGCTGTCCGGGAACATGCGGATGGTCCGGTTGAACTTCGTCACCGTGTCGTTATAGGTCATACGCGCCAGACGGACGTTCTCCTCATATTGGCGGACTCCCTCCATGGACTTCTGATACATCTGCGAAGCCTTCAGGTCCGGATAGGCCTCTCCCACGGCAATAAAGCGCTGAAGGGCGTCCGTGATCATGTTTTCCTGCTCCTGGGCCTCCTCGGCAGTACTGTCAGCGGTAATGGGCCGGCGCTGTGCGAGAACATCCATCAGCGTTTTATACTCATGTTCATCGTACTGCTTTGTGAGATCTGCAAGTGTGTTCAGAGCGTCCCAGCGGGTGTTCTGCTGGACACCGATCTGCGACATGGCGTTACCGCAGAGCTCCTCCAGACCGACCAGCTTCCTCTGAACCGAGATTCCCCAGATGATGAGCAGCAGGATTACCGCTGCAATGATGAGCCATCCCCACCATGTCATAACAATTGCCTCCCTTATATAGTTATCGAAATACTTTTATGTACTGTGTCAGTTCAGTGAGAGAAGTCCCTTCTCCGCCATTCTCTGCAAAGAGAGCATGACACCGAGCTTAGCGTGTGGGAAGGTCAGGCCTCCCTGATAATAGATAGCATAGGGCTCCCTCATAGGGCCATCCGCTGAGAGTTCAATGGAAGAGCCCTGTACAAAGTCTCCGGCTGCCATGATAACCAGGTCGTCATAGCCTGCCATAGGCGCGGCCACCGGGGTGACAAAGCTATCCACCGGAGCAGCTCCCTGAATTCCAGAGCAGAACGCCTCCATGGCCTCTGGGCTGCCGAGCTCAATGCTCTGGATGATATCGTGCCGGTCTTCTGCAGCCGAAGGTACCACATGGAACCCTCGTTCCTCATAGGCCGAAGCCACAAAGATTGCCCCCTTCAGAGCAGATGCCACCACTGTCGGCGCCAAGAATAGGCCCTGATAAAGCTGTGTATTGACGGTCAGGCTGGCTCCAATGTCCTGCCCAAGACCCGGCGCACTCAAACGGTTGATGCAGCGGTCAATACACTCCTGCGTTCCGCAGATATATCCTCCCGTCGGGGCAATGCCGCCGCCGGGATTTTTGATGAGCGAGCCGACCACCATGTCCGCCCCCACATCCGAGGGCTCTTTCTCCTCGACAAATTCTCCGTAGCAGTTGTCCACCATGACAATGACGTCTGGTTTGATGTCGCGGATAAAGGAAATGAGTTCCCCTATCTGGTCCACACTGAGAGTGGGCCGCATGGCGTATCCCTTGGAACGCTGAATTTCCACGAGTTTGGTGCGGTCATTAATAGCGTTGCGGATGCCATCCCAGTCAAAGGAGCCGTCCTCCTTCAGATCGATCTGACGGTAAGAAATGCCAAATTCCTTCAGAGAACAGGCCGAGTTCCGGAGGCCAATGACCTCCTCCAGCGTATCATAGGGCTTTCCCACGGGAGATAGCATTTCGTCTCCCGGCAGGAGATTGGCAGACAGTGCCGTGGCCAGTGCATGGGTACCACAGGTTATCTGTGTCCGGACCAGAGCGGCCTCGGTGTGGAAGACATCCGCATAGACCTGTTCCAGGGTGTCCCTTCCCACGTCATCATGTCCATATCCGGTGGTACCGGCAAAGCAGGCGGCGGAGACCCGGTTTTTCTGCATGGCACGGATGACCTTGGCCTGGTTAAATTCGGCGATTCGGTCTATCTTCGAAAAGCGCTCCGCTAAACCATCCAGGATTTTTTCCGAGTAGCTGAGAACCGCTGGGCTGATGCCCATGGTCATATACATTTCGTCTAACTTGTCCATATGTTACGCCTCGTCTGTTTCTTTTTAGTCCCGTCCATCATACTCTACCCGCAGGGAATTAACAAGGGCGCGCCGATGGCCTGCGATGTCATACGGTGCGCCCCCAGTTTACTGTCCATAGTCAAACAGGATATTGTAGTCGGTGCTGTTTTCAAAGAAAGAATAGGGCATTTTATAGAATGCCTCGGGATCCGCCTCAATCAAGATATGTACGTCGTGGTAGTCTGCGCTGGCAGAAGCACAGTCAAAATAGTAGGGCACCCCGTCAATATCAATACGATTCCAGGCGTGGTTTCCCTCCCGCGGGGAAAGATTCCCCGTGGAGGCATTGATGATTTGGCCTCCGACCATGTAGCTCTCCTCAATGCCGCAGGCCCTGGTCAGGCGGTAAAACAGGAACGAAAAGCTCTGGCACTGGGCCTTCTGGCCGATGAGTGCGTCGTAGTCCGTATAGTAGACAGGGATATCGTCCTCTGTGTCCTTGCGGGTGTCGTCGTAGGGAAAATTTTGGTAGAGAAACTTGAAAATTTTCTGGATTTTCTCCTCATCCGTCCCCTTAAACTGTTCCGCGAGCAGTTTGATCTGCTTGTCGACCCAGCGCTCTTGGTCCTTTGTCAGACGGCGCTCATACCGAATGGTCAGAGAGTCGTCTGTGAGGAGCGGGTCCACCATTTTGTAGAGGTCCTCCAGATATTCCCCGGATTTCACAGAAGTACTGCGAAAGGGCTCCAGATTGTGGATGACGGTATTTAGAAATTCGTTCCAGTCAATACTGTCCAGCTGCTTTTCTGTCAGATGGTAGGGTTTTAAGTCAATTTTTGTGGAGGTCACACCGCGTTCCAGATTCTTTTCCACCTTTTTGCAGATGGCGGCAAACTGCTCTGCTGTCATCCATGGCGGAGCGGTATCCTTTGGGGTGTAGACCTTTGCAGAGACCGGTGCGCAAGTAATGGAAAAGAGCAGAAGCAACGCCAGCAGAAGCGACAGGAAACGGCTAGCTTTTCTTTTGTCAGAAATTTTTTGATTACAATTTTTCATAGTTTGTATTATACCATTAATATAAGAATTTTCCGAATGAAAGATGGGATTTTTTCTTGACAGAAAAGCTCTGAAACTCGTATAATACGGAACGAATTGAGCAGCATAAATCGCGTAAGTCCAGATTCCACTGGTACTTGCGCGTTTTTTCTTTTTCAGCCCATTCGCCGCCCATTCTTTATGAAAGGAGTTTCCAGCTTGAGTAACACAAAGTCGATCAAAGAACCGCAAACCAATGACCCTTCCAAGAGAAAGAGCCTCCTTTACAGCATCTTGTCCCTGTCCCTGTTGACAGTCATGGCAGGTGCAGCCGTAGCCCCGGCCCTCGGCGTCATTGCCAAGGCGTTCCCAGGCGCCTCTCAGCTGGCGGTGCAGCTTATCATCTCCATGCCTTCCCTGTTTATTTTTCTGACCAATCTGATTTTTCCTCGCCTCTCGGCAAAATTTGGATCCAAGACCCTCGTCCTTGCCGGTCTTATCCTCTACACCGTCGGCGGGGTGGCCGCCGGCCTGTTCAGCAATATCGTCCTTCTCCTCATCATGAGAGCGCTGGTCGGAATCGGTGTGGGAATCATCATGCCTCTCTCCACCGGCCTTCTCGCCTACTATTATCCCCCGGAGGCCCAGTCGAAACTCTCTGGATACTCCTCAGCCATGAACCAGACCGGCGGCGTACTTGCCACCCTGCTCTCCGGAGTGCTGTCCTCCGTCAACTGGCGTGCTAGCTTCCTGGTCTATCTTCTCGGGCTCATCTCGGTGGTTCTCTGCGCCATCTTCCTGCCCAACGAGAAGCTGGGCGCAACGGAGAAAACTTCGAATGAGGAAAAGGTAAATCGCCCCAGTATTGGGAAGTCCTTCAAGGCCTATTACAAATATGTCATGGCCATGTTCCTTCTCATGTCCTGCTTCTTCATTTACCCGGCCAACTATGCCATGGAGACAGCACAGTTTGACAAGGTGATACCCGCCAGCCTGGTTTCCGTTATCATGGCCTTCGCCGACGTCATTGCGGCCATAGGAGGCTTCCTGTTCTTCCGTATCATGAAGGCCTGCAAAGGAGCGACCAAGCTTGTGGCCCCAATCTCGTTCTTCCTCGGATTCCTGTTCCTCTATATCGGCGGCTGGGTCGGCGCCATCCTCGGTTCTGCCCTGATTGGCTTCGCCAATGGAACCGGTGTCCCGTTCATCATCTCCCAGGGCTCCATGAAGGCAGGAAAGACTGCAGCGGCAACGGTTATGCCTCTGGTTTCCGCCGCGCTGTATCTTGGCCAGTTTGTCTCCCCGTTCCTGCTCTCCGCATTCCAGGGAGTGCTCGGCGGTCTGCGCCACACGGCCTATATCTTCGGTATGGCGGTATCTGTCCTGTTCGTACTCTGGTCCATCAGCATCAAAGTCATTGTCCCCGGGGCCGAGACGAAGAAATTCCAGAAAGCAGAGTCGCTTGTATCGGATATGGGCGATTGACCTATTGATATACCAAAAATTTTCCATGGTTCAGAACTCTCTGGGCCATGGATTTTTTTGCATCCATGCGGATACCCAAAATTGTAGGAAAAAGAAACTGTTCTGAAAACTCCACGAATCCGAACAGCTGTTCATGGTTTCATAACAAGTATGAAAGCCCAATGAAATCATGAAAGGAGCAGTCTTTATGGCGCATAGCAAAAGCAAATCCCCCTCGGTCTGGAGAACCCATCTGTCCTGGCGAGAGATTCTCGGTTACTCGTTCGGACTCTTCGGCTTTCAGATGCTCTATGGACTTCTGAATTCCTACCAGGCCGAATTCGCCGGTTCCATTCTAGGGGCCAATATGGCGTTGATTGGCATGTTCATCCTGATCACACGTGTTCTCTCTGCTCTTTTCGACCCCGTCGTCGGGCGGTGGATGGACCATTCCAAGAGCAAACTCGGAAAATTCCGGTCTATGATCCTCTACTCCCTGGTACCGCTTCTGATTACCACAGTCCTGATTTTCACGGATGTGCCGTGGAAAAACAATAAGGGCGGAACCGCGGTATGGCTTTTTGTCATTTATCTATTGTGGGCGTTGGCATTCACCATGGGCGATGTCCCTTCTCAGGGCATTGCATCCGTCCTGACACCGGATCCGCGGGAACGCACGAACGTCGTCTCCATCTCCAACACGTTTAAGCAGATTGGCATGGAAGCATGTGCCCTCTTTGTCCCCATCGCCTGCCTGATCATCCCCGGCGGTTCCCGTGTACTCGTTAAACAGGGTGAGACGGATACCCCGATGATCTCCGGTGAATATTTTACATCCGCTGTCATCATTGCTATCGTCGGCTGCATTTTATTTGCACTGATCCCGCTCTGGAACAAGGAGCGCGTCCCGTACCAGTCCGGACAGACCTATACCATCCGCGAAATGTTCTCAGCGCTCCGCAAGAACAAACCGTTGATGCTGGTTATCCTCTCCTACCTCCTCGGCTTCGCCCGTCAGGTCCAGATGGCCATTCAGGTCCAGGCCTCCAATGCCATCGTCGGCTCCCAGAACCTGGTTATCGTCCTTGGCATTGCCACCGGCGCCGGTTCTATGATCAGCATGATCGTTATCCCCTTTATGGTCAAGAAATGGGGCGAAAAGAAAGTCGGCATTGCTATGGCCTTCTACGGGTTTGTCGCCAATATGCTCTCCTTTGTATTTGGACATCTCTGGTTCACCCATATCCACAGTGTCACATACACCGTACTTTTCTATCTGTTCATGTTCTTCGTCGGACTGTACTCCAGTTCTTTCACCATCCTTCCGATGATCATGACCGCAGATACCATCGACTACTACGAGTACAAGACTGGAGAGCGCATGGAAGGTGCTTCCTATGCCATGCTGACCCTTACCATCAAAGTGGTTCTTGCCCTCTGCACCGCCGTCGGTCTCCTGTTTGTCAACCTCTCCGGATACTCTGAGACAGTCGCTGCCATTGCAGCCGGCAAAGCCACGGGCTTCTCGGTCCATACCAAAGACATTATCTTTGTCGCATACCGAATCATCCCGGGCCTCTCTTGCATCCTGGCAGCCATTCCGCTGTTCCGTTATGAGATCACTCCGGAAAAGAAGAAAGAAATGGCAGCGTTCCTGGAAAAGAAGCGCGCCACAGCCGCTGAAGAATAAATTTATTGTCGCTCAATTCAATCCGCTCATGAATAACAACAGCCTCTGGGGCAGCCGTCAAACGGTGGCTCCAGAGGCTGTTTTGAAGTTTCCTTAGAAACCATAACACGCAGAAAAAATCCACGGAAAGCAAAGCTTTTCCGTGGATTTCCTTTGGTGGACAATGTAGGGCTCGAACCTGCGACCTTCCGCACGTCAAGCGGATGCTCTTCCAGCTGAGCTAATTGTCCGTTTCAGTTACTCGTTCATTATATTGGAGAATGCGAACCCTGTCAAGAAAAAAGAGGGAAAAATCCGAAAAATTCGAAGCTTTTCCCTCTCTGTCTTATTTCTCTTCCTTAGGATGTTTCTCGACGAGCTCTTCCATGGTATGCCATCCAAGTACGGCACATTTTACACGGGAGGGCATGTGGGAGATATCCTCGAGGGATGAGGCCTCTTCCAGACGCTCTTTCTCCTCATCCGTGATTTCACCCTTGATCATGCGGAGAAAGATATCTGCGAGCTCCAGGGCCTCCTCTTTTTTCTTACCAATGACAAGATCCAGCATCATGTCAGCGGAGGCCTGGGAGATGGCACAGCCATCTCCGTTAAAGGAGCCATCCTCGATGACGCCGTCATCGTTCATTTTGAGCTGGAGAACAATATCGTCGCCGCAGCTGGGATTGACGCCCTCCAAGACGAGGTTGGCATCGTCCAGGTTGTGCTTATGGGCCGGGTGCAGATTGTGGTCCGTGAGAATTTCGTTGTAAAAGGTGTTAATCGGCATATCCCATCTCTCCTCGAATGGTTTTCAGAACAGCGAGGAAGCGGTCAATTTCCTCCTCGGTATTGTAGAACATCATGCTGGCCCGGGTCGTATTGGGAATTCCGATATGCTGCAGCAGAGGCTGTGCACAGTGGTGACCAGCGCGAACAGCGATGTCATTGGATGCAAAGATGGCAGAGACATCATGGGGATGGACACCATCCACCTTGAAGGTCAGGATGCCATGGTGGTCCATAGGGTCATCCGAGCCAAGAATGGTGATATGCGGAATTTCTTTCATGCCAGCATAGGCGTAGGCGCAGAGTGCATTCTCCCGCTCCTGAATATTCTCCATGCCAATGGACTGGATATACTTGATGGCAGCGGCAAGTCCCACTGCACCGCCGGCATTCACCGTGCCGGCCTCAAATTTATGGGGCAGTTCGGCATAGGATTGACCGTCCCGGGTGACATATTCGATCATTTCACCGCCGCTTAGGAACGGTGGCATTTTCTCGAAGTGATCCCGTTTTCCATAGAGGACACCAATACCCATAGGAGAGAGCATTTTGTGACCGGAGAATGCAAGGAAGTCTACGTCAAGGTCCTGTACGTCCACCGGCATATGGGGAACACTCTGTGCTCCGTCTGCAACAATATAGGTGCCGTTCTCGTGGCAGATTTTTGCGAAAGCCTTGATGTCGTTGGTCCTGCCCATGATATTGGAGACCTGGGTCACCGCGAAGATTTTTGTTTTCGGGGTCAGGGCCTCTTTTACCTTGTCCGGGGTGATTTCTCCCGTGATGTCAACGTCAAGATATTTCACGGTGGCGCCGGCACGCTCCGCGGCAAACCGCCAGGGAAGCATGTTGGAGTGGTGCTCTTCTATGGTGACGAGGACTTCATCGCCCGCCTCCAAGACCAGAGGAGCAAAGCTGTAGGCCACCAGATTCAGGGACTCCGAGGCGTTACGGGTGAAGACGATTTCACCGGTATCCGCAGCTCCGATGAACTCCCGGACCAACTCCCTGCTGTCCTCATAGGCGTCCGTTGCGCGAACGCTCAGGTCGTAGAGTCCACGGAACGGGTTTGCATTGCTGTCCTTGTAGAACTGCCATTCTGCGTCCATGACGCATTTCGGTTTCTGGGATGTGGCGGAGTTGTCCAGATAGGCCAGCGTCTGATTTTCAAAGAATGGAAAGTCCTTGCGGACTTCCTTTACGTCTAACATGATTGGTTTCCTCCCTGTCTCAGTGCCGTGTCTCGTTGTATTCGGTGAGTTCCTCCACGGTGGCTGCGTCGGGGATTTGCCGGAAGATGGCCTCAAGTTTTGCCTTGGCCATCATCTCATAGATGTCATCATAGGCAATGCCGCGGGACTGGAGATAGAACATGAGGGACTCATCCAGTTTGCCGATGGAGGCGCCGTGGTTACCCTCGACGTTCTCCTCGTCACAGAGGATGACCGGTACCGACTGGTTGACAACATGGTCGTCCATGAGAAGAACACTCTCGTTCTCGTCACCGGTGGAGTCCTCACAGCCTCGCTGGAAGTCAATAGTTCCTCGGAAAATTTTCTTCGCCGTGTCGCAGAGAACACCGGAGACGTTGAGGTTGCTGCTTCCGCGTTTGCCAACATAGGGCGTAATGTAGTTTAGGTCAATGACATGGTCATGGGTGGCGATGTAGCCGACTTCCGCATCATAGGAACTGTCGTCTCCAAGGAGTTCCACCTGAGTTCCAATATCATTCTCTTTCCCGCTGAAAATGACCTGAATGACCTCCAGACGGCCTTTCTTCTCCACTTTGGCTCCAACATCATTCAGAACCTGATAGCCCTCTCCGGCGCGGTGGATCTGCACGAAGTGGAGGGTTGCACCCTCTGCCACATGGATTTTTGTCTGGAAAGCGGCAATTCCAGTGGCGTCATCCGCAGAGCGGAAGTCCATGATAACGGTGTCCGTGCTGCCGGGAGCGACGTCAAAGCCGTACCGGTTCTGGGTATGGGCACCATCTTCCAGAGAGAATGTAAGTTTTAGGGGGCTCTCCCCTGCTTTATTCGATGTGGTGGAGAAAACAGACTCCTCTGCCCCCTCCATATATTCCTCGTATGCCTTTCCGCTTCCGCCGGCGATTCCGGCGAAGTCCGAGAAGCTGCCTGACTCCGTGAAGGTCTCTGTGGCGGAGACTTCCGGAAGGGCGGCCGTACCGTCGGATGTCACCTTGACAGCGCGGTCGTTCAGGCGCAGCCATCTCCAGGTGATGCCGGGCATACGGTTGATTCTAAGATCTGCTGCTCTGTTCATTTACTCGTTCCTTCCTTTCCCGGATCAGCCGATGGAGCCCTTCATTTCCAGCCGGATGAGGTTGTTCATTTCAACCGCATACTCCAGCGGGAGCTCCTTGGATACGCTGTCGGCGAAGCCGCTGACGATCATGGTGCGGGCGTCCTCCTCCGAGATGCCGCGGGACATCAGGTAGAAGATGGCCTCGTCACTGATACGGCCGATTTTGGCCTCGTGGCCGACGTCGGCGTCCTGGGTCCGGACGTCAATGGCAGGAATGGTGTCGGAACGGGACTGCTCGTCCAGCATAAGGGACGTACATCCCACAGTGGACTTGGCACCTTTTGCACTGTTGTTGATGACAACGGAAGTTCTCGTAGTGCTGACACCGCCGCTCTTGGAGATGGAACGGGTGTTGACAGAAGATGTGGTGTTCTTGCCGTTGTGGACAACCTTCATACCGGTGTCCAAATCCTGGGTAGCTCCGGCGAATGTAATGCCGGTGTACTCCATTTTGGAGTTGTCACCCTGAAGGATGGTCATGGGGTACAGATAGGAGACATGGGAACCAAAGGAACCGGAGACCCACTCCATGACGCCTCCCTCTTCCACCTTGGCCCGCTTAGTGTTCAGGTTATACATGTTCTTGGACCAGTTCTCAATGGTGGAGTAGCGCAGCTTTGCATTTTTGCCCACAAAGAGCTCAACACAGCCGGCGTGAAGGTTGGCAATATTATATTTCGGTGCAGAACATCCTTCGATAAAGTGCAGGTTGGCACCCTCGTCGACAATGATAAGGGTATGCTCAAACTGTCCGGCACCCGGTGCATTCAGACGGAAATAGGACTGGAGCGGAATTTCCACGGTGATCCCGGGCGGAACATAGACGAAAGATCCGCCGGACCAGACGGCGCCGTGAAGCGCGGCAAACTTGTGGTCAGTGGGCGGGACCAGCTTCATGAAGTGGTCCTTGATCATGTCGGCATAAGGCCCGTGCATGGCACTCTCCAGGTCCGTGTACACAACGCCCTGAGCAGCGACTTCTGCCTTGACGTTATGGTAGACCAGCTCAGAGTCATACTGGGCACCGACGCCTGCCAGCGACTTCCGTTCAGCCTCAGGAATTCCGAGACGTTCAAATGTATTTTTAATGTCCTCTGGGACGTCCTCCCACTTGGCGGACATTTTCGTTTTCGGTTTGACATAGGTGACGATGTTGTCCATGTCAAGGCCGTCAATTTCCGGGCCCCACGGCGGGACCTCCGACTTGTTATAGATGTCGAGGGACTTGAGACGGAACTCGTGCATCCACTCCGGGTCGTTCTTCTCCTTGGAGATCTGGTCGACGATGGCGGGCGTCAGTCCGTTGTCCACTTTGTAGAAGTCCTGCGCATGCTCCTCGTCCTTGAAGTCGTAGAGGTCGCGGGGGACATCCTCTATATATGTTTTTTCGCGATTTGCCATTGTCTCATCCCCTTACTGCTCGGTCTTCTCCTGACGGATGTATTTCTCGAAGCCGTTCTCATTGATTTCGTCCACCATGCTGCCGTCGCCGGTGTCAATAATCTGACCGTCGACCAGGACATGGGTGTAATCCACTTTAAGGGATTCAAGGATTCTCGTACTGTGGGTAATGATGAGAAGAGCACCATCTGTGGTCTTCTGGAACTCCTCTACACCCTTAGATACGGTCCGAACAGCGTCGACGTCCAGGCCGGAGTCCGTCTCATCAAGGATGGCAAGTTTCGGATTCAGCATGAGGAGCTGAAGAATCTCCGATTTCTTCTTCTCACCGCCGGAGAAGCCCACATTGAGGTCTCGGTCGGCATAGGACTCGTCCATATTCAAAAGCTGCATTTCCTTTTTAATGGATTTGCGGAAGTCCCAGAGACGAACCCGCTTTCCGGTGCGCTCCTCCAGAGAACTGCGAATGAAGTTGGAAAGAGAGATTCCCGGAACCTCCAGCGGGTTCTGGAACGACATAAAGAGGCCGTCCTTCGCGCGCTGATCTGTGCTCTCCTCGAGAATGTTCTTTCCGTCAAAGATGATTTCGCCGCCGGTGACGGTATAGACCGGGTTTCCCATGATGGCGTTGCCAAGCGTAGATTTGCCGGCGCCGTTGGGTCCCATAAGAACATGCGTCTCACCGCTGTTCACATCCAGGTTCAGACCGTGAAGAATTTCCTTCTCCCCCACCTGGACCGTCAGGTTTCTGATTTTCAATAATGGCTCTGACATACTGAAGCCCTCCGCAATCTAGAATTCAAAAGCCTACTAATTTTATAGGACTTTCACATCTGTTTCAGTATATACAATCCATTGCTCTTTTGCAACTCGTTTTCAGATATTTTTCCCGTTTTTACGGGCAAAAAGACCGCACGGCTCAGGCAATGCCGTACGATCCTTTTCTTAACCCATTTTTTGCTTTAATTTCTCAAAATACTGAAGAAGATACCCCTTTATCTTATCCATTTCCGCATAGTAGCGGTCCATGTCCTCAATGAGCCATGGGTCGGGAATGGAGTGATATTTCCCGGTGGCCGCCTCAGAGAGCGTAGTGCATTTCTTCCGATATGGAAACGGGCACAGAAATATCTGAAACCGGGTCATTCCAATGATGATATCGGCATCCTTGAACTTATCCCGGTCCCGGTACCAGACTCCGGGGCGATGCAGGTCGATCTCCTGGTCGGAGAACCCCTCTCTTCGCAGGGACTTGCGGGTCTTCTCGTCGATTTCCTTCATCTGGTTCAATACAGCAGAGGAACGAACCCGAATTTTTCCTTTGAGCTCCGGGTCATTTTCCACCATTCGGCGAAACATGTACTCGCAGTATGGACTGCGGCATACGTTAGATGCGCAGACAAAGAGGATATCCATATAAAAATCCTTTATCCGTTGAGGATGGCAAAGGCCTTCTTATTATTCTTATAGAGGAGTTTGAAAGCCTCAAAGTTTCTGTCATAGACTTCTCTGTTATCCGGATTCGGCTCATAGGTGTGGACAGCCGGAATAAACTCACGGACGGAGTCAAGGCTGTCAATGACACCGAGACCGACGCCGACAACAGCAGCTGCTCCGACAGCACCGACATTTTGCGGGCTTGCAACTGTCTCGACCTTATGACCGGTAATGTCAGCAAGCATTTGGCAAGTGGCAGAGGAAAGAGCACCACCGCCGACAAAGCGGATGGGGTTGGAGGTCGGAGTCTTCTTGTCCTCGCACTCCAGCATCCAGCGAAGGTGGAAGCAAATGCCCTCGAGAACGGCACGCATCATTTCACTCTTACCGTCCTCAATCTTGATATTGAAGAACATACCGGCAGCATTCGGGTCCTCAAACGGGCAGCGGTTGCCGTGGAGCCATGGAGTGAAGATGACACCATTGGAACCTGCTGGCACTTTATTGACGACTTCTGTCAGATAGTCATAAAGGCTGGTGTACTCCGCCTCAAAGTTTTCACTGCTCTCTGTGACATCGTGTTTGTCCAAGTAGATGTCTACTTCGTCCAGTGCAAGATGATCTTTGACCCACTCAAAGCACTTGGCAGCGGTTTCCATTTCAGCAAAGTAATTGTAGCGGCCATCCTGCGCGCCGACAATAGCGGCAATCATATTTGTGGTGTCAACCATCTGTTTGTCGACAACCGTTCCGACCCAGCCGGAAGTGCCGGAATAGATATGGGTGTCACCGACTCTGGTGGCACCGGCGCCGACACCGATAAGAGAGGCGTCTCCACCGCCGCCGAAGACCGGAGTGCCGGCCTTGAGACCGAGTTCCGCGGCTGCCTTCTCCGTAAGTCCTCCGACTTCATCCGTGGACTTGATGATGGGAGCAAGGTGTTCCATATTGACACCTAGCATTTTGCAAATATCTTTGCTCCAGCCCTCTTTCCCCTTTCGGGTATCATACAGGAGTGCTCCATATGCAGAGTCCTGGGTCATGATAGCTTTACCCGTGCAGCGGCAAATAAGATATTCCTTTACGTCGAGCCACTTGTAAATCTTGCTGAAGATCTCCGGCTCGTTTTTCTCAATCCATTTATATTTCCAGACCGGATCCTTCACCGAGGAGGAGACAGCACCGGTACACCTCAAATATTTAAGAAGCTTGAAGACATTTGCGCCTGCGATCTGAGGGCCATAGGCAATTCCCTCCTTAAGTTCCTCTTTGGCGCGCTGATCCATGTAGCTCATGGGGTTGCGGAGCACATTGCCATCTTTGTCGATGACAACCAGTCCCTGCATTTGGCTGCAGAATGAGATACCGGAAATCATATCCGGGGTAACCTCGGTTTTCTTAAATAGCTTTTTCTTAAAGATTTTTTTCGTAGTTACGCACATGGCGTCCCACCACTCATCTGCATTCTGCTCTGCGCCACCATTCGGAAGAATGGTGAGACCGTAGCCCTGGGATGCTGCCGCCAGGAGCTCAATTTTCTCCTCAATGGAGAACAGGCAGGTTTTTACGCCGGTCGTACCGATATCGTACGAGAGCACATACGTCTTCATTTTTTCTACTTCCCCTCTTTTTATTGCTTATGGATTTTTATGCTTGACTTCAGCCTGGCTGAAGGTAAAGGCGGATTCCAGGAATTTTACGGCTTCCCGGACGACACGCTCGTCGTCCTCAAAGACGTCGTCCCCGCAGTAAATCTTGAAGCGCTCCCGGTAGTAGTCTGAGACATAGGAGAACTGCAGTGTAGTGAGAATACTGTCGAAAAAGAAAGCAAACATACGGGTGTCACAATCCGGCCGAATGTCGCCGTCTCTCTGTGCACGCTCCAGGAAAGCGTGATAGGCCTCGTAGGAGACCCGCTCTATTTTCTCTGCAAAGTATGCGACATGCTGGTCATTTTTGAGTTCCGTAATACCACTGTACAATTTTACGAACGTGGTATCCTCTCGAGATGTTCTCTGTACAGTGCGGACGAGCTGTTCCGCACGATTCAGGATCTTTGCGTCCGAGTTTACGACCTCGGAAATTTCCGTAGTCATGGTATCTATGGCGCAGTCCATGCAGGTGAGAAAGAGATCTTCCTTCGTATCAAAATACTTGTACATGAGGCCGACACTGATACCGGCTTTCTTAGCTATTACATTTATATTGGCTTTTTCATAGCCATGCTCTGCAAATTCGCCGATGCCGGCATCCAGGACTGTCTTTTTCCTGGAAGGGTCCGCCCGGTCAAAGGCTGGTTTGTGGTGTACTGTTTCCATATCTGACAATTCCTTTCTCTTAGGGGGCGTGAGCAATTGCTCATTTCCTTATTTATTATAGAGAAAAACGAACTGAGACGCAACATTTTGTCAGAATTGTACGAAAAATTGTAAAAATACGTCTGAATACTGTTTTTTTCTATTTCCTCCTTTTATTTTTGAATTCCGGGTGGTATACTGAAACCAATCAAAGGGTGAGTAATCATTCACCGCATGATAAGGAAATTATATTTCGAAACCATATTAATTTATTGTAATTGGAGGAATAAGCATGGACACCAGATTCGCCATCTCCGAGTATCCGGACGCTGTTGCCATCAACAAAGAGCTGGATGAGCTCATCACAAAGCCTATCTACTCTCTTGACCCTGCAGCTCTCGCCAAATACGAGGAGGAGTATTACGCCAAGAAGTGCCAGAAGTCCAAAGAGATGATCGAGGAAGCAAAATCCGTCATCCCCGGCGGCGTTCAGCACAACCTCGCATTTAACTATCCTTTCCCGCTTGTCTTCACAAAGAACGAGGGCAACAAGCTCTATGATGTTGACGGTAACGAGTACTATGACCTCCTGCAGGCAGGCGGTCCCACCATTCTTGGCGCCAACGACCCGGTCGTCCGTGAGGCTGTCATTGACCTCCTGAACACCTGCGGTCCTTCCACTGGTCTTTTCCATGAGGCAGAGTACAAACTCGGCAAGAAGATCTCCGACTGTGTCCCCTCTGTCGACATGTTCCGCATGCTCGGTTCGGGTACTGAGGCTTGCATGTGCGCAGTCCGTGTCGCAAGACTTGCCACTGGCAAAAAGAATATCCTCAAGATGGGCGGTGCTTATCACGGCTGGTCGGATCAGCTTGCATGGGGCATGCGCGTCCCCGGCACCAAGAACCTCCAGTCCCGCGGCGTTCCGCATTTCGTCTTCAAGCACACCCAGGAGTTCTTCCCTGGCGACCTCGAGGATCTCGAGAGAAAACTCTGGCTCAATAAATTTAACGGCGGCACCGCTGCTGTCTACATTGAGCCCATCGGTCCGGAGTCCGCAACCCGTCCGGTCACCAAAGAGTTCGTAAAGGGCGTTGAGACCCTCTGCCATAAGTATGGCGCACTCCTCGTCTGCGACGAGGTCGTATCCGGTTTCCGTATCGGTCTTGCCGGTGCTCAGGGCTACTACGGCGTTGACCCCGACATCACCATCTTCGGTAAGATCATTGCCGGCGGTTATCCGGGTGCCGGCGGAATTGGCGGCCACAAGGATGTCATGAAACATCTCGGCGCCGGTCTTGACAGCTCCGGAAAGAAAGTCAAGAAAGCAATGTGCGGCGGCACCATGGCAGCCACTCCTATCTCCTGCGTCGCCGGCTACACCACCATTTGCGAAATCGAGAAGAGAAACGCCTGCCAGGTTGCCGGTCAGAGAGCGGATCAGCTCGTCAAGGGCATCCAGAACAGCATCAAGAAATACAATCTTCCGTTCGTTGCTTTCAACATCGGTTCTGTCTGCCACCTCGACACTGTTGGTACCATGCAGTTCTCCATTGACTGGGGCAAGCTCTGGAAGGTTCCGAACGTTCTCAAAGAGACCGGTGCCCGTCAGAAAGAGATGGAGCACATGGGCGCTGCCTACATGGCCGAGGGAATTGTCACTCTCGCCGGTTCCCGTCTCTATACATCCGCTGCCTACACCGAGGAAGACATCGACGACGTTATCCAGCGCTTCGACAAAGTTCTCTCTCAGTGCAAGAAGCTGTAAGCGAACAACATTATCCACAACGTTTCAGGGGAGAGCGCGGTCATGCCGCCTTTCCCCTTTTTTGAAAGGAGTTTCTCTATGGCATATTCCATGGAAGAAGGAAAGCGCCTGGTTGTCCAGGCAGGCCTTGAGCTCGTAAAATCCGGCCTCATCGCCCGCACCTGGGGCAATGTCAGTGCCAGAATCTCGGACACTGAATTCGTCATCACCCCCAGTGGCATTCCCTATGAGAAGCTGACTCCGGACGACATCGTCCCGGTCAAAATTGAGGACTGTTCCTATGATGAGGAGGGTCTCAAGCCCTCCAGCGAAAAAGGTGTCCACGCATCGGCCTATCAGCTTCATCCGGAAGTCAATTTTGTCATCCACACCCATCAGATCGATGCCTCTGCCATCAGCATTACCGGTACTGATATTCCGGTTCCCGCCAGCAGTCAGGCTCTTCTCGGTCCGACCGTTCCCAACGCAGCCTATGGCATGCCCTCCACAAACAAATTGAAGAAGGGCGTATATACCGCCATGAAAAAGAATCCGAAGAGCACCTCCGTCCTCATGCGCCATCATGGTGCTGTATGCCTCGGTAAGGATTACGAGGAAGCTTTCGCCGTTGCCTCTGCCCTGGAGAAACTTTCCGGTGAAGTCATTCGCACCGCATGTGGAGGCAATGACCTGATCTCTGCTTATCTTGCAAAGAACGACCTCCCGAAAGTCGACGACGTCTTCGACCTCGGCTCCAGTTCTCGGAACGGTGACACTTTCACCCTCACCATGAAAGATGGTTCTTCTTATACCTGTAGCGTCGAGTCGGGTACCGCTGTCATCGGAACTGGCATTGCTCCCCGTGTCTCCCGCCTCCACGCTGCCATTTATCAGGCAAATGACATTCAGTACATCAAGCACGACACAAATCCGTACGTCGTGGCTCTGAGCGAAAATGGCAGCACAGAAAAGCCGTTCCTGGACGACTTCACTCAGATTGCTGGTATCGACGTCAAGAACGTCTCCTATGATGAGACGGAGCGCCGCACACAGAACGAGGCCGTAGCCTCGGCCATGAAGGGCCGCAATGCCTGCTTTATAAAAGGCATGGGTGCTCTCTGCACCGGCAACAACGCCTTTGAGGCAGAGGCCGTAGAGCTTGTCCTCGAAAAGGAGAGCCATGCGGCTCTCTACGCCGGAGTGGTCAGTGGAGCAAAGACCCTCTCCCCTGTTGACTGTGCTCTTCAGCGCACCGTATACGTCATGAAGTATTCCAAGTTGGCATCTAAGAAATAATAAACGGTCACCCCAGAGGCTGGTCATTTCCCGTGTGGAATGGCCGGCCTTTTTTTGATTCTGCCCTGTTCCGGTATCCATAATGATGAGCAAAAAAGTATGCCGCAGGACCAAACTGGTCTTGCGGCATATCTTATTATTCTCAGTTTTTTATTCAGCGGCAGCCTCTACTTTATTCTTCCTGGAACGAACCTGCATAAGTTCAAACATGGCGCAGAGAACGACAAGAAGGATAAGGACATAGAACGGATAGAACTGATAGCCGACAGAGGTCTTGGCAATAACGCTGAAGAGCTTCGGCATGAGCAGGTTTCCAATATTTGAAGCCGTAAGGATAAGTCCAATGGCGGCCTGCGAATATTTGGCACCAAAGCTTGCCGGTGCGGAGTGGATAAGCATTGGGTTGATGGGTGCACAGCCAACGCCGATTACTGCAAGGGCAACAAGTGCAAGGGTAGCACTGCTCTTGGATACAATAAGCAGGATGACACCGACGAGCATGATACCCTCACCAATTCGGAAAAGGGTCTTATCCGAAAGCTTCAGTGTTGCAAAGGCGTTGATAAAACGTCCGACTGCAAGGCCAACAAAGAACAGCGTTCCGCCAAGCGTAGCGCTCTTAACGTTGGAACCGCAGACTTCTTTCATGAAGGTCGGGCCAACCGTGTTATTGATATTTTCAATGGATGCATACATGAAGAGAACCAGCATGGCAGCTATTACGCCGGGGATAGCAATAGCATCCTTCATAGTAATGGGCTTGGCATTGGGGTCTTTTTTCTCGTCTTCGACTTTATCCGGTACAATGAGGGGCACTTTTTTCCAGTCTTTCGCACTGATGATGGCAATGACAAGAACGACCGCTACAATAATGCCAATGATGATGTAGCCTGTCCGATAACCGGCTCCCGTATTCGGATCCAGTGTCGAATTGATAATAGCGCCGCCTGCAGCCGATCCGATTGCCCAGACCGCATTGACCATACTTAGATGGAAGGCTCTATAGTGGTCCACCATGAAGTTGTTGGTGGCTGCAATGCCCCATCCTGCGCCAAATCCGAAGGGAAGTCCAAAGCAGGCAAAAACAACAAAGCTCGGGCTGAAAGCCCATCCAAGAACCGCAATAATGGTAAGAATTAGTCCCAGCCAAACAACTTTGGCATGGCCAAGGGCACGGATAATTTTGTCACTCGTAAAGGAAGCGATAATGTTTCCAATAGAGATAATCATAAACACCGTGGTGCTGCCCGTCAGCGGGAAGTCATGGAGCTTATTGAGAGCCGGCCAGGTAGAACCCAGCAGGTTGTTGGGAAGACCAAACGTAATGAACAGCAGGTAGACGATGGGCAGAACCATCCACCACCATTCAAATTTTTTCTTCTGTTTTTCCGGCATGTACATTCCTCCTTATTGTGAATTGTTACAGATTCATTATAAGGGATTTCATACAAAAACTCCACAAAAACAGAGCTGATTTTATCAAAATGACTCAATCAAGAAGAAAAGTAAATCGCAAAAAAGCCCGGGCCACCCTGGACCCGGACTCTCCTATTTTTTCGCCTGCGCGATTTACTGTTTTGCCCCGTCATCAAACTTCTCGAGCACTTTAGCAGAAATAGCGTAGCACTCTGCGAGACCCTGCTTGTTCAAATTATCATAGGAGTCTCTTCTTGTGTGGTAATAGTTCTCCAGTTTGTGGTTCAAGCCGGTGATACCGCCGGAGCGGAAACCGCCCTGTGTAAATGCCGCGGTGTCGGTGGCGCCGCCAAGGGGCGGAACCCAGCCTTTAATGCAATGGATTCCAAGTTCCTCTGCTGCTTCCATAAACAGGTCGTTGGCATCCTTGTCAGTCTTGACCGTACCGTTCAAATCACGATAGTTTGCCATGAGATACTTCGGATCATGGATGGTATCATAAGAATAAATGAATGTCGGAACATCCTGGAACTCACCCTTATGGGCTTCGCACCAGGCCTTGGCTCCGCGAAGACCAGCCTCCTCAGATCCGGTGATGATAACACCGACTTCCGTATTTTCAAGCTCAATGCCATTTTCCTCAAGTTCCTTCAGGATGGCAAGGCCCATATAGCAACCAGAGAGGTTATCATTAGCACCGTCCACAATGCGATGGCGGTTCCAGATGAAGTTCATCCCGAACCAGAAAGGCATAAACAGAAGGCCCCAGAGCATCATCTTAAACAGAACATCATCGTGCGGAACTGCAGACATAACTCCAAATTTTGCCATAGAGATAATAGAAATAACCAAATAATAGACAGCGCCAATAGCGGTAATAATGGCGTGTCCCTCAAAGCCTACGCCGCCGAGGGCATAGTTTACCGGCCACTCCCAGACGGCATCTGCATGGCCGTTGAAGAGAATGCGGCGTTTTACCTCGCCCTTAGGCTTTTTGATGGCAGTCATATTATGACCGGTTTTCTCTGGATAGAGCTTGTCGACAAACTTAACGTAACCGCCAAACTGGAGCAGTGCAATGAGCCAGCCGAAAACATAGAGTACGAGTGAGATAATATGCCAGCCGACAAAATCCAGAATGACACCGAGACCAAAGAGCGCCATAGTGATCCAAAGCCAGCCCATGAAGGAATCCGGGTTCTCTTTGAAGGACTCTACCTCCGCGGTGTCGCACCCGTATTCGTTTTTGCAGAGGTCTGCCATGTATTCACAGGCCTGCAGCTCACCCTTGCTGCCGGGATCTCTCTTCTCAAAATCTTTACAGATGTGGGTAATATCCTCCACCATCCAGTCGGCGACTTTCTCCTTGTCGTCGATGAGCTTCTGAAGATTCATTATTTTCCTCCATTTCTATTTTCACGTAGCATTACCGCTTAATTTCAGTATAGCAAAGGCATTTTTTGCACTGGTGTAAAAAAA
>OMYO01000049.1 GCA_900315285.1 uncultured Eubacteriales bacterium | reverse complement strand
TAACTGCTTTTGCTGTAAAAAGAGGGAACAGCAGTTAAGTGCTCTTACCTATCGGAGGCATAATTAACTGCACTCTTCATTAAAGAAGAGAAAAGCAGTTAATTCTCCCACCTAACAGGGCTGGAATTAACTGCAAATTTCCAAATAAAATGGAAGAGCAGTTAATTACCTTCACCTTATCAAGCCACAATTAACTGCTTTTGCCGTAAAAAGAGGGAACAGCAGTTAAGTGCTCTTACCTGTCGGAGGCATAATTAACTGCACTCTTCATTAAAGAAGAGAAAAGCAGTTAATCCTCCCACCTAACAGGGCCGAAATTAACTGCAAAGTTCCAAATAATGGGGAGGAGCAGTTACTTCCTTTCACCTGACCTTGTATTCTGTGTCAGCGGAGCCTCTTTACCACCGCTTACCCCAAAAATGGCAAAAGGGTGGTAAAATGCCACCCTATCCTATCAAAATAATATTACAATATACAATAATATGTATTATATGTTCCTTTCTCAGACTCGACACTGCTCTGCTGAGGTCAGAAATTAAACCGAAAAGAGTCTAAAATTACCCACGCCCTGCCAGAAATTGCGAGGAATGTAGGTAAGATCGGAGCAAAATACCCATAGGGGGTATCCAAGCCTGCCCAATCCCTCCTCCTGCCCAGCCCAGTTCCGACCTTACCCAGCGCAAACTCGCCCCAGCCCAGTTCCGCCCTTACCCAGTGCAAACTCGCCCCTGCCCAGTTCTGCCCCTGCCCACAGTTCTGCCTCTTGCCCAGCCCAAACCCGCCCCTGCTCATCATGAATTTGTCCACGCCCCATTAACTCCGCAAACAAAAAGGCACGCTGCTAACGCAGCGTGCCTCTTCGAATATTAGCGGAAAGTCGCTTCACGACTTAAAACTTAAAACTTGCCTGCCTTTGCAGCTTCCTCAACGGAAACAGCGACAGCGACAGTGGCACCAACCATGGGGTTGTTGCCCATGCCGATGAGACCCATCATTTCAACGTGAGCCGGAACGGAGGAGGAACCTGCGAACTGGGCGTCGGAATGCATACGGCCCATGGTGTCGGTCATGCCGTAGGAAGCGGGGCCAGCGGCCATGTTATCCGGATGAAGGGTACGGCCTGTGCCGCCGCCGGATGCAACGGAGAAGTACTTCTTGCCCTGCTCGATGCACTCCTTCTTATAGGTGCCGGCTACCGGATGCTGGAAACGGGTCGGGTTCGTGGAGTTACCGGTGATGGAAACGCCGACGTTCTCATAGTGCATGATGGCAACGCCCTCCTGGACGTCGTCGGCACCGTAGCACTTGACGCTTGCGCGGACACCGTCGGAGTACGGAGTCTCGGAGACGATGTTGAGCTTGGCGTTCTTGTAATCATACTGCGTCTCAACGAAGGTGAAACCGTTGATACGGGAGATGATCTGAGCGGCGTCTTTGCCGAGACCGTTCAGGATAACGCGGAGGGGTTTCTGACGGACTTTGTTTGCCTTGGTGGCAATACCGATGGCGCCCTCAGCGGCAGCGAAGGACTCGTGGCCGGCAAGGAAGCAGAAGCACTCGGTGTCCTCTTCGAGGAGCATTTTGCCGAGGTTGCCGTGGCCGAGACCAACCTTACGGTGGTCAGCGACGGAGCCGGGGATGCAGAAGGACTGGAGGCCCTCGCCAATGGCTGCAGCGGCGTCGGATGCCTTTCTGCAATCCTTCTTGATGGCGATGGCAGCGCCTACGGTGTAGGCCCAGCAAGCGTTCTCGAAGCAGATGGGCTGAATGCCCTTGACCATATCGTATACGTTGAGGCCGGCGTCCTTGGTGATCTTCTCGGCCTCTTCGATATCTTTGATACCGTACTGGTTCAGAACCGCCGTGATCTGGTCGATTCTTCTCTCATAGTTTTCAAACAGTGCCATGATCCATTACTCCTTTCTCGGGTCGATAAACTTCACAGCATCCTGGATGCGGCCGTACTGGCCGGAAGCCTTTTCCCAAGCGTCGTTGGGCTCATCACCGTTTTTGATGAAGTCGGTCATTTTGCCGAGGTTTACGAACTTGTAGCCGATGACTTCGTCGTTTGCGTCAAGAGCGAGCTCTGTGACATAGCCCTCAGCCATTTCAAGATAACGAACGCCCTTGGCCTTGGTGCCGTACATGGTACCTACCTGAGAGCGAAGGCCCTTACCGAGATCCTCGAGGCCGGCACCGACAGCGAGACCGTCGTCGGAGAAAGCGGACTGGGTACGGCCATAGACGATCTGGAGGAACAGCTCGCGCATGGCGGTGTTGATGGCGTCGCAGACAAGGTCGGTGTTGAGAGCCTCGAGGACGGTCTTGCCCTGGAGAACCTCAGCGGCCATGGCGGCGGAGTGGGTCATGCCGGAACATCCGATGGTCTCAATGAGAGCCTCCTCGATGATTCCGTTCTTGACATTGAGGGACAGCTTACATGCGCCCTGCTGCGGAGCACACCAGCCGACACCGTGTGTAAAACCGGAAATGTCCTTGATTTCCTTGGAGTGCACCCATTTGCCCTCTTCGGGGATTGGTGCAGGCTCATGCACTGCGCCCTTGTGAATGGGACACATGTTTTCAACTTCTTGAGTGTAGATCATGTTGCCACGAACTCCTTCCCGTGAAAATTCACTAATTGGCTTTTTAACCGCTAATATTTTCACACAAGCGACGGATTTCGTCAATGTGTTATTGGCAAAATTGCACTTTTTCTGTTTTGTTGCCCCACGAATTTGACAAGAATGCAGGACACCGGGGCGATTCACCACTCGCGCGCAAAATGGTGGTTACAATTCCATTACGATTATAGTATTATTAGATAGTTCAAGGACACACTGCAAGAATGGAGCGGAAGCATGGAGCAAAAAGAGCTCGAGGCGGAGGAACTGGAAGAACAGGATCCAGTGCTGAATCGCCGGGAAAAGAGAAGACAGTTTCTACTCGACAACTATAAGGACATCTTTAAGATTGTCCTCATCGTTGCCCTTGTTGTATTTGTCATTGCCGACTACAACAATCTCTCCAATCTGAATATCCGGGATCTGCTGGCCTCCCGTCACTCGCTGGCCGGCTCCTCGTTTATGGTTCTCTTTATTTACTTTATAAAGGGAATCGTCATGGTCATTCCCGCTGCGGTGGTCTATATCTCCGTGGGCATGGCATTCCCCGCATGGACCGCCGTCATTCTGAACACCGCGGGAATGATCGTGGAGCTCATGGCCTCCTACTTCCTTGGGAAGTTCCTCTCCATTGACATGATCGACCGGGCCATCAGCGAACAGCGGGGCGGTAACCGCATCATTGCCCGCCTGCAGAAGAACTCCCGTGCCACCATGTTTATCCTGCGCTTTGTGCCCATCTTCCCGGTGGACATCATCAGCCTGTTCTACGGGAGCACGAAGTATCCATTCTGGAAATACATGGGGTGGTCCATGCTTGGCATCATGCCGCGGGTCATCCTGTTTACGCTGCTGGGAAAGAAAATCTATGACTGGTTCCCGGAGATCACGGCCAAGTTTATCCTGTATCTCATCCTATTTATCCTGTTCTGCTCGCTTATCGGCGGCATGGTCGTGCACTTCCGGAAGAAGCACAAGAAAAAGGCCCGCATCAAGGAACTTGCCCGGGACGAGGAGTTCATGGTTTCCGATGAGGACCAGGGCTTCCGCATTGTGAAGACCGCCATGGCAGCCACCTCTGACAAGAAAGAAGAGAAATAACCTTTGAAATGCAAGGATTGGGATGACGAGCGCATCCATAAACAGTTTGACTTCCTGCTGGAACTCGACAAGGAGAAGGAGGTCATCCGCCGGACCCCGCTGCACGACAACTCCCGCTTTGAGGACGACGCCGAGCACGCCTGGCATCTGGCCGTTATGACCATGGTCCTCTCAGAGTATGCCAATGAGGAAATTGACGAGTACCACACCATGTGCATGGTACTCATCCACGACCTCGTGGAAATTTACGCCGGGGACACCTACGCCTACGACGAAGAGGGGAAGAAGACCCAGAAAGCCCGGGAAAAGCAGGCGGCGGAGAAGCTGTTCTCCCGCCTGCCCAAGAATCAGGGGGAGAAGTTCCTCGCCCTGTTTCAGGAATTTGATGAGGGGGAGACCCCAGAGGCCAAATTTGCCCGGACCCTCGACAATGTTCAGCCCACCATGCTCAACAATGCAAGCGGAGGGACGAGCTGGGAGGAAAACGGTATCCGCTTAAGTCAGGTCCTCGGTCGCAACCGGAACACGGCGGAGGGCTCCGAGACGCTTTGGAATTACTCCTACAACAATTTCATTCTGCCCCACGCCGAGAGCGGGGAGCTGAAGGATGACCTGGGGGACAAGAAGCCGCCCCGCCAGTGAAATCAGGGGTACTCTGCGGGCGAAAATTTCCTTCTTGAGGCCGCATAACGGGCTTGTTCATCGAATTGAATAGTTTACTGTTGAAAAGGTGTCAATCTGTCATGATTGATACCTTTTTTCACAATTCCTATTGAACTGAATCGGTGCCAGTTGTACACTATTATTTGTAAAAATAGCGGGTTTTAATATTTAGGAGAGACCCGCCATTCACTTTCATTCCGGCATTTCTCAGGTTTGCCGGGTGGAAAAATTTATAAGGAGTTGTAAGAATTATGCCAAGAGTTTATACCCCGTGGGAACTCATCACACCGTTCGTAACCGACGCTTTCATCGGTTATGGCATCCCGGAAGAGGACGCTAAAATCTGCACCGACGTCCTTCTTGAGTCTGACCGCCGCGGAATTGAGAGCCACGGCTGCAACCGCTTTAAACCCATCTATCTGGACCGCATCAAAGCTGGAATCCAGAACCCGGTTACCAATTATGAAATCGTAAAAGAGACCGAGTGCACCGCCGTTGTCGACGGCCACGACGGAATGGGTCAGGTTATCGGCTACAAGTCCATGCAGATGGCCATCGACAAGGCTAAGAAGTATGGCATGGGCATGGTCGCTGTCCGCAACTCCTGCCACTACGGCATTGCCGGTTACTATGCTTCCATGGCTGCTAAGCAGGGCTGCATCGGCATCACCGGAACCAACGCCCGTCCTTCCGTTGCTCCGACTTTCGGTGTTGACGGTATGTTCGGCACCAACCCCATGACCTGGGGCATCCCGACTGACGAGGACTTCAACTTCGTTATCGACTGCGCTACCTCCATTACCCAGAACGGTAAAATTGAGTACTATGAGAGAATCGGCGAGGATGTTCATCCTGGAACCGTTATCACCCGTGACGGTAAGGCTTACACCGGTGACTCCGGCGAGTGCCTGAAGATGATCCGCGGCGGCAAGGCTGCCCTCACCACCCTCGGCGGTATCGGCGAGGCTCTCGGCGGATACAAGGGCTATGGCTACGCCATGGTCGTAGAGCTCCTCTCTGCTATCCTTCAGGATGGTAACTATGGTAAGGCTCTCAACGGCAAAGACGAGAACGGCAACCTTGTTCCGTATCATCTTGGCCACTTCTTCATCGCCATCGACACCGACCACTTCCTCGGCGAAGAGCTTGCCAGAAAGAAAGCCGGCGAAATCATCCGCTCCGTCCGTAACTCCACTGTCGCTCCTGGCGAGAAGCAGATTTTCACTGCCGGCGAGAAAGAGTGGAACGTATGGCTCGAGAGAAAGGACAAGGGCGTGCCGATCACGGAGCCTGTCCAGAAGGAAATCGTCGCTGTCCGTGACGAGCTCGGCCTCACCCAGTACAAGTTCCCGTGGGAATAAGTCGAAAATAACAGAATCTCTCTTTAGGTGTGTGTGAATATGGATTACGCAAAAGAATCTTTAAAACTCCATGAGCAGTGGAAGGGCAAAATCGAAGTTGTCTCCACCGTACCGACTGAGAACAAGGACGACCTGTCCCTCGCCTACACCCCTGGCGTTGCAGAGCCGTGCCTTGTCATCAAAGATGACATTGAGAAGAGCTATGAGCTCACTCGCCGCCATAATATGTGCGCTGTCATCACCGACGGTTCCGCTGTTCTCGGACTCGGCGACATCGGCCCGGAGGCCGGCATGCCGGTTATGGAGGGCAAATGCGTGCTCTTCAAGAACTTCGGCAACGTCGACGCCTTCCCGCTCTGTGTCAAGACCAAGGACGTTGACGAGTTTGTCAACGCTGTCTATCTCATCTCCGGTTCCTTCGGCGGAATCAACCTGGAGGATATCTCGGCTCCCCGCTGCTTCGAAATTGAGCGCAAACTCAAGGAGAAGTGCGACATCCCGATCTTCCACGACGACCAGCACGGTACCGCTGTCATCACCCTTGCAGGCCTGACCAATGCGCTGAAGCTTGTCGGCAAAAACCTGGAGGACATCAAAATCGTCACCTCCGGTGCCGGCGCAGCTGCCACCGCCATCGTCAAACTGCTTCTCTCCGCAGGCGCGAAGAACATCATCATGACCGACCGCCGCGGTGCCATCTATAAGGGCCGTGAGAACCTGAACTGGATCAAGGAAGAAATGGCTGAGGTCACCAATCCGGATGGAGTAAAGGGTTCCCTTGCGGACTGCCTTGTCGGTGCAGACGTCTTCATCGGCGTCTCCGCTCCCGGCACTGTCACCACCGAAATGGTCAAGACCATGAACAAAGACGCCATCATCTTTGCCTGCGCCAACCCGACTCCGGAAATCTTCCCGGACGACGCCAAAGCAGGCGGTGCCCGCGTCGTATCCACCGGCCGCTCCGACTACCCGAACCAGATCAACAACGTTCTGGCCTTCCCGGGAATCTTCCGCGGCACTTTCGACGTCCGCGCCAGCGACATCAACGAGGAAATGAAAGTCGCCGCTGCCCATGCACTGGCTGACCTCATCTCCGACGACGAGCTGTCCGAGGACTATATCATTCCGAAGGCATTCGACCCGCGCGTAGGTCCTGCCGTAGCCAAGGCTGTTGCTGAGGCTGCCCGCAAGTCCGGCGTGGCTAGAATCTAAGTTCTGGTCTGACAGAGAAAAACAATATTTTCCGCCTCTCCCGAAAGGGAGGGGCGGTTTTTTGCTTTTTGTGCACGGCGTGATATAATTGCTTACAACTATTAATTATTTGGCAGTGAGGGACATGTAAGAATGCTGCATCGCCCCCGCCGCAGGAAAGAAGAGATCGTCATGCTCACGCTCGACAAGATTTACCACGCCTCCTATGTTCTGAAAAGCGTCATCCGCAAGACAGACATGATCAAGGCCCCGAAAATCAACCCCGACGCGGACATCTATCTGAAGACCGAGAACCTCCAGGTCACCGGCTCCTTCAAGGTCCGGGGCTCCGGCTTCAAAATTTCGCAGCTCTCCGACGAGGAGAAGGCCAAGGGCGTCATTGCCTGCTCCGCCGGCAACCATGCCCAGGGCGTGGCCCTCGCTGCATCGAAATACGGCATCAAATCGGTCATCTGCCTGCCGGACGGCGCCCCCATCTCCAAGGTGGAGGCCACAAAGTCCTATGGCGCAGAGGTCGTTCTGGTGCCAGGTGTCTATGACGACGCCTATCAGCGGGCCCTCGAACTCCGGGACTCGGAAGGATACACCTTCGTGCACCCGTTTGACGACGAGGATGTCATTGCCGGCCAGGGCACCATCGGCCTCGAAATTCTGGACCAGCTGCCGGACATGGACGCGGTCATTGTTCCCATCGGCGGCGGCGGACTCATCTCCGGCGTGGCCTATGCGGTCAAGCAGCTGAACCCGAACATCAAGGTCTACGGTGTTCAGGCAGAGGGCGCACCGAGCATGTACAACTCCATCCATGACGGAAAAATTGAGTGCCTCGACCGAGCACATACCATCGCCGACGGCATTCAGGTCAAGGAGCCCGGCGAGAACACGTTCCACCTGGTTCAGAAGTATGTGGACGAAATTGTGACGGTCTCCGACGATGAGATCGCCGCCGCCATCCTGGCTCTCATTGAGCAGCAGAAACTCATTGCCGAGGGCGCTGGCGCCGCCTCTGTGGCCGCCGCCATGTTCAACAAGGTTCCCGTCAAGGGCAAGAAGGTCTGCTGCCTCGTATCCGGCGGTAATATTGACGTCACTATCCTGTCCCGTGTCATTGACCGCGGACTTCTCAAGACCGGCCGCACCATGTCGGTGGAGGTATCGCTGGAGGACAAACCGGGTCAGCTGCTCGGCGTGGCCAGCTGCATCTCCAAGGCCGGCGGTAACGTCACCATGATCCACCACGAGAAGGCCACCGAGGAGACCGACATCACCGACGCCAAGCTCCGTATTACTATGGAGACCAAGAACTTTGAACACGGCGAGGAGATCAAGAAAGCCCTCACCGACGCCGGATTCCACTTTATTACCTACTAACGGAGGCACCCCATGGAAACTGTATTCACCGAGACCGCCCCGGCCGCCATCGGCCCCTATTCCCAGGCCAAGACCGCCGGCTCGTTCGTATTCACCTCCGGCCAAATTGCCATTGATCCTGCCGCCGGCAAGATTGTCGCCACCGACATCGTCGGCCAGACCGAGCAGGTCTGCAAGAACGTGGGCGAGGTCCTGAAGGCCGCTGGATCGTCCTATGACAAGGTCATCAAGACGGTCTGCTTCTTAAACGACATCAACGACTTCGCCGCTTTCAACGAGGTCTACGCCAAGTATTTTACCGGCAAGCCGGCCCGTTCCTGCGTGGAGGTCGCCGCTCTGCCCGCAGGTGCTTTGGTGGAAGTCGAGGTTGTGGCGGAGAAATAAATATATGGGTGGGCGATTCAGCCTTTTCCCAAATATTTTGGACTTCTGATGTAGGATAAAATACTAAATAATAACGAAGTGTCCTATTGTTAGGGGCTGTATCACTAAGCGGTGATGCAGCTCCTTTTGCTATCTTTTAATAATGGCCTTTGACGAGGGCAACTCATACCAAACTATGATTTTTCACTGCCAGGTTTGAGACAACTTGTAACCCTGAAGAGACAACTCATACTATTAGAAGAATTTCAGCACTTTAGGTATGAGTCCACCCGGACCAAACTCATACCAAGCGAGGTATATTAGGCTGCCAGGTATTAGTCGGGCCGACCAATACCCTTAGCAGCTCATACCTTCAGAAGAATTTTCGGGAGATAGGTATGAGATTCATTGTGCCCAATGAAAGCAAACTCATACTACAGAGCCTACTTCGAAAGAATTGGTATGAGTCTGATTGTGCACTATCAAATTTTTTTCATACTAGTCCACCAAAATCAGGGCATTAGGTATGAGTTTCCTCCGTATTCCTCTGAAAGCATTCGATAAAAGTCAAAAAGCGAGGCTGTACCGAAAATGGAGTATTCCCCATTTTGATACAGCCTCTAAATTTTTTTAAAAAAATTTCAAAACTGGAAAAACACTCTCGAAAAAACCTTCGTCTAGTGGGATGAAACAATCTACAGTGCATCTCCTGTCTATTGATTGGAAAAATTGGAGAAGAGAAGGAAATCTCATGGAAAATAATAACGAGTATTACAACCCCTCTTGGGATATTTCTCCAGAGGATGCCGCAGTTCGTCTTGTCCCTGTCCATGTCTATTACAAAGTGGACAGCTTGATTTGCGTTGCGGACATTATCAATCTTACAGACGAAAAACTCGAGCATATTTCGGTGGAGTTGCTGGAACTCAGCACGCCGGAAGCGGACACGTTTGCCCGTGACTCCTTCGGGGAGTGTGAGGGGCTGGAACTGGGGCCTGGAAAGTTTCAGCAGTGGTCATTTCAGTTTGAGCCGGGAAGTTTTCTGCGGGATGTGGAATTGGATGGCTTTTTGAATCTAAAGAGCCATATTAGATGGTATTAAAGAGAGGCGATTTATATGAGAAAAATAATTTCGATTTTCCTTGCTATTTTATTAGTAATACCATTTGGAGTTGTTCCAGTGTTTGCTCAAGGAACTATGCCGGTCTTGAGTTCGCTTTCTACTAATATTTATGATTCACAACAAAATTTTGAAGGTAGATTGTAGAATCAACTTGAACAACTAAATAAAAAGAAGATCCATAGATCATCCTTTTGGTAGAATTAAGTTACCACA
>OMYO01000027.1 GCA_900315285.1 uncultured Eubacteriales bacterium | reverse complement strand
TAGGCATATTGTTGATTGTGGTTGATTTTCATTATACCTGAAGGATCGAGCCATTGGCTCTTTTTGTTTTTGAATTTACACCATTATACGGACGTAATCTGCGAGGGCGGGCCCACCTAACTGCTTTTTGGTAAAAAAAGAAGGTTTGCAGTTATTAATGGCCCGGACCGGAAGGTTGATTAACTGCAGTTTGCACCCCTTAGGGAGTTTGCAGTTAAAAATGGGCAGGAGGGGCGGGCCGACCTAACTGCTAATTGAAATTTTTAAAAGGTTTGCAGTTAATTTTCCCGCCTCCCGCCGCCCGCACCCCGAAAACTTTCGCATAGAATCCAATCCAATTACACAAAGACAAACTGAATCGCCCCCCACCACAAAAAAAGCCCCGCCGGACACAACTCCCGGCGGGACTCAACATTTTATTTTGACTTCTTCTCGAACTTGTCCGGCATCATCATGTACTCCAGGGGCACCGTGAAGCAGCGCTGGGAGAAGATGACGACGAGGACGGCTGCGTAGAGGAGGGCGAGCAGAACCTCAAACCAGAGGTGGCTGCCGGCGAACGACTCAATGAAGGGCGCGCGGGTCACGAACGTCACGAACGGCAGATGCCAGAAGTAGACGGCCAGCGTGCGCTGCCCCCACGTGGAAATGTACCGGATGTTCTTCCGAGGAACCAGGCTACAGAAGCAGAGGATGAGCAGCATGGCGCCGGCGTAGTAGACCAGGCGGAAGATCCAGGTGTAGGGCTGCATGCCGAACGGCGCGTCGTCGTAGCTGTTCTGTCCTGTAACAAGCGGGCGGAAGGCGTAGACGTAGTGGCTCAGGGCAATGCAGATGATAAGATAGGCGGCCATAAAGCAGCCGGAGAAGATGCGGAAGTTCTTCCGATCCAGGAAGGCGGCGAGCTTGTCGCGGTCCAGCAGGTAGCCCGCGTAGAAGAACGGGAAGAAGTTGATGATGCGGGCAATGGCAAATGTGCTGCCAATGTGGGTATCGTAACCGGCCACCAGGGCAATGAGGATGGAGAAGAGGAGCATATAGCGGTGGTTAAACTTGCGCAGCAGCCATGCAATGGTGTAGCAGGCGAACAGCGCCATGAGGAACCAGCTGATGTTGTTCTGGTCGTCAAAGTGGAAGTGGTGGTGGGGATTGTAGATCCAGAGGCTGACGCTTCGGTAGAAGTTCAGGAAGAAGCAGACCAGCAGGTAGGGCAGCAGCTTTTTCCAGCGGTACTGTTCCGATTCCACGATCCGGTTGCTGAACAGGCCGGAGATGAGCAGGAACGCCGGCATGTGGAACGAGTAGATGAAGAAGAAGATGCTCCGGGCGAACGCGAACTCGTCACAGAACGGCTCCATGATGTGTCCCACAATGACCAGGTAGATGAGGAAGAACTTGGCATTGTCCCATCGGGGGTCTCGGGTCTTGGCAGGCAAACTGTCAGCTCCTTTCCCGCATGCTCGCAATGGTGCGGCGGAACATGTCTTCTATGCCCACAGTGGGTTTCCAGCCGAGGGATTCCAGGGCAGAGGGGTCCAACCGGATGATCATGGTGGGGTTGTAGCCGAAGGACGCGAGGTCCTCGGGGATTTCCACCTTGACCGATATTCCTGCCTCGGGCTCCAGACCTGCCACGAGCTCCGCCATTTCCCGGATGGAACAGGCCGTGTCCCGGTTCGTGACATTATAGGCCTGACCGGGCTCTCCCTTCTGGAGAACCGTGAGGATGGCGGTGACGGCGTCACTGGTGTAGCAGTAGGTGCGGACGGTCTTGCCCTCGGTGTGGAGGACAATGTCCTTCTTCTCAATGAGGCAGCGGGCGAACTCGGCGAAGACGCGGCCGTCGTTGTAGGCGACACCGGCGCCGAACGTCTGGGAGAGGCGCACTATTTTTACGGGCACGCCGTACTCCGAGGCATATGCTACACAGAGATTTTCCGCCATGCGCTTGCCCTCTGAGTAGCTGGAGCGGACGCTAAGCGGGTCAATGTAGCCGTAATCCTTCTCCGTAATGGTCTCCTTTGTCCCGTCCGGAACGCCGTAGACCTCGAGAGAGGAGAGGTACACCATGCCGGCGACCTCTTTGCTGCGGGCAAACTCCAGGGCCATTTCGGTGCCCAGAAGGGCGGTGCGGATGGTCTCGGCCGGGTGCTCCACAAAGTAGCGGGAGGCGGTGGCGCTGGCGCCGTGAACAATGTAGTCCACGGTTCCCTCATATTGTATGGGCGATGTAATATCTCCCTTGTAGAAGGAGAGCATGGAGTCGCCCAGATAGTCAGCAAATACTTTTTCTGCCTTTTCCTGGCTGCGGACCATGGCGACGACATGGATGCCGGCGTCATGGAGTGCGTTGCACGTCAGGAGCGATTTACACACCTGGGAACCAATAAGACCGGTTGCGCCGGTGACAAATACGGTCTTTCCCTTGAACGCCTCGGAGTCGATGCGCTCCGCGGCGGACTGGATGTCGTCGTCCAGCACCGTACTGCGGACTTCCATTACTTATTCCCCGCCTTTCGTGTGCTTGGATTTGTTGATGAGGTAGCGGCTACCGTTGGTGAGACCGAAGCCGAAGACCTGCTCGTTCTCGCGGTACTGGAGAAGGGCGCGGAACGTGAATACGTCGGAGGGGGTCGTGACTTTGATATTGCCGCGGTTGCCCTCGATCATGTGGACCGGGCGGCCCAAGGTGGTGAGGATAGTGCAGGCGTCGACCATGTCCTCATACTTGTTGGGGCGCTTGCGGATCTCATTGTGGGCGTCGATGATGTCCTGGAGATAGAAGCTCTGGGGGGCCTGGGCCGAAAACGTCTGGCGCCGATACGGTACCGAGTTCACGGACTCGCCGTCCTTGGAGAGCAGGATGGTCTCAAAGCACGGGGTGCAGGTGATGGCGTTGCCATTCTTTTTGACACCCTCAATGTTCTTTGTGATGACGTCGTAGTCTACGAACGGACGGACACCGTCGGTGAGGAGCACGATGCTGTCACCCGGGTTCTCCTCAATGCCCTTCATGAGGCAGTTGTAGATGGAGTCCTGGGCGGTCTCACCGCCGGGGATGACCGCGGCGACCTTCGTCATATGATAGGTCTCACAGAGTTCCTCCACGTAGGGGATGTAGTCCTTCAGGGTGGAGATGTAGATTTTGTCAATGTCATTGTGCAACTGGAACTGCCGAACGGTGTGGACGAGAATGGGGGTGCCGTTGACCTCGAGGAACTGCTTCGGGATGCCGGCTCCCATGCGGACGCCGGAACCGCCGGCGAAAATCATGGCTATATTCATGTGATACCTTTCCTTCCAATCAGGCTCCGGCGCCGTCTTCAATGGCGGTGACGGAGGAGAAGTCCATAATCTTCAAGAGCTCGTTCTCGGCGCGGATTTCGTCGAGGGTCTTCTGGATATCCTCCGGGATGTTGCCGAGGAGGATCCAGTCAATGACGCGGTCCGAGGCGTGGCTGTCAATGTGGTCAAACTGCATTTTAACATATTCCTCGACCTTCTCGAACTCGAAGTCCTGGTTCTCGAGGGCGTCCATGACCTCGTCAAACGTGTGGCAGATCTTGCCAGGGGCCGACTCCTCGTAGGAACGGTGGAAGCCGCGGGAGAACGAATACTGGATTTCGTCGAAGGCGAAGAACAGCATGGGCTTGCGCATGAGGGAGTACTCAAAGATGTTGGACGAGTAGTCGGTAATGAGCAGGTCTACAACATAGAACAGGTCGTTGATATTCGGGTATTTGCCCACATCGGCGAACCGATCCTTATACTCCTCTGGGATGGGCACGGAGCTGGACACCCAAGGGTGCATCTTAAAGAGGACGACGTACTCGTCTCCGCAGAACTTGTAGAGGCGGTCGAAGTCGATGAGCTGGTAGGGGTAGTGGGCGTCGAAATGGTTCGTGCCGCGGTAGGTGGGGGCGAAGAGGATGACCTTCTTGCCGTTGATCATGGGGTACTGCTGCCGGATTTCCGCCTCTTTGCTCTTGCGGTGCTCCGGGTCGTTGTACTCGTCCATGCGGGGCATGCCGGTGGGCAGGACCTGCTCGGTGTTGATGCCGAAGACTTCCGAGAAGAAGTGGGCGATGGACCGGCTTCCCGCAATGCCGTACTTATACTGCCTATGGCAGCCGTACGGTGCCGGGCAGCCGTCGTGGCCCCAGCGGCTGTAGCCGGAGGACTTGAAGCCCGCGCCGGCGTGCCAGAGCTGCACGAGCGTCGTCGTGGGTTTGAGGAAGAGCCAGTCAAAGGCGGGAGCGTGGTCGTCCAGGAAGATCATCTGCGCCTGGGAGATCTTGTTGAGCATTTTGAGCCAGGACGGAACGCCGTAGTGGGGCTTTGCCACGGTGGCGCGGGCCGAGAAAAGGACCCGGTACTGGTCTCCCACCATGCCGCGCTCCACCATGCGGTTGTAGACGCTCATGATATTCGTGCTGAGCTCTTCGCTCTGCTCACTCATGAACATGATGGTCTTCTTGGTGCGCTTCGGGTTGAAGAGACGATGCCAGTGGTACAGGAAGGCATAGATGACTTTGATGCCCCAGCGGCGGAACCGGTTGAACTGTCTCATGAACTTTTTGCCCACGGTCTGGCGGGTCTCCGGGCGCTGGTCCTCATTGTAGACGCGGAGTCCGGATTTCTTCATGTCCATGATGGTGATGACCGGGCTCAGCTCCTCCTCGGAGTCGGAACAGGCAAAGTTCACGCAGTAGCCCTGGGTCTTATTGTTGTGGAGGAACGTGCGGGACTTGTCGAAGAGCTGGGGTGCCAGCTCTGCGCCGATCTGCGGGCTGCAGAGGATGTCCTCACCCTGGCAGATATAGATGAAATAGGTTCCCGTCGGAATGCAAAGGCAGTAGCCCGGATTCGTGACATTGACGGACAGGTGGTAGGTGCTGCCGTCAATGGAGTCCACCTTGAACTTGGCGTTGGCCCGGTGGAACGCCGCCACCAGGTAGAAGTCCAGCGGTCTGCTGTGGTCAAATTTTTCGCTGAAGTCGAGCTCCATGGTGAGATGGCAGATGATGCGCTCCCACTCCACGTCGGTGAGCGTGGCACGGACGAGATTTTCGTCCAGACGATTCACCATGGGAATGAGCGAAGCACTGTTTTCGGCCTGATTCATGAAAAAAATACCCCCTGCAAAAAACTATTTGGATATGGAAAAAAGTATACCATAGTTCACAGTCCATTTTCTACTGGTCGCCCGTTTTATGATAGAATGGAAACCTAAAATATAAGGAAATCGAGGAGTTGCAATATGTCTGACAACGGAACCCATTCTGACATGGAACTTCCGAAAAAATATGAGGTCGCCTTTGTAAAGCCGGAACTTGTGAAGATCATTGAGAACCGGAGAAAGCAGCAGGCGAGGCAGCTGGCCGCCTGGCAGGAGGCCGCAGACGAGGGGAGCACTGAGGCCCAGCTTCAAATGGGCATCAACTGCTTCTACGGCATAAACGGAGTCGACGAGGACCCGGAACGCGCTTTCCAGTATTTTGACAGCGCAGAAGAGACCCCCGAAGTGCTGTACTGGAGAGGCCTCTGCTACTTGAATGGCAAGGGCGTCGAGACAGACGTCGATGAGGCTTTCCGCCTTTTCCAAGAGAGCGCCGAGGGAAACTTTGCCCCCGCTGTCACTGCTGAGGCTGCCTGCTACGAGACTGGCACTGGAATTGAAAAGGATACCGACCGCGCCCTGGAGCTCTACCGCCGTGCCGACGAGCTTGAGGACCCGTCTGCACCGTTCTTTCTGGGAAATCTGTATGCCCTGGGAGACATTTTGGAGAAGAACCCGGAAAAAGCCTTTGCCTGCTACCAGCGGGCGGCGGAGCGGGACTATGCCCCTGCACAGTTTGTCCTGGGCCACTGCTATGAGACCGGCTTCGGGACGGCGCGGGACTTTGAAAAGGCCGCCCGCTACTACCGCCTCGCCGGGGAGAACGGCAGCGCCGAGGCGCTGCTCTGCCTCGGCACGCTGTACCACTTCGGCCGCGGTGTCCGAAAGGATCCGTCCATGGCTTTTTCCTGCTTTGTGAAATCCGCCCGCCTCGGCTATGCCCGTGCGTACTTCTACATCGGCGTCTGCTACGACAGCGGACAGGACGTGGAGCAGGACATGGTCAAGGCGTTGGAATACTACGCCAAGGCAGCCGAACTCGGAGACCCGGTGGGAATTTACCAAATGGGCCTCTGCTACGAGACTGGACACGGCTTTCCCCAGAACTTTGCCAAAGCCGTCGAGTGGTACCAGAAGGGCGCCGACATGGACGACACCGCTTGTCTCACCCGTCTGGGCGCCTTTTATGAGGCCGGCTGGGGCGTTGAAAAAGACATGGAAAAGGCCATTTCCTGTTATGAGCGGGCCATGGAACTCGGGGACGCCGACGCCAAGACCTGTTATGCCGTTTTGCTCTATAACGGGGAGTCTGTGCCCAAGGACGTGGACCGCGCCGTGAAACTTCTGGAGGAGGCCGGCGAGGATGGCAGCGCCCGTGCCAGCCTTCTTCTTGGAAACCTCTACTTCCGGGGGGAGAATATTCCGGCGGACAGCGGGAAGGCGTTCCACTATTTTGAACAGTCCGCCCGGGACGGCTCCTCCCGTGGCTATTTTGCCATGGGTAAATGTCTCGAGACCGGTTATGGGACCGACGTCAACCAAATCGCCGCAGCAAAATGTTTCCAGCGGTCTGCCGAGCTCGGCATGGCCGAGGGTTTCTATGAAATTGGAAAAATGCACTGGGACGGCATTGCCCTCAAGCAGGACACAGACCGTGCGGTTGCCTGTTTCCGCCAGGCCGCGGAGCGGGGCAGCTCCAACGGTATGGTCCGCCTCGGAGAGGCCTTGGAGCACGGCATTGGTGCCCGGAAGGATCCGGAGGAGGCCTGTGAGTGGTATAAGAGGGCCGTTGCGCTGGAAAATCCGCTCGGCCAATATCATCTGGCAGCGGAGCTGGAGCAGGGGACTACCCTGAAACAGGACACGGGTCGGGCGGTGGAGCTCTACCGGCAGAGCGCGGAGCAGGGGATCATCCCGGCTATGGACCGGCTCGGCCACCTCTACGAGGAGGGCATTCTGGTACCGAAGGACATGCACGAGGCCATCCGGTGGTATCGGAGGGCGGAACTGCTCGGCTCCTCGGAGTCGGCGAATCACCTTGTGGAAATTCTGAAGAATGAGCACAAGGCCATGCGTGCAGCCGATAAGGTCTCGCTGGCATTTCTCGTGGCGCTCATGGTCGCCGTCATTCTCATTGCCGCCGACTTTCTGGTGCCGGTTCTGCGCTACGTCGCACTGGGCCTCCTGGTTGGCCTTACCGTCGCCACAGGGTTCCGGCTCTGGTATCAGAACCGCTACAAGGAGGATCTCGACCACCCGGAGCGGGAGGAGGACGACCCGGGGAAATAACCGGCGCCGCTGTACAAACAAAAAATATCCGCTATAATCATTCTATAATTTCACGCAATATTTACGAAGGAGGAGCCCCATGAAAGATAAGACTCTGACTATTACGAAGGTCACCATCGGCATCATTGGAACCCTGCTTATTGCCGGCGGCGTCCTCTGTTTTTTCTTTGACGAGACTATTCCCTGGCTCATTGGAGCGGTGCTGGCCGTCGTCGGTATCATCAATATTGTATGGGCGATCAAGGACGGTAAGAAATTTGTGTTCTCCGGTCTTCTGGTCGGCAACGGCATTTTAGATATCCTGTTTGCCATCCTATTTATTGTGGCCAGCAACGGCATGAACACCGTTATGACGGTCCTGTTCGCCCTTATGCTCATTGCGCTCGGCTTTACGGCTCTCGGTGCCACGGGAATTCTACGGCACTTCTCAGAAGGAAAGGCTTGGGTCGGCGTCATGGTTGTCGGCCTTGCCGCCATCGTTCTCGGCGTCGTGGCCGTTGCCAATCCAGGAGAGGGTGGAGTCGGACAGACTATCTTCAACTACGCCATCGGTGTCATTCTCATCCTGATTGGCGTTGGCTACTATGTGCTGGACGCACATCTCATCCGCTCGGCAAAGCCTGAGACAGAGGAAAAGCTGGACAAATACTACACGGACGTGAAGGATTGACGAGGGCTGAATCGCCCAACAACGTATATTTCATGCCCTGAGAGGAGAACAGCCAGCCCGTGGTTTTCAGCAGCTTACAATTTATCTTTATTTTTCTTCCGGCCTTCATGGTGGTCTACTACCTGGTCCCGGAACGGTTTCGAAACCTGCTCCTGTTTCTCGGGAGCATGGTGTTCTACACCGTCGGGGCCTGGCACGAGCCCATCTATGTGGGCTTTTTGCTGATTGCGGTCCTGTTCAACTATCTCGCCGGTCTGCTCATTGAGAGGGGAAAGCACCAGAAGCTGTGGTTCGTCATCGGGCTCGTCTTTGACCTGGGATGGCTCGGGGTCTTCAAGTACGCCGACTTCTTCATCCGGGGCATCAACATTCTCGTCCACGCGTTCTCGCCGACGGCAGTGGGCATTGCTCCGCTGGAGCTGACACTGCCCATCGGCATCAGTTTCTACACGTTCCAGGCCGTCTCCTATCTGGTCGATGTGAAACGGGGCGATGTACATGCTGAGAAAAATTTCATCAACTACGGCGCGTACCTCACCATGTTCCCGCAACTCATTGCGGGTCCCATTGTAAAATATTCCACGGTGGCGGAGCGCCTGCAGCACCGGAAATACTCTTTCTTCCAGTTTGTGGACGGGTTTAAGATCTTCATTTTGGGCCTTGGTCTCAAGGTCCTTTTGGCCAACCGCCTTGCAGGGCTTTGGGGCAACATGGAGGGCATTGGCTACGACTTTGTCTCCACACCACTGGCGTGGGCCGGCATCCTTGCCTATGCCTTTGAAATTTATTTTGACTTCTTTGGCTACTCTCTCATGGCCATTGGCCTTGGGCACATGCTCGGATTTGAGTTCCCGCAGAACTTCAACCACCCGTACCTGTCCCTCTCCATGACGGAGTTTTGGCGCCGGTGGCACATGACACTGGGCAGCTGGTTCAAGAACTACGTCTATATTCCGCTGGGCGGTAACCGGGAGGGTACGGCCAAGACCTACCGGAACCTGTTCATCGTCTGGGCACTCACCGGCCTCTGGCACGGTGCCCACATGAACTTCGTCCTGTGGGGTCTCTGCACGTTTGTGCTTATTGCCATTGAGAAGAGCGGTTTCCTGAAGGTGCTGGAAAAACACCACTGGCTGGGACACATCTATATGTTCTTCGTTCTCTGCATAATGTGGTCGCTCTTCGCCATAACGGACTTCCACGACATTGGGGCGTTCCTGGCAAGGCTGTTCCCGTTCTTCGGGAGCGCATCGCAGGGGGCGCTGCACCCGGGTCCGGACTTTGTCCGTCTTATCAAGCAATATTGGCCGTTCCTCGCTCTGGGCTTCCTTTTCTCCACGGAGTACCCGTACCAGTGGTACCTGAAAATCAAGGACAACATCATTGGATCCTTTGTCATGATTGCCATATTCTGGGGGTCCGTCTACTGCATGTACAAGGGTATGAACGACCCGTTTCTCTATTTCCGTTTCTGATGGGGGCAACTATTCATGAATGAGCAAAATCCAAGACCGGTCTACCGTCAGGACCCGCGGATGACCGAGAGACAACGGGCACGTCGGAACAGAAAGCGCCAGCTGGCCCAGCAGCAGAAGCTGGTGTTTGCGGCCCTGTTTTTGGTGTCCCTCATCATCATCTCGCCGTTCCTTGTGAGCGGCCTCGTCAAGCAGAACCGGCAGAAAAAGCTGGTACTGGCACAGCAGCAGAAAATTGCCGCCTCCCAGCAGGGCGGTTACGCTACTGCACAGAAAGCGGTAAAAAAAGCGACCCAGCTTCCGCAGGTCTCGGAGGCACAGGCGGGCAAATTCTTCCAGAACACATTGTTTATTGGTGACTCTCGCACCGTGGGTCTGCGGGAATACGGCGGCATGGACACGGCAGACTTTTTCTGCGACGTTGGCCTTGGCATTGGGAAGGCCACTACGACCACACTTAACGTGCCGCGCTATGGCAACACGACTTTGGGCCAGCTGCTCGGCGGCCACAAGTACCGCCGCATCTATATCATGCTTGGCATTAATGAGATGGCGAACCCGCGTCCCACCGTGCTGAAGCACTATCGGAATCTCGTGGAATTTGTGAAGGAGCGGGAGCCGGGCGCACAGATTATCCTTGTGGGAAACCTGCATGTCACAGCAGAAAAATCTGCGTCGGATCCGACGATTACGAACGGGAATATCGACGGACTGAATCGCCAAATTGCCCAAATTGCGGGGGCGATGCACGCTCGATACCTCGACCCGAACCCCTCCTTCGACGACGCCTCCGGCAATCTCCCGGCCAACATGTCCGGGGACGGCGCCCATCTCTACGGAAAGTACTATACGGTATGGAAAAACTGGTTCGTCGCCGAAAAATAACAGGAGGTAGGACATGACACTGCAGCAGCTCCGCTACGTGGTGGAGGTCTCACGGAACGGCTCCATTAGCCGGGCCGCCCAGAACCTCTTTGTCACCCAGCCCAGCCTGTCCAAGGCCATCTCGGACCTGGAGACAGAGATGGGCATTACCATCTTCCAGCGTACCAACCGGGGTGTCACCCTTACGGAGGAGGGGACCCGGTTCCTGTCCTATGCCCGGCAGGTCACAGAACAGGTCGGAATTTTGGAGCAGACCTATAAGTACGGCACCCCTGCGCGCCGGGTCTTCGCCGTGTCTTCCCAGCACTATGCCTTCGTGGTCAACGCATTTGTGGAACTTGTGAAGGAGTATGGCCGTGAAAAATATGAGTTCACGTTGCGGGAGTCTCGGACGTACGACATTATAGAGGATGTTCGCCTGGGGCGCAGCGAGCTGGGAGTCCTCTATTTGAGCCACTACAACCGCGATGTCATCCAGCGCCTCATCCGCAACGCCGACCTGGAGTTCCACAGCATTTTTGTTGCGCAGCCCCACGTCTTCGTCAGCCGGGACAACCCGCTGTCGGAGCGGGAGTCGGTGACGTTGGCGGACCTCAAGCCCTATCCGCGCCTGTCCTTCGAGCAGGGCATTAACAACGCGTTCTATTTCTCCGAGGAAATATACAGCACGGAGGAGAGCCCCAAGAGTATCAATGTCACGGATCGCGCCACGCTGTTCAACCTGCTGATCGGCCTGAACGGCTACACCATATCCTCCGGCGTCTTGAGCGTCGACTTAAACGGCGACTCCATTGTCTCCATTCCGCTCTCCTGCGACGAGGAGATGGAAATTGGATACATTGTTGAGAGCGGCCGCCCGATGGGCGAGCTGGCGAAGAGCTATGTGGAACACTTGAATCGGTATATTTGGGAGAATAAGGGGTGAGAGTGTGGTGCTGCGGGGGCGGGGTGCGAAAGTTTTCGTCTTGGCAGGCTGTTGCAGGGGGGAGAATTAGACCAAATTTTTGATATTTGGAAATGTGGTCATAACTGAAAATTTTGTTTGACCTCATTTTGAAATGGAGCAAATGTGGTCATAATTGGCTTTTACCGCATCTTTAAAAAATAGCCAATGCGGTAAATCTAAAAATTAACAAGTACCGCATTTTGAAAAAAGCTTCAATGCGGTAAAAGGATTTGGGAGATGCAGTTCTTAATCTTTACCGCATTCCCCATTTTTCCCAAATGCAGTAAGAACAGCGGTTAGATTTGAACACTGTGTAGCATCATTTCTTTACCGCATTTAATGAAAATTAGGATTGCGGTAAAATGAAAAAAATATTTTTACCGCATAGCCAATAATTTGAAGATGCGGTAAAAAAACAAGGGTCAGGACAACGCAACTTTTCGTCCTGACCCTTATTATTATTTTATACTTTTTATTCCGACAACATCTTCATCAACACATCCAAATAATGCTTCAGCTCCATGACGTCAATGTCATTTTCCCCACCATCCTTCGGGAAACTCTCAATGAGCTGCATGGGAACGCAGGTGGCGCGGCTCTTCAGAGCGCGGCCCTCGGGAGTGAGGTCCACGAGGAGACTCCGCTCGTCGCCCGGGTCCTTGGTCCGAGTAATATAGCCGTTCTTCTCGAGGCGCTTTAAGAGGGGCGTGAGGGTTCCGGAGTCCAGATACAGCTTTTCCCCAAGCTGCTTTACGTTGATGTGGTCCTGCTCCCACAGAGCCATCATGGTAATATAGCCGGTGTAGGTGAGGCCGAGGGGCTCCAACAGGGGACGGTACTTGCGGATGACCTCTTTGGAGCAGACATACAGCGGGAAACAGAGCTGATTTTCCAGCTTCAAAAGTTCATCTTCCTGAGACATGGTGTGATCCTCCGTACAAATAGTAGATTTATTTTCGGACGTGGCGGAAAAAATGTCAAGACTTGACAGACCGAACCTGCCGTTTATAATCGTTAAAAAAGGAGCGAAGCGCCATGAGATATTCTTATCAGACCCACGGGACATGTTCCCAGCAAATCGACTTTGACTTGGACGGCGACGTCGTCAGCAACATTGAATTCTACGGCGGGTGCAACGGAAACCTCAAGGGAATCTGCAGCCTGTGCGACGGCATGACGGTGGATGAAATTGAGGACCACTTGAAGGGAATCCAGTGTGGATTCAAGCCCACATCATGTCCGGATCAGCTGGCCACAGCGGTCCGTGCAGCGTATGAGCAGAGCGAAAATAAGTAAAATAATAATGGGCGATTCACTGGCTTTTTCAACCGGCGAATCGCCCAAAATTATTTGAGATAACGGTCCATCATATGGTAGAGGTCGTCCAGGTCTTCCGGGGCGGCCTTTCCGTTTTTCATGGCGTCCTGCAGCTGCTGCTTCATGATGACGCGCGATGTGCTCGTTATGGACGAGCGCACAGCGGCCAGCTGGATGAGGATGTCGTTGGGGTCTCTTCCCATTTCCACCATCCGCTTGACCGAGTTCAGATGGCCAATGGAGCGGGAGATGCGGTTGGCCAGCAGTTTCCTCTGACGTTCACTGTCGGCGTCCTCAGCAGGGGCACCCTCTGTGCGGGAATCTTTCCCGGCCAGGTCATCCCCGGTGGTGCCGAGAAAGGCCCGGAGATAACTTCCCTTCTCATAGTCCCGGGCTCCGATGCCGCAGCCGATCTTGTCGATGTTCATGACTGGAAGCGGGCCATAGGAACAGATATAGTACTTCAGGAGAGCGGCACTGCCCGGTGTGCAGAACCCTCTGCCTGTCCCGGAGGCAAAGACCGGGACACCCTGCAGAAGCCAAACTGTGGTGGGAGTGGGGATAGAGAGCGTACCGTTTTCTGTCTTGATTTCTCCGGAGCCGATCTGAATGGTGGAACCGATGATGTTCTCCGGTGACAGGCGCTCAATGAGCATGCAACAGCAGACCACATCATAGAGGAGGGAATTGGCCGCGTCTCCATGAAAGTGAATGTCGTCCATGCAGCAGTTGTAAGTCTGACATGCGGCGTCGGTCAGGAGAAAGAGGATTTCCGAGGAGTCCCTCTGGACGCGGGAACTCAGGTACATGGCCTGAATTTCCCCCCGGATGTCCTGCAGAGTGACACCCTCCCCATCTTTCAAAGTGAAGAATTCCTCATAGACAGGATGCTCCAGACTGCTGAGCTGGAACTGGGTACCGGGAATGCCGGCGTGGGTGGTGGGGGAGGCATTCAGCCTTCCCTGATAGAGGCCAGCGGAATAGAAGTCCTGGAGGAACTCCTCTTTGTCGTCGATGAGCTCCCAGAGGGCTGCACAGATCATATCCTCTGTGGCGCCGTTCTCACAGTCGAGATAAAGTGTTCGCATTGTTTATGCTTTGTTCTCCGGATCCTGCTTTTTCAGAAGCTCAACAATTTCACCGAGAAGTTCTTCCTGAGTCGGCTGTGCCGGCTCTTCTTTTTTCTCCTCAGCGGGCTCGTCGTGCTTGGCGAGTTTTTCCGCGTCGTTCTTCATCTTGTTGAAACTCTTCACGATGAGGAAGAGTACGAAGCCGATGATGAGAAAGTTGATGATGGCGCCGATGAAGTGGCCAAAGGTGAGCAGCGGTCCATTGGGGCCGAGATGGACACCCAGCTGGCTGATGTTTTTGACCGCATCTCCGCCGATAAGGGCGATGATGGGGTTCAGGATGTCATCCACCAAGGAATTCACGATGGCCGTGAACGCACCGCCGATGATAATGCCGACAGCCATAGTCATGACGTCGCCCTGCATGATAAATTCCTTGAATTCTGCCCAAAGGCCCTTTCCTTTTTTGCTCATAGCAATTCACCTCGTAAGAATATATCGAACATAAGTTTACCACAATTTTTCCACAAGGTGGGGCGATGCAGTTGTGAAAATGAGAAAAAGATTTTTCCACAATTTCCACGATACACAATATATGGACATTTTGACCGTGCACGACCACAAGAGACCAAAATATTGGCTTGAAATGAACAAATTTTGAACCTATACTTTTATTAAAGTGTTGGAAAAAGGTGAAAAGTGGGGAAAAGTGGAGAAGGAGGGGAGACGCTCTTGGACTTCCTGGGTACCTACAATTTTAATATGGATTCCAAGAAGCGCGTCTTTGTTCCCTCCAAGTACCGCGACGCCCTTCAGGACGGGTTCGTCGTCTGCAAGGCGCCGGACCGTTGCCTGTATCTCTACTCCCTCGAGGAGTGGGAACCGGTTGCCGACCAGGTGAAGGCGCTTCCGGGTACCACAGAGTACCGGCGCTTCAAAAGAGACTTCTTCAAAAATGCAGACCGTGCGGAGCTGGACAGCCAGGGCCGTTTCACGGTACGCGCCGAGCTCGCCGAGTATGCCGGCCTCGAAAAGGCCGTGGTCATTGCCGGCGCCGGCAATAAATTTGAAATCTGGGATGCCGACTCCTACGCCGCCGACTGCGAGCAGGCTCTCACCGCCGATCAGCTCGGCGTGGAGGTCGTATTCTAATGGAGACCATGGAATTTTCCCACATTCCGGTTCTACTGCAGGAGACCATCGACTCCCTGGAAATCAAGCCCGACGGCATCTATCTGGATGCGACGGCGGGCGGTGCCGGGCACTCCTCGGAAATTCTGAAGCGGCTGGGGCCGAATGGCCACCTCATCTGTCTGGATCAGGACCCCGACGCCATAGCCATCGTAACAAAGCGGATCGGCGGTGACCCCCGTGTCACAGTGGTCCAGGAAAACTTCTCGAATCTTACGACGGTGGTAGAGGAAAAAAATCTTCCGCCCCTCTCCGGAATATTGGCCGACCTCGGGGTCAGCTCCCACCAGCTGGACACCCCGGAACGCGGCTTCTCATTTCATCACGATGCCCCTCTGGACATGCGGATGAGCCAGGACGGCCCGACGGCTGCAGATCTGGTCAACACACTCTCTGAGCAGGAGCTTAAAACCATATTATATACATATGGCGAGGAAAAATTTGCCCCCAGAATAGCGAAAGCCATTGTGGAGGCACGGGGGAAGAGCCCCATTGAGACGACGTTGCAACTCAGCGACATTGTCAGTAATGCGGTTCCCGCCAAGGCAAGACGGGCAAAGCACCCGGCGAGGCGGACGTTCCAAGCACTCCGAATTGCGGTAAATGGCGAAATGGACGCGCTGGACAATGCACTCGGGGAAATGTACGACGCCCTTGCACCCGGCGGAATCCTCTCCATCATCACATTCCACTCCCTGGAAGACCGTATGGTGAAACAGCGGTTTGCCTCCTTCTGCCAGGGCTGTATCTGTCCACCGGAATTTCCGGTCTGTGTCTGCGGCAGGACCCCTGCAGCAGAGTTGCCCTTTAAGTTCCGGGTCGCCTCGGAGGAGGAACTGGAACAGAATCCGCGAAGCCGCAGCGCAAGGCTTCGCTCCGTTCGGAAAATACACGCGCGTTACCTAGATGAATAAATTACTTGTAAGCTTAATATAGGGAAATAGGAATTGGAAATGGCAAATTACGACGCAAACATCAGGAATTACAGAATTCCGTATAACACGACGAGCACAGCGCCAGCGGTCAGCCCCGGGAGACGGACCGGACAGCCGCTGGAACGCCCGAGGGTCATACGGAAGACGCGAAAACAGCGGGAGGCGGAGTCCAAGCGCGCCCGCGCTCTGGCAATACGGGTTCTGGCCATTGCAACGGCATTTCTCGTTGCCATTGGAATCCAAATCTACAGCCATCTCCGCGTGGAGAACCTGAGTCGCAGTATTGCCGCATGCCAGACAAAACTGAGCGCTGTCCAAAGTGAAAATACACAGCTAACCATGCAGATCAATTCCAATGTTGCTCTGTCAAAGGTGGATGACTACGCGAAGAATACACTCGGCATGGTAAAAGTGAAAGATTACCAAGTAAATTACATAAGCACCAATGACCAGGACGCGGTCCTCATCAGCGGCGGAAAAAGCCATTCGGGACAATGGCACAAAGACATGGTAAAATAAATAGATCCGTTTGAGAGTTAGGGGCGGAGGCCTCTAACTCTCAACGTCGTAATATCAAGGAATCTTCGGAGGTTCTCATTCATGGCAAGAAACGCAAATACGGTGTTCCGGAAACGCTCCTTCACCGCTCTGGCCATCCTCATCATTTTCGGATTTGGAAGCAGCCTGATTGGACTCATCAATGTGGGTCTTGTCCACGGCTCCCAGTACAAGCAGAAGGCCGAGGCAGAGCAGATGTCGGACAACAAGATCAGCGCACAGCGCGGTACAATCACGGACCGGAACGGCAATGTCATGGCAATCAGCGCCGACGCATACAAGGTCTACATTGACCCGAAGGCTATTAATGACAAAGAAAGTAAAATCAATGCCCGCACACTTGCCAATCAGCTTGCCAGCCTATTGAAAATGGACCCCGAAGAGGTCTATGAAATGACCCAGAAGAAGCATTCCCGGTACAAGGTCGTGAAGACGAAGGTGCCGCATTCCACCAAGGTGCGAATCGAAAAACTCATCGATGACAACCGGAAGAATGGTTACCGAGAGGCCATTGGTTTCGAGGAAGATGTAGTCCGATACTACCCGTATAGCAACCTCGCCTCCACCGTCATTGGACTCTCTAACTCAGGACGCGGCAGTTCCGGCTTGGAGTACTACTACAACGACATCCTGAGCGGTGTCCCGGGACGCAGCATCTCCACAAAGAATGCACGACAGGAGGACACGTATTCCGGCATGAGCTCCTATCATGCGGTCAAGGAAGGTGAAAACCTGCAGCTGACCCTGGACAACGTCATCCAGTACTATCTTGACTCTGCACTGTCCAGCGGCGTTAAACGCTTCAATGCCAGCTATGGCTACGGCATTGTCATGGATGTGAAGACAGGGGCCATCCTCGCCATGAGCAGCCAGCCGGACTTCAACTGCAATGAGCCGTACAAAATTCAGGACGAGGAGAAAGAATCGGAGATCAAGTCCATCGCCAATAAAAAACAGAGACAGAAGGCCGAGTCGGACCAGCTCTTCGCCCAGTGGCGAAATCGAACCGTGGCCGACTCCTATGAGCCGGGTTCCGTCTTCAAATGCATTACTGCAGCAGCGGGCATTGAGGAGGGTGTCGTCACCCCGAGTGAAATGTTCACCTGCACCGGAAGCATCGCTGTTGCCGGACAAATTTATCACTGTTCCAACCGTGCCGGCCATGGTGCCGAGGACTTTACGCACTCGCTCATGAACTCCTGCAACCCCATCTACATTCAGGTGGCACAGAGAATTGGCGCCAAGACTTTCAGCAAATATTTTGACGCCTTTGGCATGTCGGAAATGACCGGCGTGGATCTCCCCGCTGAGGCCAAACCGAGAGCCGGTGTCACCTACTATACCGCGGACTCCATGGGACCTGTCCAGCTGGCATCCAGTTCCTTTGGTCAGACGTTCCAGGTCAGCCCCATTCAGGTCTGCACCGCCATCAATGCCATCGCTAACGACGGAAAGCTCATGCAGCCGTATATCGTCGGAAAATGGATGAACCGCGCTGGTGACTCGGTCCATGTGACAAAACCGGTCATGAAACGCCAGGTCGTCTCGAAGCAGACTGCCCGGACTGTCGGAGAAATGATGGAACAGGTCGTCATCGGCGGCACGGCGAAAAACGCCTATGTTCCCGGTTACCGCATTGCCGGCAAGACCGGTACCTCCGAGAAACTGAGTATTAAGAACAAAAAGCTCTATATCGGTTCGTTCTGTGGCTTCGCCCCGGTGGACGATCCTCAGATCACCTGCCTCATCGTTATCGATGAGCCGCACGGTGCCACCACGGGCGGTAAGACTGCCGCCCCCATCGCCGCCGAGGTCATCCAGAACACCTTGCGGTACCTGAATGTGGAGCCAGAGTATAATGATAAGGAATCCCAGAACCTGGATGTCCGCACCCCGAATGTGGTGGATGTGGACCGCAAGGCCGCAGAGGCCAGTCTGAAGACCAAGGGCTTCCAGTGCAAGATCATCGGAAGTGGTAAGAAGGTCATCCGTCAGAACCCGGCGCCCGGAAAGCTTATCCCCAAGAATGGAATCGTTGTGCTCTATACGAGCCCGAATGCCAAGACCCAGCGGGTCAAGGTGCCGAACCTGACCGGACTCTCCTTTGCCCAGGCCAAGGCTGTGGCCAATGCCGCGGGACTCAATGTGGAATCAACCGGACAGTCGTCCTCGGTTGGCGCATCCTACAGTCAGAGCATTCCTGCCGGCAGCAGCGTGGCTGTGGGCTCCGTCGTGACGGTCTCCTATGTGAGCTCCGACCCGGAGATGGAAATTGAAGATACCGGAAATGCCGACTAAGGGAGGTATACCTTATGAGAAAGTTCACTACGGAAGAAATTGCAGCGGCCACTGGCGGCATTGCCTCTGGACATGCTGAGGTCACCTCCGTCGTCATAGATAACCGGGAAGCGGTCCCGGGCAGCCTGTTCATTGCCATCCGTGGCGAGCGGCTGGACGGACATCAGTTCATTGAGAAGGCCGTGGAGGCTGGTGCCTCTGCTGTCATGTGTTCAAAGGATGTCTCCTGTGGCGTCCCGACCATCAAGGTAAAAGACACGACTCAAGGCTTTCTCGACCTTGCCGGATCCTACCGGAACGAGTTTGACATTCCGGTGGTGGGTCTCACCGGCAGTGTCGGCAAGACCACGACCAAAGAGATGATCTGGTGTGTTCTGAACGCCAAATACTGCGCTCATAAGACCTATTTCAACTGGAACAACGAAATCGGCCTCCCGAAGGTCCTTCTGGGACTGGAACCGGAGCACACGGCCGCTGTCATAGAAATGGGCATGAACCATAAAGGGGAAATCTCCCGCCTGACCCGCATTGCGCGGCCAACCATGGCGGTCATCACCAATATCGGTGTCTCCCATATTGAAAATTTGGGCAGCCGTGACGGAATTCTGGCCGCGAAGCTGGAAATCCTGGAAGGAATGGAGCCCGGCTCCACACTTATCCTCAACGCTGACAACGATAAGCTCTCCACTGTGGAGCGGGACGACTTTGTCATTAAGCACTTCGCTGTTCACCATGATGCAGACGTTCGTGCAGAGAACATCCACTATCTGGATGATAGTACTGAGTTTGATGCTGTCACGGAAAATGGCCGGACCAGGGTTGTCATTCCCACCACAGGCGAACATAATGTATATGACGCTCTGGCAGCCTTCACCGTTGGGCTCGAACTGGGAATTGCCCCGGAATCGTGTTCTGAGGCCCTCAAAAACTATGCACCCGCGGGAATGCGGGAGAAAATCGAGGATGCCGGCGGCGTCACGCTCATAGAGGACTGCTACAACGCGAGCCCGGACTCCATGAAGGCATTGGCGGAGACCCTGACACTGAAGGGGGCTCCCGGCAAGCGCAAAATTGCGGTTATTGCCGACATGTTGGAACTTGGAGACTACTCCGAGGAGGCCCACCGCAGGGCTGGAAAGTATATGGCAGACGCCAAGGTCGACATGCTTATGACCTATGGCCCCATGTCCAAGTATGCAGCGGAGGAGGCCAGGGCCAACGGCCTTGTCCGCGTGTTTGACTTTGATGATAAGGAGGACCTCACCAGGCAGCTCATCGGCATGATCAAGCCGGGAGATGTCGTGGCCTTTAAGGGGAGCCGTGGCATGAAACTGGAAGAGGTCATTGAGAAAGTGCAGGAAGCACGGAAAGAGGAGAACTGATCCATGAATATTGTCGTTGCACTCGTTGTCGCGGTGCTGCTGAGCTTTGCCATCAGCGCACTGCTGGGGACAAAGATGGTCCCCTGGCTCCACAAGCTGAAATTTGGCCAGACCATCCTGGACATCGGTCCGAACTGGCATAAACAGAAGCAGGGGACGCCGACCATGGGCGGCCTCATGTTTATCATCTCCACCATTGTGACTTTCCTTATCGTAGTCCTTATTGACGCACTTACGGGCCACGATATCGTTGGGACCAATGTGACCTCCGAGCTCATTGGCGCCACTGCCACTGCCGGTGCTGCCAAGGCGAAAATTTGGGGCGGCCTCATCATGGCGTTCGGCTTTGGCCTCATCGGTTTCGCTGACGACTATATCAAAATCAAGAAAAAACAGAACGAGGGGCTTACCGTCCTGCAGAAGACCGTGCTGCAGCTCATCCTCTGCGCTGCCTACATTGCAACGTTGGCGCTGTCGAAGAACACCTATATGTATCTTCCGCTGCATCACTCCTATTGGGACTACGGCAACCTGTTCTGGTTCTGCATTATCACATTCATCATCATGTATGCCACTGTCAACGCCGTAAACTTCACGGACGGCATTGATGGACTCTGTGGCTCTGTTACCATCACTGCCGCCATTGCGTTTTGTGTCATGGCCATTTTCCACCATGTCCTCGGCGCATCCATTCTGGCCGCCGCTCTTGCCGGAGCCCTCGGCGGATACCTCATCTGGAACTGGCATCCTGCCAAGTGCTTCATGGGCGACACCGGTTCCATGTTCCTGGGCGGAATGATGGTCGCTCTGGCCTATGCTCTGGACTGCCCGCTCATCCTTCTTCTCACCGGCATCATCTACGTCATTGAGGGTGCCTCGGACGTCATCCAGATTGCTTATTTCAAAGTTACTAAGAAAATTGCACAGCGCAAGGACCCCAACGCCACCGGCAAGCGCCTGTTCAAGATGGCCCCCATCCACCACTCCTTTGAGCTCAGCGGATGGAGCGAGGAGAAGATCTGCATCGTCTTCTCCATTGTGAACCTGCTCGGCGGCGTGGCATCCTGCCTGATCTTCTATTTTGGCGACAAATAATCAACCGAGGTTAAACATGGCAAACAGACGAAGGAGAAAACCGAAGTATTGGACCGAGGGCGGAATTGACATCCCGTTCCTCGCCATGGTCATTGCCCTGGTGGTCATTGGCCTGCTTATGATGTTCTCCGCCAGCTATTCCTACTGTGTCCATTATTTTGGCGATGGACTCTACTATTTCAAACGACAACTTGTCTTTGTCATTATCGGTGTAGGCGTCATGCTATGGGTCTCCCGATTTGACTATGAACAGTGGAAACTATGGGCTTATCCCTTACTGATTCTCACCTATATTCTATTGATACTGGTATTGGTCGTGAATCGCGGGGAGGACTTCAAACGTTGGCTTCCTCTGGGCCCCCTGACATTCCAGCCATCTGAGATTGCAAAATTCTCACTTGTACTTTTTCTGGCTATGCACGAGGCAAGGCACTACAAGGGGATTATCAATCAAACACCCTATATTGGCCCTAATGGAAGAATCAATGCACGGACGAATCTTGTAAGCCTGGGTATCTATGGGGCTTTGATATTCTCCATGTGTCTTCTGGTGTACGAGGAAAACCACGTATCCGGTACCATTCTTTTGTTCCTTCTCGGCTTACTGATGATTTATCTTGCAGGGTATTCCAACAAGGGTTTTGCCATTGCAGTTGCCCTAGTGGTTTTGGCCGCAATCATAGTGGTGTCAAATCCGGATATTCTTCCCGGCCATGCGCAGCAGCGTATTGAGGTCTGGCATCATCCGGATAAAGACCCCAAGGGAACCCGCTGGCAGACGAACCATGGACTCTATGCCATCGGTTCCGGTGGTTTCTTCGGCGTTGGCATTGGCAACTCTCATATGAAGCAGCTCTATGTTTCCGAGCCGCAGAATGACTTTATTTTTACGATAGTGACCGAGGAACTGGGATTTTTGGGCGCCGTCCTCATCCTGATCCTCTTTGGCCTGTTAGTATGGCGCGGCTTCTTTATCGGCGTTCACGCCAAAGACCAGTTTGGCGGTCTTCTCGCTATGGGGCTCATCTCCCAGGTGGGAATCCAGACGGTTCTGAATGTGGACGTTGTAACAGAGGTCCTTCCGAACACCGGTATCAGCCTTCCGTTTTTCAGCTACGGCGGCACATCCCTACTTATGCTGCTGTTTGAGATGGGCATCATCCTATCCGTATCCCGAAAAGCGCACATCAAAAAGCCTCAAACACAAAGGAGAGAAAAATCTTGAAGATTTTGTTTGCAGCCGGAGGAACCGGCGGACATATCAACCCGGCCCTTGCGGTTGCCGGTAAAATCCGTGAGAGAATGGGGGACGATGCGGAGATCCTCTTCGTCGGCACGCCCACCCATATGGAGACCCGCCTTGTCCCAGAGGCCGGGTTTGATTTCGCATCGGTGGATGTCCGCGGTTTCTACCGGGGCCTCTCCTGGAAAAATATCAAGAGGGACACCGCTGCAGTCTTCAAGATGTTCTCCGGCTCCCGGAAGGCCAAGAAGATCATCAAGGACTTTGATCCGGATGTGGCCATCGGATTCGGCGGCTATGTCAGTGGCCCAGTCATCCGTAAGGCCCACAAGATGGGCGTCCCCACGGCCATCCATGAGCAGAATGCCTTCCCGGGAATCACCAACAAGGCCCTAGCCAAACAGGTGGACCTTGTCATGCTGACCTCCCAGGATGCCGCTGCCAGAATGGAGTGCAAAAATGAGCCGGTCGTCACCGGTCTCCCGGTCCGCGAGGAGATGATTCGCGCCGACCGCGCCGCCTGCCGCAAACAGCTGGGCATCCCGGATGACAAACTCCTGGTGCTCTCCATGGGCGGAAGCCTTGGCGCCGATACCATCAACGAGGCCATGATCGACCTTATTGCCGCCAAGAAAGACGACGGTGACTGCTACTTCATCCATTCCATGGGCCAGTATGGCCTCTATGTCCCGGAGCGCCTGAAGGAAAAGGGCGTTGACGTGGAAAATCGGGACGATATCGATGTCCGGGAATACATCAACGATATGCAGGTCTGCATGCCAGCGGCCGATATCATCATCTGCCGTTCCGGCGCATCCTCTCTCTACGAGATCCGTGCTCTGGGCAAGGCATCCATTTTGATTCCCTCCCCGAATGTGGCAGAGAACCACCAGTACTACAACGCCATGGAGCTCGTGAACAACGACGCCGCCATGATCATTGAGGAAAAGGACTTGACCGGCAAGAAACTGCTCGACATGGTCAACGGTCTTGTAAAAGATCCGGAGCGTCTTCACAGCATGGAGGCTAATGCCCGTTCCATGGCCATTCTTGACGCCACCGACCGAATTGCAGACCAGCTTGTGGCTCTCGCTGAGAGCGCAAAGACAGAGGAGTCGTAAGGTATGGCCCGGAAGAGCAACCGCAGGGAGCGCGGGAGCGGCGCACGCCGACAGAAGGAAGGCGGCAGCCGCGAGCGCCGGCAGGACCGCGCGCAGGGTTCCGAGCGCAGAACGGCACGTTCTGCCGAGGACCAGAAGCGCAGAGAGCGGGCAGAACGTGCGGCTAGAAACCGTGTTGCGGGGGAACAGTCCCGGTCGGAGAAAAGCCGTGCAAGACAGCAGAATGTGAATCGACCAAAGGCTGCCAGACCCCAGAAGAAAGCGCCCCAGAAAAAGGCACCCCAGGAGTACCGCTCCCGGGAGGAGGCACGCCGGGAACACCGGGAGAAGCAGAAGAGAAAACAGCGCCGCAGCAGACGGCTTCGCACGCTGGTCATCATCTTGATCCTGCTTGTCATTGCCGCCATTGTCTGTGCCGGAATTTTCCTGCGTATCAATAATATTACGGTAAAGAGTACGTCCCAGTACACTGCCGAGGAAATCGTCTCCGCTAGCGGAGTGAATAAGGGAGACAATCTGCTGCTGGTCCGCCGTTCCGAGGTCCAGAAACGGATCAATGAGGCGTTGCCCTATACGGGGAATGTGGAGCTCGACCGCCAGTTCCCCGACACCCTTGTCATTCGCGTGAGCGATTCACCCATTACCACCGCCATAAAGGACGGCAATACATACTATCTGCTCGGCTCCAACGATAATGTGGCCGCCAGAGCGACTGGCGATGAGGAGTTTGAAAAGGTTCTGGAACGCGTAAACGGCGTGAAACCAGACGCATCTTCCACGTCCCAGAGCGGCACTGGTTCATCGACAACTACAACGACGACCACTACCACTACTACCACGACAAAGAGCGGGGAGAGCAGCAGAGCCAACCGCTCCGAGGTATGGAAACACGTCATGGTCGTCACGGGGCTGAAGGTCCGCTCCGGTGTCGTCGGCCAGAAGATCCAGATTCAGAGCAACAGTTCCTGGGAGGCCTACCAGAAAGTCCTGAAGGCCATGAAGTCCTCAAAGATGAGGGATATTACGGCGCTGGACCTTACGCACCAGACCTCTATTACCATGGTGTATGACGACCGTATTGATATCATTGTAGGTTCCACGGCCGACTTGGAACGCAAACTTGGCCTCGGTGTCAAAGTGCTCAAGGAACAGGATGCTGTTACGAAGGAAATGACCGGAACGCTGGACATCTCCATTCCCGGAAGGGCCTATTTTGAGCCCGGAAAGGAGAGAGTGGAGACCACAACGGCCGCCTCCACCACAAAAGCTCCGGTGACGAAGAAGGCTGGAAATAATTCCTCCGCCCAGACTCGAATTTCGACAACTTTACGAAAAACGGCGCGGAGCCAGCAGACACGCCCTGCCGGGACCAACGCCCAGCGGATGACCTCCCGTTCGTGGTGATTCACGGCTCACGCAGAGCCGAAAATACATTGAAATTTTACATATCCCATGATAATATAATTTTTGTATATTAAATTAGAGTTTCTATCTGCTTCTCATAGATTACACTGCAAATGAGATAGAGTATTTTAGGAAAGAGTCTTAAGGGAGGACCATCCAATGAGTTTTGAAATGGCCGCAGATTTTGAGAGCGTCGTACAGATTAAGGTTATCGGAGTCGGTGGCGGCGGCGGTAACGCCGTAAACCGCATGATCCGGTCGGATGTCCGCGGCGTTGAATTTGTCGCAGTCAACACCGACAAACATGTTCTCAACTATTCCCAGGCCACCCATAAAATTCAGATTGGGGAAAAGGTGACCCGCGGACAGGGTGCCGGCGCCCGGCCGGAAATCGGCAAACGCGCCGCTGAGGAGAGCAAAGAGGTGCTCTCTGACGCACTCAAGGGCACCGACATGGTCTTTATTACCGCCGGAATGGGCGGCGGCACCGGAACCGGCGCCGCACCGGTGATTGCAGCCCTTGCCAAGGACATGGGTATTCTCACGGTGGGCATTGTCACAAAGCCCTTTAAATTCGAGGGCAGACACCGCATGGAGCAGGCCGAAGAGGGAATTGCCGAACTGGCCCAGCATGTGGACAGCCTTGTTGTCATCCCCAACGAGCGCCTCAAATATTTTTCCGAGGAGAAAATCACGCTCTCCAATGCCTTTGACGCCGCCGACGACGTGCTTCGTCAGGGCGTAAAGAGCATCTCCGAGCTCATCAAGATCCCGGGCTTCATCAACCTGGACTTTGCAGACGTCAGTGCCATCATGCGGGACGCCGGCCATGCCCACATGGGCGTTGGCCGCGCCAGCGGCAAGGACAAGGCAGAGGTTGCCGCCAAGGCCGCTGTCTCCAGCCCGCTGCTTGAGACTAGCATTGAGGGTGCCCACGGTGTCATCATCAGCATCACCTCCTCTCCGGACATCGGACTCGAAGAGGTGGAGACCGCATCTTCTCTCATCTCGGAAGCTGCTCATCCGGACGCAAACATCATCTGGGGTGTTGCCTTTGACGACACGCTTCAGGACGAAATGGTCATCACCGTCATTGCCACTGGCTTTGGCCTTGGAGAGGACGAAGAGGAGACTGCCGCCCCGGCCGACGACCTCGGTCTGGACCTTCCGGACTTCAAGTCCCTGGACCTGGACATCCCCACTAACACCACTTCCAACCTGAACCGCACAGCCCCCAAGGCACAAATTGACGAGAATATCTATTCTCAGCCGGAGGGAAAGAAGAAAAAGTCCCGGAAGAAGGACTCCGCCGGTTTCGGCTTTGAGCCGGATGACGATGACTACTTCGACTCCATCGACGACATCTTCTCCCATCGGAAATAATCGTTTGAATTAAAAAAGCTGCATCGCCCAGGCGGTGCGGCTTATTTTTTGCCCAAAAGGTCATATAGAGGTCGAAATTCTCGGGTATGCTCTTCTCAAATTTCTGGGAGGAGAGAACTTATGAAATATACCGATTCCAATTTCAGCCTTGAAAAATATCTGACCGGTGGTGTCCGGAATGTGGTCCGCGGCATCGTGGCCTCCACGTTCTTCAACTCGGAAGAGCGGGACTATATGATGAAGTACGCCCGTGCAAGCCGGGTTTCCTCGAAGAAACGGGCCGAGGCGGAGAAGCGGGGAGAGCACATTCCGCCATTTCTCATTGCGAGCATTACGAGCAGCTGCAATCTCCACTGCGCCGGCTGCTATGCGCGGAAGAATGATATCTGCAACGATGATGTGCCCACGGATCAGCTGAGTGCCGACGAGTGGGGTCGCATTTTTCAGGAGGCCAAGGACATGGGAGTCGGATTTGTGCTTCTGGCCGGCGGCGAGCCGTTGGTGCGCCGGGACGTTCTCGAGACGGCCGGATCCATTCCGGAGGTTTTGTTCCCGGTGTTCACCAATGGTACAATGATTGATGACAAGTATATTGGGGTGTTTGATCAGTATCGGAACCTCGTGCCCATCATCAGCATTGAGGGACACCAGTCCCTGACAGACACCCGCCGCGGACAGGGCGTCTATCAGAGGATCGTAAACGGCATGCAGAATATTCAGGATCATCACCTGATTTTTGGTGCATCCATTACCGTGACAAAGCAGAACCTGAAGGAGGTCACCTCCGACGAATTCATTGAGGATCTGGAAGAGCGGGGCTGCAAAGCGGTCATCTTTGTGGAATATGTCCCGGTCAACGAGAATACAAAAAATATGGCGCCGGAGAATCCGGAGAGAGAGTATCTCCGTAAGCAGATCAAGCATCTGAAGCGGACGAAGAACATGGTCTTCATCTCCTTCCCGGGCGACGAGAAGACGTCGGGCGGCTGCCTGGCCGCGGGCCGGGGGTTCTTCCATATCAACCCCCACGGCGGTGCCGAGCCCTGCCCGTTCTCTCCTTATTCGGACATCAATGTCCGGGACACCTCCCTGAAGGAGGCACTGAACTCTCATCTGTTCCAGGCGCTTCAGGCGGAAGACCTGCTGATGGAGGAACATGAGGGTGGCTGTGTCCTGTATGAACGGCGCCATGAGGTGGAGTCCATTCTGACAAGATAACGGAGAAGATTGCTTATGTTTTCCATATTGGTCGTCGAGGACGATAAAATCTTAAAGGTAAATTGCAAGTTCAACTTGAACACTGATACGAATTAAGTTTCATCTTTGGGTCGGATTGATATATTTGGTTTAAAAATTCCTCGAATAGTTCC
>OMYO01000025.1 GCA_900315285.1 uncultured Eubacteriales bacterium | reverse complement strand
GAGCACGCGGCTGTTAACCGCGGTGTCACAGGTTCGAGCCCTGTTGGGGGCGCCAAAAGAAAAAGAGACAGGCTTTTCGCCTGTCTCTTTTTCTTTTGGTGTTATTAGCAGACTTGGGCTGAGGCACCGCGGTGCTAGCTGCGCGTGCTCTAAGAGCACGTGGCTGTTAACTGGCTCAAAGGTCCGCGCTGCCGGTGGCAGAAGAAGCGGGCCTTTGAGTAGGAAGAAACAAGGAGCGTCACGAAGTGCTGGAGCGTAGAGAAAACATGCCGGTGGCATGTTTTTAGCGACAGGAGCTGCGGGAGCAGCTCGGTACGATCGGTTAGAAAACCTTTTTGTGTCCGCAGGACTGTCACAGGTTCGAGCCCGTATCATCCCTTATCATGAGGGCCTCCGAGGGCCTCCGGCAACCAATTCATACCATATTATGATTTTTACATTATCAGGTATGAGACAACCTTTTACCTTAAGGAAACAACTCATACTACAAGAAGGTTTTCATGTTATTCGGTATGAGCCTGATTGGATCGAACTCATACCAAGGAAATCTTATTAAGCCTTCAGGTATGAGTCTGATCGATGGTAGCCAAGCACAACTCATACTATGAGGATAAATATTATTCGGGAGGTATGAGATTGATGATATCCAATTCATACTACAAAGCCCTATTAGGAGGATTTGGTATGAGTTTGATATTGCTAACTCAAAAACAACTCATACCCGAACATTGAAATCAAGAACTTTTGTATGAGTTCCTCATATTTTCCCTCCCAACTTTTCTGCCGCAAAATATGTTCAACTTAATCGCCCCAAAATTTTGGGACATTTTTGCCACGCTGTACCGATTTTGCTACGCCGTTCCCATCTATCCCATACCCGAGAAAGCGACGCCAAGCTTACACTATGGTTGTGATAAGTTTAACACTTTCGTAAAAGGAGCGTTCTATGAAAATCTTTAGCGAGGAGTGGTTCGGCCAGTACGAACCCTATGCGCAGAGCCTATTTGCGCCAGGGCGCACGCCGACGGCGGCCACCGGAAAATTCATTGAAAAGTATGAAAATGTGCCGTGGCTGAAGGGCAGGGATATATGGCTTACCTATGAGTGGGAGGACGGCATTCTGATTGAGCAGGAGCACGGCAGAGAGATAAAGAAAGCGCCGCGCGATGCAGATTTTGTCATCGGTCTCGACCTCTCGCTCCCGAAGAAGCTGCTGAAAAAGGAGATAAAACCCGAGGATGTCATGAATTCCGATGCCGTGGAAATGCGCATGGATTTCATAAAGCTCATGCCCATGGTACGCCCTGTGGTCTATATGCAGCTGGCAAAGGCAATTGCCTCTTGTCCGCTTCCCATGACCCGAACGCTGCTTTCTGAGTCGGTACGCACTGCAGAAAAGATAAAACGGAAAGCTTTGATCAAGAGAGGAGTCGGACTGAAATGAGCGAGATGAGATATCCGGCTCTGTTTGAGCCCTTTAAGATTGGTAATCTGGAAATAAAGAACCGCATTGTCATGGCCCCCATGGATACGAAGCATGATAAAGTAAAGGACCAGTTCAGCGATGATACCATTGCCTACTATGCCGAGCGCGCCAAGGGCGGCGCCGGGCTCATTATCAGCGGTGCCTTTGCGGTCCACAACGGCATTGAGCGCGGTATGGCAGTCAACGAGGATCTGTGTCACACGAAAGACATTGACAAGCGTCTCCATAAGATGGTGGCGGAGTGCCACAAATATGGCGCAAAGTTCTTCCTGCAGATCGGCTTTAACTTTGGCCGTGCAGCATTTGTACCGAGCATCATCTGCCCGGTTGCACCTTCCACGCAGCCGAACCTCTGGGCACCCGAGACCATGTGCCGTGGGCTTACAACGCGAGAGGTCAAAAAACTGATTCGCACCACTGCTGAGGATGTCAAGAAGTATGCCAAGGACTGCGGCGTAGACGGTATCAGCCTTGTCGGCCCCTATGGCGGTTATATGCCGGATCAGTTTGCCAATGCGGCCTTCAATCACAGAACCGATGAGTACGGCGGCAGTGTTGAGTCCCGCGCCCAGTTCACCGCCCAGATGATCCGCAGAGTCAAAGAACTCTGCGGTGAGGACTTCCCAGTCATTGTCCGCATGTCCACCCGCAACCACATTGAGGGTTTCCACAAAGGACAGATTCCCGGCGAGGACTACGTCGAGTACGGCAGAGATATTGAAGAGAGCCTGCAATTCGCCAAAATCTACGAGAAGGCCGGAGCCGATGCCTTCCTGCCGGCCAACGGTTGTTATGATGCCCTCTATTGGCAGTATCCCCCTATGTACATGCCAGAGGGCCTCTGGCTCGACGAGTTTGCCCCGCTGACGAAGGCCGTCAATGTGCCGGTCATCGGCCCCGGTCGAATCCTCACCCCGGAGATGGCAGAGGATGCCATTGAAGAGGGGAAGGTGACGGCGGTCGCCATGGGTCGTGCCCTCCTTGCCGATCCGGACTTCGCCAACAAGGCAAAGGCCGGCACCCCGGAGGAGATACGCCCGTGCATTGGCTGCAACAACGGTTGCATTGGACCTGTTATGAATGCAGAGCCCCTTGGCTGTGCGGTGAACGCCAATATCTATAATGAGAGGTTCCAGGAAGTGAAGAAGGCTGCATCGCCCAAGAAGGTTGCCATTATCGGCGCCGGTGTCGGTGGAATGGAGGCAGCCCGCCTGCTCAAACTCCGCGGACACGATGTGACTATCTACGAGAAGGACAACAAGATTGGCGGTATCTTCAACGCCGCCTGTGCGCCGGATTTCAAGTCGGGCGATGAACGTCTTCTCGACTGGTACGCTGTTCAGATGAAGAAACTGGACATTCCTATCGCCTTCGGCAAGGACATGACGGCAGAGGACATTAAGGCCCTCGGTGCCGACGAGGTCATCGTAGCCACCGGTACGGTTCCCAAGGTACCGCCGGTTCCCGGCCTCCGCGACAACCCGAATGTCGTCTTCGCCTCCGATGTCCTGACCGGCAAGGCAAAGACAGGCAAAAAAGTCATTGTCATGGGAGCCGGCCTCATCGGCTGCGAGACGGCGATTCAGCTCTCGAACGATAAGGACAAAGATGTCACCGTCGTAGAGATGGCACGCTATGTCATGCTCGGTGGCGGCGCTCCAATTGCCCATCCGAATCTGGAATACATGGAGAGGATTCTCCCGGCTAGGGAAAATGTCCACCTTATGATGCGCACAATGGCGACTTCCTGCTCTGACACTGCGCTTACTGTGAACACCAAACGTGTCGGCACCAGCGAACTGCCCTACGATACCATTGTTGTCTCCACCGGCCTCGCACCGGTCCAGGGCCTCTACGAGGAACTGAAGGATAGCATGGGTAACCACGTTCATCTCTGCGGTGACGCCAACAAGGTGGGAACCGTAATGACGGCTGTCCGTTCGGCTACGGACATTGCACTTGCCATCTGAGAGGAGTTAAGGTGATGAGCAATCCAATGAAAGTGACCGTCATTGAGACGGGCCGTGTTATTCTTCCGGCACCGGGCATCTACAAGGACGATACCGCCAAATATCCCTGGGCCATGGCGACCATGTTCAACTCCCATGATAAGCTGCTGGACCTGCCGGTCTATGCATTTTTGGTGGAGCATCCCAACGGAAAGAAAATCTTATTTGATGCCGGCTGGAGTTCCACAGTCCGGACACATCCATGGAGAGACATGGGCCTTGCCCATCTGGCTGATGAGGCGATTCTTCCGCCCGGCACCTGCATTGACGAGCGTCTTGCCGCCATGGGGATAAAGCCAGAGGACCTGGACTATGTCATTCCGAGCCACCTGCATCTCGACCATGCCGGCGGTCTTCGGGACGTGAAGGGCGCCAAGAAATTCCTCGTGGCAGAGGAGGAGCGGAAAGCTGCTGGCCACGGCAATCTCGTGGATTACCGGAGACGCCACTGGAAGGGACTGAAACTGGAAACTTTCTCATTCTCTGATAGTGATCTGGGCCCGAAAAAGAAGGCCTATGACCTCTTCGGCGACGGCTCCATCCAGCTGATCCTGACCCCGGGCCACACCGATGGCTCAGTATCCATGCTGATTCGCAGCGATGGGAAACAGCTTCTGCTCATTGGTGACAGCGCCTATTCTGAGCATGCATGGAAGGACGATGCTGTTCCTGGCATTATGACCGACCCGGAGAATATCCATAAGACATTTGCTTGGTTCCGGGAGTTCAACGAGACGGCAGAGGGGCTGATCGGAATAATCAGCGCCCACGATGGCGACCTTGTGAGCAAATACTACGAGTTCTGATTCTGAGAACGGTTGTAGCTGTCCATAAGTTCCATGGTCTGATACATATGGTCTTTGTTGAGCAGCGACAGAAGGTGGATAAATTCCTCCTCGGATTCTGTCATGCCGCTTGCGATCCACTGCTGGACCATCCCATAGGTGGCTGCCGTATAGTAGCGGGAAATATATGCCATCTGCTGGCTTGTCAGCTGCAGATGCCTGCTATGTTCCTTTTCATAGATCTGGACTGCCAACTCGGAAAAGATATCCACTTTTTCCCGAAAGAGACCCATAATAAAGCTGTTGAATTCTGCATGGTAGCGGGAACTCTGGATGGCGCGGAAAAAACGGGAGTTTTTCCGGATATAGGCGAGGATCTTCAGGGCAATTCTCTGCCAGTTCTTCGGCGATATCGGCTCCGAACCAATGATTTTTTCAATGTCGTCCTTCACGATCTCGGCGAGAAGATCAAAGATACTGTGGTAGTGGTAGTAAAATGTCTTCCGGTTGATATCTGCCTCTGCCACAATGTCGTTGACGGTAATGTCATTCAGTTTCTTTTGTGACATGAGCTTTCGGATGGCAAGACGCATCTGGTTCTGTGTTGCGCGGGACATGGCGCGCCTCCTTTCGGTACAATGACCCTAATATAATCCATTATAGCAATTTCTATTTCTCCCCATCAATGTGAGGACATGCTGTGGATCAGTGAACTGGTCTGCAGCATGTTTTTTTGCATATATGCTTGAACAGGCGTTCAATAAATAGGATAATATATAACAAGATGTTATATTTTTTGCTGTGCAGATGGGTTGCACTGGCATGTTCTGACAAGGGGAAATCATGCTATTAAAAAAGAAGAGAATCTCAGTCTGTTACATAGACTCCTCCAACTTGGCCTCCTCTGTAGTCAAGGCCACGGAACAGCTCAATAAAGAGTACCGTGATGCCTTTGATATGCACATTATTCCTCTGGGTTCCATCGGTGTGCCGGGGACCAGAGAAAAACAGCTGCGACTCATGGAAGAAGCGGATCTTGTTCTGGTGGATATCCGTGGAACAAATCCGCTGATCAAGGATATTCTCGAGGCGACCCGGAGGGGAAAGGCCACCGTGGCATCCCTGCTGGGAGGAAGTTTTGAACTCATGAGCCTGACCCGCATGGGTATTTTTGACGCAAATAAATTCTTCAACGGCCCCATGTTTGAGAAAATCTCAGCAAATGGAGGCAACGCCTTTGCCAATGTGACCGGAGAGACCGACTTTGACGACATTGACCGCATGCTGAAGGAAAAAATGCCGGGGTTCGTCTACAAGGATGTCGGGGCATGGTTTGAGGTCACCCGCTACTGGGGCATCAACGGCACAGAAAATGTGCGCCGACTTTTGATCTTTATGGCAAAGAATTACTGCCATCTGCGCGGCATGCCGAAGCCGCTTCCGCCGCTGAAAGTTCCGTCACCGTCCATCCGCCACCCGGGCATGGAGAAAATCTATGATAATCTGCAGGACTACATCGCGGACTATGATTATGACCCGGAAAAGCCCACGGTCGTCACCGTCTCCTATGACGGAATGCACTACGAGAACTGTCTCGTTCCCACCACAGCCCTCATTGAGGCGCTGGAGCCGGACGTCAATGTGGTGCCCCTGTTCTGTGACGGCATGAAAAATGTCAGCGCTGTCCGCGACATGGTATTTCAGGATGGAAAATTTTTTGGCGATTTACTGGTCCCATTGGTCTGGTTTCGTTTCAACGGCGGCCCCATCGGCGGCACCGAGGACAAGACCTATGAGCTCTTTCGCAAAATGAATGTCCCGGTGTTCCATCCCATTACGGCCTTTACCCAGACTCTGAACGACTGGAAAGAAAATAAGCAGGGGGTGGACCCCGTAGAGTTCCTCGCCAATGTTACTCTTCCCGAGTGTGACGGAATGGTGGAGCCTGTCATCCTCTGCGGCAAAGAGAACAGACCTGATGAGGCATATTCTCCCATTGTCGCCATAAAGGACCGGGCGGAGCGTTGTGCCGGCCGAATCAAACAGATGCTGAATCTGCAGCGTAAGGCCCGGAAGGACCGGAAAATTGCCCTGGTGGTCTACAACTATCCGCCGGGAGAACACAATATCGGCAACGCGGCATATCTAGACACGTTTGTCAGTGTCCGCGACATCCTTCTTCGCATGAGAGAAGAGGGCTACACCATTGGAGACATCCCGGAAGACCTCTCCGAGACTTTCCTGCAAAATAACATTGTCAACTCCCCGGAGTGGAGCGGGAAGGTGACCGGAGTTCTTGTGGACCGGGAAAAATATGAGGAATATCTTCGCCCGTTCCCGGCCCTGAAAAGGGATATTGAGGCGCGCTTCGGCTCATTCCCGGGAAAAATCAATGTGGTGGGGGAGCAGGTAATCCTTCCCTGCATGAATTTTGGAAATATCACGGTTGCCCTGCAGCCGAGCCGCGGATTCCATGAGGAGGAGGAACAGAATTATCACGACAAGTCTATTCCTCCTCATCACCAGTACGCCGCCTTTTACCGCTATTTGGAGGAGACACAGGACGCGGTGGTCCATGTTGGAACCCACGGAACATTGGAGTTCCTGCGGGGAAAGGAACAGGCCATATCCGCGGAGGATGATATGGATATGCTGCTCGGAGACCTTCCACACTTTTATATCTATCAGACCGGAAACCCTTCTGAGGCCATGATTGCCAAGCGGCGCACCCTTGCCACGCTCATCAGCTACAGTACGCCAGCGGCGGACAGTTCCGGGCTCTACGGAGACTATCTCGCCATGCGGGACCTCTTCGACGAACTAAAAGATGCGGACAAGCTGGAACCGGGCCGCCGAACTGCCATAGAAGAGGCGATCCGCTCCTCTGCTGTGAAAAATGACTGGGTGGATTTGAACGGAGACCTCGAACGAATCGAGGCGCGGCTGACCACCATGAGTCGTTCTCTCATCCCCGTGGGACTCCACACATTTGGGACACCCATGAGCGACAAGGAGAAAAAGAATCTCCTTACCTCGGTTCTCCGGTTTGACAGGGGAGAGACACTCTCTTTGAACCGTATCTTGGCAGAGAAAAAAGGACTGAACTATGGCAAGCTTTTGGAGGCAGATAGCGCCGAGCTGCTGCAGCTTGATGAGGAGGCTGGGAAAATAATAGAGGGCTGGATCGCCGGGGAAAAACCGGAACCGGAGTTCCAGAAAGCCTATGATTTTGCGGAAAATCTTTTGAGCACTCTGGCCAGAGACGGGGAAATGCCCGGCCTAATCAATGCCCTGGATGGCGGCTATGCCGACGCGGGCCTCTCCGCCGACTCTCTTCGAAACCCTGAGGTCTTTCCATCCGGCCGCAACCTTTATCAGTTCAACCCGCTCACGCTTCCGACTCCGTCGGCGCTCCAGCGCGGCCGAAATATTGCCAAGAAGACACTGGAACTGCACCGGGAGAAGACCGGATCCTATCCGCGATCCACCGGCGTTGTGCTCTGGGGATTCGAGACCGCCAAGACATGCGGCGAGACCGTGGGACAGATTTTCGAATATCTCGGCATCCGGGTGAAGTCCGAGGCCGGTTCCTGGTTTCCACGTATTGAGACGGTTTCCCCGGAGGAGCTTGGCCATCCGCGCGTGGATGTCACTGTGGAGATCTGCGGTTTTTTCCGGGACCTGTTCCCTAATCTGGTGGATATCATTGATGACGCCGTTCGCTTTGTCAGCGACCTGGATGAGGAGGACAATGCGGTGCGCGAGCGTTCCCTCTCTGTGCAGGAACAGTTGCGGCAGGATGGTATACCGGAGCAGGAGGCGGAGGAGCTCTCAAAAGTCCGCATCTTTGGCCCTCCGGAGTCGGAGTACGGCACAAGTCTCACGACGATGATAGAGACCGGGCGATGGACGGATGAGAGCGAACTCGGAACTGCCTTTCAAAATGACATGCAGTACGCTTATGGCCGCAATGTCCGTGGTATGCCATGCCCTAAGGTGAACGGAATGCTGCTCTCAGGAATTGAGATGATCAGCCAAATCCAGGACACCTATGAATATGATATTACCGACCTGGACCACTACTACGAATTCTTCGGCGGGCTCTCCCGTGCAGTGGAAAACTGTAGCGGGAGGAAACCGGAGATGATCACCACCAACACCGCCACCGAAAAAATACGGACCGAGGAAGTACAGGAGGCCGTTGGTCGGGGTGCTGCCAGCCGGACGCTGAACCCAAAGTGGATCGATGCCATGCTGGAGCACCAATATCACGGGGCGCAGAAAATTGCCGACCGTGTCCAGTATCAGCTCGGCCTCTCGGCGACGACCGGTGCCGTGGATCAGTGGGTCTGGGAGAAAACCGCACAGACGTTTGTCTTTGATGAGGAGATGAGGGAGCGTCTTACGGAGAATAACCGTTTTGCTGCCCGGCAGATAGCACTGGAAATGTCTGAGGCCAAAAGCCGGGGTTACTGGGAGACAACTCCAGAGGAAGAGGAGAAACTCATGAACATTCTCATGGACTATGAGGAGGAAATGGAAGGAGAGACAACATGAGCGAGAAAAAAGAAAAAGTGAAAAAGGCCCATTATTTTACGAACAAGGAGATCATCTCTATGGCCATTATGGCAGCTGCCATGTTTGTGGTCAGCTGCATTACAGTGCCGCTGGTTCTGGGAGTCCCGTTCCCAGGAATTCGCTGCCTGACCTGTGGACTCTTCTTTGGAATCATCATTGCGCTGGACTATGCGAAGGTTCCCAAAATCGGCGTGGGGACATTGACCACACTGGTCTGCTCCCTTCCCATGGTCGCATTCTCCTGGGTCATTCTGGTATTTACCACACTCTCCGGTGTGTGCACGGATATCTATTTTGCCCTCATAAAGAAAAAACTCAATGTCTGGACCACCATCGGCCTCGGTATTGTTCTCATGGGCAGCATGGTCATCATTGCAGAATCCATGGGTATCCTGTTTGTCAAGGGGAATACCTGGGCTTCCTTCTCCCAGTTCTACTCAGAGGGATGGAAAGTAGCAGTCGGCTATATTGGCTCGGCTATTCTCGGCGGACTTGGATCATTTCTTGCAACCCGTATCTTTAAGGAGTTCAAAGGAATGAGAAACGGGGGCACCGCTGAAAAAGCAGAGAAACCTGACGGGGACAAGAATGCCTAGAAAGCGGCTCTCCATGCACCCCATATGCAGAATGGTCATGAGTGTTGCTGTGACCGGCATGAGTTTCGCCGGTCATGACCCGCTTCGTCTGGGAATCGTCTGCGCGGTTGCGGCACTCCTGCTGTTTGTTGATTATGACCGCAGGGTGTGGCGAAATCTGTTTGTCTCCCTTCTTATCTGCGGAGCGGTCAGTGCTATAACGTTTGGCTTTGCCCGGGATACAGCCGCCGCCCTTACAGCGGGACTCCATCTTGAAGTGCTGTTATTGGTCTCCTATTTTTTGTTTCAGACCTCGGCGGCAGAGCTCCTCCATGGGCTGCAGAGCTGCCATATACCGGATCAGCTCTTGCTTGGTTTCCTTGTTATGTATCGCTTTGTGGATGTCCTTCGGAGGGAACTCCACACCATCTACCAGGCGAGTACGCTTGTGCCGCGGCACAGGATCGGCCCATTTCGAAAACTCTACCGGTGTCTTATTATCCCATTTTCCTACCGGATGCTGACACTCTCAGATCAGCTCAGCCTTTCTGTGCGCTCCCGAGACTTCGGTGCCGGAGAACGGACGCAGTACACCGAGAATCCAATCCGCATATGGGACATTACTTCTGCCATTCTTATCTCCACACTGACTGGGGTGATCCTATGGATGCCATTCAAGTAAACGGCCTCACGGTCACCCGCGGGGACAAAACGATATTCCGAGATCTCTCTTTTTCCGTGGAAGAGGGAACATTGGCGGTGCTCTCCGGCCCTAGCGGATGTGGAAAGTCCACTGTGCTATTGGCAGTTCAGGGCCTTCTGGAAGAGGAGGGCACAGAGGTTTCAGGTGAAATCCTCGTCGGCGGTAAACCGGTGAAATTGCAGGACCACCAGGATGGAGATCCTGCTCTGAGCGGATTCCTCATGCAGAACGTAGATGCCCAAATCATCAATTTGATTGCGGGCGATGAACTCGTCTTTACCATGGAGAATCTTGGCATGTCCAGAGCAGTTATGAAAGAACGCTCGGAACACTATGCTGAGATGCTCGACATAGACCGGGACAAACCCGTTCTATCCATGTCAGGCGGTCAGAAACAGCGTCTTCTCATCGGCTCCTGTCTCTGTAGCGGGCATCGAGTCCTGCTGCTTGACGAGCCCTTTGCCAATCTGGATAAGGACGGCGTTGCAAAGCTCTCTCAAATCCTGCGGAATCTCTGTGATGAAGGCGTGACCGTCCTCTGTGTAGAACACCGGCTGGAGGTCGTATCTCAATTTGCCGACACACTTTTCTGGATGGAAAATGGTCAGCTGACGGGATACTTTGACAAGGCATCCATCCGTAGGTTTGCGGCAAAAAAAGAAGAGACTTTGGACATACTTCTTCCGTGGAACATGGAGAATGGAACGCCGGTTGTGGAACTACAGCAGCTGACAGCTCGACGTGGCAAATATGAGGTCTTCACCGGTCTGGATTTGACGTTGGAACAGGGTGCAACAAAAATTTTGGTTGGACCCAACGGCTGTGGCAAGACAACACTCCTGCGGGTTTTATGCGGCCTCTCCCCTTATTCCGAGTTCCGGAGTAGGTCTTTCCGCTTTCTTGAGAAGAACTGCACCAGCCCCGTGAGATATCGCGGTCTGCGCAAACGCACCGGATTTGTATTCCAGAACCCGGTCCATCAGCTATTTATGAAAACTGTGGAGGAGGAGATCACACTTCGAAATCCTGACTCCACGGAGGTGGAAGAGATATTACAAATCTTCCACATAGAACATCTGAAAAACCGACACCCCTATTCTCTGAGCACAGGGGAGAAACGGCTTGTCAGTGTGGCGGCTGCTGCCGCCTCCTGCCCACCTCTTCTCCTGCTGGATGAGCCCACCATCGGTCAGGACTATCGCAGTCTGCGCAATATGGCTCTCTCTCTTCATGAGCTTCAGAAGAGACGGGGAGGGGCACTGCTCCTGTCCTCCCACGATGAACAGGCCATCCGGCTTTTTGGCGGAGTGTCGATCAATATTTCCAGCAAAGGAGAAAAATCATGAGAAAAGCAAGAATTCTGGCAGTGCTTCTGGCACTCATCACAGCGGTATCTTTCTGCGTGCCTGCAGTCTATGCCAAAAATGCAAAGTTTAAGGACGGGACCTACAAGATCTCCGTAAAACTGTGGGACTGGCAGAAAGACCAGCCGGCCTATTCCTCAGACAGTATCAAGAGCACCGGTACTCTCAGAGTGAAAAATGGCAAACTCACCCTGACCGTCTATCCGACCATTAAGAGAGTCGTTGGCGTAAAGGGCTCCCTGAAGGAGTTCAAGGTATCCAACGGCAAGGGCGGATGGATCAATGCCAAAGTCACAGCCCGTTACGATAACGGCTGGCCTGCAGCTTTTACTTTCCCGCTGTATTCCAGTGTCAAGATGCTGAAGATCAAAATCAATCCGAAAGTTGCATTCAATGGCTATAAGGATATGGATGCCCGGCTGAAGATCAGCTATGCCGGTGTGAAATAAATTGCAGTAAAATGGATGAAAAGAGCTCCTTCTGGGGCTCTTTTCATTTTGTATAACTGGAAGAAGCGATGGGTGCATGGTATAGTATTCATGAATAGGACAATGGGCAAATCGCCCAGGAGAAAGTGAGTGAAAATTTTGAAAGTACTGTTTGCGGGCTCAGAATGTTACCCGTTCGCCAAGACTGGTGGCCTCGGGGACGTCATGAGCGCACTGCCGAAAGCCCTCGCCAAAATGGGTGTGGACGTCCGAGTCATCATGCCGAAGTATGCATGCATTAAGGATGAGTACAAGAGTCAAATGCAGCATGTCTGTGACTTCTACATGGACACCACGAGCGCCGGCATCAACAAGTTTGTCGGCATTGAGACGCTGAAAATGGATGGCGTCATCTACTACTTTGTAGACAACGAGGAGTTCTTCTCCAACGGCAACCCCTACACGGACATGGCGGAGGATCTCGGCAAATTTATCTTCTTCGACAAGGCTGTTCTGGCCGCTCTTCCGGTCATCGGCTTTGAGCCGGATATCATCCACTGCCACGACTGGCAGGCGGGCCTTATCCCGGTCTATCTCCGCACGCTGTTCTACAGCACACCGCTGGCACAGCATGCCAAGACCATCATCACCATCCACAACCTCCGGTTTCAGGGACAGAACGAGGCGGGCCTCATCAAGTATCTCTCCGGCCTGCCAGACGATCTGTTTGTCCCGGAGCGCCTCGAGGAGAACGGGGACGCCAACATGCTGAAGGGCGCCATTGTCTACGCCGACAAGGTTACCACGGTCAGCAAGACGTATATGGATGAAATCAAGACTGCTGAGTACGGCGAGAAGCTTGACCCCATCATCAACTATCACAACACCAAGCTCGCCGGAATCGTCAACGGCATTGACTATGATATCTGGAATCCTGAGACAGACGAAAAGCTTGCCAAGAACTACGGAATCCGCAATGCGGTCTCCGGCAAAAAAGCCAACAAACTCTCCATTCAGGAGGAACTTGGTCTGGAACAGAATCCGGACAAGTTTATGATTGGTCTGGTCTCCCGTCTCACGGACCAGAAGGGTCTCGACCTCATCAATGACATCTTTGAGCAGCTCATTGACGGCAACACCCAGTTCGTTCTCATCGGTACCGGTGAACAGCGCTACGAGGACATGTTCCGCTACTATGAAAATGTCCATAAAGGAACGGTCGCCTCGAATATCATGTATTCCGACGCCAGAGCTCATAAGCTCTATGCTGCTGCCGATGCCATGCTCGTTCCCTCTCGCTTCGAGCCCTGCGGCCTGACCCAGCTCATCTCATTCCGCTATGGCTCTCTGCCAATCGTTCGCGAGACCGGCGGCCTGAAGGACACCGTTCAGCCCTATAACGAGTACGATCAGACCGGCAACGGCTTCTCGTTCAGCGGCTACAGCTCAGGCGAGTTGCTCGGCTGCATCAACTACGCCAAGACCGTCTACTTTACGGACCGCAAGGCCTGGAACGCCATGGTTCTCCGTGCCATGAAGAGCGACCACTCCTGGAACGCATCGGCAAAAGAGTATCTGCAGATGTATGAGTCCATGGTCTGAGTAAGATAAGAAAAGGGACCGTGCCGTTTTGGTACAGTCCTTTTTTTGTTCTTGGAGGCTGCTGCATCCTCAAAAATTTGCCAATGCAGCAAATCTAAAATTTCACAAGTGCTGCATTCCTCAAAAAGCCCACATGCAGCAAAAGAATTTGGGCGATTTAGCCCTCGATTTTCGCTGCAATCCCTATTTTACCCAAATGCAGCAATAACGGCGGCTGGATTTGGACACAGTGTAGTATCATTTCTTTGCTGCATCAAGCAAAAATTGGAAATGCAGTAAAGTAGAAAAAATAATAATACTGCATCGCCCAAAAACCTAAGATGCAGCAATAAAACAAGGGCCAGGACTACGAAAGATTTCGTCCCGGCCCTTAATTCATATTCACTATCTTACAGTGTCTTCCAGCCCTTGCTATTGAGGCTCTCCTCAATTTCCGAGCCGTCCGCCGTGTGGAAGACGGCAATGACGTTTTTGGCATCCCGGAGATAGGAGATATAGAGATACTCCACATTGATGTTGCTCAGGCGGAGGTCGTCCAGCAGGGCGTTGAGTCCGCCGCAGTCGTCGGAGATCTCTACACCGATGACGTCTGTGAGCTGGGTGAGGTAGCCGGCATTGGTGAGGGCATTTTTTGCTTTCTCCGGGTCGGAGACCAGCATACGGATGATGCCGAACTCGGCACTGTCGTTGGTGACGAGGGCAGTGATGTTGATGTCGTTGTCTTTTAGAACCGTTGTGATCTGGTTCATGGCGCCTTTTTTGTTGGCGGCAAAAATGGATACCTGCTGCATAGGGCATTCTCTTCCTTTCGTGATGTATCATATTTTATCAATCCCAGTGCAATTCTGCAATAGATGCGGTTGACAAAATCGGAGCGGGGCGGTAATCTGATATCCAGATAAGTTAGATATTGCTAACTCAACAAAGGAGAGATTCTAATGAGCAAACGCGACATAGTAAATGTAAAGGGAAGAGAGATCCTCGACTCCCGCGGCAACCCCACCGTTGAGGCAGAGGTCACACTGGCCGACGGAACCGTTGCAAAGGGAACTGCACCGTCCGGCGCATCCACCGGAGAATTTGAGGCGCTGGAACTGAGAGACGGGGACAAGTCCCGCTATCTTGGCAAGGGCGTCACAAAGGCCGTAGATCATATGAATCAGGAAATCTGCAGCGCTGTCAATGGAATTGATGCCGCGGATACCTATGCTGTCGATGCCGCCATGCTCAAGGCAGATGGCACAAAGGATAAATCCAACCTTGGTGCCAACGCCATTCTGGCGGTCTCCATTGCTGCTGCCCGGGCAGCCAGTGTATCGCTCGGCATGCCGCTCTATCGTTTCCTGGGTGGTGTAAACGGCAATCGCCTTCCAGTTCCCATGATGAATATCCTGAACGGCGGTGCCCATGCGGCCAACACCGTGGACACGCAGGAATTTATGATCATGCCGGTGGGCGCCCCGTCCTTCAAGGAGTGCCTTCGCTGGTGCGCTGAGGTCTTCCATTCTCTCCAGGCTCTGCTGAAGTCCAAGGGACTCGCCACCTCTGTGGGCGATGAGGGCGGTTTTGCCCCGAACCTCTCCTCCGACGCGGAGACCATTGAGACCATCCTCGAGGCTGTCGAGAATGCCGGGTATGAGCCGGGCAAAGACTTCATGATTGCCATGGACGCCGCATCCTCCGAGTGGAAGGGCTCCAAGCCGGGCGAGTATGTCCTGCCGAAGGCTGGTACGAAATTTACCACCGATGAGCTGATCGCCCACTGGGCTGCCCTCATTGAAAAATATCCCATCATCTCCATTGAGGACGGTCTCGACGAAGAGGACTGGGAGGGCTGGAAGAAGATGACGGCCGCCATCGGCGACAAGGTCCAGCTCGTGGGCGATGATCTTTTCGTCACCAATACCGAGCGCCTGAAGAAGGGAATTGACAACGGCTGTGCCAACTCCATTCTCATCAAGCTGAATCAGATCGGCTCCGTCTCTGAGACGCTGGAGGCCATCAAGATGGCACACAATGCCGGCTATACCGCTATCTCGTCCCACCGTTCCGGCGAGACGGCAGATACGACGATCGCCGACCTTGCTGTGGCCCTCAACACCTGCCAGATCAAGACCGGTGCCCCGTCCCGTTCCGAGCGCGTTGCAAAGTACAACCAGCTTCTGCGCATTGAGGAACTCCTGGGCGATTCAGCCGTTTTCCCGGGCAAAGCCGCTTTCCATATTAGCTGAAAAAACACCGCGAATTTCTACAGGGCCGGAACCATTCCGACCCTGTTTTTTTGAGCTCCTCCGTCGTATACTGAAACAGGAAGAACAGGGGGAAGGACCATGAATATCACCGTATACTGTGCATCCAGCGAGGGGAACCGCCCGGTCTATCGGGAGGCCGCGGTGGAACTGGGAGAGTGGATCGCGCAGAACGGTCACATTCTGATCTATGGCGCAGGGCGCTACGGACTTATGGGTGCTCTTGCCGGAGCGGTAAAGGAAAACGGCGGGAAGGTCATCGGCGTCATTCCGCGGTTCCTGGACAGCAGGGAAGGACACCGAGACGACTTGGACCAGCTGGAGTATGTGGACTCCATGGCGGAGCGCAAGACCCGTATGATAGAGCTCGGGGACGCGTTTATCGCCCTGCCCGGCGGCGTGGGAACGCTGGAAGAAATTGCGGAAATCATGTCGCTGAAGGGGCTGCATCGCCTCTCGACACCCTGCATTTTCTACAGCGTGGACGGGTTCTACAAGCCCTTGGAAGCCATGCTGCAGACCATGGAAAACGAGGGCATGCTCAGCACGCCCTACGCCAAAAACATTGCGTTTTGCAGCAGCCTGACCGAAATTGACAGCCTATTCTGACTGCGGTATAATGTAAAAAATTTTGACAGCGAGGTAACGGAATGAAATTCTCCATGCAGGACCTTCAGGCCCAGGCAAACACCCTTTTTGAGAGCGGATTTTCCACCGGTGCCCCTCATTTTTCTCCTATTTCTGACTATACTATTTTTCCCGGTTTCTTTGATGTGCACGTTCATTTCAGAGAGCCGGGTTTTTCTTATAAGGAGACCATTAAGACCGGAAGTCTTGCCGGCGCCCACGGCGGGTACACCGGGGTCTGCCCCATGCCGAACCTGAAACCGGTGCCGGACTCCCTGGAGCATCTTAAAGAGGAGCAGGACATCATTGACCGGGACGCGTGCATTGACGTGCTGCCCTATGCTTCCATCACGGTGGGGGAAGAGGGAAAGCAGGTCGTCGACATGGAGGCCTTGGCGGACCACATCTTCGCATTTTCCGACGACGGACACGGCGTCCAGGACGGGGACAAAATGGAAGAGGCCATGAGGCGCGCCGCTGCTCTTAATAAAATCATTGCGGCCCACTGCGAGGTCAACTCGCTGCTCCACGGCGGTTATATCAATGACGGAGAATACTGTAAAGCCCACGGACATCGCGGCATCTGCAACGAGAGTGAGTGGGGCGAAATCAAGAGAGATGCTGAGCTCGCAGAGAAGACCGGCTGTGCATTCCACGTGTGCCATGTTTCCACGAAGGAGTCGGTGCAGGTCATTCGAGAGGCTAAATCGCGCGGGGTGGACATAACCTGTGAGACAGGTCCTCACTATCTGGTCTTGGATGACACCATGCTGCAGGAGGACGGATGTTTCAAGATGAACCCGCCGCTGCGTTCACCGGAGGACCGGAAGGCTCTGGTGGAGGGCATTTTGGACGGCACCATCGACATGATAGCCACAGACCATGCGCCCCATTCCGCTGAAGAGAAGAGCCGCGGACTTGAGCGCAGCCCATTCGGCATTACCGGGCTTGAGACGGCTTTCCCGGTCGCCTATACCGGACTGGTGAAGACCGGAATCCTGACGCTCGACAAACTCATTGACCTCATGGCAGTTGCCCCGAGACGGCGGTTCGGAATCCCGCTGGAGCCGGACTGCTTCACGGTCTTTGACTTAAACGACACCTACAAGGTCGACCCGGACACGTTCCTCTCCATGGGCAAATCTACGCCCTTTGCCGGGGAGACGGTCAGCGGCCGCTGCCTGCTCACGGTCTGCCATGGAAATGTCGTCTGGAAACATCCGTCGGTGGAACTCACCGACTGAGCGCTGAGAGGAGCAACTATGCATCAGGGAATCTATACGGTGGCGGAGAATACGCCGCTCACCGACCAGGTCTATAAAATGGTGCTGACCGGGGACACGAGTGCGTGCACCCGCCCCGGACAGTTTGTCAATATCCGTCTCGACGGCTTCTATCTGCGCCGCCCCATCTCAGTCTGTGACTGGGACGAGAGCAGCATCACGCTGCTGTATAAGACAGTGGGACGCGGCACAGAGGTAATGGCGGACTTGCCAGTCGGCACAGAACTTGATGTGCTGACCGGGCTTGGCAACGGATATGACACGGAGAAGAGCGGGGAATGTCCCGTTCTCATCGGCGGCGGCGTTGGAATTCCTCCCATGTATGCCCTCTGTCGGAAACTGCTGGAGGAGGGGAAGAACCCTTCGGTCATCCTCGGCTTTAACACCGCCTCGGAAATCTTCTATTATGATGAGTTCACGGAGCTCCTGAAGAACTCCGGCGGCAAGGTCTACGTGACAACGGTGGACGGCACCAGCGGAACGAAGGGCTTTGTCACAGACGTCCTGAAGGACCTTGAATACACCTACTTCTTCACCTGCGGTCCCATGCCCATGTTCAAGGCCATTGAGGGAACCGCAGCAACAAGCGGACAATTCAGCTTTGAGGAGCGCATGGGCTGCGGCTTCGGCGCCTGCATGGGCTGTTCCTGCAAGACAAAATATGGAAACAAGCGCATCTGCAAGGATGGGCCGGTACTGGAAAGAGAGGAAATCATATGGTAAACACGCAGGTTGATCTCTCCGGGCTGGTCCTGGACAACCCGGTCATCCCCGCGAGCGGGACGTTCGGGTTTGGCTATGAGTTTGCAGAACTTTATGATATCAACATTCTCGGCAGCATTGCCCTGAAGGGCACCACGCTGGACCCGCGGTTCGGCAACCCGACGCCACGCATTGCGGAGTGCACGGAGGGCCTAATCAACTCCGTTGGACTGCAGAACCCAGGAGTCGACAAGGTCATCTCTGAGGAACTGCCGAAGCTGAAAAAGGTCTTCCACAAGAAAAGTGTCGCCAATGTCAGTGGCTTCTCTGTTGAGTCCTATGCCAAGACCTGTGAGAAACTGGATAAAGAGGAGCAGATTGGCCTTCTGGAGGTCAACATCAGCTGCCCCAATGTCCAGAACGGTGGCATGTCCTTCGGCACCAGCGCCAAGAGTGCAGCAGAGGTCACGAAGGCCGTGAAAGCGGTCACCACAAAACCGGTCTACATGAAGCTCACGCCCAATGTCACAGACATTGCGGAAATTGCAGCCGCCTGTGCCGAGGCCGGTGCAGACGGAATCAGCCTCATCAACACCATGCTCGGCATGCGCATTGACCTGAAGTCAAAGAAACCGGTCATCCACAACAAGATGGGCGGCTTCTCCGGCCCCGCCATCTTCCCGGTGGCGGTCCGCATGGTCTATCAGGTCTATGAGGCCGTGGACATCCCCATCATCGGCATGGGCGGTGTCTCCTCGGCAGAGGATGTCATTGAAATGATGCTTGCCGGCGCCACCGGCGTGGAAGTGGGAGCCGCCAATCTGGTGGACCCGTTTGCCAGTAAAAAGATCATTGAGGCCCTTCCGGCCGCAATGGAGAAATATGGAATCCACAGTTTGAAAGAGATCATTGGAGGAGCACACTGATGGGAAAAGACGTCATTATTGCCTGTGACTTTCCGGGCAGGGAAGAGACCATGAAATTCCTCGACCAGTTCGGCGAGGAGCGGCCCTTTGTCAAAATCGGCATGGAGCTCTACTACTCCGCAGGCCCGGATATGGTCCGGGAACTGAAGGAGAGAGGCCACAAGGTCTTCCTCGACCTGAAACTCCACGACATTCCAAATACCGTCCGTAAGACCATGGCGGTTCTGTCCGGTCTTGGAGCGGATATCGTCAATGTCCATGCATCCGGCACCATCGCCATGATGGAGGCCGCTCTGGAGGGCGTCACCCGTCCGGATGGAAGCCGTCCGCTGGTCATTGCAGTGACACAGCTCACCTCCACCTCGGAGGAGCGCATGCAGGAGGAACTGCTCATCAATGCCACTATGCCGGAGACCGTCATGCACTATGCAGAGAATGCCAAAAAGGCAGGGCTCGACGGTGTCGTCTGCTCCCCGCTGGAGGCAGAGGTCGTCCATGGCCGCTGTGGCAGAGAGTTCATGACCGTGACTCCGGGCATCCGCTTTGCGGACGGGGACATAGGGGACCAGGTCCGCATCATGACCCCGGAGAAGGCCAAGGCCAACTCTGACTATATTGTGGTCGGCCGTCCTATCACCCAGGCAGAGGATCCGGTTGCCGCCTGGAAACGCTGCGTAAAAGAGTTTGTAGACTAATCATTGATATATATTTCGGAGGTACCTGACAATGAAAAATATTGCAAAAGATCTTCTGAAGATCCAGGCCGTATTCCTGCGCCCCGATGACCCGTTCACCTGGGCCAGCGGTATCAAGAGCCCCATCTACTGCGACAACCGCCTTGTGCTCTCCAGCCCAGAGGTCCGCACTGACGTGGAGAACGCCATTGCGGAGACGGTGAAGGAGTATTATCCGGAGGCGGAAATCCTTGAGGGAACTTCCACGGCTGGCATTGCCCATGCCGCCATCGCTGCGCAGATCCTCGGCAAGCCTATGGGCTACGTCCGCGGCAGCAGCAAGGACCACGGCAGAAAGAACCGCATTGAGGGCAAGCTCGAGAAGGGTCAGAAGGTCGTTGTCATTGAAGACCTCATCTCCACCGGCGGAAGTGTTCTGGACGTTGTAGACGCCCTCAAAGAAGCAGGTGCAGAGGTTCTCGGCATTGTCAGTATCTTCACCTACGGCATGCAGAAGAGCGCAGACCGCCTTGGCGCGGCAGGCGTGAAAAATGTGAGCCTTACGAACCTGGATGAACTCATAGAGGCTGCTGTGGAGGAGAACTACATCGCCCCCGCAGATGCAGGAAAAATCCGCAAATTCCGGGACAACCCGTCCGACGAGAGCTGGATCCAGGAGGGCGAATAATGAAAAAAGATCTGATCGACATCCGGGACCTCACGAGCACCGATATCGACGACCTGATCTTCCTCGCATCGGATATCATTGCCCATCCGGATCACTACGCCCACAAGTGTGACGGCAAAAAGCTCGCTACGCTGTTCTACGAGCCCTCCACGCGGACCCGTCTGAGTTTTGAGTCCGCCATGTATGAGCTCGGCGGCAATGTCATCGGTTTCGCCGACGCCAAGAGCTCCTCGGTCTCCAAGGGCGAGACTGTGGCAGACACCGCAAGAGTCATTGAGTGCTTTGCCGACATCATCGCCATGCGGCACCCGAAGGAGGGTGCACCGCTGGTGGCCGCCCAGAACGTGGACATTCCGGTCATCAACGCCGGCGACGGCGGACACAATCACCCGACCCAGACGCTCACAGACCTGCTGACCATCTCCCGGGAAAAGGGGAGACTCAACAACATGGTCATCGGCTGCTGCGGAGACCTGAAGTTTGGCCGCACGGTCCACTCCCTTATCTCCGCCATGTCCCGGTATGAGAATGTGAAGTTTGTCCTCATCAGCCCGGATGAGCTGAAAATTCCCGAGAATGTCCGCACCGAAATTCTCGACCACTACGGAATTGAATATGAGGAGACCCGTTCTCTGGAGAACGCTATGCCGAACCTCGACGTCCTCTACATGACCCGTGTTCAGCAAGAGCGTTTCTTCAACGAGGCCGACTACATCCGTTTGAAGGACACCTATATCCTGACGGCAGAGAAGCTGAAGAGCGCCAAGTACGACCTCTCCATTCTCCATCCGCTGCCCCGTGTCAACGAGATCTCCTATGAGATCGACAAGGACCCTCGGGCATGCTACTTCCGTCAGGTCCGCAACGGAAAATACATCCGCATGGCACTCATTCTTCGACTTCTGGGGGTGGAATAATTGATTATCGGTACTATTGTCAACGGACTTGTCATTGACCATATTCCCGCAGGCCGCGGCATGGAGCTCTACAACTACCTCCATCTGAAGGACCTTGACTGCGAGGTGGCCCTCATTAAGAACGCCACCAGCAAGAAGTATGGGAAGAAGGACATCATCAAGATCAATGATCTCATCGTCATCAACTATGATATCCTCGGTTACATTGACCCCAAAATCACCATCGACGTCATTGAGAACGGCGTCCGGGTCAAGAAGTTCCATCCGGAGCTGCCAGAGACCATCACCGGCGTCATCCGCTGCAAGAACCCGCGCTGCATTACCTCTGTGGAGCAGGAGCTTCCCCAGGTCTTTAAACTGACCGACCGGGAGAACTGTGTATACCGCTGCATCTACTGCGACACAAAAGCGGAGCAGCCGAACACATAATTACTCCGAAAATGGTTTATCTTTTCGCTGCAGTTGTATAGAATTTAAGCGAACTGTGTGTTAAAATAAAACAAGCCATACCCGACCGTTTTCAGGAAAAAGGCGGTCGGGCTTTTTTTAGGAGAAGGAGATCTTAACTATGTCACAGCGGACAGAAAAAGCCATTGCCGCTTCGTTTAAGAATCTGCTCCAGAGAAAGTCTCTGAACAAGATCACGATCAGCGACATCACCAACGACTGTGGAATCAACCGGATGACATTTTATTATCACTTCCGGGACATCTACGACCTCATTGAGTGGATCTGTGACGAGGACTGCAAGGCAGCTGTCGAGGGCAACCGTTCCCTGGACAACTGGACCGTGGGCCTCAAGAATTTCATGGATGTACTCTATGAAGACCGCTCGTTTATTCTCTCAGCTTTCCACTCCGTGGAGCGGGAGAAAATAGACGAATACCTACACAAGGTCCTCTCTGGCCTCATCCTCGACGCCATCAATGGCGTGGAGAGTTCCCGGTTTGTCAGCGAAGAGGACCGCAAGTTCATTGCCGACTACTATACCTTTGCGTTCTCCGGTCTGCTGGAGCAGTGGATCAGCAGCGGCATGCCGGATACCCGGGAAAAAATGGTATCTAACATCATCACAATTGCCCAGGGTTCCATCAAATCCAGTCTGGAGAAATTTGAGGACCGGGAGAGCGTCTGAGACTCTCCGAATTGGACAGTTTGAAAAAAGCGACGAATTTTTCGTCACAAACCAGAATGTGCCCCTTTTGCGAACAATCAACCGGGTGTACCATCATAGTTGTCAGAGAAATCTGATACCTAACGATCACCAGCTCGGGTTGTCCGTCAGGGGTAAGCGCCAATACCTTTGGCCAGCAGTTCGAGAAAAAAAGACTCCAAGCATCTGCCTGGAGTCTTTTTTGTTATGTTTTTGGGCGATTCAGCATTGGTTCTATTCCGCTGACGTGAGGGGAATTTGCACTTCTCTTCCCAGAGAAAACGAGTAGAGCACCAGCTCGGAAACCTGCATGCCGGTGATTTCCCTCATGGCATTAGCGTAGATATGGAGCTGATCCGAATAGAGATCCACAAGCTCCTGCGCCTCTTTGACATGGTCAGTCTTGTAGTCGAGTATGACGAGCTTGCCGTCTTCTTCGAAGGCACAGTCGACGACACCCTGGACAAGGACGGGTTCAATGTCGGACTGTTCTGGAAGGGAGTCGTCAAAAGTGTTGGCGGGGAGCAGAACGGCAAACTGCTTTTCCCTCATGACCTGTGGGCTCTTCTTCATCCGCTGATAGAGCGGGGAGGCGAAGAACGCTTTGACTTTATCCAACTGGATGACATCTTTTTCTTCTGCGGACAGGAGACCCTTCTCTGCGACCCGTTCCAGCTCGTTCTCCACGTCCTGTTCTCCGGCGGCGAAATCCATATACTGCATGAACTTGTGCAGCGCAGTGCCCCTCTCGGCAGATGTGAGACCTCCCTTGGAGAGGAATTCCGGCTTTGCCGATGCAAAGTTCAGAGCAGAGAATTCCTTCTCGCCGGACTTGGAGGCGGTGCGTTTGGAGGGGGTTTGTGTGAGGGGCTGGTAGAGGTAGGTGTAGGAGATGCGGGCGTTGATCTGTTTGGCAGTTTCTAGTTCGACATCTGTTGGATTGGAATTATCCTTTTGTTGTGCTCCTTGATTATTTTCCCCGGAGTCCTTGGAGTCCGTATTAATAAAATCTTCGGCATCTGCGATGACGATTTTGATGTCTTTCGGTTTCGTATCAATCTTGATATCAGGAATTTCAACGGAAGCAGAATAAGAAATTCTGCGCTTTTTACAATAGAGATCCCTCAGAGGATTGTCACCAGGATATCGGAGCAGTGCCATGATGAGCCAGTCGGAGAAATAAAGGGAGGAATAGAGAGGATATGCATCACATTTTTCCCCTTGCGATAATTTTTCTCCACAGCGGACGACGTTGTTTCCCAGACCTTTTATGGCAGCAGTCATTACCAATTTCTCTTTTGCCCGTGTCATTGCGACATAGAGGACACGGAGCGATTCAGAGCGGGAACGACGCAGGTTTTCATTCTTCAGTACAGTGTGATACAGAGTTGGGTGTATTGCCCCGGTCTCAAGGTCGCGATATTTCAGTCCAATTCCCAGTTCCGGGTGAAGAATGATATTATCTCTCTGGTCGGAGTCATTGAATTTATTGGCAGTAGCAGCCAGAATGCAGACTTTAAACTGAAGCCCCTTACTCTTGTGGATACTCATGATATGAACCACATCGGCATTGGGTGAGAGCGGGGAAGCTGGTGACATGTCATGATTATTCTCTTCCATTTTGTCCACATAGCGGATAAAGCCAGACAGTCCGTTGGAACTGAAGCTGTCATATTTATCGGCATTCTCCAGCAGCAGATGCAGATTAGCTGCACGCTGTACCCCATTGGGCATGGCATGAACTGCCGACGGATAAGCGGTATCCTCATAGATTTCCCGCAGAAGATCCCCTGCGGGCAGGGATACGGCGAGGGCACGGTAATGCTGCAGAATTTGAAGAAATTCTTCGCACTTGTCATTTCCGTCTTTTGCAGCTTTTTTCAGATTGAGATAGATTGGCTCCTTATTGTGGTCATTCCGGATGGTGGCCACCTCATTTGGAGTGAAGCCAGAGATGGGCGAGAGAAGAACGGAGAGAAGGGGGATGTCCTGGAGCGGGTTGTCAATGATTCTCAGAATGGAGAGAACCACCTGCACATCCGCTGTTTTCAGGAAACTGCCGCCGTTATCCGAATAGACAGGAATTCCATATTTCAGCAGAGCCTTGCGGTATTCCGCTGCATGACTTTTCGGCGATGCCAAAAGAATGGCAAAGTCGTTCCATTTCAGTCCTTTGTCTTTTTTCTCCTTGAGAATATAGCGTGCTACATATTCCGCCTCAATCTCATTTCCTGCTGAATTATTTCCCGTATCAATAAGGTGGAATTCCGTGTCAGCTTCGTCCCGCGGCTCAAAATCTTTATTTCCAAAATTGAGCTCATCATCTTCGCCATAATCTACATCGCCAATTTCTTCGGACATGAGCTGACGAAAGACGAAGTTTACCGCGTCAAGGACACCTTCCCGGCTGCGGAAATTCTCTTTGAGGGTAATGCTGGCAGGGAATTCCTCTTCATATTCGCTGTAGCGTTTTTGTCGCTCCAGAAAAAGCTCCGGACTTGCCTGGCGGAATCGATAGATAGACTGCTTCACGTCGCCAACCATAAAGAGGTTATCTTCCGGATCCATTGTTCTGCTCTCGTCTCTGTGGGCGATGGAGCGGAAAATCATGTCCTGGAGCCGGTTGGTATCCTGACACTCATCAATGAGAATCTCCCGATACTGTTTTCCAACTTCCTCCGCAAATGGAGTGGGTACAGGATTTTCTGCACCAGGATCTTCCACGAGAAGTCGAAGGGTGAGATGCTCAAGGTCTGTAAAGTCGAGGGAGTTTTGCTCCTGCTTGAGTTGGGAATAGGCAATGTCAGTCTTGTGGACAGCCTCCACCAGCTTTCCTGCAAGGGGGAGAATATGGGAAGCGTCCTCGATGGTCTCGTCAATTCCCACTGGTAGCATTGCAGGTAGTTTATTTGTGGTACCTGTTTTGATCAGCTTACGGATATCCTTGCCATAGTTGTCGAGGTTGACAAAATTATTTTCTTTTTTGGCATCCCCTATAAGTCTTGCCCTGGTATCGTACTGCGCTGCTGAGCCAAGAGATACTGCTTCTTTGAAGTCATACTCCTTTAATGCATCCTCAATTTTCTGAAGATTGTTATATTCCTCTTGCGTCTGATTCCAAATTTTTTCGCTGGTCATGCCCATGTCTTCAAAAGCATGGATAAGCTGTGCCTCTTTATTTTTCAGATACTTTATCAGATCCAGAGCCTGTGACTGTGCTTTCTTAACCATGTCGGAGTCTTTAATATTCTCTGCCCGATAGGCATCTAGTGACTGGTTAAGCCATCTACCAGGAGAAGGGAACGCCAGTGAATAGTTATAAAGCTGCAGAATATACTTATTCAAGTCGCTATCGTCTCTTCCTGAGGACAATAAGTCACTGAGATTTTGAAAAACGATGTCCGAGGGATCTTCATAGAACTCACTCACTACAGAATCGACAGCTTGGCTTTTAAGGATTTTTTCCTCTGCCTCATCAAGAATTCGAAAATCCGGAGTGATAGAAACATGTTCTCCCGAAATAGAATCGTTTCTACTGGAACACATGCGATAATCTATGGGAAGATCCAGCTTATCAAAATTTTCCCGGACTAATCCGCTACAGAATGAATCGATGGTGCAGATTTTTGCAGACGGCAGAAGAATTTTTTGTCTCTGTAGATTCTTGCTCTCCGGGTCCTCTTTCAGGCGTTTCTCCAGTGCTTCGGCAATTCGTGTGCGCATTTCACTGGTAGCCGCCTTAGTGAATGTAACTATAAGCAGTTCATCAGCATTGACGGGGTCTTTTTCATCTGTCAGCAATCGGATGACCCGTTCTACGAGAACGGCTGTTTTTCCAGAGCCTGCAGCAGCTCCGACAATAATGGATCCTCCTCGTGCCTCAATGGCATGGGTTTGATCTTCAGTCCATTCGGGCATGGTTATGAATCCTCCTTATTTTTCTTTTCAGGTTTGAATTTCTTCATAGTGTTCTCAAAATTGAGTTTTGGAATATCCTTCGTTGGATCATCTTGCTCATGTCCGCAGACTGGTCTGTATTCACAGTACTCACAGACTTTGTTATAGTCACTATTTCGGTAAACAGGGTAGGCATCAATTTTTCCCTTGTGGAGTTCCTGACCCATCTCTTTTAAAAGGTTGTCTATTTTTCTCTTTATATAGGAAAAGTCCTCAGCGCTTGCTGTGTTCTTATCAGATTGACCATACGGGGCTCTCAATATCTTAACAAACCGTGTGTTTTCATCGTAGTTATTTACCATAGATTCCAGAACTTCCGGGTCATCTAGTAACAGCCCGTTTTCACGATTGTCCGGAATGGAAATTTCCCCGGTATTTGCATTATATGTTGGATTTTTACGTTTCGCAGGATAATAGAGGATCCCGGCGGGTTTACCGAATTGGTTTTCCTCTCCGTCTGCAATGGCGTACAAGTAGATGAGCATCTGTAAATTGAGTCCATACCACGTATCGGAGAAGATAAAATTTTTATCTCCAGACTTGTAGTCGATGATTCGGAAATATTGTTTTCCATCAATATCTACTGTGTCCACCCGGTCCACCGACCCATAAACAGCAACGCTTCCGCCATCTTCCAAATCCAGCCGGTAAGCAGGAATATCTGCCTCATCTCCGCCCACTTTAAGTTCAAACGCACTGGGTACAAAGCGGCTCTGAGCAAATTCTTCGCAAAGTCGGTCGGCCACATCATAGAGAGTAATGCGAAGTTTGCGGTACAGATAGAGAAAACGGGCGCTCTTGCCCTCCGTTCCATCCATTTGGGTGTCAAGATAGAGGTCAAGGTAACGGTCCACCTTTTTGTGGCGATCCTCCGGAGAAAGCGCAATGAGGTCATGAATTTTGTCTCCGCGGTATTCTCGCAGCAGGTTTTCCAATACATAATGGATGACAGTGCCAGAGCTTGCCGGGTCAAGTTTCGCTGTTTTTCTGGGCTGTGCCTTGATCCCGAATTTGCAGAAATACTGGAAGGGGCACTTGTAATATTTATCGACCCGCGAAGCAGATATACCCATATGTTCCCCAAACAGTTTTTTGGCTATCTTTGAATTAATATGGAAGTAATTATTGGCTTCTTCTGGATTATCTTGGGAGTTGTTTTGAGCTTCTTCTGGATTATCATGGAATTCCTTTCGCTTTGCACAGCGGTCCAGCGTCTCAAGCCGACTTTTAATACTGTCCCACTCTTCAAGAACCAGTCGAATAGCATTCGCATCTTGTTTTTCCGGGTCCGCACTGTCTCCAATCAGACTAGCATAGGTCTGGAACGAGGAGCGGGCGGTCTCGCAGTAGTAGTCAGGCGGGAGAGTATCCGAGTCCAGAACAGTACAAAAGTATTTGGGGGGATCATTTTCATCCTCTTTTGGCATCTCAAATAGGCTCAAAACACTGCTGACAATGGAAGAGGCGCACATGCCCTCACCGGATGTTCCCATGCGGTGCCAGGTTACATATAGTTTTTCGGAAGGGGAAGTGACGGAGGAATAAGCGGTGAATCGCTCCTCTATGGCGGCAATATCTTCGGGAGGGCTCAGGCGGATTTCATGCTTCTCCAGCTCGGCCCGATCCGATGGCGTGAAAATGCCACCTGTCTGTCCGGATGCAGGAAAGACACCATCTTCGCAACCGGCCACAAAGACCGCACGGGGAGAGGCAAGACGAATTCGGTCGGCAGAGCCCACGGAGATTTCATCCAGGTTCTGGGGGATGGTTCCTAAGGTCTCTGTGGATAAAATTGCCTGGAACAATTCCGAGAAGGACGCAATGTCCCGGACCTCCGTGCCGTAAACGGCTGCCATTTCGTCGAGAATGTGCATGAGAAGCTCCCAGACCGCATTTTGTTCCCGAGCAAGGGCTGTTCTACCATCGTCGGCATAAACCTGTGCCAGAGGGAGCAGACGGCTTGGTACGTCAGTTGCCTCAAGAAAGTCATAGAGTGCTTTCCCGAACTCCTGGAATGTTCCACGTTTGGTTCGATTCCGGAACGTAAGAAGGGAATCTACTGCCCGCTTCCGGAACTCTTCCAAGTGGCGGAGCTCTTCCCTGGAATCATCAGTCCAGGCTATTCCCAGACCATCCGGATTTTTCTGGAACGGTTCCCGCAGCTCTTTTCCCTTGATTTCCCACATGAGGATATAGTTCTCCAGCACGGCACACTCATAGTCATCCAGAGGGGAGAGGCCCGTCTTTAAGTACATGAGAAATCGGTCGGTTGTGAAGGACTGGGCAAGCCCAAGTACAGTTCGGCAGAGAACCATGAGCGGCTGGTGATCCACCGGCTGCCTCGTGTCCTCAAACACCGGAATGTCATATTGGCGAAGAGCAGCAGTGAGGTCTTTCCGGTAGTCCTCTTCATTACGGACAATGACGGCAATATCTTTACAGCGGTAGTTCTCTTCGCGAATGAGCTTCCGGATGGTTGCAGCAATATAATTGCACTCATCGTAGCGGTCCTGCGTTTCACAGACTGTAACGCAGGATATTTCTTTCCCAAAACTCTCAGGAACAGGGGAGTAGAACCCTTTCTCCAAATGGATGAGAGCGTCATTTTCAAACCGCAGCCCATTTTGGATTCCAGTCTCCTCCGGCTTGGGGAGAAAGATTCGGACATTTTCCTCTTTGGCAATTCGCCGAAGCTGCCGGGCGGTGTCGTTGACCGACTGGAAAATGAGAGACAAGTCATCAGCGGCTGGGCCCGGGGTGCACAGGGCGATATACACATCGTCACACTGCCGGAACAGTCTACGGACAATTCCCAATTCCTGCTTCGTGAAGCCCTTGAAGCCGTCAATGGCAACGGTGTATCCCTGTAGGAACTGCGTTTCGTCAAGCTCGCGGCAAAGGACTTCCGGTGAGCGGTCGGCTTCCGGATATTTCTTAGAGAGCATGGCATCATAGGTGCCGAAAATCAGAGAGAGGTCCAGAAGCTTATTCTGTAAAGAGCTCCGAGTGGCATCGGCTGACAGAGCACGCAACTGCTCCGGAAGAACGCTGGCCTGTGCCACCTCTTTCTCCGTCTGGATTAGCTGTTTGGCGAGCGGGACACTGCGGATGTGTTTCCCGTAGTAGACGAGGTCATCCTGTACCGCTTCCAAAGCCCGCAGCATGAACAGAATTCTCGTCCCATCCCCCGGGTCCCGGGGAACAGGGCGATTTAGCCCTTTTAGCACGAAATCCGTGAGTCTCGAAAAGCTTAAGACCTGGATTTGCTGGGCCTTTTTATTGCCGAGCTTCTCCAGCATTCCTCGCTCTGAGTCGAACGAAAACTGCTCCGGCACCAGAAGAATAAGCCGGTCATTGCCTGCCTCGGCCTTTTCGGCCAGAACTTTGCGGAGATATTCAGTTTTTCCGGAGCCGGAACGGCCAGTGATGAGATGGAACATGGGTTCTCCTTTCCACGGTGGAGATAATATACTCAAATTGTAACACAGTACGGCAGGGAGCCGGCGGTGTTTATTTTTTTAGGGAAATAGAATATAATGGTAAATTGCAAGTTCAACTTGAACACTGATACGAATTAAGTTTCATCTTTGGGTCGGATTGATATATTTGGTTTAAAAATTCCTCGAATAGTTCC